>JBCBGC010000137.1:0-22705 GCA_038527215.1 Bacteroidota bacterium
GGAGAAAGCTGGCTGGTTTTGTAGAAGCGCTTCAGAAAAAAGGAAAGCTCCCTTAAGCGAAATGAAAATAGCATAACCATATGTTCAACTTACAAACCGTTCCCTACTTAAAAGATACCTTTCCCTAAATAACCCGGTCGACCAGCTAAATGCCCCTTGGATAGCACTTGAATGATGATAAATTTCATCATGGGGCTTCTGGTCCAGCCAGATCAGATGGACAAATTTTCCTACAACTCCCTGATGTAGACTTGACATTATTGCACAAACCATAGAATTCACAACCAAGTTCCAAGAAAATGTATCAAAAAAAACCTCAGAGCTTCTTTTCCTTCCTTGCCCTTATCGGCCTCCTCTTCATGAGTTTGGCTGCGGTTCCAGCCTATGCCCTTGGAGATGACGAGGGCGACGATGATGAGCTAAATTGCTCAACTACCGATCCTTTACCGGGTAGAATCATCATTACGCCTCCGCTTCAACCCGGGGATATCATTCCGATTGAAGAAACTGCCGAGTACTGCTGCCCCGAGATCTCAGCCTTCATCCCTGACAACCAGGTGAACGCCTATGAATTTGTAGTAGAAGCCTTTATTGAAGATCCTTCCAACCCTGGCGTAGCCCTGCCGCTCAACAGCCTTCCGTATCGTGTGGAAAGTAATACGATCAAAGCCTCCGTAGTAGCTACTTCCGAAGACCCTGCAGCCTTTACCATGAATTTTGATTTGAAGTATGCCTCTACTACGCCCAGAACGGTCCACATCGTGCAAACGCTTTATGCCCGCCTGATCGCCAATCCCACCGGTCCCGCGATCACCATTGGCACCCGCTATCGTCCAGTAACCTTCCAGTCCAACTCAGGTGAAAGACAAGGCTTTCCGTCCATGCAGGATTTGAATGTTAGCTTGCGTCCCAACCCCACTTCAGGCGCTGTCCTGGTCCAACTGAATGAAGGGCAAAACCAGCCTGCTTTGGTCCGCCTGCTCAATCTCCAGGGACAAACCTTGAAAGCAGCCACCATCCCCGGAGGACAAACCACCTTAAAATGGGATGTAAGTCATTTGCCTCGGGGTATCTACTTGATTGAAGTACGTGCAGGCAAAGCCCGCACCCACCAGAAACTGGTGCTCAGAAATCAGTAGCCGCGGAGACGGCTCCATCGATAAAAATAAACCGAAAGAACTTCCTTTCGGTTTATTTTTTTGATCTTCGTACATTCGAATGCTCAAAGCTCTCGTATTCATGTTCAACATACTTCAATTTCTTCCTGGTTGGAGGTTCCTTTTTTGCACCCTTATATTTTGCTTCCTGATCAACGATAGCCTGGCGCAGCCCGCCTTGTCTAAGGCAGATTCCCTCGCCCTGGACCAGGCCAGTGCCTTGTATCAGCAAGCCAGAAGGGATACCCTGGCCGATTCTATGCGGTTCCGGGTCCTCAAGGCGCATGAAAGCTTTGATCGGCTGGGGAAATATACGCGGGCTGCCAACTGCTTTCGATTAGCTACCGTCAGGTATCAGGCACTTTTCCAGGACGTGGATAGTATGCGTGCGTTTGCGGCAAAAAGCGTGGCTTATGTGAAGCGCCGCCTTCCAGAGAATGCCTATTATCTCGGTTCTACCCACAACAATATGGGGGCGGCCTTTAATGGGAAGGGCGAAATCCTCAAAGCCCGGGACTGGTATCTGCAAAGCATTAATCTCCAGTTACAAGCCGAACAACCGACCCGGAGGGATAGTAAATTGTGGGTTACCACCTACAACAATATTTATCACGCATTGCGCAGAACCGGCGATTTTGAGGAATCTATCCGGTATCTAAACAGAGCCCTGGCCATCCAAACCGAATTGGATGGACCGAAGGCTTGGCAGACCCTTAGAATACATCAATCTATCTCGGCTATTCTGGCCGACCTCAACGAAGTCAGACAGGCATTGGATATCCGCCTGAACCTGATCGACCCCTACATGGATACCCTGCCCAGGCCGAATGTACGGGTGGCCAGTCATGAATACGGGAAAGCCTGGCTTTACGCCCGTCTTGGTAAGGCTGACAGTGCATTGTATTTCGCAGAAAAAGGCAGGCAGGCCTTAAACCCAGCCAGACCCTGGAACCAGATGTATAAAGCCCATTTGGCCAAAGGCATAGCTTTTTCTCTGCTGGTAAATCAGGATTCAGCTAAATATGAAGCCCAGCGCATGATTTCTGACCTCCTGGCGGATACCGCCATGATAGAAAGTCGGGACCCCTTGATCGGCCGGGGATATTATTGGCAGGGACAAATCCTTTCTCAGGCAGGATTGTATGAAGAAGCCCTTACTTGTTTTGACCAAGCCCTCAGTTGGCTAAAAGAGGAGCTACCCGGCGGGAATTTTTCCTATTCCTTTCCGGCTGTCGTCCTAAACAGTTTGCAGGAAAAAGCAACGGCCTTACAGGGATGGGCTCGCCAGGGCACTTCTGAAGATAAGGCTCAGCGATGGCAGAAAGTCGTAGAGACTTATCGGGAAATGTGCGAATTGATCCCCTTGGTAAGAAGCGACCTCCTGAATGATGCATCCCGGGTATTCTTCTCCTCTAAATTAAAGGCCAGTTTGGAACAAGCCATGGCAGCCAGCCGGACCCTCAGCCGATGGGATGAAGCATATGACCCCCTGGCAGATTTATTTTTCTTCACAGAAACCGCCAGGTTCTCCTTGCTCCAGGACAACCTGCAGGACCTTTCTGCTCGCTATAATACCGGTCTGCCCCAGGATTTGCTCTCTGAGGAAAAAGACTTACGCCAAACCATCAGTAGCCTTCGGACGCAGCTATCCCATATGACCGAGGAGGAAAAAGCCCAGGACAACCGTTTTCAGCAGCTCAACAACCAGTTATTTGTATTGGAAGAAAAGTTGAAGAGTTTCCGGTCCCGGATTGAGTTACAATATCCAGCCTACTATCAATTGAAATATGCCTATCAAATCCCGCAACTAGGGGAAATGCAACAAGCCATTCGAGGCTCCGGCACCCAGTTGTTGTCCTACTTTTGGGGGGAAGACAGTGTCTATATTGTAAGCATACACGGAAAATCCGGGATGCATACCGCCCTCCCAACCCAGGAGGTTCTTCCTCAGCTACAGGCTTTTCTCGCCCTTATGCAGGACGTAGAAAGCATCAAAGCCAGTGGAAACTCCCCTGAGGGAAAACAGACTTACTACCAATTAGCCTCTGGGCTGTACCGGCAGTTGCTTTCCCAGGTAATAGGGGCTGAAGCGGATATACAAAAATGGGTGGTTATCCCTGATGGCCCCTTGGGCTACCTGCCCTTTGGTTTATTGGTCAAGCCGCAGGCGGACGAATACCAGCCGGCCTATTATCAGGAAATGGCCTATGCCCTGCAGGAAGTAGGCATTTCTTATGCATATTCCGGAGCCTGGCTCAATCAACCCCCCCAGGCACCGGCTAGCCCTGAAAAATCCTACCTGGGTCTCGCTCCCACCTTCCTTGCTTCTCAGCAGTTGCCGGCTTTGTCCTACACCCAAGTTGAAGTATCCGAGATCGCCCGCCTATACGACGGAGAAATCCTCACGGCGGAAGAAGCCACCAAATCTGCCTTTAGCTTGCGGGCCCGTGATTTCCGCTACCTCCATATAGCCTCGCATGCAGAGGTTGACCAGCAAAATGCCCTTGAATCCCGCCTGTACTTTTTTCCAGATTCCCAGCAAGGAGCAGCCGATTTACAAGCAGGTGCTCTATATGCATACGATATTTACAACCTTGATCTGGCTGCGGAACTGGTGGTGCTTTCTGCCTGCAATACGGGGGTAGGCACCCTACAGAAAGGAGAGGGCATTATGTCCCTGGCCAGGGCCTTTGCTTTTGCCGGCTGTCCCAATACCTTAATGACCTTATGGCAAGCCGATGACGAAACCACCAGTAAAATTACCCAGCTATTTTTCCAGCACCTGAAGGAAGGCATGGAGGAAGGGGAAGCCCTGCGACAAGCCAAATTAGCTACGCTAGCCTCATCGGACCAGGTGCATCCATTCTTCTGGGGAGCCTTTGTAATGATTGGTTCCAATCTCCAGTCCTCCACCGATTACAGCCTTTGGTACATCACAGGATTCCTGCTGCTGGCCCTGTTTGTCATAGGGCAGATCGTCCAGTGGACGAGGCGCTAGGATCCTGTTCTGATTAAGATAAAAAAGGCTGTCCACCAGGGACAGCCGGATGGCCCAAAGGCCGGGTTCATGATTGTGCAGGTATGCCTTCAAAAGCCGATAAGATTCGGTTTTTTTCTTAGCATCAGGGATTAGGAATTTATCCTTGATTATACATCACAATTAGTCCCCATTCCGGCGAAATGGTTAACGACAATCGGTAAAAAGTTGGAAAAAAATTAGATATCGGTGAGGCGATACCCATACTCGCGATAAGCGATGTTGTATCCGCCTCGCTCGAGGTATTGAACGATGGCTTCAATCATGAGATCTTCTTCCGGATCGTACTCCTTTTTAAGGTTGATCCCAAATAAGCGTCCCACAGATTGCCATAGGAAAGCGGAAGCCCCGCTTTTGGTATCCTTGATCAGGTAGTAGGTTGAATTGCCAGTCTCACGAAATATGAGCTTCACCAACACCTTTCCCTGGGTACGGGACATTTTCCGCAGCGCTGGCTCATATTCGGCGAAGAGGGCTTTTTCCCGCTCTTTCAGGTAGGCGTCCCGCTCCTTTTCGTTGGGCATAGCGGCCATTTCCCGTTCTGCCTGAGCCAGGATTTCGCTCACCCTTACGGCGTAAGGATACACCCGATGTACATTCCATCGCAGCCGGGTAAACTTAGCTAGCTTGCGTTTGCCTTTACGAACCTGCCTTTGGGTAGGAGTTTGGGCGGTAATGAAAACCGGGGCCAGCTGTCCTGTCATGAAGGTTTCCCCTTCGTAAACATAGGCCCTGAAATAGGTCGTATCGCTCCACTCTTTTTCCTGTCCCAAAGCCATCTCTCCTCCTGCAACGAGGAAAATGAGGAACAGAATGGTATGGAAATACGATTTATACATGCGACCTTTCAATATACAAAATAATCATCTCTAATTACGGAGATTTTTACGTGCATGTTACCTGAGAAAGGAAGATTGGTGCAGGTCCAGGGCATGTCCAGGCGGCCTCCTCATTTGACCATGAAAAAGACCACCAGATATAATCCGCTAAGCTCACACACTTAATTCCCTAGTTTCCAATTCATTACACAACGAAAGCGTAAGCTAAGGAGCTCATTTGTTCTTAGATAACTGCTCTTCAGACTTCCAAAAAGGCTGGGATTTGGTTCAAAAACCAAGTGCGAATTATTCGTTTTTTGCCGGATCAAAGGTCCAGGCTCAGGATAAAAAAGCAGCCCATCCCCTACTTTTTAAAAGAAAAAACAAGAAAATTCTCCCAACTGTCCGGCTTGGCATATTTTTTTCTGCATCTAAGCAGATGTTCCTTTTCTCATTCATGTTACTTCTAAGCTGTTTCTGATTTTTCGATCAGGTGAATTTTTTAGTTATTGATGTAAAAAGGGATCTCCTGCATGCGCACCCTCAGAGGCTACCATCCAACGGCCATATTTTGGCCACTCTTCGCTTCTCTCCTCCTACTTCCCTACGCTTCCCAGGGCCAGGTATACAATTACTCAGGCCAGGATAGCACCATTTTCATTTCCCATACCATCTTTCTTCCGAAATATGCGTTCAGTTCGGGGAAGCAGAACTGGTCTATTTGCCAGGCTGATTTCAACCAGGATGGCAAGGTAGATATTGCCACGGCTTCAAAAACCGAGGGGAAGCTATACTTACACCTGAATGAAGGGGGAGGAAGTTTCAGTCAGAAAATCGCCTATCAGGGCTATAAACAGTTGAGGGACATCATCGCCTGGGATTTGAACCAGGATGGATGGATGGATATTGCCGGCGTGAGTCTGAGCGGACGCTTGTGTTTTTGGATCAATACCGGGCAGGGACGTTTTGCCACCCCGCGTTCTGTCGCTACCGCAGGGCTAGCTCATGGGTTGGCAGCCGCGGATTTCAACCTGGACGGACACACGGATTTTGCCGTAGCTTCCATCAAGGAGCCCTTGGTTTATCTTCATCTGGGTCAGGGCAACCAACAATTTTCCTTTCCGCGAAAACTGGAATCGGGTAAAGAGGTGCGAGCCGTATGGGCTGGCCTGATCAATCAGGATAGTTTGCCCGACCTGATTGCCGGATGCGATGATGGCTATGTGTATTTGTACTATAACCTGGGCGGTGGAGATTTTGAAATCCCGATCAAGTTGCGGGCGGGTGCCGCCAATTGGGCGGTCGGCAGCGGAGATTTAAATGGCGACAGTCTGCCAGATATCGTCTCGGCCTCTTATATGGATAAGTTCCTTACCGTCTACTTACAGACCGATTCAGGTACCTTTTACCGCTCCCAGAAAATCCTGTCTGGAGACCACAACTTTGACCTGGTCATTGAAGACATGGACCAGGATGGCGATTTGGATGTCGTAACCTGCTCCACCATCGATGAAGCCATAAACTTTCATCTCAACCTGGGCCAGGGGAAGCTCGCCCCCAGAGAAGCCCTGAAATCCGGGAACTGGAATACAGGACTGGTCAGCGCGGATGTAGACGGAGACGGAGATCCGGATTTGATTTCTACCTCGATTAATGACCAGGCGATCAATATCCATCGGAATATATCAGCTAACCTCGCCCAACGACAGGCTCCGGCTCAATTCTGTCTGAGCGGACAAGTGTGGGATGGGGAAAACAAACGCCTGCTCAAGGGAAGCCCCATTACCCTGCAAGATAGCCTGGGACAAAACCTGGAAACCCAGGCTACCGACGCAGAAGGGAGATTCCATTTCTGCCCACCTACCGGGCGGACTTATGGCCTAAAAGTCAGAACCCCAGCCTTCCCCATCCATGAAGAACAAGTCTTCCTGCCTGCCGAAGGCCTGACCCACGACGTCTATTTGTACAAGCCTAAAACTACCTGGGTATATGGCCTGGTTTATGATAAATATGATAAAAGCCGCATTGCTGATGCAGACGTGATCTTATCCGGCAGTGAGGCAGAGGCTTCCCAGCAGGTCAAAACTGACAGTAAGGGTCGCTACAAAATGGAGGTAGCCTTCGGAGCAGATTATTCCATTACGGGAGCGAGTCCCTGGTATGCAGAAAATACCCTGAATTTTTCCCTGCCAGAACGCATGCAAACCAAAGGAAAGCGCCTGGATATTCCCTTAGAAATAGATCGGACCAACGGCTTATGTTGCATCTTTGGGACGGTCAGGGATGTAGAAACCCTGGAAGCCATTGCCAGAGCCGGCATGGTGCTCAAGGATTCCATGGAAGCCACCAAAAGAAAATTCCGGGTGCGACCAGACGGCACCTACCAAATATGCCTACCCGCCGGGGAATTTCAATTTGGTACCCAGGCCCAGGGATACTTTTATCGCATCACCGAGTTCGTGGTAACCGACAGCATGCGGGGCTCAAGACAGGAGATCGACATCCTGCTGGATCCCCTACGTAAGGAAGCCAAAATGGTCATGAAGCATATCTATTTTGATGTAGATAAAGCCGACTTAAGGGATGAGTCGCTCTATGAGTTGGGGCAACTCAGTAAGATCATGCAAGACAATCCCAGCTTGAAGGTTGAAATTGCCGGCCATACGGATAGCGATGCCACAGATGCGTACAATCAAACCCTTTCCCAAAACAGGGCCGAATCAGTGGTAGACTTTCTCATGACTCAGGGAATCGCCAAAGATCGTATTTCAGCCGTAGGTTATGGGGAAAGCCAGCCTGTAGCGCCGAACGATAGCCCGGAGAACAAACAATTGAATCGAAGGACTGAGTGCAAGGTAGTGGATTATTGAAGGGGCTTTTTTATATTGGCGACCGATACAACCCCAGCTTATGCCTGAAGCCATCCTGACTACTTCAAACCTCGTCAAGCATTACGGTAAAATTCATGCAGTTGACGGGATCAGTCTTACGATTCCCCAGGGAAGTGTATATGGTATCCTCGGCCCCAACGGCAGTGGTAAAACCACCACCCTGGGCATGGTCCTGGATATTATCCGCCCTACCTCAGGTGCTTTCCAGTGGTTTGATGAAAAAGTTCCTAAGTTGGCCCTCCGCCGGATCGGTGCCATCCTGGAACATCCAAACTTTTATCCTTACCTCAGTGGACTAGCTAACCTGAAAATTGTAGCCGATATCAAGAAAATTGGCTATGCCAAAATCCCAGAAGTTCTGGAACTGGTTAACCTAACCGAAAGAGGGAAATCAGCCTTTAAAACCTATTCTCTGGGCATGAAGCAACGACTGGCCATTGCTGCGGCGATGTTGAATAACCCGGAAGTATTGGTGTTGGATGAACCCACCAACGGACTGGACCCGCAAGGCATAGCCGAGGTACGACAACTCATTCGGCAGATCGCTGCGGAAGGTACCACCATCTTACTGGCCAGTCATTTATTGGATGAAGTAGAAAAGGTCTGTTCAGATGTAGCGGTGCTCAAAAAGGGCAAGCTGTTGTTTAATGGAAAGGTCAGCGAACTGGCCTCCGATGGGGCCTCTGAATGGTTGGAGGTAGCTGCGGAGGACATGGAGAAATTGCGGACGGTCTTAGCGGGTTTGACGGGCTTCGAGCGCACCGAAGATCACGAAGGCTTGATCCGGGCCTTTTTCTCCGACAAAATCAGTCCTGCTGCCCTCAATCAGGCTATCATGGATCAAGGGGTAGTGGTTTCTCATCTGGCCCTCCGCAAACAAAATCTCGAAAGCCTCTTTTTAGCCCTAACCCAATCCTAGCTACTCTTTATTTCTCCGCACATGTTGACACTCATCCGCATTGAATGGCGAAAACTTAAATCTTTCCGGGCCTTTTGGATTTTATGGGGCTTATTTTTCCTCGTTTACGGAGGTATGATTTATACCATTAACGGCGAATCTTTTCAGGTCGGCCCTGCCAACACCAGCGCTGTAAGTATGGGATTGATGAGCTTTCCCAAGGTTTATCAGCTCTGTTCCTGGTTAGTCCGTTGGATGCTGATCATTCCCGGGATCCTGATGGTCATCAATTTGAGCAACGAATACAATTATCGTATGCTCCGTCAATCCGTCATCAACGGTATGGGGCGCTGGGAGTTTCTGGGCTCTAAGATTTTCCTGGTTCTCTTCCTCAGCTTTTCTGTGGCGCTGGGCGTAGGCATTGCTAGCCTGACGACCGGCTTTTTGAACGGAGGCTTAGAGGATGACCAAAGCCTGACCGAGAACATGAATCTTTTAGTGGGTGTTTTTTTACAAGCCTGCTTTTACCTTTCCCTGGCTTCCCTGATCACGGTCATGATCAAAAGGTCTGGCATTGCCATCGGGGTTCTGTTTCTCTATACCTTCGTCCTGGAAAACATCCTTTTGCCTCGCATCAACGATGATTGGCAGACTTACGTCTTGCCATACGAGAATGCGCTGAGCCTGGTACAGAATCCTTTTGCCACCTTCCTCCCGGGTCTGTTCAGTGTCCCCAGCATGCAATGGGACCATATTGGGTTGACGGTGCTGTACACGGCCTTGTGCTGGTGGGGCATTTATGGCTTAATCAGTCGAAAAGACTTATAGCCAAGTTGATATTGCTGTTTCCGGGACTATTTCCCTTCATTTATTACACAGCTCTCCAGAAAGTTTCTTTTCCCAAAAAATCACCCTTACTTTAAGATGAAATGAAAGGGGTACGGGCGTCTACGCCTTACCCCTGTTTTGTTACTGAACAATGCCCACATATTGAAATCGGCTTTTTGGCATCTGATCATTGGGGTTTGTTGCTTTTCTACAACCTTGGCCAACAAGGTAGACAGCTTACAGACGGTTTTGGCTAGCCTGGATCCTTCCTCCAGGCTGGAAGCTATGGTATTGCATCAGGAAATAGGTGCGGAGTGCTTCCGCCAATTTGATTATGCCAATGCCCTGACCCATTATAAGCAAGGACTTACCCTGGCGCGAGAGCTAGCCGACGAGACTGCCCAATATGACTTTCTGAATCTTAGCGGCCGCACCTATTTTTGGATGGATAACTATCCAGCAGCCATGGATTTTTATCGTCAGGCCAAAAAGCTGGAGGAAGATTATGCCATTTCCCCCCGTCTCCAGATCAACAACCTGTCCTGGATTGCTGAAGTCTACATCAGCATGGGGAATTATCCCCTGGCGCTGGAATATCAGCTTCAGGCCCTGCAGATCGCAGAACGGCAAGAAGATCAGCCCTCCATCGCCTCCGCTTACGACAATATTGGCAACATCTATTTCCGGCAGGGGAGAATGGAAGAAGCCCGCAAAAACCTGGAACTGGCCCTGCCTATCTACCGCAGTACCCAACGACAGGTAAACGTATACAATACCCTGGCCGCCCTTACCTCAGTCAGAGCAGAAACCGGAGATTATGCCCGGGCGAAAATCGCGGCCCGAGAATCATTGGAGATAGCAGAAACCATCGGCTATACCTATGGCATTGCCTTCTCCACCGGGATGCTGGGCGTCGTGGCGCAGAAGGAAGGTAAGGGAGCGGCAGCTGTCACCTTCCTCAGTGAGGCCATCCAACGGTTTCGGGAAGATGGCGTAGCTTATGAAGCCGCGGATTTCGGGCTCCAACTGGCAAAATTATACAACCAGCGGGGGCAGCTGGCGGAAGCCCAAACCCAACTGGATTCAATTCTTAAGGTGGCGCTGGCAATCCAAGCCCGGCCTTTGTTGAGTGAAGCCTATTCACTCCTTGCCCGCAACGCCGCCCAACTGAAGCAATACCAAGCTGCCTACGATTACCTCAGCCTTCATGCCGAGCAGCAGGATAGCTTGCTGAACCAGGAAATCATCCGGCAAACCACCAACCTGGAACGAGATTACGCCATCCAGCGACAAAAGCGGGCTAATCAGGAATTAAAAGCTGAATCTGAAGCCGCCCGAAACCGCATCATTCTCATTGGCTCCCTGCTTGGCTTAGCATTATTATTGCTGCTGGCTTCTACCCTTTACTTTCGCTATCGGTCCCAGGAGAAATCAGCCATGCTTCTTTCTAAAAAGAATGAGGAAATTGCTGTACAAAACGATAAGCTCGCCAATTCCAATGCAGAGCTCCGTCAGATGACGGACTTAGCGGCCAATGACCTGAAAACGCCTTTGCAGAAAATGCAGAGCATCCTTTATCATTTGCAAAGCCATCCCCTGGAATTCGAGGACCGACTCAGTGAGTTCCAAAACGAGTTGGACCAATTAGATGATTTACTGGCAGGTATCTCTATCTATTCGGTGGTGGGAGAAAATGATGATGAGCGCGTATCGGTGGATTTGCGCGAAGTGGTCGGAACCGCCATGAGCCAGCTTCCCAAAGAGCTACCTTTGCAAATGGCCAAAATCGAGGTAGATAACCTGCCCGTGGTCCAGGCCTATCAACGGCAAATCACCCAATTGTTCACCCACCTTTTGACCAATGCCCTGAAGTTCCGTAAACCCGGCACTACCGCCCAGGTACGAATCTCAGGCAAGGCCTATCCCGACTATGACCTCATCACGGTGGAAGACAAAGGCCAGGGCATACCAGAAGAAGCGCAATCCGAAGTGTTCCGCCTGTTCTATCGCCTGGAAAGAGACGAATCCATCACCGGAACCGGCATTGGCCTGGCCATAGCCAAGAAGGTAGTCGAACAGCATGAAGGAAAAATATGGCTCAGCTCCGAAAACGGAGAGGGTTGTACCGTTTCTTTTACCCTGCCCCGCTAGTTCACAAGCCAACAATTCAGGGCTTTCTTCCTACCTTTGGCATGCAGAGGCGATAGCCGTTAATTTTGATCCCAATATGTCTTCTGAAGAAAACTTTACCCACCTGGACCCTGAGGGCAACCCTCAAATGGTGGATGTAGGCCATAAAGCCATTACCGAGCGCCTGGCCACGGCGCGTAGCCTGGTGGTGCTTCCCCCGGAAGTACTGAAGCATTTTTCCGGCCAGGACATCCACACCAAAAAAGGGCCGGTCTTTCATACGGCCCGATTGGCGGGCACCATGGCCGCCAAGAAGACCTGGGACCTCATCCCTTTATGTCATCCCCTGCTCCTCAGTTCCGTCAAGTTCCAGATCGGCATGATGGAAGGGCGGGAAAATACGGTCGAGATTCTTTGCACCGTCAAGGTATCCGGCAAAACCGGGGTAGAAATGGAAGCCTTGACCGGGGCGAGCGTGGCCGCGCTGACCATTTATGACATGTGCAAAGCTTTTACCCACGATATCGAAATCCAGGAAACCAAACTGATAGCCAAGAGCGGAGGCAAAAGAGACTTTCAACGCTAGGGATCATGGAGGAGCTGTATGGGCTGGTACTGGCAGGAGGCTTTAGCAAACGTATGGGCCGCGACAAAGGCTCCCTCATGTTTCAAGGAAAAAGCCTAGCCCAACGAGCCATCGACACCTTACGAGCAGCCGGCATCTCCCCGGTCTGGCTTTCCCTTCGACCCGGGCAAGCCCTCCCCTGCCCTCATCCGAAGGTCCTGCGAGATGCGTATCCGTCATGCGGTCCTATGGGGGCTATTGCTACCTTTTTTGAGCACTTTCCTGATAAGGCGTGTTTGGTGCTCGCCTGTGATATGCCCCTGATTGGGATAGAAGAGGTAGAATTATTGGTAAAAAAAAGGCAGGACCCTGCCGCTGTGGTTTGCTTTCAATCCCCTGAGGCTTCCCGACTGGAACCCTTATGTGCAGTCTGGGAGTCTGTAACCTATGCACCCATCACCCAATACATCCAGCTTCAACAGCTATCCTTGCAGCGCTTTTTGCAAGCCCAGCCGATCATCAGCCTTCAGGCTCCCCATCCAGAGCGACTGGCCAACCTAAACGACCCGGAAACCCTGGCCCGCCTAAAAAATCAGGAACAAGGCTGACAGAATGGTAACCCCAATCACAAATCGGCGATACCATTTTTCCGAAATCTTCTTAACAATCCAATAACCCAGGAAAGCCCCAGCCGCAATGCCCGGCAATAAGGCCAGATCGAGGCTAAGGGTACGCCAACTAATCGTCTCCCAGATCCAAATATGAGACGGAAGTTTGGACAGGTTAACCGTCAGGAAAAATACCGCGATGGTTCCGATATAATCGTTTTTAGGGAGGCGCATCGCCAGGAAATAAACTGCGATCACCGCTCCGGCAGCATTGCCCACCATGGTAGAAAAACCCCCAATCAGTCCCACCAGCATAGGTAAGCCCGGAAAATTGGGTACTTCTTTATCTCCTCGTATTTCCATCCACAGCATGACGCCAATCCCAAAGAGGATTACCACACCCATGATGGATTTGAATAAAGCATCAGAAATGCTCTCCCCCAACCAGGTGCCCAACCCAATCCCTACCAGCGCCCAGGGCAGCAAGCGAAAGATATAATGCCATTGCACGGTACGTCGGTAAAAAGTCACCCCAAATACATCGGCCATCAACAGAATGGGCAGCAAGATGCCGGTAGAAGATTTCCCGCCAAATATCCAGGCCAGCATGATCACTACCAGGCTGTAAATCCCGGCCACACCGGTTTTTGCCATGCCTACGATCATCGCACATACGAACAACAACCCCCACTGCCAGGGGAGCAATTCAAAGCTGAGCAGGTGTTCCCACATACAGGTGATTAATTTTCGTCCGGAGCATAGCCTTCGGGAAAACAGGCATAGTATTTCACCACCGAGGTGGCCAGGGCATGTACGTTCCGAATATCAGAAGCTTCTGCCAGGTCGGTGAGCTTCCCGGATTTATAATAAATGTTGATGGGCTCATTGCTGTTTTCCAGGTAGGCCTGGTTGGTAACCTTACCGGTAAAGAAAAAGTATTCGGCTTCTTCTTCATTGAGGTTTTTGGCGGCTTGGTAAGCCGCTTTTTTCTCGGCGATCAGGGCTTCGGAAAAAGGCGCTTCCGAGATTCGGATTTTTAAGAGATTCCGGCTGAGCAGGCGCTGACAGAGTTCGGATAGGACTTTATCCGCTTCAAATTGCCATTTCTTGACCGCAAATTCTATGTCATTGTCATCCAGCTGTATATATCGCTCGATTACTTCCTTGCTGATATCCTCATGGTCTACCTGATGCTCAAAGAAAAAGCGGAGGTTTTCGTCCATAAAGGGAGGCTTCCCTTGCTCATACAGGGCTCTGACGCGCTTCAGAATATGCACCAGCATATGCTCGGCCGCCATCGCGGCTTTGTGTAAGTAAACCTGCCAGTACATCAGGCGGCGAGAGACCACAAATTTTTCCAGGGAATAAATCCCCTTATCCTCACACACCAACTCCTCGTTGAACACATTCAGGATTTTGATGATGCGGTCTACGCCGATCATGCCTTCTACCACCCCGGTAAAGAAACTGTCCCGTACCAGATAATCCATGCGATCCATGTCCAACTGACTGGAAACCAACTGGTGCAGAAAGGGACGGTGATAATTTCCTTCGAAAATGTCGATGGCCAGGCTCAGCTTATTCTTAAACTGTTTGTTGAGATAGCGCATCATGGCCAGGCTCAGTCGCTCATGGTGCAGCCCGGGAATAATCACGTGTTCCAGGGCGTGGGAAAAAGGACCATGGCCGACATCATGCATAAGAATGGCGATCAGTGCCGCCTTGTATTCTTTTTTCGAAATCTCAACCTTTTTTCTTTTAAGGACATCCAGGGCTTGCCGCATCAAATGCATGGCTCCGAGGGCATGATTGAAGCGGGTATGCACCGCCCCCGGATAAACCAGGGTACTGAGTCCCAATTGTTTAATGCGTCTGAGACGTTGAAAAACGGGCGTATCGATCAGATCAAGTATGATGCCCCGAGGTAGCTCAATAAATCCATGCACTGGATCATTGATGATTTTGGAGAGTTTTGGACTTTTTTCCAACGAATCGATAGGTTTTATGGCCTGAAAATACATAAATAAACACTACCTTGCGGAGAAAGTTTCCTCGCTTTGTGGTAGGAAAAATGTTTCCCGTGTTCATCCTATAATTCCTGGACTCACCAACGCTCTATGCAATCGATCCCCCGATGCTTCCTTGCTCTATGTGTATTGATTTATTCCAGCCTGGATCTGGCCCTGGTAGCCCAGGAAAGCACGGATATGGGATTAGATCAGACTTTCCCTTCAGGAACCTCGGTGATTGCAGATGATTTCCCGATCGTCTCCGTCCTGGTGCCTTTCACCAATGGGATGTTTCCGGACAGCAAGTTCTGGGAAGTCAAGGAAAATGATGAATTTGTGCCCATTCAGGAAGTAAACCCGGGCCTGCCTCATCATGCCCTGAATCTAGGCCTGGTCGTAGAGCATTCTACCCAGCTACTGGGAGAGGAATCAGCCGAAAACCTGGCCGATATCCAACACGCCAGCGGAGCCTTTCTTCAATCTCTGCGCGTCAACCAGGATTCCATTTTGCTGGTGAGCTTTGGGGCAACCGTGGACCACCAAACCGAACTAACGGACCTCAGTTATAATATGCCGGTCCTGGAAATCATCCTCAATGGCCTGCAAGCAGAAGAAGGGGTAGCCTTTTACGATGCCTTACAGCAGGGCCTGGAGGGACTGGTCCCCCATGGCGGCCAAAAAGCGATCGTTGGCATCATTTCCGGAGAGGACGACCGCTCGGAAACCCCCTTTAGAACCCTCGCAGGTTCTGCCAAGGTCCTCAAGATTCCTTTCTACTTATTTGTCATTTCTGACCAGACTTATCCCAAGTTGGAAGACCTGGCGCATCAAAGTGGGGGCAGCCTTACCTACCTGGAAGAAGGGAGCCAATTGGAGCCCTATTTACTGGCTCTCAGCAAGCATCTGCAAAACGTATATGAAATCCGCTACCTCTCTAGTGATGAGCCTGACCGAGCCCGTAAATTGGACATTGCCTATCAAAAAAATCCGGACGCCCGCCTAAACTGGACCGCCCATTATAAATTTTCCGGACAAGGAGAAGGGACACCAGCCCTAGCGGCAAGTGAAGAAAGTGGGGGGAATCTCCGTTTGCCTCCCAAATCCTGGATCAACATTGCGATCGTAGTCTTGATGGCTTCCCTGGTTCTGGGGCTTTTTCTGCGGCGCTTGCGACGCCAAGGTCATGTTTCCAACCAAATCGTACCTGCCATCACCGAAGTAGATGAGAAAATCCGCCGGGGAAAGGTCAAAATTCAGATGAACGTACCTCAGCCGCGCCACCCTGCCCGGGTTACGGTTACTACCATGAATGGCCGGCCTGTCAAGGATTATATTTTGTCGGGTAGAAAACGGAAGGCCAAACTAGATGTATCTGACCTGCCCGATGGGATTTACTTTCTCACCCTCGCCAATAAAGGCTTGAATTCCGAGCCCGTAGAGATGGTAATATCGACCTGATTTGCAGGAATCTCTTACACCCCTTAACTATCCTAGGAAAAAGCTCGTATATTTATTCGAAATCTTGAATTTCCTTCCTCAACCGCGTTGCCGCTGATTCAACTTTACCTTGTCTGATAACATCTTATTCCTTGCCTGCCACTCGGGTGGTTTGAGGCGTATCTCGGCAACTGGATAAGCAGACAGGAAAGTAAGAATGAATAGAAGCTAGCATTTATGGCCAACGCAAAAATCCTCTGGGTAGACGACGAAATTGATTTGTTAAAAGGACACATGATGTTCTTGCGGGAAAAAGACTTTGATGTCTCTTCCGCCAGTAATGGCATTGATGCCCTCGAGATGTTGAAGGAGGAAACCTACGACATCGTGTTTTTGGATGAACAAATGCCGGGCATGGACGGCTTAACCGTCCTCGGCGAGATCCAGCAGATCAAGCCTAATACTCCTGTGGTCATGATCACCAAATCCGAGGAGGAACATATCATGGAGTCCGCCCTGGGAGCCAAGATCACGGATTATCTCATCAAACCGGTCAAGCCCAGCCAGATTTTACTCGCCTGTAAAAAAATTCTGGAAAATAAGCGTTTCATTACAGCCAAGGTTAATTCGGATTATCAGCAGGATTTCCGAAACATTGCCATGCAGTTTTTCGAGGATAATGGAGCCGAAGAATGGGTAGAAATCTACCGTAAGCTCATGTTTTGGGAAACTAAAATGGGCGAGAATGAGGACAAAAGCATGGAAGAGGTCCTGGTCAATCAGTTGGGCGAAGCCAACACCAATTTTGGCCGCTTTGTCTCCCGCAATTACCTGGACTGGTTGCACACCAGGGATATCAACGACCGGCCCATTTTATCTCCGGATATCCTACCTCAAACCGCCTTTAAGTTCCTGGATGATGGGTATGAAAGCGTCTTTTTTATCCTGGTAGACTGCTTGCGTTACGATCAGTGGAAGGTATTTGAAACCATCATTTCTGATCTTTTTTATGTAGACAGTGAGCGAGCCTATTACGGCATTTTGCCCACCGCTACCCAATATGCCCGAAACAGTATTTTTGCGGGCCTGATGCCCCTGGAAATCAGCCGTCGCTATCCTAAGCAATGGCTCAACGATGATGAAGAAGGCGGAAAAAACCAGCATGAAGCCTTTTTTCTGGATGAGCTCATCAAACGCCACCGGCTCAACATCAAACACAGCTATCATAAAATCATCACCAATGACGAAGGGAAATCCCTGGCTGATAGCGTGTTGAACCTCCTCAACAATGACCTGAACGTCATCGTCTACAACTTCATTGATTTACTGTCCCATTCCCGGACAGAAATGAATATCATCCGGGAGCTGGCTCCCAACGAAGCTGCCTATCGCTCCTTGTCCCGATCCTGGCTGGAGTTTTCTCCGCTTCTGCGGGCCTTAAAAACCCTGAGCCAGCGGAATGTCAAGGTCATCATTACCACGGATCACGGCACCGTGCGGGTAAAAAAACCCAGCCGTATTATTGGCGACCGGACCACCACCACGAATTTGCGATATAAGCAGGGTAAAAACCTCAATTATGACGAGGGCGCTAAGCACCTATTTTCCGTGCGAAATCCTAAAGATGCTTTCCTACCCCAATCCCACGTGAGTTCTTCCTATGTGTTCACCATGGAGGATTACTTTTTTGCCTATCCCAACAACTATAATTATTACGTGAACTACTATCGGGATACGTTTCAGCATGGGGGAATCAGCCTGGAGGAAATGATTATTCCTATCGTAGAGTTAACCCCCAAGGGCAGATAATTTTCTTTTACAGGGTGGAATTTTACGGAAAGTTGTGCATCTTGCGCGCCACAGGGCATAAACACAGACGCAAGCCACAGGATCATGCCGGAACTTTCCTTCGTAAGTCGCTCATTATCTGATAATTTAGATATCAGCAGGCAGATTCTAAAGGCTTGTAAAAATGTGAGAATTTTTGCATTTTACGGTAACCTTGGAGCCGGGAAAACCACTTTGATAAAGGGGTTTTCTGAGGTTTTAGGGGTTAGGGAACCGGTTACCAGTCCAACCTTCAATCTCATCCATGAGTACCGGGGGGCTGAGACGTTAATTTATCACTTTGACTTTTACCGGATTAAATCTGAAGCCGAAGCCTATGACCTGGGAGTGGAAGAATACTTTTACAGTGATTCTTATTCCTTTATCGAATGGCCGGAACGGATTCCTACCCTATTGCCGGAAGATGCAGCCCGAATAACGCTTTCAATCCTTGACGAACAGAGTAGAAACATCCATCTAACCTACTGAAAGAATGGGGAAAATTGAGTTTTCCATTGAAAGGGGATATTTCCCGGGCATCTATCCAGGTTCCTGGGCCATTCCTGAGGAACTAGCGGTGCGAAAGGCGTCTACCAAGAAAAGCCTGCGTATTGGTATTCCTAAGGAGATGAATGTCCAGGAAAACCGGGTTCCTATCACGCCTTCTACCGTTTCCGCTTTAGTCGCCAATGGACATCAGGTATATATCCAGCATGAGGCTGGCAAAGGGGCCAGGTTTCAGGATAAAGACTACTCAGAGGCTGGAGCCATCCTTTGCTACAAAATAGAAGACATTTATAAGCAGGCGGATTTCATCCTCAAAATTTCGCCCTTGTCCGATGGTGAATTGCTCATGCTGCGGGACCATCAAACCATCATGACCGCGGTCAACCTGGGCTCGCTTTCTCCCGAACATCTCAATACCCTGATCAAGAAAAATATCACCTCTCTGGGCTTTGAATTCTATCGGTCTGCAGATGGGTCATTGCCCTTGGTTCAGATGATGAGTGAAATCGCCGGGGTGTCCTCTATCCATATTGCCTCAGAACTCCTAACCGGCAACAATAACGGGCAGGGCATCCTGCTAGGAGGCATTACGGGCATTCCTCCAGCGGAAATCACCATCATTGGTGCAGGTACCGTGGGCTTTAATGCTGCCCAAACAGCCATGGGGATGGGGGCCAGGGTGAGAATCATTGACCAGGAGATTTACAAACTGCGTCGGATCGAAAAAGAACTCGGCATCAATGTCTACACCTCTGTGGCCCAGGGTAATTATATTTCGGATGCCGTAGCCGCCTCCGATGTAGTGATCGGGGCCGCTTATAAGGAAGGGAGCCGGGCCCCCCTGGTCGTCACCGAAGACATGGTCCAGACCATGAAAGAAGGTTCTGTCATCATTGATGTAGCCATTGACCAGGGCGGATGCGTAGAAACCAGCCATCCGACCAGCCATGACAATCCCATTTTTGTCAAGCACGACGTCATCCACTACTGTGTGCCCAACATTGCCTCCCGGGTAGCCCGGACCGCTTCCATCGCCATTAGCAATGTCCTTGGTCCGCTACTGATCAATGTGGGCGATAGCGGCGGCCTGGACAACCTGGCCCGCTACGACGAAGGGCTCAAAGCTGGTATTTATACCTACCGCCGTCATCTCACCAAGAAAAACATTGCCAGACTCTTTGGCATGAACATGAATTACCGCGACATTGAGTTGCTGATCGCCACTATGTAGGGGTTTATCCACATTTTCCCGCCTTCATTCCGCTTTTCTTCGCCCCTTGCATGACTTTGATTATCTTTTGTCGTCATAATCGAAAATCTAAGTCTTTAGGTATGAAGAAAACGCTAAACCTCTCCCTCCTCTGTCTCCTTTTCCTCGGGTTTATCCTTCCTGCACAGGCACAGGAAATCATCGAAGGCCCCCGGCCATTTATGAAAAAGGAATCCGCCAATGGCCTGTCTATGGTCCTGGAAGGTCAAGCCAAGAATGTAGAAGCAGTCATGGAAAGACTCTTTAACACCGGCACCAACAGCAAAGGCAAGCTACGCTCCGGCCTACGATCTTATGAAGGAGCCCGTGTATCCCGGCTTTCGTCCAACACCATGGATGTCTTCTACAAAGTGGAGAAATCCGGACGCGGGAACACCAACAAATCCAGGGTTACCGTTTTCCTCTCTACCGGAAATGGCAACTTCATGAATTCCACCGACTATCCCGACGAAATGACTTCTGCCAAGGAAATGATGGAGGAATTTCAGTGGGAGGTAAATGTATATGAGCTTGAACTGGCCATCCAGGAACAAAACAAAGTAATCGACAAGGCGATCAAAGTGCATGACAAAATGGTCAAGGACTCAGTTGGCCTGGAGAAAAAATTGGCGGAGACCCAACAAGCCATCGAAGACAACAAAATCGGACGCGCTAACCAATTGGTGGAAATTGATGATCAAAAGAAAAAAGCCATAGAGTTTCAGGAAGAGCTTCAGCGCATGAAGGAAATGGGACCTAGAGGAGCGATGAAAGCAGTAGAAGAGGAAATGAATGAAGCTGAAGAGGGAACGGAAGAAGGAGGCACCGAAGAAGGTGGCGGCGGTAGATAAGCCTCATCTTTATAAAATAGATAAGCAAAGGCCCCCGGGAATTTCCGGGGGCCTTTCTGTTAGGGCATATAGTGGAAGATGCCGGCATCAACGAACTCCCCTTGTGAAGAGGTAGCTCGCCAGTAATAGCGCCCTGCCAGCAGGTGGCTGATATCCATGGTAGCAAGATCCTGCAGCGCTGCAAAGCCCATTTGGCGGCCGGATATATCCCATATTTCAAAATGCAGGGGCGTCAACTCGTCTGGTACTCTGAAATGAATCACGCTGTAATCCAGATTTCTGTGGAACATGCGAAATTCCTTGGGACCCGGCGGGGTAGGAAGTACCGGAGGCGGAGGAACCGGTAAGGCTTGTCTTACCTTCCAGGAAAGATCCTTTCCATACAAGATGCCATCTTTTTCCCAGCCTACGAGATCATATTCATACCTTGAGGACCGTTTAAAGCCGATCCCGTATACCTCATCCCGGTTTCGAACCAGCCCTAAGCCGGGTCGATATTCTTCTCTATCCAGATGGTGAATTCCTACAAGCGGAGACAAATTATCCATTACCTGGATAAAGTATGCTTCTTCATTTGCGCGGCTTTGTCCCATGAAATGGCTGGGATTATAGCCAGCCATTTTCCGGTAGAGGACATTTTGGTAGGGGTAACGTAATCCAGGGTAGCTCGATTCATAGATTCTCATTTCCTGCACCTCTCCGACCCCCAAATACTTGTATTCCAGAAATTCTGGCGGATTTCTGGTTAAATCAAACAATATATCCCTTTCCCTACCCCAATACTTTACATCATAAATAAAACCGGCACTATCCTGGGTCTTGCCTACAATTTCATATTCTTCTATCTGCCTGTTAGCCCAGTGCCGATACCATTCCCCCTGGGTAGAATCATAACGGACTGACCAGAATTTATCCCCGATATTGAAGTCGAATATTTGCCAAAAATCCGGATAGGGCTTGGGCTCATCCGGCTTAAACCTGCCGATGAGTTGTACACTATCTATGCTGACAAGGCCATGGGATTTACTGAGCAGGATATGGGTACTATCATCCAACAGGATTCGTTTAACAGAATCCATCTTCCCCTCAATCATGCGGCTGGTGATACCTACAACGGTAGCAGTCCGATTACTATGAGGACTGATCGACCAGCTCTCCCCTAGTCCTGCCAGGGTGTGTATAGTAAGGGTATCCGCATAAAACATTAAATACGGCCGATACTTGTCCATTTTCCAGAACAATGAATCCAGGCCAGATAAACGCAGGGAATCCGGGGTGATGAACTGGAAAATGCCATCCTCCAGTTCATGGAGCTCTTGCTTTAGGGGTCCCGGTCTGTCAAAATGGTAATTTATTCGACCGTCATTCCGACTATCATAGATGATCGTATATGCATGGGGATGCAAATAGTAGATTCTGCGCGGTCCTACCTGGCGCGTGGAATCAGCAAAGACTACCGAACACCAACCAGCGGCATCCACATAGACCAGGGTATCCCCCACAGGAATAGGATGCCAGTCCTGAGCAAAACCGGAGAGGCTACTCAGGAAAAATGAGATCAAAAGAAGGGTAAAGGTTTTCATCAGCAAGAGGTTGTATGTATAAGATACATAATCATCACTAAGAGGACCAGAAGGGATGAGCAAATTGACTTCTGAATCCTCTCCTATTATAAAATGATTACTCGGGCATATAGTGGAAGATGCCGGCATCGATAAATTTCCCCCAGAAAGTAGAAGCCCGCCAGTAATAGCGCCCTGCCAGCAGGTGGCTGATATCCATGGTAGCAAGATCCTGCAGCGCTGCAAAGCCCATTTGGCGGCCGGATATATCCCATATTTCAAAATGCAGGGGCGTCAACTCGTCTGGTACTCTGAAATGAATCACGCTGTA
>JBCBGC010000138.1:0-22609 GCA_038527215.1 Bacteroidota bacterium
GGACACAATGTCCTGCTCCTCTTTTACCGCGAACTCAACCAAAAAGAAATCACCACTTATAACCGCCTGCAGGAAAAGGAGGAGCAACCAATCGCTTTTTGCAAGCCTACTATGATCGGTTTAAAGAGGGAAAAGTCAACACCTATCTTCTGTTCCCTGGGCCGAATGAATCTGCGATTAGCAAAATCAGCGTCCCTTTAAGCCAGGAAAAAGGAGAACTGGCCTTGCTGGAACAATTCCGGTCGGAGATGCCTCCCTCAGTTTACCAGCGGTTCAAAGCCGAAATCATCTATGGTTACGCCTATAAAAAACTGGAAAGGAATCATGCTAAGCCGGAAGATTTACGATGGTTATTGGTTGAAGAAATATTATCCCCTCAGTTTTTAGCCCTGGGCATAGACCATGATCAGCTAAAATATATTCCGGCATACCGACGATACGTCGAGAAGTATCTCCAAACGCTTCTCAGCCAGGGCTTCTGGACCGGTGATCCCAATTGGATTACTGACCTTGCTGCCTTTGATACCGCGCCTTTTCATCTTAAAGGAGCCGCCAAGTATATTTTTCAGGCCCATTTCCTGGGGGGATTGACCCAACATTACCGATACTATGCTGAGTACAATATCCGCATGGGCCAGGATGATATCCTTCAGCGGATTGAAGCCTTTACACAAAAGTGCCGGGATCCTTTTTTGAATGATCAACTTCATGAATTGGGGGGATTCATGCAGGGATTGCGCATAGGCAACAGAGCGCCTGATTTTTGCCTGCACAGTCTGTCAGGCAATGAGTATTGTCTGGACTTTAGTCGTGGACACAATGTCCTGCTCCTCTTTTACCGCGAACTCAACCAAAAAGAAATCACCACTTATAACCGCCTGCAGGAAAAGGAGGAGCAACCAATCGCTTTTTGCAAGCCTACTATGATCGGTTTAAAGAGGGAAAAGTCAACACCTATCTTCTGTTCCCTGGGCCGAATGAATCTGCGATTAGCAAAATCAGCGTCCCTTTAAGCCAGGAAAAAGGAGAACTGGCCTTGCTGGAACAATTCCGGTCGGAGATGCCTCCCTCAGTTTACCAGCGGTTCAAAGCCGAAATCATCTATGGTTACGCCTATAAAAAACTGGAAAGGAATCATGCTAAGCCGGAAGATTTACGATGGTTATTGGTTGAAGAAATATTATCCCCTCAGTTTTTAGCCCTGGGCATAGACCATGATCAGCTAAAATATATTCCGGCATACCGACGATACGTCGAGAAGTATCTCCAAACGCTTCTCAGCCAGGGCTTCTGGACCGGTGATCCCAATTGGATTACTGACCTTGCTGCCTTTGATACCGCGCCTTTTCATCTTAAAGGAGCCGCCAAGTATATTTTTCAGGCCCATTTCCTGGGGGGATTGACCCAACATTACCGATACTATGCTGAGTACAATATCCGCATGGGCCAGGATGATATCCTTCAGCGGATTGAAGCCTTTACACAAAAGTGCCGGGATCCTTTTTTGAATGATCAACTTCATGAATTGGGGGGATTCATGCAGGGATTGCGCATAGGCAACAGAGCGCCTGATTTTTGCCTGCACAGTCTGTCAGGCAATGAGTATTGTCTGGACTTTAGTCGTGGACACAATGTCCTGCTCCTCTTTTACCGCGAACTCAACCAAAAAGAAATCACCACTTATAACCGCCTGCAGGAAAATTTTCCCGACTTCCATTTCATGTATATCTGTGTGGATGAGGATGAAGGAGTTTGGCGGAGAAAAGTTGGGGAATGGGACCTTAAGGGAATTCACCTTCATGCGCCCGGACTCTTTGTAGGCCCATCCAGCGAATACCTGATCACCGGTTTAAGAAAAACCCTGTTGATCGTAGATGAGCGAGGACGCATTGCCGAGAATTATGGGCTGGAAGATTCCGAAGCTCAGCTCACGGCCGCCCTCCGGAGAGCAGAAATCAAACAGCAGAATCGTGCTGAAAAACGGCGACGCTATGAAGAAGATCATGAGCTTGACTGGTTCAGCATCATGGTGATCGGCCTCTTTAACCTGGGTTTCATGTTTGGGCTGGGCTGGCTGATCCTCCGCTGGCGGGCGCGCCGCATCCGCAAGATAGAAGCCCGGAAAAATGAAAAGCTGGAGCTCACCCTGCGCTCTATTCGGGCCCAGATGAATCCGCACTTTCTCTTTAACTCCCTGAGTTCTATTCAGCACCTGGTCAACTCCCAGGACAACGAAAAAGCCAACCACTACCTGACCCGTTTTTCTCAACTGGTACGCAAGGTGCTGCAATACTCTGAAGTACCCCTGATTTCTCTACAAGAAGAACTGGACCTCATCCGCACCTATGCAGAACTGGAGAGCCTGAGAACGCCTTTTACCCTGGAAATAGACGTGGATCCTTTGGTCGATCCCTATACTACGGAGCTGCCAGGCTTGCTCTTACAGCCCTATGTGGAAAATGCCATTCGCCATGGATTGGCTCCCCTCAAAGACCGGCCAGGTCGGATTAACCTGACCATTGCCAAAGTTGGATACGAACTTTGGATCACCCTGGAAGACAATGGCATCGGCCTGGAAAAAGCCAAAGACCAAAAGGTCGCGGTGGAAAGCGGTGGTGGTTTCGGCATCCGCCTCAACAAAGAACGCCTGGAAGCCCTGGAAAACCAGTGGGGAAGCTCCATTGATGTAGTGGTAGAAGATCGAAAATTTGCCTTCCCCCCGGCCGAAGGAACCCGGGTAGAAATTCGTCTCCCCCTCGAAAACTAAGCCTCATCATTTGATTCACCTTCTCCGGAAAAACCTCAGGGTTTTTCCGGAGACCCTATCCCTATTCATCATGAAAACCCTCCTTATGCTAAGCTGGGCCCTGGCACCGCTTTTTTGCCTGGCCCAAAAATCCCCAGTTAATTTTCTCAAGCTACCTTCCGATACCACCCAATTGTGGTTAATGGATGGAAACCCCAACAGTGATACCGTCCTCATCCATTGCCAGGGCGGGCCGGCTCCTGAACTAGGCTTTGCTATGCACGGCCGGAGCAGCCTGCGCTATGTGCCTCGCTACGCGACTTATCAGACCCTTTATCTGCATCAGGCACAGACCTTTTATCCGAAAGTCCTACACCTGGGACGCGCAGAAGCGGAACAAGCCGCAGCCCTGACGGTCCTCTTTCTGGAAGCAGCCGTAGCCTATCAAAAGCGCCGTGGCAAACAGGTCATCCTGATTGGGCACTCCTATGGAGCCTTTATCATCCTCAACTATCTTAGCACCTGTGAAGCCCAGGCTGATCGATACATTATCTCTGCTGGCAGGCTGAATGTTCCAATGGAATTGGTTGAGCTGCACCAACGGGGAGAGAACCGGGCCTTTCAGGAAGACGGGATGGCCTTGGTACGCGAACCAGAAGACCTTTCTGATTTTACGCGAGAAGAATTAAGGGTGGATCAGGCCAAAAACTTCCTCAAAGCCGCGCTGGGCAGCCCCCGCTATGCGGATTTATTGCAAGGAAAAGACCTTTCTACCGTCAGCTTTTTCTTCGCCCACAATGACCAAAGGGTGGGAGGCCTTACTGAATCAGAGCGAGAATGTTTAACTTCCCTGGGAGCCACTGTATTTGAAAATCAGGATGGTCATGGGGAAACTTTCTATCGTTTCATCGATGCTGTAACAGATGGGAGCATAAAACTCGCCAGCAATACTGGAAAAAAATGAAGGCACTGATCATAGACGACGAAGCAGCCAACCGCGAAAACCTGGCCTTTTTGCTGGAAAAACACTGCCCCCAACTCCACATTGTAGGCAAGGCAGATTCTGTAGAAAGTGCCAAAGTCATCATACAGGAGGTCCAGCCGGACCTCCTCTTTCTGGATATAGAAATGCCCGAAGCCAATGGTTTCCAGTTGCTGGAGGCTTTCCCGGATTTCCCTTTTGAGGTGATATTTGTTACAGCCTATGACCACTATGCCCTGAAGGCCATCAAGTTTGCTGCCCTGGATTACCTGCTGAAACCGGTGGACCCGCTGGAATTACAAGCCGCGGTGAACAAGGCTGCTGAAAAAAGGCAGCCGGAACAAAAAACCAGTAGTTGGGAAGTATTTAAAGCTCACCAGAACCATCAGGGGCCCAAAAAGCTGGCCCTGGCCTCTGCAGATCGGATTGACTATGTTCCCCTGGAGGACATAGTGCGCTGCCAGGGAGAGAATAATTACACCAGCTTTTTCCTGGTGGATGGTCGAAAATTGGTGGTCTCCAAACCGCTCAAAGAATATGAATTGCTCCTCAACCAGGAAGGCTTTATCCGCTCCCACCAGTCCCATCTGGTCAACGTTCGCTATGTGCGATCTTTCGAAAAAAGGGAAGGTGGCTATCTGAAAATGCAGGATCAAACCCAAATCCCAGTCTCTCAGCAGCGGCGTAAAATGGTCCTGGAAGAACTCGCCCGAGCGATGCGCTAAGGAATCAACATTCGTCCTTGTCTCCCCCGGAAGAAGGCCTATCTTCGCAGCATCAACCCACATTTTATTTTATGGCCACCTCTTCCATTAACAACATATTCCTTGATCTGGGCGGAGTCCTGCTAGACATAGACGTCGCCAAAACTGTCACCGCCTACAATGCCATGCGCCGCCCAGGTGCGCCCGAGGTAGATTACCATCGGGAAAGTAAAGACCGGTGGTTTTCTCGCCTGGATTGTGGAGAGATAGAGATTGACGAATTTGCGCAGGGGCTAAAGGATTCTTTTCAGTTGGAAGGCAATCTGGAGGAAATCAAAGCCGTTTGGGCTTCCCTGCTGTTAAATCTTTTCCCTGGCCGCACCGAAGCGGTGCAGCGACTGGCTCAAACCCATCAGGTAGCCCTCCTAAGCAATACCAGCCGCTACCACTTTCATATATATGAGCCGGAATGTCGGGACATGTTTGGGGCCATGCACCATGTCTTTGTCTCTTTTGAGCTGGGCGTGAATAAACCCAACCCTGCTATCTACGCAAAGGTGTTGGAAAAAACCGGCTGGAAAGCTGAAGAAACCCTTTTCCTGGATGATTCTCTCAAGAACCTCGAAGCAGCCGAAGCAGCGGGAATCCAGACCTTGCACATAGGCAAGCCAGAAGATTTTGAGTTGATCTGGGAAAGACTGGGCTTACCGGAAAAAGCCTAGATGTCCTCTAGCTTTTTGGCCTCCTTCGTAGTTACCCAGGTGCAGATCCGAATACTGATTTTGTACAAAAGAAGTAAAGGGAAGAAAATCAATACCTGAGACACCACATCCGGAGGCGTAATGATCGCCGCCAGCACCAGCATAATGACAATGGCGTGGCGCTGGTATTTCTTCATAAACTCCGGCGTCAAGATCCCCATCTTGGACAGGTAGTAGACGATGATCGGCATTTCAAAGAGAATACCGCCCGCCAGGGTAATCTGGGTAACCATGCCCACAACCAGCCCGACTTTCCACTGGTTGGTGATCTCTGCGCCCAACTGATAGGTAGAAAGGAATTGGATAGCGAAAGGCAGAATGACGTAGTAGGAAAAGGCTACTCCAATGAAGAAAAGGATGCTGATGATAAAGACGTTGCCTCGAACGCCTTTGCGTTCCGATGCTTTCAGGCCGGGCTTGATGAAGCGCCACATTTCCCAGATGAAATAGGGAAAGGAGATAATGAAGCCCGCAATAAAGGAAATGGTGATAGACTTGAGAAACTGCTCATAAGGCCCCAAGGCGATGATTTCTACCGGGAGTTTTTCAAAGCAGAGGGCTTCTCTGAGCTGGCAAAGAATCTCATGGGTAAAAAACTCCTTTTTGAACGGAGCGTAAATGACGTTGGTAAAAATCCAGTTGATATTGACGAATATCCCGATGCCAAAGACCAGAATAGAGGCCAGGCTACGAATCAAATGCCACCGCAACTCTTCCAGATGCTCCAGAAAAGTCATTTCGCCTTCTGTTCCATTAGCTTTGCCATTGAGCTTTGCTTGCCCATTGGCACCCTCATTCTGAGGCTTCCGCAGCTTTTTTAAATTTGATATAATCCCCACTTTCCTTGCTGTTTGTTCGAATAGCGCTTATACCTCTAATTTACTGACTTTCTGGAATTCAAGCTTGGTCAAAACTGAAGTTCTCAGTTAAAATGTTACGGAAATCAACTTATAATCATTCTGACCTGGTCGGCCCATTCCCACCAATACCATTTGTTCCTGTCCCACCTTGCCTGAGTTGGCAGGGAAGAAAAAGTATTTAGCCTCTTCATTGGAAGCCAGGACCACATCTTTGCGGGTCCCGCGCCAAGCGTCAAAAGAAGAACAGACTACTTTGCCCCGAGCCCCTTTTTCTGTCAGGTAGATCAACCGGAGTTTCCCCTTGGCAGTAGCGCTGACATAACTCATAAAAGCAGTAGAGCCCTGGTCCCTTTGCTGCTTTTTCAGAATCGCATCCCAGGCAATCTCTCCCTTTTGGGTATCAAAACCTAAGATGCCAATATCGTAGAAATAGAGTTTGCGTTTGGCTCCCACCTTGAATTCTTCCATCATGAAAAGGGCCATGTCACCTTCTACCAGGAGTCGCGAGGTGTGAAAGTCGGTCCCATTGATGGCGTATTGTTCTTTCCACTTTTGAGGAAAAGTCTGAACCATTGATCGGATGAGCGTCAGGCTATCCAGGTTTTTATCAAATCCCCCTATCCTGTGCATGAATACCTGCTGCAACCGATTGATAGTTCCTTTGTTGGATTCCTCAGACCCAAGTTTCAAGCCATCTCCTCCCCCGAAAGCGATCTCGCACCCGGCCACCACTAAATCCCCCTTTACCCACGCCACCTGCGGGAGAAAGGCATTCGTCTCCGGGCTATTGGCTAGTTCCAGGGTTACAAATTTCTTCTCTTCGTGAAGGTAGCGGCTGATCAGCAGGGGCTTATTGGCCGGGCCGGTGGAAGAAGTTTTGGGGGTCAGGAAAAAAACCAGGTTCGCGGTTCGGTCTTCGATCAGGACCTTACTGATGCTGTACTTTTCTTTCAGGCCTGGTACTTGTAAGCGATCCTTCCAGACAGCTTGTCCCGCCGCATCCCGGACGCTGGCGTACTGCATCTTTTCATCTCCGCCCCACCATAAGAGATATTGGCGATTGGGGGATAGTTCTACAGATTCCTGATAATTTCTCCGGGGCCTTTTCAGGTAATGAGATAAGCGGACGGTTTGCTTCGTTTTGGGTTCTCCCTGATGGGTAAACCACCGAGAAACGGTATGGACTTCTTTACTGGAGGCGTCGTACTCGTGTCCAATGACAGCGATAGACTTGGGGAGGTATTTCAAATCGATTACTTCCAGCCGGGGTTGTCCGGACTCCGTCACTGGATGAAACCAGTGTTCTACGTAATCGCTGAAGCCATATTGTTGCAGGTACATATTGTCCATGTTCCTGCCTTCATTTCCTCCTTTCCAGAATTCTACGAAGAGGAACTTCCCGGCGCCAGCTGGGGCTACCATAGGAGGATAGCCTTGCTGAAACACACTGTATCCTTGTACGGGAAATACTTGTTCGGCGGTGATGGATTGAGAATATGCAGGGTGTGCCAGAAACCCTCCAAGGCAAAGGCTCGTCAAGACCAGTCTTAATACAAACATGGCAGCAGGTGGTAATCTATCTTACAAGGGGCATAAAGTCTGCCAAAAGCGGTTTATTCCCAGGTAAACATGGGAAATTTTTGCATATACTCATTCACCTCTCCCCGCACCTGCCCGATCACCGTCTCATTTTCCGGATCGATCAGGACACGATCAATAAAGGAAGCCACCATTTTCATGTCTTCCTCTTTGAGCCCTCGGGTGGTCAGCGCAGAAGAACCGAGACGCATGCCACTGGTTACCATAGGACTTTCGGTGTCGAAAGGCACCATATTCTTATTGATGGTGATGTCTGCTCGTACCAGGCTTTCCTCGGCTACCTTACCGGTAACGCCTTTGTTTCGCAGGTCAATCAGCATGGAATGATTGTCGGTTCCTCCAGAAATAACGCCGTATCCTAACTCCAGCATAGACTGGGCAAGGGTCTGGGCATTTTTGATGACTTGCTCTCCGTAGGTAGCAAATTCGGGACGAAGCGCCTCCCCAAAAGCGATGGCTTTGGCCGCAATGATGTGCATCAGCGGGCCTCCCTGGGTACCGGGGAATACGGCAGAGTCCAGGATAGAACCGGTTTTCCGGACAGTGCCTTTACGCGTGGTAAGGCCTAGAGGATTAGGACCGTTTTTACCGACCAGAATCATGCCTCCGCGGGTCCCTCGCAGGGTTTTATGGGTGGTGGTGGTTACTATGTCGCAATGCGCTAGCGGGTTGTTCAGCAAGCCTTTGGCGATCAGGCCCGCAGGGTGGGAGATGTCAGCCATGAGGATGGCGCCAACTTCATTGGCTACTTCACGGAACACCTCATAATCCCAATCCCGGGAATAGCTGCTGGCTCCCATGATGATCAGCTTAGGCTGCTCTTTCCGGGCCACATCCCGCATTTGATCCAAATCTACCCGGCCGGTATCCTTATGCACCCCATAGAACATAGGGCGGTAGGTTTTTCCAGAAAAATTGACAGGAGAACCATGGGTAAGGTGACCGCCGTGGGAAAGATCAAACCCGAGGATGGTATCGCCTGGCTTTAAGAGGGCCAGAAATACTGCGGCATTGGCCTGAGCACCGGAATGGGGCTGGACATTGACCCACTCTGCGCCAAATAATTCCTTGGCGCGGTCCCGGGCCAGGTTTTCAGCCTCGTCCACAAACTGGCAGCCTCCATAATATCTTTTTCCAGGCAGGCCCTCAGCGTATTTATTGGTCAGGCAACTCCCAGCGGCCTCCAGCACGGCCTCGCTCACGAAGTTCTCGGAAGCAATCAGCTCTATTCCCTCCAGCTGACGCTTTTTTTCTTTTTCTATGATAGAAAAAATGGGATCCTGTGTCATGGTGTTGGAGTTGGAAGTTGATTCTGAAATCATGTTAGTTAGATAGTCTTATGCAACAAAGAAAAGGTAGTCTTACATTAAATAGGCTTCTGCCGTTTCCTTTTCAGGCACAATCTCGACAGAAATGTGCTGAGAAAGGGTAGTGGCCATTTCCAATCCGACAAAGTCAGAGGAAACCGGCATCTTTCGGTGCCCCCGGTCAATCAAAACGGCCGTTTGGATGGATTTTGGGGTGGCTTGCAGGAGGATGGATACCACATTTAATAAGGTAGATCCGGTATACAAGACATCATCTACCACGACAATCGGTTTGTCCCGAAGGTGTTCCAATTCCTCAGAAAGCTCGATGCCAATTTCAGGTGAGCCTTGAGACCGGTCCAGGCTTGCCTGTATAAACCGAATGTGTAAAGGGCTGATGGCTGAAAGATAGGCACACAGTTTTTCTGCCAGGTAGCCTCCTCTTTCATCTATGCCAATTACCAGCAATTCATTTTCCTGGTAGTTGGCCTCATATAACTCAAAGGCCATCCTTTTCAACCTTGCGGTAATCGCAACCTGATCAAGGATTTTTGTTTTGGTACCAGCCATAGCGAACGTTAGCCTTGGAAAATGATTTAGCTGCTTAAAAATACGAATATCCCCTAAAAAAAACGGAGGGGAAATCCCCTCCGTTTTGAAAATCTTTACAAAATATTACTTAGTCGAGGAGCGCTTCGGAAGGCTTACCCGCCATACGCTCTTCATACTCAGTTTTATCAGCGACAATGATGTCCTGGTACTTTCTGAGACCGGTACCTGCAGGAATCAGGTGTCCTACAATTACGTTCTCTTTCAGTCCCTTCAGATCATCAGTCTTGGCCATGATAGCGGCCTCACTCAGAACCTTGGTGGTCTCCTGGAATGAAGCAGCAGACAACCAGCTCTTCGTACCCAGTGATGAACGGGTAATCCCCATCAGCACCGGCTTACAAACTGCAGAACGAGCCTCTCTGGCTTCTGCAAGCTGCTTGTCGTTTCTCCGCAGCTGAGAGTTTTCATCTCTGAGCTGACGCTGAGACACAATCTGACCTGGTTTCAAGGTAGTGGATTCTCCCGCCTCGACGACGACGAGCTTATCAAAGATCCAGTCATTTTCCTCCTGGAAGTCCAGACGGTTGACCACCTCTTTTTCAAGGAAAATCGTATCACCGGCATCCACGATTTCTACCTTCTGCATCATCTGACGTACGATTACCTCGATATGTTTATCGTTAATCGGTACCCCCTGCATCCGGTATACTTCCTGGATTTCATTTACGATATACGCCTGAACCGCACTCGGTCCTTTGATGGCCAGAATGTCTTTAGGCGCGATCGCTCCATCAGAGAGCATTTCACCAGACATGACGTAATCTCCGTCATGCACCAGGATATGCTTCTTCAGGTTGACCAGGTAGCGGATTTCATCAGATCCATCTGGTGGGTTAATAAACACCTCACGGTTACCCCGCTTGATGCCTCCCAGTCTGACGACTCCCTCAATCGCTGAAACGATGGCAGGGTTGGATGGATTCCTTGCTTCAAAGAGCTCAGTAACCCGAGGCAGACCACCGGTAATATCCGCCGTACCACCACCGGAACGAGGGATCTTCACCATGACCTGACCGGCCGTTACTTTTTCATTATCATCAATGACCAGGTGGGCACCTACGGGTAGGTTGTAAGAACGAAGTTCTTCCCCTTTGTTGTTCATGATGATAATCGTCGGGTTGATAGACTTATCCCGGCTATCGATGATCACCTTCTCTTTGTGTCCGGTTTGCTCATCGGTATCTTCCAGATAGGTAACCCCTTCCTTAACGTCTTCCAGGACGATTTTTCCTTCAAACTCAGAGATAATTACCGAGTTGTAAGGGTCCCAGCTACAGAGGAGGTCGCCTTTCTTCACTTTCCTTTTATCCTTGGCGAAAAGGCTGGAGCCATAAGGCACCTTGTTGGAGAAGAGGATACGAGACTGATCATCCAGAATTTTCAGTTTACCTGTCCGGCTGATCACCACTTTCACCATTTCCCCATCTTTTTCGCGCTCAACCGTTCTCACGTTTTCGAGGGCCAGCTTACCATCAAATTTGGCTACCAGCTCACTCATATTGGCCACGCGCTGCGCAGTACCACCCACGTGGAAGGTACGCAAGGTCAGCTGGGTACCAGGCTCACCGATAGACTGGGCGGCGATAACGCCAACGGTCTCTCCAACCTCTACCAGCATACCGTTACCGAGGTTTCGGCCGTAACATTTGGCACATACCCCTTGCTTGGATTCGCAGGTAAGTACGGAGCGGATTTCAACACTTTCAATCGGCGTGGCTTCAATCTCGCGAACCACGTCTTCGTCTATGTTTTCCCCAGCTCCCACGATCAATCTCTCAGGATCTAAGGGATCATATACATTATCCAGGGATACGCGACCCAGAATCCGCTCTCCGAGCGGCTGAATAATGTCCTCATTTTCTTTGAGGGCAGTAATGGTCAGGCCACGTAAGGTACCACAGTCTAACTGAGTAATGATGACATCCTGGGCCACATCTACCAGACGACGGGTCAGGTAACCAGCATCCGCTGTCTTAAGGGCAGTATCAGCCAGACCTTTACGGGCACCGTGGGTAGAGATGAAGTACTCCAGTACAGAAAGTCCCTCCTTGAAGTTGGCAAGGATCGGGTTTTCGATGATCTCACCAGCAGAACCTTTGAGGGTTTTCTGCGGCTTGGCCATCAGACCACGCATACCACCGAGCTGACGAATCTGCTCTTTAGAACCACGGGCTCCGGAGTGGAACATCATGTAGATGTTGTTAAATCCATCCTTATCGTTGGCCAATTGCTTCATCAGCGTCTCGGTCAAACGGGAGTTGGTGTGGGTCCAGATATCGATTACCTGGTTGTAGCGTTCGTTTTCCGTAATGAGTCCCATGTTATAGTTCATGGAGACTTCCTCAATTTTACCTTCCGCTTCTTTGATGAGTTTGTCCTTTTCTTTCGGTACAATCACCTCATTCAAGGAGAAGGAAAGACCACCTTTGAAGGCCTCCTGGAATCCGAGGTCTTTGAGGTCATCGAGGAATTTTACGGTATCTACCAGACCAGCTTTGATGAAGATTTGGTTAATAACCTTCCGCATGGTCTTCTTAGACAAGAGAATGTTGACAAAACCAGCCTTCTTAGGTACGATCTTGTTAAAGAGTACCCGTCCGACGGTGGTTTCAACGATTTCTGTATGAGGCTCTCCGTATTCGTTCAGGAGGGCTTCGCCAGTAGACTCATCCAGTTTTGGCATCCGCACCTTAATGATGGCGTGCTTCGCAGCAACCCCTTCATTGTAGGCAATTTCTACTTCTTCGGGGCTACCGAAGAGCAGTCCTTCGCCACGCTGACCGGGACGGCCTTTGGTGAGGTAATAAACCCCCAATACCATATCCTGCGTTGGCAGGGTAATCGGCGAACCGTTGGCAGGGTGAAGGATGTTGTGGCTGGCCAGCATCAAGACGATGGCTTCCAGGGCCGCCTCATTACTGAGTGGCACGTGAACGGCCATTTGGTCCCCATCAAAGTCAGCGTTAAATCCTGTACAAACCAGGGGATGCAATTGAATGGCTTTACCTTCCACCAGACGAGGCAGGAAGGCCTGAATACCCAAACGGTGCAGGGTTGGTGCACGGTTGAGCATCACCGGGTGTCCTTTGAGGATGTTCTCGAGAATATCCCAGATCACCGGATCGCGGCGGTCTACCAGCTTCTTGGCGCTTTTTACGGTTTTGACGATGCCACGCTCGATCAGTTTACGGATGACAAAAGGCTTGAACAGCTCAGCTGCCATAGACTTCGGAAGGCCACACTCATGCAGTTTCAGCTGAGGACCTACCACGATGACTGAACGACCAGAGTAGTCAACACGCTTACCGAGCAGGTTCTGACGGAAACGTCCCTGCTTACCTTTCAGCATGTCTGAAAGAGATTTGAGGGCGCGGTTGGAGTCAGACCTTACGGCGTTTACTTTCCGGGTATTGTCAAAGAGAGAATCGACCGCTTCCTGGAGCATCCGCTTTTCGTTACGGAGAATTACTTCAGGGGCTTTGATCTCAATCAGACGCTTCAGACGGTTGTTACGAATAATGACCCGACGATAGAGATCGTTAAGGTCAGAAGTTGCAAAACGTCCCCCTTCCAATGGAACCAGTGGGCGCAGTTCCGGTGGAATAACCGGTACAATGCGAATCACCATCCACTGAGGGTTGTTTTCGATCCGTCGGTTGGCACCCCGGAAAGCTTCTACAACTTTCAGACGCTTCAGGGCATCATTTTTCCGCTGCTGAGAAGTCTCGGTAGCGGCTTTTTGACGGAGGGTGTAGGAAAGCTCGTCCAGTTCGAGATTCCCCAAAAGTGCTTCAAGGGCTTCAGCACCCATTTTAGCGACAAATTTGTTGGGGTCATCGTCGGGTAGCATCTGGTTTTCCTTCGGCAGGGTTTCGAGGATATTCAGGTATTCCTCCTCTGTCAGGAAATCCATGTGCTGGACGCCTTCACTTTCGAGTACGCCGGGGGTAATGACCACATAGCGCTCGTAGTAAATAATTTGATCTAATTTTTTACCTGTCAGACCCAACAGATAACCGATTTTACTCGGCAGGGTACGGAAGTACCAAATGTGAGCGACCGGTACCACGAGCTGAATGTGTCCCATTCTTTCGCGTCGTACCTTTTTCTCAGTAACCTCTACTCCACAGCGATCACAAATGATGCCTTTGTAGCGGATTCTTTTGTACTTACCACAATGGCATTCATAGTCCTTAACCGGACCAAAAATCCTTTCACAGAAAAGACCATCCTTCTCCGGCTTATAGGTCCGGTAGTTGATGGTTTCAGGTTTAAGAACTTCGCCGTGTGAACGGTTTAGAATGGCTTCCGGGGAAGCAAGACTCACAGTGATTCTCTTAAAATCACTGGAAATTTTGGTGTTTTTGGCGATAGGCATGCGTTACCTCCAATAATTAGTTTCCTATGATCGATCTCAGGAATATGTAGTAGGGAGCTCCCCCGCGGAGGGAGCTCCTCAATCTTATTCTAATGTCACTTCCAGGGCCAGGCCGCGAAGTTCGTGAATCAATACGTTGAATGACTCAGGAACGCCTGGGGTCGGAAGTACATCACCTTTGACGATGGATTCGTACACTTTGGCACGACCCACCACGTCATCTGATTTTACCGTCAGCATCTCCCGCAAGATGTGGGCGGCACCGAAGGCTTCCAGGGCCCACACCTCCATCTCACCAAAACGCTGTCCACCAAACTGGGCTTTACCACCCAGGGGCTGCTGCGTAATGAGCGAGTAGGGTCCGATAGAACGGGCGTGCATTTTGTCATCCACCAGGTGTCCCAGCTTCAACATATAAATGATGCCCACGGTAGTGGCTTCGCTGAAATGCTCACCCGTCTGTCCGTTGATGAGGTTGGCAACCCCAAAGTCAGGCAGTTTGGCTTTTTTCAGGTACTTATTCACATCATCCACGCTGGCACCATCAAAGATAGGGGTGGCAAATTTCAAGCCGAGTCTCTTACCGGCCCAGGCCAGGATGGTTTCATATACCTGTCCCAGGTTCATCCGTGAAGGTACCCCCAGCGGGTTGAGGACAATATCTACAGGCGTTCCATCATCCAGGAAGGGCATATCCTCTACAGGGACGATTTTGGCCACTACCCCTTTGTTACCGTGGCGACCAGCCATTTTGTCCCCTACTTTCAGCTTACGCTTCTTGGCAACATAGACTTTGGCCAGTTTCAGGATACCGGAAGGTAGTTCGTCTCCTACTCTGATCTGGTATTCTTCCCGACGGAATTTACCTTCAATCAGGTCGAACTTCCGCTTATAGTTACGGAAGAGGGTTTCGATGTTTTTATTCATCTGCTCCTCTCCGGTCCATTCGTTTGCCAGGACGTCCAGGAAGTTCAGCGCCATGAGGGTCTTTTCGGTAAACTTCTTACCGGAAGGAATGACCTCTTCGTTGAACTTATTCTTCACGCCAGAAGACTTATAATCGCCCAACAGTTCCAGCAATTTGGAAACCATCAGGTTGTGCAATTCTGTCAGCTCGGTATTGTAGCGTTCTTCCAGATTTGCCAGGAGCTTCTTGTCGCGGGCTTTGGCTTTGCCTTCTTTTTTCTCCTTAGAAAAGAGCTTTTTGTCGATCACCACCCCGTGAATGGAAGGAGGTACACGCAAAGAAGCATCCTTCACGTCTCCAGCTTTATCACCAAAGATGGCACGCAGCAGCTTTTCTTCCGGTGTCGGATCAGACTCACCTTTAGGGGTGATCTTACCGATCAGAATATCGCCAGGATTCACTTCAGCGCCGACCCGGATCAATCCGTTTTCGTCGAGGTGTTTGATAGCATCTTCGCTCACGTTTGGAATCTCACGTGTCAGCTCTTCTTCACCTCGCTTGGTGTCCCGAACCTGCATGTCAAATTCCTCAATGTGAATCGAGGTGTAAACGTCCTCAGCGACTACACGTTCGGAAATCACGATGGCATCCTCAAAGTTGTATCCCTGCCATGGCATAAAGGCCACCAACAGGTTTTTACCCAGGGCCAGTTCGCCATCCTCGGTAGAGTAGCCGTCGGCGATTACCGTATCGCTATCTACTTTCTGTCCGGTTTTGACGACCGGCCGGAGGTTGATGGACGTATTCTGGTTGGTCCGCTGGAACTTAGTGATATCGTAGGTAACGACGTTGGAGTTGAAGCTGATGAGATCGTCTACCGGAGAGCGGTCATACCGAATCACGATTTTTGATCCATCCACATAATCAACTACTCCAGGTCCGGAAGCTCTCAACATGGAGCGAGAATCCAGGGCTACCTTTTCTTCAATGCCTGTACCCACGATAGGGGCTTCAGGTACAAGAAGCGGTACCGCCTGACGCTGCATGTTTGATCCCATCAGGGCCCGGTTGGCATCGTCATTTTCCAGGAAGGGGATCAGGGAAGCCGCCACACTCACAATCTGGTTGGGTGCAACGTCCATGTAAGCCACTTCTTCTGGAACTACCACTGGGAAGTCGCCCATTTTACGCGCTTTTACCCTTGGATTCTGGAAAGTTCCTTTATCCGTGATAGGTGCGTTTGACTGAGCGATGATGGTATTATCTTCCTCTTCTGCACTGAGGTAAGTTGCCTCTGGGGCAATGTTGCCATCATCTACTTTACGATAAGGGGTTTCAATGAAGCCCATATCGTTGATTTTGGCGTAAGTACAGAGAGACGAAATCAATCCAATATTCGGTCCTTCCGGCGTCTCAATCGGACACAGACGGCCGTAGTGGGTATAGTGAACGTCTCGTACCTCAAAGCCGGCACGTTCGCGAGACAGACCACCAGGTCCTAGAGCGGAAACCCGTCTTTTGTGCGTCAACTCAGCCAGTGGGTTCGTTTGATCCAGGAACTGGCTCAGCTGGTTGGTTCCGAAGAAGGAGTTGATGACGGAAGAAAGCGTACGGGCATTGATCAGGTCGGCAGGCGTAAAGATCTCGTTGTCGCGAATGTTCATCCGCTCACGGATCGTACGTGCCATACGAGCCAGTCCCACACTAAACTGAGAGTACAGCTGCTCCCCTACGGTTCTGACACGACGGTTACTCAAATGGTCGATGTCATCTACGTGGGTCTTGGTATTCTGCAGTCCCACCAGGTACTCAACGATTTTGATGATATCGCTTTTAGTCAGGACCTGGCTGTCCTCGTCATAAACTCCGTGGAGTTTTTTATTCAGACGATAGCGACCTACTTCACCCAGATCGTATCGCTTATCACTGAAGAACAATTTATCAATAACTCCACGCGCAGTTTCCTCGTCTGGTGGCTCAGCATTTCTCAGCTGCCGGTAAATGAGGTCTACCGCCTCGCTCTGAGAGTTGGAGTTATCTTTCTGGAGCGTATTATAAATGATAGAGTATTCTGCGGCATTGGCGGTAGAAGATACCAGGATGATATGTTCCACGCCCGATTCCAGAATCTCTTCAATGTTATCTTTTTCAATGATGTGGTCCCGCTCGAAGAGTACTTCGTTACGGGTGATAGATACCACCTCACCGGTATCTTCGTCCACAAAGTCTTCCGTCCAAGTACGCAGAATCCGCGCAGCCAGCTTACGGTCGACGGCTTTCTTGAGGTTGGCTTTGGTGACCTTCATTTCTTCGGCCAGCCCAAAGATCTCAAGGATATCCTTGTCGGTGCTATAACCAATAGCCCGCATCAGGGTAGTAACCGGGAATTTCTTTTTCCGGTCGATATAGGCGTACATGACGTTGTTCACATCGGTAGAGAACTCAATCCAGGATCCCTTAAAAGGAATGATCCGGGCAGAGTACAGACGTGAACCATTGGCGTGGAAGGACTGACCAAAGAATACACCGGGTGAACGGTGTAACTGGCTTACCACCACCCTTTCAGCACCATTAATGATAAAGGTGCCTTTGTCAGTCATGTAGGGAATGTTTCCTAGATAAACCTCCTGCGTTACCGGCTCGAAATCTTCGTTTTCGGGATCGGTACAATACAGGAATAGTTTGGCTTTGAGTGCCACGGAATGCGTCAATCCCCGGCTTTTACACTCTGGGATTGAATATCGGGGAGGGTCAATGTAGTAATCCAGAAATTCAAGCACGAAATTTTCCCGGGCATCGGTAATCGGGAAATTTTCCTTGAACACTTTGTACAACCCTTCCTCGTTTCTCTGATCCTGGGGAGTGTCTACCTGCATAAATTCCCTAAAGGAACGCAGTTGAACTTCCAGGAAATCTGGATAATCAATGACCTTCTTGATCTGAGAGAAGGAGACTCGCTTCGTTGAAGTATTGCTAGTCAATCTCTTAGGTATTATTGGGTGAAGTCAAGAAAAATAATAAACGAAAAGAACGCGATAGAATTTATAAGATACGGGAAAATAGACCTGATTGCTATGAACCAGGTCTATTTTGTGGGGTAGGTTTCTGTAACCCCCATTGGGTTACTTCAGCTCTACCTCAGCACCAGCTTCTTCCAGCTGAGCTTTGATTGCTTCAGCTTCTTCTTTAGATATTTTCTCTTTTACAGGAGCAGGAGCGGAATCAACAACGCCTTTGGCTTCTTTCAGCCCAAGTCCGGTGATAGCTTTTACTGCTTTAACAACGTTCAGTTTGGCACCACCTGGGCTAACCAGAACTACGTCGAACTCAGTTTGGGCATCTCCACCTCCGTCTCCGTCTCCACCAGCGGGAGCGGCAACGGCAACCGCGGCGGCGGCAGCAGGCTCAATTCCATATTCTTCTTTCAGGATATCGGCCAGCTCATTTACTTCTTTGACGGTGAGATTTACCAGCTGCTCTGCAAATGCTTTCAAATCTGCCATTTTGTGTGAGTTTAAAAAGTTTTATCTGTTATGAGAATAACTTCGATTGAATAAAGAGTGATAGGTCCACACGACTCCATCTACTCTGATTTTTAGGGTTAACTTATGCTTCTTCTCTTTCTGAGAGGGTCTTAAGGATACCTGCAATTTGTCCTCCACCAGATTTAAGGGCGGAAATAACATTTTTAGCAGGGCTCTGAAGCAGACCGACGATTTCGCCGATGAGCTCACCTTTAGACTTGAGATCGGCCAGAACTTTGATTTGATCATCCCCTTTGAAGACAGCAGTTTCAATCACTGCGGCTTTGAGGACGGGCTTCTCAAATTTCTTCCGAAATTCTTTCAACACTTTCGCTGGAACACTGGGGTTTTCAGCATCAGTAAAGAAGATAGAAGAAGGCTGCTTCAGCACGTCATAGACCTCGGAGTAATCCTCATCTAATTGTTCGAGTGCTTTCTTAATCAGCGTATTCTTTACCATCTGGAGCTCTATGTCAGACTTATAGCAAAGTCCTCTCAGCTCGTTCATTTCTGATACGGTCAATCCACCGGCGTCTGCGATATAAAAGTTGGGTTGATTACGAAATTTCTCAACCAACTCTTCGACCAACTGTTTTTTCTGTTCCTTTGTCATAGCGCATTAAATTCCGGGTACACTTGACTTCTCGATTTTGATTCCAGGTCCCATGGTAGGGGCAATGGAGATCGTCTTGAAGTAGGTTCCCTTCGTTCCACTTGGCTTCAGTCGCTGGAGGGTCTGCAACATTTCAATCAGGTTTTCCTGAATCTGCTCAGCAGAAAAGGAAGACTTACCGACGGAAACGTGAATGATCCCTGATTTGTCGACTTTAAAGTCGATTTTACCAGCTTTCACTTCTTTAACGGCCTGGGCAACATTCGGTGTAACGGTTCCACTCTTAGGGTTGGGCATCAACCCGCGAGGTCCCAGTACACGACCGAGTTTACCTACTTTCGCCATGACGTCAGGAGAACAAATGATGACGTCGATATCAGTCCAACCACCCTGGATTTTCTGGATATAATCATCCAGTCCTACATGGTCAGCTCCAGCTTCTTTAGCTGCTTCTTCCTTATCAGGAGTAGTCAGCACCAGAACGGAAACTTCTTTACCAGTACCATGCGGCAGGGTAGCCACTCCGCGAACCATCTGATTGGCCTGACGAGGATCCACTCCCAAACGGGCGTGTAGCTCGACAGATTCATCAAACTTCGCGAAGGAGACTTGCTTGATCAATTTACACGCCTCATCTACAGAATAGTAGTTATCTCTATCTACTATAGCGTTGGCTTTTTTCTGATTTTTGGTCAATTTAGCCATGATCATTCTGTCTTTTCTTCCCAGGGAGGCGTACCCTCTACTACCAATCCCATACTACGGGCGGTACCTGCGATCATTTTCATTCCAGATTCAATGGTGAAACTATTCAGGTCTGGTGCTTTGGTCTCAGCAATCTGACGACAGTCGTCCCAGGTTACTTTCCCTACCTTGTTACGGTTAGGTTCAGCAGATCCTGATTTCAGTTTTGCGGCTTCCAACAACAGCACAGCTGCGGGTGGAGTTTTGATAACAAAGTCGAAAGACTTGTCTCCGTAAACACTGATGACAACAGGCAGTACTTGTCCTTGCTTATCCTGGGTCTGAGCGTTGAAACGCTTACAGAACTCCATGATATTCAATCCTTTCGCACCCAGTGCGGGTCCGATCGGAGGCGCAGGACTGGCTTGACCACCCCTTACCTGAAGCTTCACATAAGTCTCTATTTGCTTCGCCATTGACTTAGTGAAATTTGTTTTTGGCAGGCACGAAAAGTTGGAAGCTCCCCGAAGGGTATCGATTCTGCCAGGTTATATACTAATTCAGCTCACTAGTATTCTTTCTCGACCTGGAAGTAGTTCAGTTCAATCGGCGTATTACGTCCGAAGATTTTTACCACTACTTTCAGTTTTTTCTTGTCCTCGTAGATTTCGTCGATCACACCGGTAAACCCGTTGAAAGGACCCGCCATAACTTTGACAGGCTCTCCCTTGATGAAGGGTTCTTCCGGCATTTCGCCCTGCTCGTCCAGCTCGTCTACCTTTCCGAGGATCTGATTTACTTCTGCTTCTCTGAGAGGCACAGGGTCGGAACCTCTTTTGTCTCCCAGAAATCCGATAACATTAGGTACTTCTTTGACCATAGAAATGATCTCAGGCGTAAGGTCTACTTCCACCAGAATGTATCCTGGAAGGAAGTTTCGTTCGCGCAACTTCTTTTTGCCGTTGCGCATCTCAAATACCTTTTCAGTGGGGATAATTACCTGAGGAATTACCTCTTCGAGTTCAAGGCGGTCAATCTCGCTTTCGAGATATTGCTTCACCTTTTTTTCTTTACCACTGATCGCCCGTACGACGTACCATGCTTTCGCCATCTTACCTATTTAGCTTTATGCGGAAAAAGTATCATACAAAAAGCCCATTCCACCTTTGAAGACAAAGTCCATAGCAAAGATGATCAAGGCAATGATGGTAGAAGCAATCAATACCACGACGGTACGGCTCTGTAGCTCTTCCAAAGTAGGCCAATCCACTTTGTAAAGTAGCTCGTCCGCGTATTCTTTAAATATAGCCCTAAGTCTATCCATTTTGTGTGGGTATTTGCACGGGCGGAAGGATTCGAACCCTCGGCCTACGGTTTTGGAGACCGTCGCTCTACCAACTGAGCTACACCCGTTTACCTTTATAGAACAATCCTCACGCGGAGGATTAGTAAAAAAAAGAGATGGGACTCCCCCGAAAAGGGGAGTCCTGTATCATCTTATATTTATTCGAGAATCTCAGTAACCTGACCGGCACCGATGGTACGACCACCTTCACGGATAGCGAAGCGCAGACCTTTTTCCATCGCTACAGGGTAGATCAGCTCAACGGTGAAGGTAGTGTTATCACCAGGCATGATCATATCGATTCCATCAGGCAGTGCTACAGATCCGGTTACGTCGGTCGTACGGAAGTAGAACTGAGGACGGTAGTTGTTGAAGAACGGAGTGTGGCGACCACCTTCGTCTTTGCTCAGTACATAAACCTCAGCTTTGAATTTGCTGTGAGGCTGAACAGAACCAGGCTTGATGATTACCATACCACGCTTGATGGCAGTTTTGTCGATACCGCGGAGCAGCAGACCCACGTTATCACCAGCTTCACCAGTGTCAAGGATCTTACGGAACATTTCCACACCAGTGATGGTGGAAGAAAGTTTCTCAGCATCCAGACCGATGATATCCACCGCATCACCTGTGTTGATGACACCACGCTCAATACGACCGGTAGCAACAGTACCACGACCAGTGATAGAGAACACGTCCTCAACAGGCATCAGGAATGGCTTGTCTTTTTCACGAGGAGGAGTAGGAATGAAATCATCAACGGCAGCCATCAGCTCCATGATTTTTTCTTCCCACTGAGGCTGTCCGTCCAGACCACCCAGCGCAGAACCTTGGATAACAGGAGTGTCATCACCAGGGAATTCGTAAGCGCTCAGCAGGTCGCGAACTTCCATTTCAACCAGCTCAAGCAGCTCTTCGTCATCAACAAGGTCAACCTTGTTCATGAAAACTACCAGAGAAGGTACCCCTACCTGACGAGCAAGCAGGATGTGCTCACGAGTCTGAGGCATAGGACCGTCAGTCGCAGCTACCACCAAAATGGCACCGTCCATCTGAGCCGCACCCGTAACCATGTTTTTCACATAGTCGGCGTGACCAGGACAATCCACGTGTGCGTAGTGACGATTAGCGGTCTCATACTCTACGTGAGAAGTATTAATGGTGATACCACGCTCTTTTTCTTCAGGAGCGTTGTCAATCGTATCAAAGTCTCTAACTTCAGCATTACCTGCCTGTGCCAGTACTTTGGTAATCGCAGCGGTGAGAGTGGTTTTACCGTGGTCCACGTGCCCAATAGTTCCAATGTTCACGTGGGGTTTGGTGCGTTGGAAGGTTTCCTTTGCCATTTTTGCTAAACTAGTTTCTAACGGTTTATTTTCGAGAAACGTCTGATTCGTAATAAATCTGAGCCAATGACCGGACTCGAACCGGTGACCCCTTCCTTACCATGGAAGTGCTCTACCAACTGAGCTACATTGGCGAACGCCTGATGACCGACTTATTTTATCTTCCAGATCAGATGATCAATTGCTGATAAAATCTGCCTGCATCACCATATATAGAGCGGGAGACGAGATTCGAACCCGC
>JBCBGC010000139.1:0-22572 GCA_038527215.1 Bacteroidota bacterium
CCCTAAACGGATACTTTCAGGTTCCTGCTCCCCTGCCTCTCTCTTTCTCCAGTTGGTTTGCCATGGAAGCGGATAGCCATTAAAAAGATGGCCAGCCAGAAGGTGCTATGTTGTACCCATTTTTTCATCCTAAAACCTAAAGTAAATAAAAGGATTGAAGCCCGCACTTACTACTTCCAGGAGGCAAGCAAGCAGGAGAATCAAGGTGGTGGCCCCCTTTAGCAGGGAGAACTGCCCACTGGAAGCCTGGTCTTCCCAAAACCTGGTGAAGGCTTTTTCTAAAGGGGGAATGAGTGGCAAAAAACTTATCAGGCTGGCAATAGCTATCAAGGTCCAGAAATAGGGACCCAGGAATAGCTGTCCTGAACCAGGGACAAAAAGGGCCCAGTAGTAATCCGTTATTTGCGTGAGGCTCTCCGCCCGGAAGATGACCCAGCCCAGCAAGCTGATCAAAAAGGTCGGCCAAATGGTCAGATATCGGGACCACCGAATAGCGGTAGCTTGCCGGAACCAGCGTTCCACACTTAGCCAGAACCCATGAAAGGCTCCCCAGAGCAGAAAAGTCCAGGCTGCCCCATGCCAGAAACCCGATAAAAGGAAGACGATCCATAAATTGAGATAGGTGCGTCTGTTGCCCTTTTGATTGCCGCCCAGCGGAATGTATAAATAGTCCTTCATCCATCTACTCAGGCTCAGGTGCCACCTCCGCCAAAAATCGGTGATGCTACTGGCGATGTAGGGATACCGAAAGTTCTCCGGAATGATAAAACCCATCATTCTCCCCAGGCCGATGGCCATATCGGAATAACCGGAGAAGTCAAAATAAATCTGGAACGCATAGGCCAGAATCCCCACCCAGGCCAATCCGGAATGCAGGCCGCTTTCCATGGCAAAAATGGCATCTACCTCCGCTCCCAGAGGATTGGCGATCAGAAGTTTTTTGCTTAGCCCGATCACAAAGCGGAACATGCCTTCCGCCCGCCCTTGGGCGTGAATGTGCTGTTGCCGATCCCGAATTTGGGCGGCGATTTCCCCAAACCGAATGATAGGACCGGCGATCAGTTGGGGAAACAACATGATATATAAGGCATAGTCCTGCCATCGATCCAGCGGTTTTTCCTGGCCCCGGTAGACATCTACCAGATAACTGATCTTTTGAAAGGTGAAAAACGAGATGCCAATTGGCAAGGCCCAGGCTGTCCAATGGGGAGCATCCATGCCGAGTTTGGTGGCCAGAGTCAACACTTCTTCCAGCAAAAAAGGCCCGTACTTAAAGCTCGCCAGCAAGGCCAGGTTCAGAAACAGTCCCAAAACCAGCCACCTTTTCCGGAAGGAGGCTTGACCAGGCACCAGTTTTTTCGCTAACCAAAAATCGATGCTCAAGGAGACCAGCAGGACGAATATGAACCTGGGGGCACCCCAGGCATAGAAGAAGAGGCTTCCTAGCAAAGCGAAGCTGTTTTTCCAGCGGTATGGCACCAACTGATACCCAAGCAGGAACAGAGGCAGAAAGTAACCGAGAAAGATGAGGCTGCTGAAAACCATGAGAGAAGAAAGAAGGGCTGCAGGGCCGCTTTGCCAATGAGGACCTAAAGTTAGGGCTTTTCACCTAATCATGGGACTTCCCCGTCAATTAGCTGGTACAGGGCGAATTTTTGGAAAAAAATCCTTAGGTTCAATTTATGTTTCAACGCTTGCTTCACCCATACTTTCGGCCCTTGGCCTACAAGGCCTTTGTTTTGGTCCCACTCTTTTTTCTCCTCAGCGTTTCCGGATATTCCCAGGCAAAACTTCCCGTCTTAATAGACGCCGATACGGGCAATGAAGTGGACGATGCTTATGCCCTGGTACCTGCCCTTTTAGCTCCATCCTGGGAGGTGACCGCCCTATGCGCCGCCCAATGGCAAGCCAGTCAGTGGGCCATTCCCCAGACCATGGAGAACAGTCATCGGCTGAACCAGGTCTTGCTTGCGCACCTGGGGTTAGACATTCCTACAAAAAGAGGGGGAGCGGCCCGCATGTATGACTGGGGAGATATGGCCCGGCACTCCGCGGCGGCTTATGAGATCATTCGGCAGGCCAAAGCCATGCCCACCAATCAAAAACTCACCGTGATCGTCTTAGGAGCCTTGACCAATGTGGCTTCCGCCTATTATATCGACCCTTCCATTGCGGATCGCATCAAGATTTATTGGTTGGGGTCTACGTATAATCAGGAAAAAAAATTAATCCGTACCCGGGATTTCAATTGCCTGATGGATATTCAGGCCTTGCATGTGATTTTTGATTCGCCCATAGAATTGCACGTGATGCCGCTGGATCAGGCGGGCAAAATGGTTTTCTCATTCTCGAAAATGGAAGCTGTATTAGGAAGGAAACTGGGGCTAAGCCGATTTTTATTAGAAAGATGGGAAGGGCATTTGGACGGAGGGCGCAAGGAGCGGACCCTGTGGGACATCGCAATTATCCAGGCGGTTTTGTTTCCTGATTGGGTGAAAGAGGAAGCGGTGGAATATGCCACGCCGGATGGACCCCGCAGCATCTATTACTACTACCATATCGAGGCGGAAAAAATGAAGGAGGCTTTTTATGATACCATGCAAACCTACCTCGCCTCTATCCGGGATTAACGTTACTATGAAAAATTTACTACTTCTCCTGCTATTGGCTCCTTTTTCAATATGGGGCCAGGAGGTTTATCAAGCTCATCAAGCGGTGGTGATGGACTTTGATGGGCCGAATACCTACGAAAAAGCCTCCGAAAACCCCTTTCTGGCTTATCGCTTACAGGTCCGATTTTCCCTGGATGGACAGGAATTTAACGTTCCTGGTTTTTACGCTGCAGATGGAAATGCAGCGGAAACCGGGGCTGAAGCGGGAAATGTTTGGCGGGTCATTTTTACCCCGCCTCAAGCCGGCACCTGGCAATATGCTGTTTCCTTCCGGAGAGGCTATCGACTGGCCCTGGAGGATGATCCTTATCTGGGGGATCCCATCCGACCCCATGATGGGAAAAGAGGCGTCATCACGGTAAGAGAGGCTGATGAAGCAGCGGAAGGCTTTGCGAAGTCGGGCCGATTACAATACCAGGGAAATGCCTACCTGCATACCGCTGATGGAAAAGCCTTACTAAAGTTCGGGGCCAACTCGCCCGAAAATTTTCTGGCCTACGCAGATATTGATGGTACCTACGCTTACGATCCCGAGAAATCTTTTATCAAGACCTGGGAACCACATATTAAGGACTGGCAGGAAGGTGATCCACTTTGGATGAAGGATAAAGGTAAAGGCATCATTGGGGCCTTAAACTACCTGGCTGCCCAAGGCATGAACGTTGTGTATGCCCTCACCCTGAACATTGAAGGCGATGCTCGCGATGTATGGCCTTTTATCAGCCATAAAAAAGGGGATAGAACCCGCTATGATGTCAGCAAGCTAGCCCAGTGGGACATTATTTTTTCCCATGCTGAAGCTTTGGGCATCATCATGCACCTCATTACCCAGGAGAAAGAAAATGAGCTCATCCTGGATGATGGGAATACGGCCTTTGAACGAAAATTATATTATCGGGAGCTGGTCGCTCGTTTCGCCCACCACAACAACATTATCTGGAACATGGGGGAAGAAAATGGGCAGGCCCCCTTTTGGCGCCAAGGCCAGAATGACCAGCAGCGATTCGCCATGATTCGCTATCTCAAGGACCATGATCCTTACCGGAACCCCCTGGTCATTCACACCATGTCCGAAGCGCATGAACGGGACAGAATCATCTCTCCCCTGTTGGGATTTGATCGTCTGGATGGCTTATCTCTCCAGGTTTCCTGGGTACATAACATTCATCAGACGGTCCTGGACTGGAATGAACGATCCCGCAAAGCGAATCGTCCCTGGTTGATGATGATGGATGAAATCGGCCCCTGGTATGCCGGAACCAAACCAGATGATATAGATCCCGAGCACGATTCTCTCCGTCAGTTTGTGTTGTGGGGGACCATGATGGCCGGCGGCGGCGGAGTAGAATGGTATTTTGGGTGGCACAGGCCGCCCAATGACCTGAACGCAGAAGACTGGCGCAGTCGGGAGAAAGTATGGCAACAAACCCGGATTGCCAGAGATATTTTTCAGACGCTTCCCTATACCGAAATGGTGGCTGAGGATGCTTTGCTGGCAGATGAGGCAGGCTATGTGTTTCACCAACCTGGCTCAGTGTGGTTGGTCTACCTTTTTCCCGGAAAATCTGCCCGACTTGATCTCCGCGAAGCATCTGGAACGTTTCAGGCTACCTGGATCAATCCCAGAACCGGAGAAAGAACAGCGGGTCAGCAGGTGGAAGGAGGAGGCTGGAGAGCACTGGGTAGCCCTCCCGCTGCCTCAGAAAGAGACTGGGTAATTCTCCTGAAAAAAGCAGAATAATTCCTTAGATCAGGCTGGTAATGTCTCGGATCAGCAAAGGTCTTTCAGAGATGAAGCCTTCTCCCAGGCGAACGCCCGCCCGATGCCCAAACTCTCTGGCTCTGGCTTCCAGGAAATGCCAGAAATCCTGGGAAGAAATATAGGTCTGAGGTTCATCCCTATCCGTGGAAGGCACGAAAAACTGGGAGGAGTAGGCCTGGATGGCTTTATTTTTTTGCTCGAAAAAATCCGTGATATCCACCACGAAATCAGGGGTGAGAGACTGGTCCTGAATGTAAAAGTAATGCCGCTTAGGACGCCATGCTTGCTGGCTTACCCCTTCCCATTCGGTTTCAATTTTTCTGAGCCCACTCAAAAAGGCAGCGTCCCGTACGACTGCTGAACCTCTTCCATGATCAGGGTGGCGGTCGGCTGGGGCATTGATCAGGATTAACTCAGGTTGATACCTTCGGATCATCCGAATGATGGCCAATTGGTGGGCCTCATCATTTTTGAAAAACCCATCCCGAAAACGCAGATTTTCCCTTACACTAAGCCCCATGATTTTTGCTGCCTCTGCAGCTTCCTGATCCCTTAGCTCCGCAGAGCCACGTGAACCTAATTCCCCTCGTGTCAGATCCACCACGCCAACCTTCTTTCCTTCAGAGACCAGTTTGCAAATGGTGCCCGAGCAGGCTAATTCTACGTCGTCGGGGTGGGCCGCAAAGGCCAATACGTCTAATTTCATATAAGGGGAACTAAGGAAGGATCAATTTGGTTGGATAAGGATTTTTTCTCGCGAAAACCGCAAAGGGCCTCCGGGAGATTGGAAGACGTGCTGCCACAAATAAAGCCCTGGAGTGAGGTTATCAGGTAATTGCCTTGATAGGGACTCTCCTGGACTCAGGAATTGCTGGAATTGAAAGAGGGTCCGGCCACTGAGATCAAGAAGGATTCCTGTATACTTTCCCGAACCATATTGCCCTTCGGGCCTGCTGATATTAAGGGTTTTTCCTACCACTGGATTCGGATAAATTTCGAAGCCTTCTTCTGCCAGTTGCTCCTCCGAAATAGAAAGGGGAACCGGGAAGGTGTTTTTAAATTCTGGCCGAATCATCAGGGTACCTCCCAGGCGGGTGTTGATCCAGTTTCCGAGAGAATCCCAATAGGTATAACTGTCGTGGTCATAACTGAAATCATAGCCCACTCCGATGGGATAGCTATCCAGTTGTTGTAAGCCTACCCAGATTTTCGTGGGCACGGCCTGGGTATTGGTTAGGGCGTAGCGGATAAAATAATTGGGCACACTGTCATACAGCACCTTCATGTCCCGCACCTGCTCATACAAGATGGAATCGGGATGTGGATCATCCCAGATCCGGAAGCGAAAGGACCGTTCATCCATATAGATGGCCTGGGTAGAAACCGGGTTATAATTGACCGTAGGAACAAAGCTTATCCAGACCGCCGTCATAGAGTCAGGGGTTTGCAGGTTGAATTCAGAAGCAAAGCCCAAGGGCACATTTAACCCGAAAGATCCATCTGCTTCTCCATCATCATAGGCCATCAAAGAATCCAGCCGAAAGCGCTCCGTAAGGCTATTGTTTTCAGGCTGGGCATCGGCATTGGGGGGCAGAGACACCATGAATTCATATATCCCAATTCCGGAAAAATTTTGATCACTAAAAGCCGGGAAGGTGCTGGTACTCCTTTGGCCGGGCGTGAGGGTGAGAAAGTTGCTTTGCTCGAACACCGGGACAAAAGCGTTTCCATAGACCGGATCGGATATTTTTCCCGTCAGGTCGGCGCTCACATTATTGCTGGAAAGGCTGTTTATTTCGACACTAAAGCCTTGCATGCTGGTAGGCGAGGCCTGGTATTGCTGAAGGGGAATCGCGGTATATGGGAATAAGGGAAGACTGGTGAGCCTGACCGGCGCCACATCAGGATAATCGAGGGCTTGGGCAGAACGGTTAAACTCTATTCGGACATAGTCCAGGTGCCATAAATCCAGATGGCCGTTCAGGGAGCCACTGTTTTCAAACATGACCTGAAACTGGGTAACAAAATAGTCGGGTTGGTTGATGGGAATGACCACCTGCTGAAAAGGGGTGCTGCTTCCACCTGTAGCTACGTAGGTTCGGACTGTATCGGTGGGGGTAAGGAAATATACCAGGAAAGAATCTGAAGCCTCAGGGATCTCTCCATATCCCCCGGCTTGCAAAAAAAACCGTAAGCTGACCTGATCTGCGGGCGCGTAAGGGGCCAAATCCAAATAATGCGTCATGAGCACATCGGCCTTTCCACGATCCAATGAAGTCGTTTCATAAGGCAGGCCATACTCATTCAGGCCATCAAAGACCACGGCTCCGACGCTGGGAGGTTGTAAGGCTTCTTGCTTACTGATTACCGGCGTACTTCTTTCCCCGGTAATATGAAACCAACGGCTGGTCGAGACCCGTTTTTCTCCACTCGAAAAATCATCAAAGAAAGGATTCTGTGGAGATATTGAAAGGGTGTCCGGGCCGTTGGTTCTGCTGGCCAAAGGAAGGCTTCGCTTCACATAGGTACTATGCCAGCCTGCATCAGATTGCAGGATAGGTGATTGAGCGTGTCCGTGAATCCAGAGGCCCAGAAAAGTGAACGCCAGACAAGTGGCAAATCTTCCCATAATTCAAGGCTTTGCGCGAAAATAAGGAATTCTTTGAGGGAGAAAAACGCTATTTTTTATCTCCAGGATAGCAGAAGGTCTCCCTGACACCTGTGCCGGGGAGACCTTGGTATATCTTTTTCACCTAGGAAAATAGGCGGAAGGTATCATTGAATAGTATCAATAGCATCAGTCCGAGGATCAGCACCATCCCGATTTGTTGGGCAATGATCCGCACCTTGGGAGAAGGTTCTTTGCGGGTAATCGCTTCAATCAATAGGAACACCACGTGGCCCCCATCCAAAGCAGGAATGGGCAGGATATTGACCAGGGCGAGAATCATACTCAACATGCCGGTAAGCCGGAAGAATCCTTCTAACCCGTAGTTTCTAAAGCTATCCAGGAAGAATTTACCGATTTGCAAGGGACCCACCACAGATTTACTGGCATCTACCCCTTCTTTGCCCAGATTTTTGAAGCCTTGGATATTAGCCGATAATACGCCAAAGGCAGCTTTGGTACCCAGAATAAAGGCGGTGTCCAGGTCGTGATGGACGGTGTCAAAATTAAATATATTGACCAAATCGCGGTCAATGCCAATTCTTCCTTCCTCGCTTACCTGCACCACGACGGACATGGTATCTGGCCCTCGCTTAAACAGAATGTTGACAGGTTTGTCCGCCCGGGCGCGAATCAAATTTCTCATGTCGCTAAACAGCGGAACGCTCAGGCTATCTACCAGAAGAATTTCATCTCCGTCTTGTAGGCCAGCCTTGGAAGCGGGCAACTGGTAAAAATTCTCATCTGCGTCTTTGATGCTATCGATCACATCGATAATCGGAGGGGCATCCACCAGAAAGAGGACCCTGGAAATGGTATCCGATCCAAAGAAGTTCTGGATATTGCCCGGTACGTTGAGCTTGACGAGCTCATTGTTTCTATACACTTCGAAATAAGCGTCGTCCTCCAAGAGGAAGGCATTGTTTCGGTAGTCATCAATATAAGGATAGGTGCGGCCATTAATGGAAACGATGGAGTCTCCGGTCTGCAAACCTATCATAGAACCCAAAGATTCGACATTGGGCAGGACCTCAACACCATACTTGACTTCCTCAGCAGGCAGGTGAATATCGGGATACGTCCATTTGAGGCCGGTAAAAATCAGCACGCCCAGAATCACATTCATGATCACCCCACCAGTCATTACGATCAAGCGCTGCCAGACCGGCTTGGCGCGAAATTCATAGGGTTTTGGAGGGCCTGCCAGGTGTTCGGTATCTAAGGATTCATCGATGATCCCGGAGATTTTTACATATCCTCCCAGCGGGGTCGCGCCAATTTGATATTCTGTTTCGCCGCGGGTAAAACTGAATAGCTTAGGCGGGAAGCCGATGGAGAAGGTTTCTACGCGCATCCCAAAGGCTTTGGCGGTCAGGAAGTGCCCTAACTCGTGAACGGTCACCAGAATGGTAATGCCCACTAATAAAAGCCCCACGGCGGTCAGGATATCCGTTACCAAGGTCATGCTATCGGTGAGGTAGCCGATGAGCAAGCTCGCGAGGATGATCCCCGCAATAATGGCCAGGTTTTTTATACTCTTGTTTCTTTGTCCACTCATAATCTTATTACCACTTGGGCGAGGCAAAAATAATAAAGCTTCCCTGCTAATAAAAGCCTAAGGCTCATGCATTAGATGAACGAGCCTCAGCAGAGAAAGTTTTGGCCCGATGTAACATAAAGTGATCCAGCAATACCATGGCTGCCATGGCTTCTACAATGGGCACAGCCCGCGGCACGACGCAGGGATCGTGCCGACCTTTCCCGGACACCGTAACGGCCTCTCCAGCAGAATTGACACTTTGCTGATCCTGCATGATAGTAGAGGTCGGCTTAAAGGCTACCCGAAAAACCACCGGTGCTCCTGTCGTAATCCCGCCTAATACACCTCCTGCATGGTTGGTTTTGGGCATGATCTGACCATCTACCGTATGGAAAGGATCGTTGTGTTGGCTGCCTTTTAGCAAAGTTCCCTCAAATCCTGAGCCGATTTCAAAGCCTTTGACAGCGTTGATGGATAGCATGGCGCTGCTTAGCTGGGCGTTGATCTTATTGTACAAGGGTTCTCCCCAGCCTGCCGGAACCCCCAGGGCCCGGCATTTAACCACCCCTCCCACAGAATCCCCCTCTTTGCGGATTTGGTCAATATGACGGAACATCTGTTCCGCTATTTCAGGATGGGGACACTTTACCGCCTGCTCATATTCGGTTTCTAAGACGATTTCCTTTGGATCTTCTTCCAGGCGGATATGGTGGATTTGCTGTACCCATGCTTCCACCTTAACCCCAGCAAGCTGCGCAAGCACTTGTTTGGCAATGGCGCCGCCAATCACCCGGGCAATGGTTTCCCGGGCCGAAGAACGACCTCCGCCTTTATGATCTCTTAGTCCGTATTTAGCATGATAGGTATAGTCAGCATGAGAGGGGCGAAAAGCAAATTCGAGGTGATCATAATCCCGCGAGCGTACATTCTGATTGGGAACAAAAAAGCCCAATGGAGCCCCGGAAGTGGTTTGACCCACCAGCCCTGAGAGTACCTGAAATTCATCAGATTCTTTGCGTTGGGTGGTGATCCTGCTTTGACCAGGTTTCCGACGGTCCAACTCAGACTGAATATGGGCAAAATCCAATTCTATACCTGCTGGGCAGCCGTCCACCACGACGCCAATCCCTGCGCCATGAGATTCGCCGAAGCTGGTGATTTTATAGATTGATCCAAAGGTGTTAGACATCCTTATTTCCGCTATTTGAGGGGCAAATATACGACTTCTTGACTAGCCTGGACTGTCAATTAACAAAGTGATAAACGCTGGTTGCCAAATCAAGATACTGAGGAAGATTAACTGTATCAGTATGAAGGGGATAATGCCTCGATAGAGATGCTGGGTAGTAACCGATGGCGGGGCTACTCCTTTGAGGTAAAAGAGAGAAAAGCCAAATGGAGGAGTCAGGAAAGACGTCTGTAAGTTGACGGCAATGAGGATACCAATCCAGGTCAGGGCAATGGTTTTGCTGGGAGCGAACTCGAATATCTCTGCCCCTTGTTGGTAAAACCGGACAAAGACCGGCACAATGATCGGCACGATGATATAGATGATTTCAATGAAATCTATGAAAAATCCTGCCACAAAAACCACCAGCATCACCACAAAAAGAAAACTCTCCGGGCTCAGTTCGGCTTGTTCGATGAGGCCCAAAATGTAGGTTTCCCCTCCTAAGAGTTTGAAAGCCAGGGTGAAAATACCTGAACCAATAATGATGAAAAAGACCATAGAGGTGATTTTCGTGGTTTCCTGCATCACCTCCTGAAAGATCGGCCAGCTTTTTTTGCCATGTCTTCTGTTCTGTCCCCAGGTTAGCAAGGTCGCCCCAAACGCACCAATAGCGGCAGCTTCCGTGGGGGAAGCAATCCCCGCCAGAATAGAACCCAGGACCACAACAATCAGCCCTAAAGGCAAGAAAAAGGCAAAGGCCAACTGGGTAAGAATGGCTTTGTTCTCCTGCTGCCAAAAGGCTGAAACTTCTTCCTGGGGCAGGGCAGGGGCATGTTGTGGTTTGAGCATGGAAATGATTACCACATAAATCAAATAGCTACCTACCAAACATAAACCCGGTAAAAATGCCGCAGTAAACAGATTCCCTACATCCACATTGAGCACGCTGCCCATGAGAACGAGGAGGACCGAGGGAGGAATGATCTGACCGAGGGTGCCGGAGGCGGCAATGGTCCCGGTGGCCAATTCCGGTTGGTAGCCCCGCTTAAGCATGGTTGGCAGACTGATCAGCCCCATGGTAATTACGGTAGCCCCTACGATCCCTGTGGAGGCAGCCAGCAGGGCGCCTACAATGATCACAGAAATGGCTAAGCCGCCTTTAATGCGACCGAACAACAGGCCCATGGTATCCAGCATTCTTTCCGCCAAGCCTGATTTTTCCAGCATAATCCCCATATACACGAACAAGGGGACAGCAATGAGGACCGTATTGGTCATGGTGCCCATGATGCGGGAAGGAATGAAGTTGAAAAAACTTGGGCCGATAAACCCTAATCCGAAAAGAATCGAAACACCCCCAAGTGTAAAAGCGACGGGGAAACCCAGAAGAATAAGGAGAAAAACTACCCCAAAAAGAATCAGTGGAAGAAGTTCAAGCATAAATCAAGAGGTCTCTGGGGTAGGCTGTTTGGGGCTGAGTAAAACCTGGACAGCCTTGATGCCTTCAGATATGGCTTGCAGGAAAAGCAACACAAAGGCGATCAGGATCGCAAATTTTATCAGCCATAAAAAAGGCAGTCCTGCCGCTTCCGGAGAAGATTCTCCCCTGCGAAATGAAATGGAAGCATAGCGGTAGGAGGATTGTATGAGCTTGAAACAGAGGGGCATAAGTAAGCATACAATGCCGCCCAGGTTGATCAGGGCTTTTACCCTGGGAGAAAACTTCTGATAAAATACATCCACCCGCACGTGGCGATCATGCTTAAAGGTGTAAGCCGCACCCCACAGAAAAATCAAGGCAAACATGTGCCATTCCAGTTCTACAATCCAGATTTTCGTGAAGTTGAACGCATAGCGCAGCAGGACATCGAGGGCGGTCATGGTAACCAGGATCAGGCAAAGCAAAGACACCCTTTTACCGACCCATTCATTGATAGCATCGATGCCGAGAGCAATACGCGATAAGAGAGGCAGCATTAGTTCCCGATTTGTCCCAACCTTTTGATGGCGTCCAGGTAATTTTGATCCGCCGCCTTTATCAGAGACTCACGGGCGGTGATGGTGTCTCTGGGGTACTGGCGTTCCAGTAGGATGTGGCCATAAAGGTATTGCCCGGCTGCCCATCCTTTCAGGGCGGATAATTGGGCATAACGAAGGGCTTTTGCTCTGTCTGCCACCACCCCTTGCCCCATATGGTACAAGTATGCTACAAGGTAAGCTCCCGCGCCATCGAGGGCTGGCCCGGCTTGTTCCAAATATTGGGCGGCTTGCAAATAGAGATATTCTGCGCTTTTCTCTTTGGCCTCAACAAACATGCGCTTACCTGTGGCCAGGGCTTTCCTTTGGTCTGCCATGCTGGCTTCATCAACTCCACGGGTGGAGAGGTTGCTGACCCGGGCATTCGCTCGGGAAGGGGCGGTTGGTTCCTTCAGGTCGGATAGATTACCGGCAGGCTGAGCCGAAGATTCCTGCAGCCCCCGACTCTTAGTGGTGCGTTGGTCGGCACCAGGTTGGGGTTTGGTATTTTCTGCTAGTAACTCGAGGTCTTGACTACCAGGGGCAGCTATGCCAAGATTTTCCCGACAAGCCTGAAGCCGTATTTTGGTGCGTTTGACCAAGGCATCTTCCAGGCTAATATCAGAACCTTCGAGCATGGTCAGGGCCTGGGCATAATTGTTTTCTGCCTTTTGCCAATCGCGATCATCCTGCTCATAAAATAAATCAGCGACCATGATCAGCGCTTTTGCCATGCTATCGGCGGGCACCATTACCTTGGCATATTCTTCCTTGTCCATGTACCGCGGATCATTATCGAGGAGGCGTTGGGCGTAGGTGTAATTGGTGCGGGCTTCCTGATAGTTGCCATTTGACATCATGATATTGCCCTGCTCAATGTATTGTTCCGGGCTAAGGCTTAACTCCTCAAGCGCCTTCTCTTCAATCTGCGTCCCCGCTTCTATATTCAGAATGGTTACCAGGGCATTCCTTTCCCGAATGGTGGCATTAAGGAAGCTATCCGGGGCTTCCATCCTTCTGGCGTGCGCAATGGCGCTGTCAAAGTAAGCGCGGGCCTGGGAATACTTATTTTCAATCTGGAGAGATTGAGCCTTGGCCCGATAGCGTTCATAGGAGGGTTTTCGGCTATTCCAGATCAATATCCCAAACAGGGTAAGTAAAACAGCCACGATACCAATGGTGGCATATCTGCGGTTGCGGCGTGCCTCTTTATCCAGGCTACTCGAAGATAAATCAGCAGCTTCAGCCGTTTCTGATTCCGGGGTTTTACTGTATGGGGCTGTGGAGGAGCCCTCTTTTTCAATTTTTTCAATCTGAACCAGGTAACAGGAATAGTTATCCTGCGTAAATCCCTGGCTGAGGTTGTTGATTTCGCCTACCAGAAAATCTGGGGTAGCTTCATCTCCTGAAGTAAAGAGGGTGCCAAGGGTATGGTCGTCTACCTGTTCCTTGATCCCATCTGTGGCGAGAAAAAAACTATCTCCAATATTGAGATCTTCCAGCGGGACAAACTTAAAGTATGCCTCGGCTGGCTCCTCTCCTCCTAAAATTGTCCCTCCCAAGGTGGTTTTGTCCTCGGTTGCTGGAACTATCTTTTTGTGTTTGGCATTGTAATAGACCGGGGAGGTATTGCCAACCCAAGCCATGGTTATTTGCTCATCCCCCAGATGGAGCAGACTCATCATAGCGCTCATTTTCGAGGCTTCCGGGTGAGCCCCTTTGTAGGCTTTGAGGGAATCTTCAGCGGCCTTGACCGCGGCTTGAAGGTAAGGACCATCTATCTGGCCCTGTAAGGGGGTGGAGGCAAAATATTTGGCGAGGCTGAGGGCGACCAGTCTTGCGGCCACGTCTCCTTGGTTTGGTCCGCCATTACCATCACATACGATGAATAATTTTTCTTCTGGATTGGCCTGGTTCTTAAGCGGGTAAACAAAGTCCTGATTGGTCGTTTTTCCGCCTGTTTCATTCAGCGCAACGGGCTGTTTTATGTGAATTTTCATGAATCGTGGATTATTCACTCTCTCACGTAAATATACTTCTTAAAATTGAATTTTCATGAAATTATGATTTTATCCCGCCAAATTCTTCATAAACTAAAGTGGCCTTATCAGAACGATAAGGCCACTTTTTTAAGAGAATCAATTTTGTTGTAATACAGGGATTTAAGGAAGGTTACCTATAGACGAAATTCTGTTTCGAAAAAAAGTAACGCTTTGGCTTTTGGCGGCGTTTTGAAGGTTGGGGAATTCATTCAGGATTTGTTGTACCTCGTTCTGGGTAAGGGCACGACTCTTTCCATTGTAATTATTATGAACTGCCCAACGTTCAGAATACTTTCGGATGTAGTACATACCTAAAGGATTTTGATTGACGACTGTAAATTGGGACCATTCTTGGTGGTAAAAGAAGTTACCTAAATCTAAAATCCTGTCTTCGAAATATTGCATAAACGGTCTAAATCCCTTCTTGAATGGTCGGAACGTTGGTGCCTTTAAGGGAGAGCCGTTGCGAAGCCTTCTTCCATCAGGCAAGGAGTTGAAAATTCGACACCCGTGGAAGCGTCAGACTTACTTTAGGGTCAGACTGACAATAAGTTGACTAATCGTTTAATCTATTACTTTCGGAAGTAGAACTATTTTTAATATAAAATAAAAACCCGGCCTATTTATCAAATAGGCCGGGTTTTAAATTTTGAGGGGATTCGGGTCTAATATGGCTTTAAGACCCAGGGTTTTTTGAGTAAGCCATTGGAACTGCTGGTAGAAGACCAGCTTTTTGCTTCCTCTTCTGAGGCTGCCCGGTATACAGAAACCCGATAGTATTTACTTTTTCCTTCAGGGTAAAGAATCACTGGAGCCAGTCCTTTGAGGCGCATGGCCTCGGCAAAGTTTTCTGCCTGGTCTAGTTTTCCATAACTCCCTGCGATCACATGGAAGTTCCCGTTCAATTGATTTCCTCGTGGTGCGCCGGTTCTGGCAGCGGTTGGATCAGAAGGACTGCTTCCCTGGGTAGGGACCCCGGCAATCAGGGAAACCTTTCCGGGCTTTTGCGTATAAATCCATCCTCCGTTACCCGTCCTTTTTTTCAACATGGAGGAGTAGCGTTTGATCTCCTTCTTTACGTTGGTGTAGTAGACAGCCAGGCGGTAGGGGTCGCCAGGTTTTTCCGGCATCATCATGTAAGGCTCAAGGCCGTCCTGGGTCAACTGGGCTTTGGCGTTGGTAGCCTGCTGATAGTTTTGATAGCTGCCCATGATCAGGTGGTATCCTGGTTTCGTGGAAACCGCGCCTGCATTCATGGTGGGTTGCCGCTCCGTGGTGGCCGTGGCAGTCGAAGAACCTCTGCTGCCTCCTAATCCGCCATTAAGGGTGAGAATCCAGGCTTTTTTTCCACTTCTTCTTACCAACTCAGGCTTTTGGTTAACCACTTCCTGGCGATTGGTAGAATGATAAATGGAAACCCGATGATAGGAAGTGCTGGCATCTGGAAACAGGATCAAGGGCTTGAATCCTATTTTAGCTTCCAGGGCATTGGCTTCATTTTCTGCTGCCTGAAAGGTCTTGTGGCTGGCAGCGATTAAATGATAGTATTGCTGAGCGAACCCGGACATACTAAACCCCAGAATAAGCATGAGGGTCAAGCTCCACTTACCGGGTATGGTGGAGAAAAATGGAGGAGAATAGCTACGTAGAGACATGATAAACATTGGTTGATTCGAACGAACTTAACGAAATTCACTCAACCATGTACTTTCGGAATATGTCTTGAAAAATGAGATCTTCCCACTCTTCAGGGAGCAATATACAATTTCTTAATGAATCCTCTGCACATATACCCACCCGGTTTTCTTGCCTAATTGCTTGAGTTTATTGGCATAGGCTTCAACCTCTTCGCGGCTATGGCTTTCAAAAACCGAGACTTTATGCGTCATGGAGGATCCTGATTCAGGGGACAAAATCACCGGGTTATTATAGCCTTCCCCTTTTAGCTGGGCTACATATTCACTGGCACCCGCGGCATATTTAAAACTTCCGACGATCAGGTGATAAGTAACACCGGCTTTACGTTGAGTGGTTCCGGCAGCATCATCTTGTCCACGAGTATTCCCCAGCCCTCTGGTTCTGGTTTGAGGATCAGCTCTTCTGGCCGTCGCTCCCTCAGCAATAAGATCCTGAGGGGCAGAACCGCTTTGAGGAGCGCTTCCATCTTGCAAATCATCCAAGGAGGCTACAGGCGAAGGAGTCGGTTCGCTGGGCCTGCTACTGGTCGAGGGGGAAGTAACCTCAGTAGTGGTTTCTGTAGCATTGTCCGCAACAGGAGAGGTTTCATTTTCAACCTGGGCAGCTTTCTCCAGACTAGGAGCATATTTTTCTGCAAAGGTCTCTGGTTCGTTAAAACGAACTTTCAGGCCTTGAACCAAACTGGACCGTTGTTTTACGAAGGGACCATTGTTTATGATCAAGAAGCCTAATGCGATCAACAGGGTAACGAGCAAGAATGATTTCCAACCAACAGCACTGCGAGGCTGAGTTTGGGAAGCAGGGGTTCCGTTTTTCATGTGTGCATGGATTACACGGGAGTCTGCATGGGTTTCAGTTTGTGATGAAAAGGGCACAACTGGTAGGCCAAAATAATCAGCGTCTAGTTGATGTTGACCTTTCTTATAAAGATAGAACGATAATTGGCCTGCTTGGGTTTTGCGCAGTATACCAATCTTGGGAATTTCAAATCTACCGGTTTCTGCGAGACTTTTTAGCAAAGTAGTAGATATTTGTGCTACGATGCGGTTGGCCTCTGCTGCTTCCATTTGCAGATTCTCTGTAAAATAACGATCCAGATGTAAATCTGCGTTGACCGTAGGCGAAAATTCAATTTCGGTGCTGGGAGGATGGAGTTGACCTGACTGAGGATCAGCCTGGGCGGACAGATGGATTTTTGTAAACGTTCCAATGCCAGGAATGGAAAAAGCATCCAATTCCTTGAAGGCACTTCTGAGGTATATGTCTACATTGGGTTTCATGAGGTGGTTAGCCTAAAAAGAATAAACGATCTGTCCCTGGGTATATTGTCCGAATTCTTAAAAAATTGCCAATCTTTTCTTCCCTACTTATGACGTGCCTGAGGGCCTAGATGCATCAAAGGGAAGGAATCTCCTTCCCTCCCTCTGATGGTAAGTGATTCTGCTGCGCTCTTCCCTAAAAAGCGAAACTTAAGCCGCCAAGGAAGTCCAGCCGTCTTTCGTCATAGTTGTGCCAGCGCTGGTAATTGCTATTGAGCAAATTATTTACAGACAAAAATACTGAGAATCCGGGAGTAATCCGATAGTCGGCTGAAACACTCAGGTCAATAAACGGACCAGCCGTGATGACTTCGCCAGCCGGATCCAGGCTCATAGGTCTTGGACCCACGAAAAACAACTCTCCTTTGGCCTGGAACTGATCGTTGATGTTATACTGGGCAAACAAGTCTAAGCGCAGTGGGGCAGCATGAAAGAATTTCTCCACCTCCTTGGTATTGTAGACGTTGATGTTCAGCGCGGCTCCGGCTTTGATGGACTCCTGCAAGTCGTAATTCAATTCTACCGTAGCGCCTGTAATATTGACCGTATCGTAAAGAACATCGAAGAAAGCCCCAAATTCATTGGTAAAGTAAATGGCCTGGTTTTCCATTCTCTTTTGGTAAACCCGGGCATGGAAGTCTACCTGCTGGGCGATATTGCCTTTTACACCGGCATAGATGTTAAACCGCTCAATCGTAGGCTTGATGGTAATTTCCTGCTGGATATACCGGTTCTCCGTCATGAAATCCCGGTAAGTGTTCGCCTGCATGCCGCTGGTATATCCAGCGATGAAGGTGAGGCCTTCGGGCACGATGGCATAGCTTACTTCTACCAAGCCTCCCAGGAAGCTTGCGGAGGTATCTGCACTGTTACCGAAATAGTTGAGCTGGAGGCCGCCTTTGGCAGCGAAGGTCCCATTATCAAAATCCACGTGGGGTAGGGCGTCTACGAAAAATCTGTTTTCCTGATCAGCGCCAATCTTACCGTTGACATAGGCAACCTCAGAATGCAACATGAATTTGACATCTTCATTGAACTGGTAGCCTACTTTGGGCTTCAATTGAATTTGAATCTCCCGGTTCCCGTTATTGCCTCCGAAAATGTTGAAATCCGCCCCTACATCATAGACATAGTCTGCCTCCGGGTCATAATTGGAAATCATGTTGGCCGCTACCTGGAATCGGGTGAAACCATTGCGCAGGCTATCTTCACGGGCTACAGGATTGTCCCTGAGCACGGTATCCCCATAGTTGAAAAAGCGGGTATTGTAGAGGTGGACCTTGGCATCCAGCTTGTATTTCCGCTCGATCAGGTTAACCCTGGCCGTACCATAGTCCTCTCGGAATTTCCGCAAGGGGATGGCATCCTGATGAGCCGAAAGGTGGGTGAAATCCAACCCATAATCCATGCCTCGATCCCGACCATTGTTGATGTAGAGCTTTCCGAGCGGCGTCATATAGCGGCCCAACCCCAGCTTGATAAAATTATTGTTGAGCTTCTCCGCTTTTTCTTTCTCCAGGGGTTTGATATCCGGAGGAGAAGGAGTGAAGTCGGTATCGATATAAAAGTTCTGAGAACGGTAATCAATGTTCTCGGTGTTCCCTTTTTTGATTTCCTGGTAAGGCGGCTTGAGATAGGGCTTTTCGCTGTCGATGACATCCTCAATCCGTTCGTTTTCCAAAACCAGGGTATCCTTCCCGCCCAGAGGGTCGTTGCCTTGAGCCATGGCCAGAGGCGCACCCATGGCAAAGAGAAGGCAGAAATATATGAAGCGTTTCATTGTCTTATTTTTTTTCTGAATAGGTAAAAGCAAATGTGATGAGGATTAATTTCCACCTTCGTCAAGGCCGCCGTCAAACAATCTTTGAGTGGCATTTTCCTCCGACTCTATTTCCGACAGACGATCCTGGGCCTGTCGTTTGATATCCGGGAAGATGTCTTGATTCACCAAACTCTCCAGGGTTCCCTTGGCCTGGAAAGTGTTGCCCATTTCATAATAGGCTTCGGCCAAAATCAGGAACGATTTGGCGTTCCACTCATTGAAGGTAGGGTAGTTGTTCTGCTGGTATATACCTGCCTTTACACATTCGTCAAATTTCTGATTGGCGAGCTCGGTGCGCTGCTCCGCGGTGGCCGTATTTCCCTGACGGGAGAATACTTCCGCCTGGTCTTTGTATTTCTTTCCCTGATCAAATAAGATCTGGGTGATCCGGTGTTGAGACTCTGCCCCGAATTGATTTTTGAATTCCTGCTCTACATCTTTGAAAAGGCTGTAAGCCTGCTCCAGTTTACCATCCAGATAAAGGCAGGTTCCTTCCTCGACCTTTGCCTGGGTCCTGGAATAAACGGCTACTTCGTTGTTCGAGGAAATCTCTCGCAATACATTGATGGCCAAGGTGTAATCCCGCATGGCTTTATAGGACTTAGCGATCCCTAATTTCGCCTGAACCCGGTTGGCTAGCTTGCCTGCCGTTTGATCCAATTCTTTGTACAGGGCCAAACTATTCTGGTAGTTCTTTTTCTCAAACTGTATTTCAGCCGCTTCCAGTAAGGCGACATTGGTGAAGTTATTTCTTGCCGTGGCGCCGTAGATCTTCTGATAATCCGATAGCGCCTCTCCGGATTTGTTGGTTTCGCGATAGGAGCGGGCCCGGAACAACAGGGCTTCAAAATAATTGGGACCATTTTTATAATCCCGGATATAGGTGCTAAACTGCTCGATGGCAGAGTTATAATTGCCGCTGAAGAAACGGTCCTGGCCAGTGGAAAAAACCAAGCCTGCCAGGTTGTTGTCCATTTTGGGGTTGGAGCTTCGGTAGTCGCGGAGCACCCGATCAAATTCCGCTTCGGAGAGGATGCCCGAAAGGTTGTCCAGGGCTACCTGCGCTTCATCTCTTTCCTGAGAATAATCCGAAAGGACCTTCTTGAAAAAAGTAACAGCGCTGCGTTCGTCTCCGGAGTAATAAGCGGCCAGGGCCATTCTGTTATAAGCTGGCGCTGCCAGGGGGCTTTTAGGATAGTCTCGGACCAGCAATTGGGCATAACGGGTGGCCGAGCGATTGTCTTTGATCCAAGTAGAATAAATCTCTGAAATCCGGTCGAGAGCATTGTCTCGAAGTTCTGATTCTCTAAATCCATTGATCAGTCGATCAAACTGCCCTACAGAAGACTGGTACTGCCCTTGACGGTAATAGCTTTCTCCTAATTGATATAAAGCATAATCCTGGAAGGTATAACGAAGGTCTACCACCTTGCTGTAATAGGTGTTGGCCTGAGAATATCGTCTTTGCAGGAACTGGCAATCTCCGGCTCTGAGGTAAGCATCCACGACGTGATTTTTACCCACTCTACGGCCTCCTTTGGCGATGAAGTCCTCGAAGTTTTTCAGGGCTCCAGGGTAGTTCTTTTGTTTAAAGTCCGACCAGCCAATGCCATAAAAGGCATAAGGATAATAGGTGTTACGGGTCGCCCCACTGGATCGCAAATAGGCCTGATATTCGGCTTTGGCTTGCGAAAACTCTCCCTGACGGAAACTGCTTTCGCCTAACCAGTAGCGGGAATTAAGGGCTAGGGTAGGATCAAAAGCATTGTCAATGGCTTTGCGGAAGTAGGTTCTGGCCTGCCGGTAGTCCGGTCTTTCAAATAGCTCCAGTCCATAATAATAGCACACCGTTTGGTAGGCTTTACGGGTCCTTGAGTTATTCAACGGAATGGATTCGAAGTATTCAATAGAACGGGCATAATCTCTGGTATAAAGATATATCTCTCCGATCAGGGACTGGATTTCGGTCTTGTGTCTGGTACCGGGAAATTCGGTCTGAAGGCGGGTAAAGGCATTGAGAGATTCATCATAGGCTTCGGTGGCAAAAGCCACTTTGCCATATTGATATAAGGCATCTTCGGTTACCTGTGCATTGCCATTGGGAATTTCTTCAGCGGCTTGCTGGAAAGCAAATTTTGCCCCTGACTCATCCTTAGGCTCTTTTTTCAGGAAACAAAAACCGAGATAGTAAGAGGAAACCTGGTATAAAGAATCTCTGACTCTGCCCTGAGCCCGGTCAAAAAGTTTGATGGCTTCGTCGTACTCGCCTAGGTTGTATTGGGCGTTGCCAAAACGGAAGTAATCCGTCCGGTTCATCCGGCCCCGGTCCTTGACGTATCTTCCGTAAAACTCCGCCGCCCGGTTGTAGTCATTGCGCTCAAATCCTGCATTCGCAACCACATAGTAAACCTCAGTATTTTTCTTGCGGCTTCTGGAACGGATGACCTCGTCTCCCAGTTGGAAAAGCTCATCATATTTTTTGAGCTGAAAGAGGGTATTGGCCAGGTAGCCTTTGATTTCGTCTCCATACTTTTGAGAATCTCTCAATTCCTGGAAGGCATCGTAGGCCGCCAGATAATCCTGATCCTGGTATAAGATGACCGAGCGGTAGTAAAAGGCATCTTCCTGATAGGGATTTTGTCTACGGCCCGCAATCTGGAAAAAACGGGTTGCGTCCCGGTTCCGATTGTCCATGAAATATGCATATCCCAATAAGAATACTACCTCGTCGAAGCGTTTTTGATCCAGGCCACCCGCGTTGTAGGCCGTGAGTAGCGGCTCGATGGCTTCGGGGTATTTTTTGCGGGAGAAATAGAACTTCCCGAGGAAGTACCGAGCCAGGTTGGCTTTGGTATTTTCTCCATACTCGAAGATGAATTCCTGCATCAGCGGTTCGGCATCGTTTCTATCTAAGTGATAGGCACTGATGGCCTGCATATAGAGCGCATTAGCATGGATATCGTTGTTTTCTGGACTTCGCAACTCTTTTTCAGCCGCGAGGAAAGCATCGATTTTCTTAGCAGTAGCCCCATACTTGCCTTTTTCGAAGAGCTCGACAGCATCTTCATATAAAGGCAGTAATTCATGATATGGGGAGATTTGTGCCCAACCCGTAAAGGGTAGGCTTAGGATAATGAAGCAAATCGTGAGGTGAACCGGCTTCAGTTGTTTTGCAAACATAGGATCGTGGATTTGAGATATCGTCAGCAAGTTACCAATTCTCGAATATTTTGGCCTAAAGATAGGCTTTTCATAGACTACGGTTTCAGGGAGGAAGGGTTTAGCCTTAAAAAGGTGTAAAAAGCCTCCTATTGATAGAATTGGGGCGAATTTTTCCTTCATTCTATATGGCACAAAGCTAGTGCCAGGGGCAGGGTCTTTCAGATATGGTCGGTCATGAACCAGGGATAAGCGGGAGTGAACCTGGGAGATTTGGGAACCAACCTTTTCTGGGATAGACTATGATGTGGGGAAAATGGATGCACCGCCTAGGAAAGGGGCTCCACAAATTTTTTCGAAAAAAAAATCAAAAAAAAACTCCCTAATCTCTGGGATTAGGGAGCACACACAACTCTAGCGCTTAATATTCAAAAACTTTTTTGTCTATTAAGTAAGATGTACTAAAGGTATGGGCAAAAGCGGGACAATGCATCTTTTTTCGACTTATGCCCCCTTTTCCTTGCCGAAAATCACCTGAGCTTAGACGTATGGCTTCATGGCCCTTATTGCGAATTTTGCCTCAAAAAGCGGCTAAATTTGCGGTTTGTCGAGAATATTTGCCCATTAGGCACGGCAGATACCACCTTAGTCTAAAAGATAGGCTACATTGGGAGGTTGGGCCTTGTGTAGCGTATCTTTAATA
>JBCBGC010000140.1:0-22111 GCA_038527215.1 Bacteroidota bacterium
GCCATCGGTGGCCACAATATCCGCCAGCTTCCCTTTTTCGATGGAGCCCAACAAGTCTTCCATCCGTAGTAGTTTGGCCGTTTCCATGGTGGCAGATTGAATACAGACCATGGGGTCCATACCTCCCTCGGCCATGAAAACGAATTCTTTCCAGTTTTCTCCGTGAGGAAAAACCCCAGCATCAGTACCAAAAGCGATTTTTACGCCTCGCTTAAAGGCTTTTTCAAAGGTACCTTGAATCATCGGTCCAATTTCGAGGGCTTTGGGAACGATGATCGCCGGATAGTATCCGGGCTTCTTAGCATTTGCCTCCACGGCTTTTCCAGCCGAAATGGTCGGTACGTAATAGGTACCTCTTTCTTTCATTAAATCCATGACCTCCTCCGACATTTTGGTGCCATGTTCGATGCTGGTAATGCCAGCCAGCACGGCGCGTTTCATCCCTTCCGCCCCATGGGCATGGGCCGCAGACGTCATGCCATAGTCATTGGCAATGGTAACGATCGCATTCACTTCTTCCTGCGTAAACTGAGGTCCCTGACCATCTTTAGCCACGCTCAGAACACCTCCTGTGGCGGTGATTTTGATGAGATCGGCCCCGTTTTTATAGCGCTGCCGGACTGCCTTGGCCGCATCGTCCACCGAATTAACCACCCCTTCTTTCGGACCGGGATCGCCCATCAGGTCAGCCCGATGGCCGTTGGTAGGATCCGCGTGTCCACCAGTAGTCCCGATAGCTTTACCCGCTGTATAAACCCGAGGGCCTTCTGCGAGGCCTGCGTTTATGGCATTTCTCAGGGAAATATTTACCCCGGAACCGCCCAGATCTCGCACGGTAGTAAAGCCCGCCATCAGGGTTTTTTTAGCATAAAGGGCTGAACGGAAAGCCATATCTGCTGGGTTGAGGCGAAATCGGTCCAGATAACCTGAAGGGGAGGATTGCATTTCCAAATGCACATGCATGTCCATCAGGCCGGGCATGACGGTTTGATCTTTCAGGTTGATAATCTGGTCTTCTTTTGCCCCTTTTACATATCCTTTCTCAATTCCAACAATTTTGTTTCCTTCAATCACCACACTCATTTTTTCCTGGGCCGTAGTGGTCGTACCATCAATTAAGGTTCCACAATGAAGAATGGTTTTTTGTCCGAACAGGACTGGGAAAGTTGCGAAAAACAGTCCCAACAAAAGTGTGCAATGTGAAAATCGTAGCATAAATAAGTCCTTTACACAGAAAGGTACATTTTTTTTACCCGGCCCCGTAATCCCTGTTATAAATTCCAACCCCTTTGCATAAGAAAGCTTCTTTAATAGCGTTAGAGTACCTGAAAGAAGCCTCGTGCGTCCGTCCCCCCACCTCTTCCGGACTGCATGGGGATAACTTATTGAGACCCTGACAAAAGATTCTTTCTGTTTCCTACCGGCTTTGTTCTCATTTCCTTCCTGTCCGGCCAGGCCTCACCTACACAATCCGCCAATTATCAGGCAAATAGCACCGTTTCTATTTTTTCAGATGAGCCTCAAACCCAGGCTCCTCTTTGCTCTGACTAATCCTGCCCCTTCCTTCCTCCCCTGGTTTGGCATTTATTCTGGGACCGTTGATCGGGAGGGAAAGAAAAAAATTCCATGAAGCCTCAGGGGAGCTTGCAACCCTTGGGGACGGCTCCCGTCTTTAAGGGTGTCCTTGAAAGCTGCACGGCAAGCAGCTTGCTTTCTACCACTAGTAGCTCATCAGCACTCAACTGAACACGACGTTTCACTAACTGCGCATTCAAGGCTTTATCAAGATGAAAGGAAACCCCTATCACCTGGGCGCCAACCAGGTAACGCATCCTGTTGCACGCTTTTTTATTATGTGCTCAGGAGTTGACAGACAATTGCTCAGCCATTGCCCCCCGGGAGAAAACGGAAAGTACATAGGCATCGGTGGGGTGGTATTTTTTACCGCCTGCATGGCCGCCCTTTCCGGGACTTTTGCCCTGCTTAGCATTTTTCACAATCTCTGGATCGCTCTTCCTGTGGGAATCTTCTGGGGATTGATGATCTTCAACCTTGACCGCTACATCGTAGCTTCCCTTCGCAAGAAATCCGATCAAAAAGCCTGGTCTCCCTGGTTGCAGGCCATGCCTCGCCTGTTGTTGGCCTTGCTCTTTGCCACCGCTATTTCTAAACCGCTGGAACTCCGGCTTTTCCAACAGGAAATCGCCGTTAAGTTGCCCGAAGCGGCAGAAGAAAAGACCCAGCATTTTGCCATGAAAATGGACAGCCTGAGAGCCGCTAACGAAGCCCTGGAAGCGACCATTGATACCTTGGAAAAAAATCCAGCGGCAGGCTATTTCCTCTTGGAAGCCAAAGACGGATTGCAGGCAGACAAGAAAGCTCTGGATTCCATTCGGGTGGTACAGGAAGGCAAAATTGCCGCCCTGCAAAAACAGATCAATCGGCACAATGGGGTGTATGCCAAATACAATCCCCGGGTCAAGGAGTTGGAAAGAATCATCCCTACCCTGGAAGAAGGAGCGGAAAAAGAACAGCTTCAGCGCGAGTTGAAGTCTAAAAAAGCCAAAGTCAGGAATGCTTCCCGACAGGTAGGCAGCCTGCGTCGGCAACAAAAAGCCCTCAGAGGTCCGATCTCAGATCAGGAAGAAAAATTAGTCGCCTCGGAAAACAGTGTGGAAGACCTGCGGCAGGAGCGGAAAAATGCCATTGACGGGAGAATCCGCGACAAGAAAAAAGAGATTGCCCATAACACCACTGAAATTCGCAGCCTGGAACAAGAGCGCAAGAAGCAAATTGCTGGCTTCCAGGGCTTATTGGCTCAACTCAATGCGCACCGCTTGCTGAAAGAGCAGGACAGTACCATCTATTGGGCGAGTCTGGCCGTTTTTCTGCTTTTCATCGCCGTAGAAATTGCGCCCATTCTGGTCAAATTGCTTACCCCTATTGGTCCGTATGACCTGGCCTTACAACAGCAGGAAGAGAAGACGGTAGAAATGCCAGAGGAGAGTTTTATTGCCACCCCTATGCCTGTTTTCGTAGGGACCCAAGGGGGCCAGGAGGAGCAGGTTCCGCCCGAAATCCTCTATCAGCAACAGCTAAGAAAGCGGCAGCTTGACCTCCGCTATAAGCTGGAAAGCAAAGCCCTGAAACGCTATGAATCTGTGGTCAATGAGCGACTGGAAAATGCCAATGAAGAAGATTTGGTAAGCTTCCTGCAAGAACTACAAGAGAAGCCCCTGCCCTTCATGGAAGGTAAAAAATCCATCCCCCAAGATAGCAAAGCCGCTCAAACGCCCATTATTCCCTTGCACGATACCCGCTGGCAGGGACTGGATACAGACTCTTCTCAAGTCAAAAGCTACCAATTTGCCAAAGATGGTCGCTTTATCTACCAGGGCAATGGCCGCCCCGAATACGGTTCCTGGCGGTACGCTTCGGACTTACAGGATCAAATCATGATTCACCTGCGGGACACCGCAAGACTCCTGAGAGTTGCCATTAACGGGCCACAGCTCACCCTTACAGAAATGCAGGCTCCACATCGTCAGACCACCCTGATGCGGTCCTAATCGAAGTTTGATTCAAGGGCAGACTTCCGGTCTGCCCAGGCTTTCTATTTCTTATTGCGGTTACAAAAGCACGCCTCATGCACTACGTCCTTCCCATACATATCAATGACAGACGCCTGTATAGCTGTCCCCTTTTCGAAGGAGAAACAGTTGATGTCCAGGCTCCCTACATCATCCCTTGTGCCAGTCAGGCTCAATCGGAGCTATTTCGGATTGAAGCTCCCCGAGGAGCGAAAATCATGGCTTGCTCAGACGGGTACCAGTGGGATGATCGCATAGACCGCCCCCGGCAAACTGCCATGCATTGGGAGGAAGCATCCTCCACCCTAATTATTTCCTTTAATGCGCCAAAAGAGATCCTGGAAAAAGCTGACCTCTCCCAGGCGACTGCCCGAGGCTTACACCTGAGTGCTGATGCCCAGGCCGGTCATTTTTCCATCTGCTGCTACTGGCAGGGACCTCAGGCTGTCTACCAGGAAATCAAGGTGATTTTTCGCTATTACCAGGGTGCAGAGGCCAGTTGCTACTCCGGTGGATTTAGCTGCCATCTTACCCAGGCCAGGTTTCATGCCTATGAAATGGCCCTGGATTTTGGGTCGGAGGCCTCTCAGGTGGCCTTCCGAAAATACGGTGAACATCAACCGATCAAATTAGATTTGATCTCTGAATTGAAGGGACAATCCTTTTATCAATTCCCGGATTCAGAGGCCAAGGACTTCCTCCAATATGATGAGGATGGAGACCGCCCCCTCCTTCGGTCCCGTTTTTTTATCCGAAAAAACTGGGAAAACCTCGATCCCCTCGCTGCCCCGGGAAGAGATCATCCCCTGCAAATTCTCACCCATAGAAAAAGGCCTGACAGCTTGCTCCTGGACCCAGACATTCAGGATGATTTTGTGGCCCTGCCCAACTTAAAACTCTGTGAGTTGGTCAACGATGAATATCTGCATATCCAGGTCGGGAATTTTCACCTCAGTGATCCGGACTTCCGCAATCTGCTGCGCCGCTGTATCATCAATCAGATGATGCATGCCTGTTTTGCCCATCTGGCCTATCGCCATACCCTAGCCTTACCCGAAGGAGAGCGGGCGCCCATGGCCATTCAGCTGCATTTACTGGTGCCCAATGTATATCACCAGCAGCAGGTGATGGACCTGCTGGCGGACTGCCAGGAGGACTTACAGAAAATCGGCCAGCAATACGGCATCGCGGCGGTGGAGGTACTGATGGTTTCGGAGTCTGACGCGGCCTTTTCAGGAGTTTATGCCAAGGCTTTGTCCCAACTGGATTACAGCTATACCGTTTCCACCCCCGGACAAAGCCAGAATTTCCTGGTGCTGGATGCCGGAAAAGGAAGTTTGGACTTTTCCATCTTATCGGCTGATCCAGACCATGAAAGTGCTTTCTTCAGCCGCTACAAAGCCGGGATTCCCGGTTCCGGCCAGTTCCTGAGCTTCGCCATCATGGAAATCCTGGCCGACCACATGGGCTGGAGCGTCAAAGAATGGGTTCACTACTACGAAGAGGAAACGGACCTGGCCCGGAAAGAACATTTTCTCGACCTGATCGAGCAATTCAAGATCAAAACCCGCATTGCAGATAATTCTGACCAAAAAATACATATCCCGCTGCCTTCAGAAATGAACCTGGCAGGCCTCAGCCTCAGCCTGGAAAATGCCCTGCAGCGGACCCATCAGTTACCCGATCCCAAGGGCTTTATGTCCCAGGCCATCCATCACTTATGCCAGGAATTGGGCAAGTGTCTGGCTTCGTCTGGTTTGGAAAAAATGCAATTCCAGCAAGTGATTTTAACCGGCCGGGCCTTTCACTATCGGGCCTTACGCAAAGGCATAGAGCAGGCCCTGGTCGATTGGGGATTCATTGAGCATCCGGAAGAGCAAATCCGGTTTCAGGAGACCCAGGCTAAGGCTATCTGTCTGAATGGGCCCTTGTCTCAGGCTTGCCACATCAACTCCCGCACCGATCTGGTCGGGGCCCTGGTATTGTGGCGCAGACTGGAAGGCGTCCCGAAAAATGGCTGGTTACGGGTAAAAAAAGCCCAGAAGGTGCCGGGCAATGGCATTCAAGCCATGCCCCAGGTGCTGCCCCTTAATGTAGCTTTTGTCCAGGGACACAGCCCCGACAACGTCTATGTTCCGCATCCTCAGGATAGCTTTATGATTGGCCGCTATCGTTACGGTTTCGGCCACGCAAGCGGACAACTGCCTGCGCAGCTCCTCCGAACCGCGGTGCAGATGAAACTGGCGGTAGACCATCAGGGCTACATGATTCGCTACCCCTCCGGCAAACCGGCCATTCGCTTAACCGCTGATTTGCCATTTGAAGCCCTGCATAGCCTGGTGGTGAAAAGTATCTTCCCTCACGGTTCTATGGGCACCCTTCGGAATTTTCTCCTCCAGGACCAGATGAAGGAGGTCAAGAAAGATAAAAAGAGCTGGTTTGATGCGCCCTGGCCGGGCTTTGAGGAAACAGAAGATAAAACCTTTGTGGACTTGTTCGAACCAGGAAAAATGCCCGTGGGCCCACCGCCCTTTACCGACCTGCTACAAGACGATCCTAACCAAAACTCCGCCTGATTAAAACCGTGTTATCCATGAAAAAGATATGCTGGTTCCCTTTCCTGATATGGATAAGTCTGGGACAATCTCAGGCCAAAGATGACGCTTTGTTGCCTCCCCTCCGGTTTGATCCGGAAATCAGTTGGGAAGGCGATAAAGTGGCGGAAATCCGCCTGGGTTCTTATGTCTACCCTCCCTGGCAGCCTACTTTCGATCATTTGATGGAAGTAGTGGTCCGTCCGGGTGAAAGAAGGGACACCCTTGAATTGAGGGTCAATGAAACCCTGTTGTTTCGCTTCCTCAAGCCCGTTCATGGCGGGGTGGTCATGTTCATGAATACCCCTCAGATCAGCCATTATCGCAGTTGGCTGAGCCGGACATTTTTGGTGGATGAAGGCCTGTTGCAACGCCTGGATAAATATGATTTACGGCGCCCTACCGACTATCAGGCCATTCAGGGATTATTAGCGCCCCTGGACCTGGATCAGGCGCTGCCCCGGCTCCCTGGTAGCTGGACCCGAGAAGAGGCCTTGACCGAAAGGCCCTATCTTCTGTCCACCATTAGCCTGAATCTTTTGTTGGCAAAAATCTGGCAAGCTCAGGAAAAAAGAATGACCGCAGGCGTCATTGGTGGAAAGTTTTTTTCGTACAACCCTGCCTTAAGTCATCGACGGTTTTCCATCCGGGACCACGGAGCCAGAGAGGAATTGCTGAGCCTACAGCAACAAGCCCGCCAACTCACGGAATTTTTACCCGAAAATCTCCCTACGGACTGGACCCTTGATCAACGAGACAGCTTGCACTATGATAGACTGCTATCGCTCTATGTGCTTGCGCAACACCTGCATTTTCCTGCTACGAAAGCTGATTGGGTGGAATTTGATCGCTTTGGCTACCAGGAAGCCATGCGAGTAGCCCGGAGAAATATGCCGCCGGTCATGCAGGCTTCTACTACTTCGGTTTCGAGTGATTCGCTATTGTGGATCATCGGCTTGTTCTGTCTGGGGGGAATTGTCATCCTCGGAAGATCTTTACTCAAAAAACCGGATTTTAGCCCGAAACAAAAGCCAGCAGCCGCAGCCCCTACCCCTCAAAACCGTCCTTTCCCGAAGGCCGAAAACAAACCCATGGCCGTCAACAAACCGCTTGTGGTGGAAAAGGAAGAGAAGCCAGCCAAGCCAGAAATACCGGTTCCGAGGCAGGAAGGCTGGCGGGAAAAACTGGCGCTTTGGTTACCCGAAGAAGCGGTGGAAAAACTTTCTTTAGAGGAATGTATCCAAAAGTTGCATTTCAAATTCAGCATACAGCAGGGCAAGCTCGAAGAAGAACAAAAGCTCCGCCAAGCCCTGAACGAAGCGACCGATAACGAGACCCGTTTACAATTACTGGCGCAGCGATATAAAAGCCCCCATTGGGACCTGAGAGAACTGGCCGCTGCTGCCCCCGCCTCTCCTCCGCCCGTGGTGCCTCCGACCTTGAAAAGTTTGCCTTCACCGGAGCTTCCGGCAGCTAGTCAGCATGATGCCTTCATGGAAGAGATTCATCAGCTTCGGATGTTTCTAGCGAATCAGGAGAAATGGGGAACGCCACCTGCCATTATGGAAAATGCCTGGCAACAGCGATTGGACAGTCTGCAAGCCCAGTTCTGTGCGCATGAATCCTACGCTGGTATATACCAGCCGCTCATTCTTCGGTTTTTCCGCCCTCTGTTACAAAAAGACCTCAATAGCCTGTTTATTTCTTCTTTAACCGAGAAGGTCCTGGAATTTCAGCGAAAGCACCGGAACTGGCGCAGCGGACAGCTAAAGGCCGATCAACAGGCCGAGCTGGTGCATTATCTGATCTGTATGGGCCTATGGGTGTACGATCTGGTACTATATCAGGAGGTGGGGCCTCAGCAGCCTATCAATCCCCATGAACCGGGCATTGCCCTGGTACTGGGGCCGGAGAAAAATCCTGAGCAATTGGTCTCTGATAACCTGAAACGCTTCACCGGAGATTATAAAGACAGCAAGTTGGCAGCGGCCATCTGGGAACTGGCCAAAACCTATGGCCTCACCGAGGTAAACGCCCTGGCTGAGGGATACTACATCCCCCGATCCATGCTCAATCAACAAGATCAAGTAAAACTTTCCTGAATTCGCTGGTAGGCCTAAAGCCCTGACTTATGCACGTATTCTCCTTAAGTTTTTTCCTCTTTGCAGGCTGTTTGGTACTGCTGTATCTGCTGCTGGGCATCCGATTCCCCGCCCATGAAATAGGTCGAAGAAAAGCCGTGAACCGCTTCCTGGGCGCTTTTATAGGCCTTTGGGGGCTGGCTTTACTGATGTTTCACCAGTATGTGTATCCCAGCCAAGACATTTACAGCAATGGTGCCTACCACCATCTGGCTCACGAAGGCTTTCAGTTTGAGGAAACTTTATCTCTGATTGACGAAACCCAACCTGCCAGTGCCATCTGGGACCAAAGAGAAGGGAAATTAGCGGTAAAAGCCCAGGCGGGAGCGCTTCATCTTGTGGCAGAAAATCCGGGAGAGCCCCTCTTTCTCCAAGATTCCTCTGGCATGTTTACTTTGGTTCAGGCGGATCAGCAGGCTTTTGCCTTTGAGGATTCTCTGCAAATTTACCTGGATCAAAAGGAACAGTTCTGCCTGAAGATTCAGCCCCATCCTAAGCAGGCCAGACGAGCCATCTATCAACTCCGCTATGGAGAAACTTCCGATCAACCCGACACCAGCTATTTTAATCGTAAGATCTTTAGGGGGATACCGCTGGCGGAAATTCTGCATCCCAATAAGCTGCAGCCAGAGTCCCTTTCCGCCTGGGGGCAGGCCTATTTGTTACGCGCCCAATTAACCGATCCAGACAACCCGACCTTACCCGATCCTAAGGGACTGGGCGCGCTCTACTTTTTGCCTGGGCCTACCCTGGCCAAAGAAGGGAGCTTGCGCATCGTCTGTGATGGCAAAACCTATACCTATCAGCCTCACACTTATGATCTGCCGCTGAAGAGTGGACAGGATTTTTTCATGGGACTGGGCAGAGAAAGAAGCCCGCTGGTCCACGTTTCTCCCTATCAGGATGCCTGGCAGCTGGCTTTTCGCCGCCCTCAAACCTATCCTTTGCTTTCGCAAATGGAAGCGGGCCAGAAAACCACGCTTTTCATTCATTCCCTCGGAGAAGAAATGCTGCGTTTCGATCCGGGAACCGATAGCCTGGCCGGAGGCTACCACCTCAACTATTTCCACCGAGACGACAACCAACATCATATTGGGGGCTTGCTGCGTTACCGTTTGAGCAGCAGCCGCGCCCCGTTGGCCTTTCAGCTAGTAGATTATAACCAACAGGAAAAACAAGCCTTCCAGCATTTCCAATCAGGCGATCGTTTCTCCCTTCACGCCCAGGAAGCGGATATCAACTGGAATTTTAAATTGGTGGATAGGCGGTCTGAAAACCCGCTGAGTTTATTCCATATCCATTTGTTTCTCTTCACCCTGGTTCTGGTCATTTGCCTGCGGTACAGCTTGTTCTTCCAGGGAGCTTATCTCTCTCGGGTCGAAATGGGCATTTACGTCATCATGCTTTGCTTTCTCAGTGTTCGGCTGTTGATTTTGTGGCGGGTGTCTACCTTCCCTCCCCTGGAACAGATCGACGCCAAAAGCCTCCACATACTGGTAGACCAGGCTTTTACCCATTTTATCTGGACCGCTATCCTCAGCCTGGGATTTCTACTAAGCTGGTTTGTCCTGCTCTGGTTCAAGCAACACCGTAGCTGGACCTTCCGGCTCCAGTCAAGTTTCTTGCTGGTGGTGTTGGGATGCTGCGTGTTGGTGGTGGGATTGGCCCAGGCGCATATTAGTTTTTTCGAACGCCTGGCCAATATCTACGTGCCCCTGCTGCTCTTTTTCCTGCTGGATCAGAAAATCCTGCAGCTTGCCCAACAGGGATTCCACCGTTCCGCTTATCCTTCCGCTTCTTCTGATAAATTATGGCAGAGATGGCGAGATCGGCTACAAGACTGGGTAGACAAGCAGTCCTGGGATGATCCTCGGTTTATCCGGCTGATGCGCTTGGGCCTTTTTGCCGGCATTTTTAGTTATATCGGGATCCAGGACGCTGGCTTTGCCATTATGTTTGGCCTGTTTTGCTGGCTGCACTATGGGATCAGCTGGATCATTACCCGTCCTCCTGAATACCGTTGGGCCTTTTTCCCCAAACGCCTGCGGCCCTTGGCACCCTGGCTCAGTTTTCTGGCTTGCGTAGGAGGCTTCGGAATCATGATCTATATGCAGGACCGCTTGATCACTTTCCTACTGACAGGGGATCACCTTTGGTGGACCCTAGGCGTGGGGCTCATCCTTGGGCTGGGAGGTTTGGGCTACTATCTCCAAAAGCATTTTGAATTTTTCCGGTTAAATATGCCCATGCAAGGCGGAAAAACCTGGCAAAAGGCTGGCCTGACTTACTTGGTGGGGGCTCTCCTCTTAATGAGCGCCTGGGGGCTCAGCCAACGACCTCTGTCCAGCATCGTGCGCCATCATAGCTACATTAAATATCGCGCGGCCATATTGGAACAGCCGGTTGGAGAACTTATGGCTCAAGAGGCTTATGCGAGTCGGGAAACCATGCAAATACAACGGGCCGCCCATAATCAGTGGTTGATCCATTTTTATCTTACCCAGGGAAGCGACAATCAGGAATTTTTTGCCCTGCAACCGCACTTTACCCAAGGAGCTACCCATCTTACCCAGGTAAGCGATCTGGTCATTCCCCGCTATCTCATCGCTGAGCATTCGGAATGGGTGGTGATATGGTTAATGCTGCAGTTGTTGCTGCTACCGCTCATTTTTTTCCGAGGGCTGTCTTATAAGCTCAATCCCGCCCAATTCAGCTTACTGGGAATCCCCATGCTGATCTTTACCACCTCTTTTTTCGTCTGGATGACCGCGACGAATCGGTTTACTTTTTTTGGGCAGGATTTCCCGCTTTTGCCCTTTAGTAGCAAAATTACCCTCATCCTGACCTACAGCCTATGGCTGCTATTGCTGGTCCTCTATGATCCTATCCTGGAGGAAGCCCGACATACCCGACAGCGGATTCCTTTTCACTTACGAGCCTGGCAATATCAGAAGCAATGGAGTTTTGCGGGAGTGTTAGTGCTACTTTCCATCATTTTTTACCTCACGCCCCGACAAGCAGACAATGCCCGCAACAGCCGACACTATGACATTGGCCAACTGATAGATACGGCCCAATTCGAGCTCAGTCAGCTCAACACGGCTTTCCTCCGTTATCAGGAAAAGATCGGCTATCCTCCTCAGGAAATAGACAGTTTGCTGGCCGACTTTCACCGCCAATACTATCTCCCAGAGCAGGATAGCAGTCGCAGCATTAGTCCTTTTTTCCAGGCAGCTTACTGGGATCACTTTTTGGACCGGCAGGCGGATAAACGCAATCCCGAGGCCTTCATTCATGTGCGTCGCCGGGGAGATCGGGAATATCTGAGCCTAAACCGAAAGTACTTTTTTCTTTCTTCACCTCGTCCGGAAGTCCATGAGGACATGCCTCATTTGTTGGCGGCTCAGACGACCAAGTCCCAGGGCTTTATTGACCAAATGGGCAATTTTGTCCTGCCGAGTCATCAGGGGCTGAGCAATCAGCATCTGTCTACCCTGGAACAGGATATGCTACGGGCCCTGAAAGAGGACCCCCGCCACTACGCCAACCTCAAACTGGCTTTCGTCCCTGGGTCCTGGACCCGGGAAGAGCAAGGCTTTCATTTGGTTCGGGACCTCAATCGTAGTCCCGGTGGAGAGCAAGTCAACCAGGCCCACTTTAGCCTGACTAACCAACAGTTTCATTTTGCCTCCCAACGCCAGGCTTCCACCCAACAGGCCCGGACGCTCCGCTTGAAATTGAACGACTGGATTCGCTTCCAAAAGGCGGGTCCCGAAGAAAAGGGGGTGCGCTTGAAATTGGTAGCTGAAAAATCACCTTATCTGGCCAAGCAGATGTGGATCAACGGCCACCAACAATACTTATATCCCCTGGGTAAAGAATTTCCCTGGACCTTCCACTACACCCAGCTGCTCAGGCAACTGGGCCAAGCCGCGGATACCATTCCGAATCTGCTTCGGGATGCCCGTCAGCTGAGCATTGATTACAAACTTACTCAGGAGGCCTATGCCTATATGCAGGACCCGGTACAGCTTCCCGCCACTGCCCTGGCTCCTCTGTTGGCCTTCCGGAATGCTGGCTTTCAGGAAAAAATGCAGGGCGTAAATGGAATCCAATTGGTGGTGCGAAAGGATAAGCATCTTCTACAGGCAGTAGAAAAAATGCCCAAGGCCCTCAGTCAACAGTTGACCGCTATCAACCAACACCTGCTGGCCAATCCCGACTATGTAATTCAAAAAGGGGATCATCTGACCGAAAACCTACAGCTGAATGCCGCCATCCATGAACAGGTGCAGAGCCGATATGATATGGCCCTGGTCGGCGTGGAAGGCAGTGGGGCGATTCGGGTCATGGCGGATTATCACCGCATCCCGGGCGTGGACCCCAACGATGCCCGCTCTTATCATACCTACCTGCACCAGCTGTACAAAGCGTCGAATACCCAATTGGAAAAAGAAGCCTTCGGCAACCGCAACCTGATCAAGGCCCCGGGAGGCATGGGATCTTCGCTGAAGCCCTTTGTATATGCAGGCATGATCTCGCAGGTGGCCATGGACTGGGAAGATGTGCATGTGGAGCAAGCCAGTGATGCCATGTTGGATAGCCTGATGGAGAAAAACCCGAAAACCGGGAAAGATGCGCTTAAATATTTTGCAGGAAAGCGCTTTCCTCATAAAGTGTATTGGAACAGCCTGGAAGAAAAAAGTTTCAAAGGGCCAGGCCTGAAAAGTGAGGCTTATCTCACCTATTCAAACAACCTCTACCACGGGAGTCTCTTTTTGCTTGGTTCCTATCCCATCAGCCAACTACGGAACCAGGACCCTAAGCAACTCCTGAAGCGCTTGCCCGCTTCGGGATTCCCGCAGGACAAAGACATATCCTACTACTACCCGGTCATCAACTGGGACGGCCAGCGATGGGCTTTTCAGGAATGGCCGGACTTTTCTCACCCTTACACCCCATTAAGTCTGGGGCTACATGAAAACTTTGGTCTCGCTACCCAGGGAGAGCACCTGAGCGCTCAGCTTGGCCTGCCGGAGAATTATCAAGCCTACGGTGGGGATCCTCAAGCTGCCCTCTTACAACATGCCTGGGGCAAAGCGATTGGGCACGTATACTGGGTTTTTCCGGAAAAAAGCCATTTCATTCAACAAGATCGGGAAGCAGCCCCCAAAACCCGCAAAGGCCTGATCAATCCGGTCCTGGGCGCTTATCCGGTAGAGCTTACCCCCTTGAAAATGGCAGAAATGGGCGTAGGTTTATTTACCCTCAATCGGGAATTTAAAGCCAGTGTACAAGAAGGGCCACAAACAAGAAAAGTCTGGTCCATGGACCCTGCCTGGGGACAAGAAGAGGCCTTGCTGGAGATGTTGCAGCAACAGGTCTATGCCCCCATGCATGAAGTGATTACCCAGGGAACGGCCCAGGGCCTGAAAAAGCTGGCCAAGAAGTACGACGGGAAATATTGGTTTTATGCCAAAACCGGCACCACCGGAGCCAGCGAGCGAACGGAAACGGCCCACCTCAGAGGCAAGCGGCTGCTTGTCATCATCACCAACCGCCCAGTCCATCAAGGGGAACTGGATTGGTTTTGGGATGAGCAAAGTCGCCAGGACTATAAGGTCTATAGCTTGTTTATCAGCGTGGACAAAATCCCCCGGGAAAGCTTCAACGCCCGCTATGGCGGTAACTGGTCCGGGGTTCAACCTCTGATCGAACAGGTGATTCAATCCCCTACTTTTCAAACGTATATGCAAACTCCCTATGAATACCAGTAGCTTTTATCCCCGCACCCGTCGTCGGTCCTGGCCAACCCCCATTCGCTGGAGCCTCAGCCTCTTACTTGGCCTGGGTCTGGCCTGGCTGGGCATACAAGCCTATTACCAGTATCTCCTGCCGCAACCGGGTTTAGCCGTCTCTCCTCCGCCGGGAGAAGAAGTTCCCCTGGATCGTATGCAGGGAGAAATCCAGGTAGATTCCCTGGAAATGTTATTGTTGCAGTTGGCCACCACACCCCAGGGAGAAGGCGTATTTTCCTACCAGCGCGGAGAAGACGAACTGCTGATTCAGCCTTTGCAAAATGGCCTAGGCCTGGCGCGTTTTCGTCAGTTATTTGGGCATGGACATCCCCAAAGTCCTGAGCGCTATGCCTTTCCCATCCAGGACCAGTATGTGGAGGTGAGCTATGATTGTTTGTTGAGTGTGATGCTGGCCCTGGAGGAAAGCTAAGCTATATCCATACAGGGGATTTGCAGCCGGCAGAAATATCGGAGCCATTGAATTGGGAAGCTGGGTCGAATGTTGTACCTTTTTTGAGCTAATTCTCAATCTTACTCCACATCACCTAGTTTATTCCATGAAAACCCCTTCCTCCCAATGGCTATTTGCCATAGTGATCTTCCTTTTTTCTACTTTCGACAATGTTTCCCGGGCCCAGGAAAATCCCATTACCCAGCTTTCCTCTATCGAGGATTTCCAACATCTCTTTTTTGCAGACCAACGGATTTTTGATATAAAAAGCCTCAGGCCCGTTACACAATATGTTCCGAGAGGCTACGCGGTACAATTTGAGGAAGCGCAAGTCATCGGCATCAACAACAAGACTCAGCTTTTCTTTTATAATGCCCAAGGGAAAGAAATAGGCAAAGTTGTGATGGGCGGGGGTATCATCCCTTCCCCAGATTACACCTATGTGATTTATCCGCACGAGGGAGATATTTGGAAAAAAGATATTATCAATTTTTCCTCATTAGGACCTGCCGAGCAATTAACCCAACTAGGAGGCCTGAATAGCCTGAGGGTAATTAACTGGGTTGGAGCCCTGGTGTACCTATCGGTTCGAGGCCAAATTTATGCGCTAAACGTCAATACCAAGGAGTTAAGGAAATTCGGGGGTACGGCGCCCAAAGTGGCTTCAGGCACCCACCTGGGGCCCGTTAATTGGTCTGCCCCTAAGATGTCTCCCTATGGGAAAAATGGCATCATCGAATTCATAGATTATCATACCACTGGAGCACGAAGTACCCGGTTAATAAGATTCTCGGACCAAAAAGAGTTTATGCTGGACGCAGGTTTCGTAGCCAGGGGATATCCTTTATATCAAACTGATAATGCCGTTTGGCTCTCGGAAGATTCTCTATTTCTGATTAAATCAAATCCTAATGCGGGCCGAGGCATACAGAATCATGCTGCGGTAATTATTAACCCTTCCCAGCGTCAGGATGAGCTCCCCATAGTAAAGGAGTTCCCCGCATTTATCCCCAATCCAACTTTCAACAACTCCCTTCTGGAAAAATATCAGGGCCGCTCCCGTTGTGTTTCTCCCGACAAAAGGCATATCATTTTCATCGTCTATAACAGTATTTCCACAAGATATGCGGCATTTGGGGTGATGGACCTTCAGGAAGGCACTAGCCAGATCATCACAAATTATGCTGACCCACAATTGGCTTTCCAGAATTCAATTATGAACCCGTATGCCTGGAAGACTTTCACCTGGATTGACAAAAACTCATTTATTTACTCCACTCAAGGGGATTTGATGACGCAGGGGACCTGGATTTATCGAGTGGATACACAAGAGACAAAAAAAGTTTCCTCCTATGTAGGAGAAGCGTTTTTCTTATATGAGTCAGCAGGCTATGTAGTCTTTAGAGCAAATGATAAAATCTACCGGATAGACCTGGATGGTGAAAACATGGTCGAATTTCCTACGAAGCGACCTGTGAATCGGTACACACAAATTGGGAAACTTCAATTCTAACTGGGTTTCCTCCTGCCAGGAAGCGCAATGCTTCATTTATGCTTAGGCTATTCAAAGTTATTCAACGGTTTTAACCCGAGCAGACGCTCTAACCAAAGATGTCCTCCGTCTTTCCACACTACAGACAATACTGCCTCCTGTGGATAGTGCGACAGTGAAATGGTTTTGAGCGGCAAGGAAAAATCCTCCAGCAAACTCTTGGGCACAATCGCCAGGCCATGCCCATTGCTCACCAATCGAAAGATGGTATTCGCGTGCAGGGTTCGATGCAGGACTTTAGGCTCGAATCCTGCCTCCCGAAAGAGGCTTAACAGGGTTTCATAATAATGATTGCTGTATTCATCGGGTGAGAAAAGGACAAAAGGGGCATGCTTGAGTTCGGAGAGGCTGGTAAAATTCTCCTCCTCTAAGGGATGGTCCGCCGGCAGGACCAACACAAATTTTTCCCGGTATACTTCCCGGACTTTGAGTCCTTCCGGGGCTCCGGCCAGCCGCACAAACCCCAAATCAATCTCATTGCGCTGCAAAGCGCTGATCTGTTGCTGTATCGCCATTTCTTCCAGGGAGAAGCGTAAACCGGGAAACCGAGCCGCTGCTTCATCCAACAACGCGGGGATGACATGATGCATGGCTGAGCCTAAAAAACCAATCCTGATTTCTCCTGCCAGCCCTTTTCCGATAGCCTTGGTTTGCTCAATACAACGCTCCAGGCCTTGCCTCCACTTTTGACTCTCCTCCCAAAAATACTGCCCTGCAGGGGTAAGCCTTACGTTCCTATTGTCTCGCTCAAAAAGCCTGACGCCTACGATCTCCTCCAATTCCCGAATTTTCTTACTCAAGCCGGGTTGGGACATAAAAAGGATTTCTGCTGCTTTCCGAAAATGCAGTTCTTGCGCCAAAACATAGAAATAGCGGAAGTGCCTCCCTTCCAATTGATAACCAACCATAATTAATCCGAAACAAATTTGACTTATTGGTTATCAAAAGATGGCATATATTTGAAAGAATCACAAGGCTTATGTCAGTTCTACTACGCGCTTTTTCCCTGGGTGAGGACACCCTCACGATTCAGCTTGCCCTGGACATCTGTCGAGGAGACCTGCCCTTGAAGATCAGTTCGGCAACGGTCGAAAAGCTACAGGCCAACCGAGACATTGTCGGTCAGATTGTGGCTGGACAAGACGCGGTGTATGGCATCAACACCGGATTTGGACCCTTATGTAGTACCCGCATCTCGCGGGAAGACACCAATCAGCTTCAGACCAATATCATCAAAAGCCACAGCGTAGGCATGGGAGACCCGGTGCCCGATGAAGTGGCCAAACTGATGCTGATCCTCAAACTACAAGCTCTCTGTCAGGCGCACTCGGGCATTGAGGTAGCCACCCTTCGCCGCTTACAATGGCATGTAGAACAAGACATTATTCCTGTGGTGCCCGAGCAAGGCTCAGTAGGCGCGTCCGGAGACCTGGCCCCTTTGGCCCATTTGTTTCTTCCCCTCATCGGTCTAGGTTGGGTGAAGGAAAAAGGGGTGAAAAAACCAGCAGCTGAGGTGCTGCAAGCCCAGGGTCTGGCGCCTATTCAACTAGGGGCCAAGGAAGGGCTGGCCCTGATCAATGGGACGCAGTTCATTGCGGCCTATGCCATCCTGGTCGTAGAAAAAATGCACAACTGCCTCGCCCATGCCGATCTCATCGGAGCCATGATGGTGGACGGACTACTGGGTTCTCGCAAACCCTTCCTGGCAGCCTTACATCAACTCCGCCCCTACCCTGGCAATCAACATGTAGCCCAGCGCTTATATCAATTATTGGAAGGCTCTGACATTATCCCTTCCCACGTGAACTGCCAACGGGTTCAGGATCCCTATTCCTTGCGATGCATGCCCCAGGTGCATGGGGCTTCAAGGACGGCCTGGCTTCATTTGAAGGAGGCGACGCAAATAGAACTAAATGCTGTAACCGATAACCCTGTCATTTTCTCAGATGGCAGGACCATCAGCGGGGGTAATTTTCACGGTCAACCCCTGGCGCTCCCCCTTGATTACGCTTGCCTGGCTGCTTCTGAGATTGGCAACATCAGTGATCGACGGTCCTATCTTTCTCTCATGGGAATTGCCGATGGCGTGCCCAAACTGCTGATGCAGGAAACCGGCACCAATAGCGCCTTTATGATGCTCCAATACACCTCTGCGGCCCTGGCCAGTGAAAATAAAGGACTTTGTTTTCCTGCCAGTGCGGACAGTATTCCCACCTCTTTGGGACAGGAAGACCACGTCAGCATGGGTTCTATCAGCGGACGCAAGGCTTTGCAGGTTTGTGGGAACGTAGAAAAAATCCTGGCGGTAGAAATGCTCTGTGCTGCTCAGGCCCTGGATTTTCACCATCCGCTCAAAACGGGCCCCTATCTCGAAGAGGTTCATCAGGAGATTAGAAGGCACATTAGCCATGCGGAAGCGGACCGGGTGTTTGCGGAGGATATGGAAAAAAGCCTACAGTTGATTCAGGACAAAAGCCTGCTCAGACTGATTCAGGAGGATTCCCTGGGTAGCCCTCATCATACCTTGTTCGAAAGCTATTGATATGGAAACTGCACCGGTACATCAGCCCCAGGGTAAGCACTGGAAATTCGCGGGATTGCTGCAAGCAGACCGGTGGATTACGCCTGCCTATGTGGAAACTGACGAAAAGGGCAGAATCAACCGGATCTCTCAGGTGGCACGGCCTGAAATCACCTATGAAGAACTACCGGGTTATGTCCTGCCTGGATTGCCCAACGCCCATAGTCATGCTTTCCAATATGCTATGGCCGGCTTGAGTGAACGTCATGCCCCCGGAGCGGAAGCCGATGATTTCTGGAGTTGGAGACAAGCCATGTATCGACTGGCCCTCCATGTGGACCCTGAGCAGATGTATGCCATTGCCCGCATGTTATACATGGAGATGCTCAGCCATGGCTATACCTCCGTCGCAGAATTTCATTACCTCCATCACGATCAAGACGGGCAGCCCTATGCTCAACTCGCTCAAATGGGCGAAAGTCTGGTGGCCGCAGCCGAAGAAGTGGGTTTGCGGATCACCCTGATTCCTATCTTTTACCAGAAAGGGGGATTTGGACAAAAGCCATCTCCCGGCCAGCGTCGCTTTATCAGCCAGGATCTGGAAGCCTACCTCAGGCTAGTCGAAAGCAGCCAGGAGGTTTGCCGGAGGTATGAATTGGCGCAACTTGGCTATGGAGGTCATTCGCTCCGGGCGGTTGAACCTAAAATTTTACCCGAATTCCTTTCCCATATTCCGACAGATTATCCTTTTCATCTCCATATTTCCGAGCAGAAAAAAGAAATCCAGGGGTCAATGGCTTATTTGGGGAGACGGCCGGTAGAGTGGCTGTTGGATTGTTGTGAAATTGGAGAAAACGTACACCTGGTACATGCAACCCATCTCACCGACCAGGAAACAAGGGATTTGGCTCAGAGTAAGGCTCGGGTAGTGCTTTGCCCTACTACAGAAGGCAACCTGGGGGACGGGCGTTTTCCCTTGCAGAAATTTCAGGCCCAGGGCGGCAAGTGGTCTATTGGCACCGACAGCCATATTGGGCTAAATCCCTTTGAAGAGCTCAGACTGCTGGACTATGCCCAGCGCCTCCACAGTCACCAGCGCAATATTTATCGGGATGAAGGGGAGGCGAACAGCGGTCAATATGCCCTACGGCAAATGGTAACCCATGGAAGAGAGGCCATGGGGCCCTCACAAGCGGAATTTTTCCCTGTAGGTGCGCCTTTTGATGCCGTGGTCATAAATGCCCTACATCCTTTAATCCAAACCACCTCTCAGGACCATTTGCTCAACACCATCGTATATGCTTGCGACCGTCAGATGGTCTACGGAACCCTTACCCAGGGGATTTGGAGAATCAAAGCAGGGCAGCATCCCAGAAAAACCGCCGTCCATGAGGATTTTGTATACCATCTCAATAGATTAAAAAACCGCTAACCATGGCTTCAATTACCCTCGTTGGTCCTTTTTCTCAACTCTTATCCATGCAGACTTTACCCTTGAAAGGCGCGCTGCAGGATGAACAGCTGCCTGTAATCACGGAGGCGGGCCTGGTGTTGGAAGGAGAGATCATCAAAGCGGTAGGAAAATTTGAGGCTCTGCGGAAGCAATATCCCGAGGCTGAGGTACATCAGCTTAAGGAGAAGACGGTTTGCCTGCCCGGTCTGGTGGATGCTCACACGCATATTTGTTTTGGAGGGTCGAGAGCCAGAGATTTTGCGATGCGGAACGGAGGCAAAAGCTATCTGGAGATCGCCAAAGCCGGGGGTGGGATTTGGGATACAGTCACCCAGACCCGGCAGGCCAGTCAGGAGGATTTGACTAAACTGACAGTGCAACGGGCCAACCGACATCTCGGTCAGGGAGTTACCACCATTGAAGTTAAAAGTGGATATGGGCTTTCTGTGGAGGAAGAGCTCAAAATGCTCCGAGCCATCCGGTCAGCCAACCAGCAGGTTTCCATCGATTTGGTGCCTACCTGTCTGGCGGCCCATATCAAAGCCAAAGATTTTTCAGGCGATCATGCCGCCTATTTAGCCCACCTTCAACAGGAATTATTCCCCCTCCTCCTACAAGAAGGACTGACCGAAAGGATAGATATCTTCATTGAAGAGGAGGCCTTTACCCCGGAAATCAGTCAGGCTTATCTTAAGGCGGCCCGGCTATTGGGCTTTGACCTGACCGTACACGCTGACCAATTTCATCCAGGAGGCAGTGCCGTGGCTATTGCCGTGGGTGCCTTGAGTGCCGACCACCTGGAAGCCAGTACGGAAGGGGAAATCAAAGCGTTGGCGGAAAGCAATGTCATCGCGACCGCCTTGCCGGGAGCCAGCATGGGGCTGGGCTGTGCCTTTACCCCGGCCCGCAAAATCCTGGATGCCGGAGGAGCCCTGGCCATCGCTTCAGATTGGAATCCTGGCTCAGCCCCTATGGGTCAGCTCCTGACCCAGGCTTGTGTCCTGGCCACCTTCGAAAAATTATCCAATGCAGAAATCTGGGCGGGCCTAAGCTTTCGGGCTGCGGCTGCCCTCAATTTATATGATCGGGGGAGATTGGTCCCCAGCTATCAGGCGGATTTTGTCCTGTATCCTACCGATGACTATCGGGAAATCACCTACCAGCAAGGTAGCATGATGCCCATGGCGGTATGGTGCAAAGGCACCGCCCTCTGAATCCATCAACAGAAGTAGTAGACCTTATGCCATCAGTAGTAGATCAATTTCAGGATCAAATCCTGGCCGGTATTCCAGCCCAGTTGCCGCCCCCGCATGTTTTTCCAGCTGGGGTGAATCGTGCTCCCAAACGAAAAGACATCCTGAGTTCTTCTCAAAAGCGACTAGCGGTTGAGAATGCCCTGCGATATTTTCCCGCCACATGGCATGCTGAGTTAGCTCCGGAGTTTGCGCAGGAATTACAGGACTATGGCCGCATCTATATGTACCGCTTCAAGCCTGCCTATCCCATGCACGCCCGACCGATTGAGGCTTATCCTGCTCAGTGTCAGGCCGCGGCAGGCATTATGCTCATGATTCAAAACAACCTGGATCCGGCGGTGGCTCAGCATCCGGAAGAGTTGATCACCTACGGCGGAAATGGAGCCGTATTCCAGAATTGGGCGCAGTATCTGCTGACCATGCAATACCTGGCTGAAATGACCGAGGAGCAAACCCTGCATATGTATTCGGGCCATCCGATGGGTCTTTTTCCTTCTAGTCCAGACGCGCCCAGAGTGATCGTTACCAATGGCATGATGATCCCCAACTATTCCAAGCCGGACGACTGGGAAGTTTACAATGCGCTAGGGGTAACCCAGTATGGCCAAATGACCGCAGGTTCTTATATGTACATCGGTCCGCAGGGTATCGTCCACGGCACCACCATCACGGTCATGAATGCCTTTCGGAAGATGTTGCCGCCAGGAGAAAGCCCCGCGGGAAAAGTCTTTCTGACGGCTGGCCTGGGCGGGATG
>JBCBGC010000141.1:0-21778 GCA_038527215.1 Bacteroidota bacterium
TTTTTCACTATCGCCTGAACCAATCACATGGGAAAGATTAACTTCATTGAGGATCTACTCCCAGATAGCCAGCCGAACGATTCTTACTAAAGAATTCCTCGGTTCCCGGTATCATGTCGTGGATCAATCCACGCCAGCGTAGTTCCTCAATGAAGTTAATCTTTCCCATGTGATTGGTTCAGGCGATAGTGAAAAAAGGTCCTGTAGAAAAAATATGGACAAAAATTGTGCAAAGTACCCTAAGTCCCATGCACGCATCCGGGATGCAAGTTAGAAGGAAAGAAACTTTTGATCAACCAGGCATCCTTTTTTTGTAAAAGTCAGTCTTTAGAGCGGGAAAAGAAACAGGAAAAAAACTGCGCTCAGAATATTTTGATCCTTCGCGATAAAGCACGAATTTCTCGCTTTGAACCAAACGATTCCCAAAGAAAATTCGTTTCTAGTAGAGACCAAAATGCCCTGCCTCCATTTTTGGGCAAAATTCTGTATATTAGAATCCTAACTATCCACACCAACCTACGCAAACCTATGCAAAAGCTCTTCGCCCGCATCACACTTCAAACCTCTCAGAAAGCTTTCTTATCGCTTTTCTTGTGTCTGTGCTTGACAGCTATGGATGTTGTGCCGGCCATTGCGCAAGGTCCCGGGCGAGCTGCTTACCTGGCTGCCGAAAACTTCCGTAAGCAGAATAAATGTCGGGATGCGATTGAAAAATATAATGAGGCCATCAATCTGGAGCCGACCAACTATAAGTACTACTTCCAGATGGGTAAGTGCCAGTACAAAATGAGTGACTTTGAAGCAGCAAAGAACTCTTTCCAGAGCACGGTGGATTACAAAAAGAATTTTACTCCAGCTTATTCCCTGCTGGCCAAAATTTATAAGAACGAGAAGAACTACGATCAGGCCATCTATTATTATGAGCAGGCCGCTCGTTACGAAAGCAATAGCAACCGCAAGGTGCAATATCAATTGCTGCTGGTAAACCTCTTGCTAAAGGAAGATCAGACCATTGCGGCTAAGCGCCATATTGCCAATGCCAAGCAGATCGATCCCACCAATCCCAACATCCTGTTTTATGATGGAGAGATGGCTTCCCGGGATGGCCGCTGGCAAGAAGCGAAAAATGCCTATGAGCGCGCCTTATCCTCTGAGCGCCTGAAGAATACCTCTCCCGGAGAGAAAGCCAAGTATTATTATTTCTTGGGGGTAGCCCTCAGTAACCTGGGAGACGCTGCCGGAGCCAAAAAGGCCTGGAGCAAAGCCAACTTCGGTCCGTATAAAGCTTTGATCGCGGAGCAGATGCGTGCCAACAACCACGTGTACTACTACAAAATCGCGGTTAGCTATTATCTCAATGGAGAGTACAACCAGGCCGAAAGCTATATCAACCAGGCTCTGGAACTTCAGAAAAACTTCTCTAGCGGATTCATCCTCAAAGGGAAAATCGAAGACAAGCGGAATAATCCCAGCCGGGCCCTGAATTACTATCAGCAAGCCGTAAGTCATGAAAAGTCTCCTGCTCGTAAAGCAAACCTCTTCGGCATGATGGCCTCCATGCAAATGAAGCATAACAATACTTCTGGTGCCCTGGCTAGCCTGGATAAGGCCCTACAGGTTAATCCTCAGGGTTCTCCCAAGATTCATTATCTCCGCGCTAAGGCACAATATCAGTCTGGTCGCTTTCGCGAAGCCGCCACTACTCTGGAAAAACTGCTTTCGATGGGCGTAGATACCAAATCCAAAGCTAAGTATAGCTTTATGCTGGGCATGGCCGCCAAGCAATCTGCAGATTATGAAACTGCTCGTGACGCATTTAAAAATGCCATGTACGGGCCATATAAACCTGCCGCTCAAATAGAATTGGGTAAATTGCAGGAGAAGGGATAAGCCCTTCACGGATAAGAAACTGAAAGCCACTCCATTTGGGGTGGCTTTTTTTTATGGGGATGCCCTTCTCCATACATGGTGGCACCGTAGCCGCAGCTTGCAGCTGCGGCCCTAAGCTTAGCCTTGGCTAGCATTCTTACAGCGCTCGCTGGTTTTCCTCCAGCGGATGCAATCCGCTGCTACGGAGGCCATGATGGAATCGTAGCCGCAGCTTGCAACTGCGGCCCAAGGCCTGGCCAAAGGCCGAAGGGGATATTCCCCTATCAAATCTGAAAGGAAGGTATCCTAATACACCACCGTCTCCTCACCCTGAATGGTCAGGCGATTTTCTTCAGCCGCTTCACAGCGGCCTACGATCTGGGCCGGCAGGTTAAAGGTTGCGGCCTGATCAATGATGGCCTGGGCGGTTTTTTCGTCCGTATAAATCTCCAAGCGATGGCCCATGTTGAAGACCTGGTACATCTCCTGCCAACTCGCCCCAGAGGCAGATTGGATATGTCGGAATACCGGAGGGGTTTCGAAAAGCTTGTCTTTGATGACATGCAAGCCTTTAACAAACTTCATCACCTTGGTTTGACCGCCGCCCGTACAATGGATCAGTCCGTGGATTTTGTCTCGGTACTGGTCCAGGACGGGTTTCATCAAAGGTAGATAGGTCCGGGTCGGGGAAAGCAGCATTTTCCCAATGTCCAAAGGGCAGTCCTCGGGTTGGTCCGTCAGTTTATAGGGACCGGCATAAGCCAACTCCTCAGGTACATGCTGCTGATCGTAGGACTCAGGATATTTGGTGCGGTAATCCGCGTGCAGCATATCGTGGCGGCCATTGGTCAGGCCATTGCTGCCGATCCCGCTATTGTAAGCCGTTTCATAGGTAGTTTGCCCAAAGCTGGCCAGCCCGACGATCACATCGCCGGCCTGAATGTCTTCGTTGGTGATGACCTGAGCCTTGTGTAGGCGACTGAAGGCCGTAACGTCATAAATGAGGGTGCGTACCAGGTCGCCCACATCGGCGGTCTCTCCGCCTGTATTCTGAGCTTTGATGCCATGCTCATGCAGCATCGCAAAAAAGGCTTCCATCCCGATGAGGATTTCGGAAAGCACCTCGCCTGGAATCCGGAATTTATTACGGCCAATGGTATTGGAAAACAAGAAATTCTCTACTGCTCCTGCGCACAGCATATCGTCAGTATTCATGACGATGGCATCCTGGGCCAGGCCCCGCCAGACAGACAAATCGCCCGTCTCCTTCCAGTACATATAGGCTAGAGAAGATTTGGTTCCGGTCCCATCGGCATGCATGATGTTGCAGTAAGCCTGATCGCCGCCAACTTGGTCTGGGAGGATCTTGCAAAAGGCATTGGGATAAATGCCCTTGCTCAGGTGCTTGATGGCCTTATGCACATCTTCTTTGGCGGCTGAAACGCCTCTTTTGGCGTAGTTGCTTTCCATGTACCAATCTTTGCGACAAAGGTAAAAAGAAAAAAGTAAGGCTGAGCAGGAATTCGCTGCTCAGCCTTACCATTAAGGATATCTTTTCAGGACTTAGGGAGTCCCGCTAAAGTTCAAGGTCAGGATGCGGAACTCAGTCCGGCGGTTGGCCTGCTCATCGTCGTCGCTCAACTCTGGATAAATCATCAGTTGAGATTCGCCGAAGCCTTTCCAGGAAAGACGGGCAGGGTTGATGCCATTATCCACCAAATACTTCACCACCGCTTTGGCGCGGTTGTTAGACAGGCCGATGTTGTAAGGCTCAGTACCGTTGCTGTCGGTGTGAGAGTTCAACTGAATGGTGATGTTGGGGTTTTTGTACAAAATGTCCAACAGGCCGTCCAGTTCGGTCAGGGCATCGGGACGTAGGTAATACTCATCGAAGTCGTAGTAGATATTGTTGATGGTATAAGCATTTTCCAGGCTCATACGCTCCAACTCGATATCTACATTCTGTACGATCTCAGTATTTTGGTCAATACCCATGGTGCTTACTTCTTCCTCATTGGCGAAGTATTCAGGGGCATTACCTAAGATTTTGTAATCCTTATCTCCTTCCAGGGGGAACTCAAAGCGAGCGCTCTGGTCCGTTTTGAAGGTATCCAGCACCATGATGGTCCCTTCAGCGTCTTTTTCGTACAGAATGGCTGTAGCGAATTCAATTGGCTGCAGGGTCTGCTTATCGCGGATCATGCCTTTGACCGCAATTTCCAGTGGCGGAGGCTTGCGATAAATCGCACGGGCACGATAGATATCATCCCCTCCCTGTCCGCCAGGACGGTCAGAAGTGAAATAAGCGAGAGAATCCTCGTCCATCCACATGCTACCGTAATCATTGTAGCTGGTGTTGATGGGGGCGCCCAGGTTTACCGGTTCTGCATAGGAACCAATTTTTCCTTCGGCTACATATAGGTCCAGTCCACCAAATCCGGCCAGTCCTTCAGAAGCGAAGAACAAACGCTCACCAGACTCACTGGGGAAAGGAGAAGATTCGTTGAAAGGGGTATTGATGGTAGAACCGATGTTCTGCGGAGGAGACCATCCGGTACCTACCCGACGGGAGAACCAGATATCAAATCCCCCTTCACCTCCTTCGCGGTCAGACACGAAGTAAAGGGTACGACCATCACGAGCGATGAAAGGCTCACGATCGTCGGTAGGGACCATTTTAGTTTTACCGCGAGAGTTAACGATGATTTCACGCTTGCCGGCGATAGATTCCATGAACGTGGCTTTGCCCCATTCTTTCTTCACGGGATCATAGCGAGACATGAAAATGCTACATCCGTTGCGGTTCTTTTTGCTGTTACAGATAGAGAAGAACATGGTTTGTCCATCTCCGGAAACAGAGCCAGGACCATCGTTGGTTTTGGTATTGATGCGCTTCTTGGGGAAACGAGTGATTTCACCAAAGATGCTGTCATTTTCCCGAATCACATAGTATAAATCCGCGTCTTTGGCCTCTCCAGTAACCCTGTCCCGTTTAGCTTTCTTCTTAGGGAGCGGTCGATAAGAGGCAAAAACCAGGAACTTGTCTTCTTGTCTCTGGTCAAGATAAGTAGGATAGCGATCACTGGAAGTAGAGTTGAAAGAAACCGGCGTGATCCGATAGTCAGGTAAGCTCGCTAAAGAGGCTTCCGCCAGTTCACAACCACGAATTTCCAATTCTGCTCTTTCGTAGTACTCGTCTTGGACGCCGTGGCGCTTTTTAAATTCCTCGAAGTAATCTTTGGCTTTGCGGTAGTTGTTCAGCCGCTTGTAGGCCAATCCAATCTGCAGATACAACGTATCGTTACGGTTTGGATCAATCTCTGAGGCTTTACGATACCAACGCAATGCTTCCTGATATTCTCTCAAGTATACATTGATACGACCCAGCTGATAGGCAGCTTTGTAGTTACTTGGGTCGGCCGACAGCACTTGCTTGTATAGCACCTGTGCGTCGACGGTATTATTGCTCTGAAAGTACGCGTCAGCCCGGTTGAGTAGTTTCTCCGTGTTTTGCCCCTGCATGAACAATGGCACCACCAGAAACATCAGCAGACTGGCGACTAAAGAACCCCGCCTGAATAAATAACTGATCATAGGTGTGGGTGTTTTTTTCACAAAAGTGGAAATTATAGAGACAAGTTTATGTATAGCAAACTTAGAAAAAATCCGTCTTACCCTCAACGTTTTCAAAACAAAATTATCCAAAGCAGGAAATCTCCTATTAAAATAGCAATTGCTGAGAGGACAAATGCGTCGATGGTTGCTTTTCCAACCCCCCTGGCTCCGCCCTGGGTGTGTAATCCCTGATAACACCCCAATAATGAGATCAACATACCAAAAAAAGCGCTTTTTATCAGCCCGCCCAGCAGATCACTCAAGGCAAAGAAATCCCGGACCGATTGGAAAAAGGTCCTGACCGTGAGGTCCAGAAAATAACTGGAGACCAACCATGCTCCCAATACCGCGATTAAAATAGAAAAGAAGGTCAGGATCGGCATCATGACACTCAGCCCCACAAAGCGAGGCATCACCAAATAGCGGACAGGATCGATAGACATGGTTCGCAGCGCATCAATTTGCTCCGTCACCTTCATGGTGCCAATTTCAGCCGTCATGGAAGCACCAATCCGGCCCGCAATCACCAGCGCGGTCAAGACCGGCGCCATTTCCATCATCATAACCCGCACGACCTGTCCGCCCAGTACCGAGAGGGAAACCATGCCTTTAAATTGATAGGCCGCCTGCCAGGCGACAATGGCCCCGGCAAAGAGACCGATCAATAGCACGAGGGGGATGGAATTAACCCCTACATGATCCAGCTGATACAATACCCGACGGCGGTCCCGCCAGGCATATCGCAGGGAGGCCCCTACTTGCCATAAGAGATAACCGAACTCACCGAGGGCCTGAATCATATATTGTCGTGGGCTTAATAGGGGCAATTTAGTATTTTCGGCCATGATCTGTCTGTTGCATCCTGATCCGGGACCACGCTTAGCCTTTGCGGCCAAGGTATTGTTCCAATACCTGTTGCGAGTTCCCTACTGCTGGGTATCAGCAGCAACGGAAGCAGCAGAAGATCGGCTTTATCTCTCTTACCAACCAGAAGCGCCCGAACAAGGTTTCGCGCTTTTTGATAGCGGATGGTTTGCGCTGGATCCGCTGACCCACCCACCTGGCGTGGCGCAGCAAGCCCAGCAAAGTGTCCTCTTTCCAGCTCCAAATCCTCAGGGATTCTGTTTAGGATACGATATTCTGGCCGCGGTTTTTTACCTGGTGGCGGATGTAGAAAAATATCAGGCTTCCCACCTGGATCACTACCAAAGATATGAACAGCAAGCCTATCCTTCGGCAGATTGGGGTCTGGAGCATCGTCCCCTGGCGCAGGTATATGCGGAAGAATTGTGGGAGGTTCTTACCGCTGCCCATCCGAAGGCCGCAGCCTGGAGGCAGTCTGCCTCTTTTACTTATGAAATCACCTGGGACATTGACCATCCCTGGAAGTATCTGCATAAAAGCCTCCCGGTCAGCCTGGGCGGTTGGGTTAAGGAATGGCTCAGAGGAGATGTATCCTCGGCTCTGGAGCGCATGCGCAGTTGGGTGAGTCGTAAAGACCCCTATTTCACTTTTGAAGAGGTGCTCACCTTAAGTCCGCCTGAGCGAAGCCGCTTCTTTTTTCTGATTGATCGGCACCACTCCAACGATAGCCGCTTCACCTACCAACTCCCGGCCTTACAAGCCTTGATCCGGAAAATTGCCGCTACCCATCCCGTAGGCATTCATCCTTCGTTTACCAGCTTTCAGGACGAGGAAAAAATCCGGCACGAAACCACCATGCTGGGCCATTTTACCGACCAGTCGGTCCAGTCGGCTCGCATGCACTATTTGCGCTTTCACTATCCTGAGACCTACCGCTATTTGCTCCAGGCAGGGATTCGCCATGAGTATACGCCTTGCCTTTATCAGCAAGGTGGATTTCCGCTGGGGGTGGCTGTGCCCATTCCCTGGTACGATCTGCTGGCGGATGTCGAAAGTGAATTGATGTTGCACCCTACCCTGCTCATGGATCGAAGCCTGCAACAATACGCAGCCCTCAGTCCTGAAGCGGCCCTGGAACGCACGAAAACTTTAATTGAGGTTTGCCACACATTTAATGGGCACTTTACCTTACTTTTGCACAACGATGTTCTGAGCGAATCGGGAGAGTGGAAAGGCTGGAGCGCTTTTGCCCGAGAAACCATCAGCTTATTACAAGCAGCCGCCCGGAACCAAGCCTACTGAGGAAGTATTCTGTCCATGTCGAAGTATACGCTTCAAGTCAAACCACATTCAGAGATCGATCCCCGAACCTGGGATCAATTTATAGAAGCGTCCCCACAAGGCGGGCCTTTCGCCTGGTATGACTTTGCCAAGGCGATACGTCCGGATTGGCAGGCCTTGATTGTTTCGGACAAAAGCGGCTGGCAGGCGGTGATGCCTTTTTGTCTGAATAAAAAAATGGGCTTTACCTACTTGCCCCAACCTGCTTTCAGCCAGTATTGGGGAATATATTTTGCGCCCTGGGAAGGATTGAGTGTCTACCGCAGTTTTAGCCAGAAGAGAGACCTGATTCAGGCTATGTTGCCCTTCTTCGAAGACGTAGACCTGTTTATCAATAATTTTTCTCCTGCCTTTGATTATCCTCTTCCCTTCCACTGGGCGGAATTTGAGTTAAAAACCCGATACACCTACCGATTATACCTCGGTTGGACCCTGGAAGAACATCGTCAGATGATCGAACCCTCTCTGCGGAGGCAAATCAAAAAAACCGAACGTAGGGGCTACCGCTGGGTTTCGGTGGATCAACCTACTCATCTGGCGGCTTTATACGACGCGCAAAAAGAGACAGGCAAGGATTTGGAGATTCATGAGCCCGAAAGAAAAGAAAGCCTGAAACGCCTGAGCAAGATGCTCATCCGGCAAAAGCGGGGTGAAATCGGGCATATTGTGGATGAAAGTGGCAAGGTCCTGGCTGCCGGGCTTTTTGCCTACTACCGACAGACCACCTATTATCTGGCCGGAACCTTCAACCCGGAGAGCCCGGACAGCGGGGCCATGTCTCGCTTACTGTGGGAAGGAATCCAGCGAGCGATGGAAAAAAATCATCAGATTTTTGACTTTGAGGGTTCGATGATCAAGGGGGTCGAACATTTTTTCCGGAAGTTTGGGGCCCATCCGGTTCCTTATTTACAGATACATAAAAATCAGTTACCTTTGCCGGTACGATGGATAAACGGCTTACGGTAGTATCTACGGAACACTCTTATCTCAATCATTTATTGTACGAATTGAGGGATCAGGAAATCCAACAGGATCGCCTGCGGTTTCGTATGAACCTCGAGCGGGTAGGAGAAATCCTGGCCTATGAACTCAGCAAGGAACTCAATTACCATCCCCAGCGGGTCATCACCCCACTGGGAGAGTTAGATATTCCCCTTTTAGATCAGCAGCCTGTCATTATTTCTATTCTGCGGGCGGGCCTGCCCCTGCATCAGGGATTCCTACGATTGTTTGATCGGGCAGAAAATGGCTTCATTTCTGCTTATCGTCATCATACGAGTGAGCAAGAGTTTGTGGTAAAAGTGGAATATCAGGCCATGCCAGCCATTGAGAACAAAAGTTTGATCATCGTTGATCCTATGATCGCTACCGGGAGGAGTGTAGTATTGAGTGTAAAAGAGATATTGGAATTCGGCCAGCCGAAGGATATCTTCATTGTTGGCGTGGTGGCAAGCGATGAGGGCCTGGATTATGTCAAAAGACACATCCCCAGGGCCAAAATTTTCGTAGGAGCAGTAGATCATGAACTCACCGCCAAAGCTTATATCGTGCCTGGCCTGGGAGATGCCGGCGATTTAGCTTTCGGTCCCAAAGAATAACAACGTATCATTGGCAGGACCTCCCTCCTGCCCACCTTAGGTTCCCCAGGATATGCTCCTAGAGACACTTATCCAATGGCTGGAGATGCTCCTGCCAAAACTTTCTTTGCTCGTGGAATCAGGCGCCAATGGCTGGGGTCTGAAGGTATCCTTATTTTTCCTCTCCTTCGTGAAGTTTGCCATTGCCGCGATTACGGCCATGCCGCTGGTGACTAAAATCAGCTTCTTGGACTTCCTCATTTTTGTGGGAGGAGGGGCCATTATCAGTGTAGTGGTCTATGCTTATTTTGGGGAGCAAATCCGGAAATGGATTGTCAAATTATTTCCTCGAAACCCCGATAAAGAAAGGAACCTGGAGAGACAGGCGCGTCGTCAGGCTTTCTGGAAAAAATATGGATTGGTGGGGGTAGCTTTCCTGGCCCCCTTTATTTCGCCTATGGCCAGCGTGGGGATCGCTATTTCGTTTAAAGAGCGTCCAGCGAGGATTATTCTGTACACCGGCATCAGCATATTAGCCTGGACCCTGATCTTTGCCGCCTTCCGAAATCCTGTCCATCAATTGATTCAAACAATCTTCGGCTAACCGTTTTTTTAAGTTGACCAAAAAATCTACGTACTTTTTACGTTTTTACTTGGTAATAGAAATTGGATTGCCTATCTTGATATCGCTTACGGGAAAAGTATTCTTTCAACATGAAACTCCAACCATCCGGTTGGAGTTTCTTTTTTTTCACAGGTCGGTAGCAGCCTATTCCGCTTCCCATCCCATGGTCCGCTTGACCGCTTTTTTCCACTGATGATATAAGTGATCTCTGCGGCTATCCTCCATGGCTGGCTCAAATACTGCATCTTTTTTCCAATGGGTAGACACGTCTTCAGGCTGCCAGTACCCGACGGCCAGTCCGGCCAGATAAGCCGCGCCCAAGGCGGTGGTTTCGATAACTTCAGGTCGCTCCACGGCGGTATCCAGGATATCGGCCTGAAACTGCATGAGGACATTATTGGCGGAAGCGCCTCCATCTACCCGCAACGTCTTCAACTTGGTGCCAGCATCTTGCTCCATGGCTTCCAGCACATCGCGGGTTTGGTAAGCCAGCGATTCGAGGGTAGCGCGAATGATATGACCTTTGGTGGTGCCCCGGGTCAGGCCAAACATGGCCCCGCGAGCATACATATCCCAATAAGGAGCGCCTAATCCAGCAAAAGCTGGTACGACGACCACCCCTTCCGCATCCTGGTATTTTTCTGCATAAAAAGCTGAGTCGGGCGCTTCATCCAACATTTTCAGCCCATCCCTCAGCCACTGAATGGCCGCTCCAGCAATGAAAATACTGCCTTCCAGGGCGTAGTTGACCTGATGGTCTAATCCCCAGCAAAGCGTGGTCAGCAGACCATTTTCCGAGGCGACGAATTCCGTTCCGGTATTCATCAACATGAAGCAGCCCGTTCCATAAGTATTCTTGCTCATCCCAGGCTCAAAGCAAGCCTGCCCAAACATCGCCGCCTGCTGGTCCCCGGCCACGCCGGTAATAGGGATTTCTGCCCCGCCAAACCAGGATTCATCCGTGGTGCCAAAGTTTCCGCTACTCGGCCGCACTTCAGGCAGCATGGACGCGGAGATATTAAGCTCATCCAGCATTTTAGCATCCCAGGTCAGGTCACGGATGTTGTACAGCAGGGTCCGGGAAGCATTGGAGTAATCTGTGGCATGCACCTTCCCCCCAGTCAGGTTCCAGATCAGCCAGGTATCTACGGTACCAAAGACCAGATTTTCCTGTTTGATATCAGGTTTTTCTACGGCCAGGTAATCCAGGATCCACTTGACCTTGGTGCCCGAGAAATACGCATCGATGACCAAGCCAGTCTGGCTACGAATATGCTCTTCCAATCCTCTCTCTTTCAGGTCATCGCAAATAGGCGCCGTGCGTCGGTCCTGCCAAACGATAGCGTTATACACTGGCTGGCCGGTGGACTTATCCCAAACGATGGTCGTCTCCCGTTGGTTGGTGATGCCGATGGCGGCAATTTCGTCTGGACTGACCCCCAAATCGGTCAGGACTGCCTGGGCAACTGACATCTGAGAGGAAAGGATTTCCAGCGGATCATGTTCTACCCATCCGGGCTTGGGAAAAATCTGGGTAAATTCTTTTTGGGAAACGCCTACAATCTCCGAGGCATGATTGAAGAGAATGGCCCGGGAGCTGGTCGTTCCCTGGTCCAGGGCGAGAATGTACTTCTTGGACATATACGATGATGGTTAGCAGTCTTTTAATCGATCCAAATAACGAGCTTTGTTTTCGAAAGTTAAACAATATTCCCCTCCATGCTACTGTTAGAAAAGGATTTCTTTGGGGCCGGAAATTCTGGGATCAGGGGCTTGGTTCTTTCAACGGCTTTTCCGTATGTTGCGGGTTCACCTTTTTTTAGAAACATGGAGGCAACACGCATTTGCATTTGGTCCGGACCTCGAAATATTTCTACCGCTTTGATGTACGCTTTTGCGCAGCGGCAGGACACCGAGGTATTCGATGAACCCCTTTACGCTCACTACTTGCGGGTCAGTGGCGCACAACATCCTGGCAGAGATCAGGTGCTTCAAACCCAGGAACAAGATGGCGAAAAGGTGGTGCGGGACCAGATTTTAGGCCCAGCCACCAAACCGGTGCTTTTTTTCAAGCAAATGGCCCATCATCTGGTCGAACTGGATGAAAGCTTTTTGGACCGAGTGGTCAACGTCTTCCTGATCCGGGACCCTTCTCTGGTGCTGGCCTCTTTTTCCAAAGTAATTCCTCATCCTGCCTTAGGGGATATCGGAATCGCCCGGCAGTATGAACTCTACCAGCAACTGAAGGAGCAGGGCCAGGACCCTTTGGTGATCGATGGACCGGAATTATTAAAAAATCCGGAGGCTGTGCTCCGTAGCCTTTGTGAAAAACTCAGACTAGCGTTTGAGCCGGCCATGTTGACTTGGGAAGCCGGTCCGATTCCCCAGGACGGGGTGTGGGCTCCTTACTGGTATGCCAATGTGCATCAATCGACAGGTTTTCAACCCTACCAGCCCAAAACCGTAGCCCTCCGACCGGACCTGCAAGCCGTAGCGCAACAGGCCGCCCCTTTTTATACTTCTCTTTTTGACGCAGCTTTGAAAGCCTAATTCCACATGCAACAATTCAATCCTAAGAATCAGGATATTCTCATTTATGTAAAAGATGGGCTGTATGCCCGTAATGAGGCCAAGGTCTCGGTATTTGACAGTGTGGTCCAGGGGGGCGATGCTGTCTGGGAAGGACTGCGGGTCTATGCGGGACGGATTTTTTGTCTGGACAGACACCTTGATCGATTGATGGCTTCCGCCAAAGCCATGGCTTTTGCCCATGTCCCCACCCGAGAGGAAGTAAAAGCCGCTGTGTTTCAAACCTTGCAGGCCAACGAGATGCGGACGGATGTGCATATCCGACTCACCCTGACCCGGGGGGAAAAAATTACCTCAGGCATGGACCCTCGCCTCAACCAGGCTGGTTCCTGCCTGATCGTGCTCGCTGAATGGAAACCGCCTATTTATGACCTGATCAATGGCCGCAGGCTCATTACCGCCAGTACCCGGCGAAATTCGCCCGCCTGTCTGGATTCCAAGATTCACCACAATAACCTGATAAATAATATCCTGGCCAAGATTGAGGCCAATGTGGCCGGGGTGGACGCCGCCCTGATGCTGGATGTAGACGGCTTTGTGGCGGAAACCAATGCTACCAATGTCTTTATGCTAAAAAAAGGCGTGTTGCATACGCCTTTGCCGGATGCTTGCCTGCCGGGCATCACCCGAGGGCTGATTATCGAGACGGCCAGGCAAAAAGGGATGGAGGTGCAGGAAAGAAGAATCTCGGCCATGGAATTTCAGACGGCAGATGAAGTCTTTACGACCGGAACCATGAGCGAACTGGTGCCCGTTGGGGAAATCGACGGTCGCATCATTAACGGAGGTAAGGTTGGCCCACTGACTCAGCAATTGCAAGGCTGGTTCAACGATCGGACTGCCGTAGAGGGAGAACCTTTACCCTTTTAAACCATTTCCTCTTTAACTTACCGCCTTAACCTCAACCAAATTACCATGTCCCGATTTCTGCTTCTCCTTTGTTTGGCCTTTTGGGCCTGTAGTCCTCAAGCTACTCAGGAAGCCCCGGTCCAGGATGCCAACCCAGCAGCCGAAGGCTTTGACCTTGAGCATTCCGATCCCCAGGCTATCGCTATCGCTGATGAGGTGATGGAAGCCATGGGAGGCTTCGAAGCCTGGGCCAATACCTCTGTCCTACAATGGACCTTTTTCGGACGGCGTCAGCATTGGTGGAATAAGCAGAGCGGAGATGTACGCATCGTTTCTCCCCGGGATTCTATGGTGTACCTCTACAATCTCTTTTCGAAAGAGGGCAGCGTCTACCAGGGAAAAAATGCCTTACCGGCTGACTCCCTACCCAAATACCTTAAACGAGCAGAATCTATCTGGATCAATGACTCTTACTGGCTGGTCATGCCTTTCAAGTTGAAAGACTCAGGGGTTACCCTCACCTATATTGGCGAGGATACTACTCTGGCTGGCGTGGCGGCTGATGTGTTGGAATTACGCTTTAAGGAAGTAGGAGACACGCCCCAGAATAAATACCAGGTGTGGGTAGAGAAGGCACCCAGACTGATTACCCAGTGGTCATTTTACCGGGATGTGAACGACACAGAGCCCGGTTTCGTAACCCCCTGGATCGAATACCAGACACACGGCGAGATTTTGCTTTCCGGTAACCGGGGAGAAGGAAGAGCGCTCGGTGATATTGCGGTGTTGGAATCGGTGGCCGAAGGCTGGTTTCAGCAGCCTTAAGCCTGTGGGCATGGTCTTTTCGCCCAGGCGTTTCTCTTGTAAAGACGCCACGCGTGGCGTCTTTACAAAAATCGTGATAGGATCACCCACCATTAGACCGAATGTTCCAACCACCAATCTCCTATTTCCTGCTTGATGTCTGCGGGAGAAAAATGCCAGATTTCCCGATAAGTCTTCCAGCAAGCCTGTCCGAAACTTCGGAGGGTGAAGCCCCCACATTTCAGCACTGACCGGTGCTGCCACCAAACCAGAGGGATGGTTCCTGCCAACAGGAATTTTTGACCAGCCCGGTGAAGGCGGGCCTTCCAGCCAGGCATTTTTTCATAGAAATGCTGGAGGGTACAGACCTGGAAGGCCAGGTGCTGAGCTTCATCCCAGAGAATCTGGTTGCAAAGCTGCTGCAGGACGCGGCTTTCTGTGGCATATTTTAATCCCTGATAGTAGACCGCTGCGATGACTTCGGCCACCGTAAGGATGTTGATAGAAACAGGCAGGCCGGACATACGTCGTAGAAAGCGAAACACATCATCCACCCAGTGCTGGCGCAATCGGGGAATGTCTTGTTGCTTCATAAAGCGGCCCAGGGTCATGGCATGACGTTGCTCTTCTCTGATCAAGCCTTTGAGCGCTTCCACATAGCCTCCATCATCCCCATCCTTAAAATAGGTCCGGGCCTGATGGAGCAAATATTTCCCTTCGGAATGCTCCCCTCGCTGAAACTGCTGGAGGGAAGCGGTGATCCGGCGACGCTCCAGAGGATTCAAGGCATAGGGGTCTTCCCAATCAATGGCCAGTAACTGGGTTTGGTTAAGGGTGTAATAGCGTACCCAGGGGTTAAAATCTGTTTTCATGTGGGTGTTTTTTCTGAAAAGCCCGGTAGTGTAAGTGCCAAAGGAGGCGCAAACGAACCCTGCTTTTCAAGTGAATCATGGGTAGAAAAATTTTCAAAGCACTTTTCATTACAAAGTGAATAAGTAAAAAAAGACCTGCCCGCAGGCAGGGATCCATTTTTTTATACAGACGCGGGTTGACGGAGTCCGAAGGCCAGATAGCAAATGCACAGCAAGCCACCGAAAGCCAGGGTAAAGCCCCACATTCCATCGTCAAACCCCAGCACCAAAGACCAAATATCCTGAAGGAGTCCCTGAGGCTGGGTCAGTATATCCCAGCTGTTCCACCGTAAAAAGCGCCCCAGATATACCCCAAAACTGCACAGCATCAGAATGAGCAAAGCAGTCGCCCAACTGAGCCATTTTCCCCAATGATCAAAGAGGGCTTTTTGCATATGCTGGAGGGAAGCCATGCCTAGCCAGAGAGAAGTAATGGCGAAAGACAAAATCAGGGTCAGGTCCATCCAGATCGGCACGCCTGGACGTGGACGCAGGTGAAAAAGATCGGTTAGGATGCAGGGAGCATTGGGTAAAAAGAGCAACCACAGACAAAAAGCGCTCAGCTGCATCCAGCTTCGCTGGGGTCTTTTCAGGCTGACCAGGGTAGAAATCCCATAGGGAATCCAGGCCAGAAAAAGGTTCCAGACCAGAAAAAGGAAATAGTACGTTCCGGTGGTCTGGATACGGATGCCCAGCAAGCCGAAAGAGAGCAAAGTTCCCATGCTAAGGCCTAAAAATTGCCACAAAAGGGGGTGGGCACGCCAGGAGCGTACAGTGGATACTTGCATAAGATGTTCAGTTTTGACCAGATGGTCTGTGGGTCCTTTGGGAGAAGGCTTAAGCTCCTTCTGATTCCTCCGGATTCCCTTTAATGATGGCCTCCAAGGCATCAAGATGCTCCTGAAAAGCCAGACGGCCCATTTTGGTAGCCTTATAATTGGTTTGCGTTTTTCTCCCGATAAATCCCTTCTGCACTTCAATAAATTCCTTTTTTTCTAAGGTATTCAGGTGACTGGCCAGGTTGCCATCTGACAACTTAAGGCGACGTTTGAGTGTGTTGAAGTCCACCTGATCATTGACCATCAGGAGGGACATAATGCTCAGCCTATGTCTATTTTCGAATTCCTTTTTCAGCTTGGAGAATGGATCCTTCAACGCTCGTATTTTAAGTACATCATGGTGCCGTATGCGATGTGCAGCACCCCAAAACCTACCGCCCAGAAAATAATGCCGTAGCCTACCCAGATACCAGCCAGGAGCCCCAAGACAATTTCCATGATGCCAAGATAGCGGATTTCTCGCAAGGTGTACTTTCCCGCATTGAGCAGGGCCATCCCATAAAAGATCAGGGTGGCAGGTGCGACCAGTCCAGGTTTTCCCCAATAAGCCAGTTCAACACAAAATACTGCCCCGGCTGCCATGGGAATCATCATGTTCAATGCCAGACGCGAAGTAGCTCGGGTAAAAATTTTCTTGCCCTCTCTCCGGGTTCGTCGAATAGTAAAGAAAATGGCTACCGCCAGTGCGCAGACCAAAATCAACAAGGCAATGCCCACCAGGGTAGGAATCTGATCCGTGGTGGCCATGTAGCGTTTTTGGGTAAAGGAGTAAATCCCCTCTTTATACAAAAACTGATACGTCCCAGCCGCCCCAATCAAGGCTACGACCCCAGCCCCTACCCCGGACAATCCACTCAGGGAGGCGAAGCGGGTCGAATCCTCCATGAGGTTCCTGATTTCGGCTATGTCTTTTAGGTGATCACGGTAGTCTTCCATTCCAAAGCACTTTGAAATTCAAAGTAATAAACGCAAAAGGGAAAACCAAGGTTTCAAAAAATTTGTCCCCAATTTTTGTCATCTGTCCCCTGGATTTTTTCCCGGCCTCAAAAAGCCCTAGGTTACCAACATAGCTCGAGGACATGAAACGGTTTTTATTTATTCTTTTGGTGGTTGCCTCCTCTCCTTCCCTGCGCGGGCAGGACTGGGATCAATTCAAGGTATATGCAGATTTTCAATTGCTGATGGCGCAATATGACTGGCTGGATTGGACGGACGAATATTATAAAGCAGCCTGGGGAATAAAAGCCGCGCTGGGCGCTCAGCATCCCCAAGGCCTGGGGATAGGCTGGGGCATTCATCGTCATAGGCATCCTTCCTATCAGAATGTCTTTCCCAACTGGGAAGGCAGGCTTAAGTATTGGGGGACCGGACCGGAAATCCGCTATACCAGGGGATGGTTGTATTATGCGGTGAACCTGAACTATCTCCTGCAATGGGTACCCGCAGATCCTATTTCAGGCTACTCCCCTCACCTTCCCCAGAAATTGTACTGGCAACACAGCCTGGGGATGACATGGAGGTTCCTGGCTTTGGGAGCCACCTATACACACTTCTATGGAAAAACCAGTGGGGGCAGGCCTGAATTGGCGAACAATCTGGTCTTATTCATGGGATTTTCTCTGCCCCGAACACTCCGGGATACGAAATAAATTAGCCGAGGCTCATTCTGCTAGCTCCCAACCTAAATCGACTTTTCACTAAAACCTACCCCTATAAAACGTGGTAAGCAATCTCCGGGAGGAGATTGCTTTGCCACAAGTATGAACCAAACTACTATACTTTTTCGCTACTAAAAGCGGAAATTTCCGTTATGAAAATACGAATTCATTTAGAGAAAAGAGAATGAATCCGAACTAAATTTTACGAAGATCTTTGCAGAGGGTTTCTACTAATATTTTTCCCCTTTCGAAATCATAAGCTTCTGTATTCTAGCGAAGCTATACGTCTGATATCTGAGAAGGAAAAATAGATATCCTATTCCTTCGTTACCTATACAAAATCCTACGGACTATGCAGACGCGCCACTTTATACTACCGCTTTTTCTTCTCATACCCTCCTTTCTTTCTGCACAGGTGTATGAAACTTTTTATCCAGACGGTAGCTTGAAATCCCGAACGGCCCTGAATGACAAGGGTCAGCGAGAGGGCGTGGCCCAGCATTTTTTCCCGGGAGGAGCCCTCTCAGGAGAAGTCCCCTACCTAGAAGATCAACGACAAGGCACGGCAAAAACGTATTTTCCAGATGGAACCTTACAGTCCGTTAGCCCCTATGTAGGCGACCAGCGACATGGGATAGCCACCACCTACGACAGCAGTGGGATCATTTTGCAGACGCAAATGTGGCAGAACGATCGGAAAGAGGGAGACCTGAAAATATACTTTCAAAGCGGCGGCTTGCAATTTTACGGGCTTACCACCCGGGACAGCCTGCTTTTTTCTCAACGCTTCAATGAGCAGGGGCTGCTGATCGAAGAACAATACCAGGGCTTGTTCCAACCACTGGACACCCTGGGCCTTCCCGAAGCGCAGTATTATCTGGCTGAAGGGGATAGCCTCGCCCCTAACCAACAAAATCCGGTCAGCATCTTTATTCCCGAGGTTCCCAGCCAGTTGATCAGTTTCTCTAGTCCCAGCGGAGAAATTGAGCGCAATACTTCTCCCGCTTTTCCCCTAAAACTTAGCCCGCATCCGGGAGAAGAATTATTCGTGGTTTTTTTACGCATAAAAGTTCATCCTGATGATAGACCGGTTTTGTTTCGTAGATTGATCATCCCGGTGACAAATTAATCCCCTTTACAGACAAGCTTTTCGGTTCCGTTCCGTCTTTAGGATAATGTAAGTACCCGTTCCCGACAGGAAATGTCGGGAAGCGGATTTTCTTTTTCATGGGCAGGTATTATTTTTGACTCTCTGCACGATAGCCCTATTTGATTCAAAGTCGGAACCTATGAAGTTCTCTCTCCTCAAACTTAGCCTGGGAATTTGTTTACTCCTGGGATTTTCCATCCCACTCCAGGCCCAGTTAGAAGACCCTGTAGATTGGAAATTTGAAATCAAGCAAGTCGGGCCCGATGAGCATGAAATTCATTTCAAAGCCTCCATCGAGCCGGGTTGGCATCTTTACTCCCAATACATTGAACCAGGTGGGCCAATCCCTACTTCTTTCAATTTTGAGACCGTAGACGGCATCGAGGTCCTGGGCAAAGCCAAAGAGGTAGGCGAGTTGCACCGAGGCTTTGACGAGACCTTCAAGATGGATGTGGCCTACTTCTCGGATCAAGGCACCTATGTACAGCGCATCAAGCGACTAAAAGATCAGGCCTCGGCACAGGGTTATCTGGAATATATGGTGTGTAATGATCAGAAATGTCTGCCCCCCACGGCAGAAGATTTCTCTTTCACCTTCACCAATTCTTTTGAGGAAGAAAAAACCGCTGAGGCTCCTGCCCCACCTAAGGCAGAAAAAAGCCCAGCACCAGAAAAAAAGGTCGCGGCCGTTCCAGAAAAAGCATCACAGACTCCTCAGGTCGCCGAAGCTCCCGCTCCTGCTGAGGAACCCCTGGTTGAGATAGAAGAAACTACCCCAGCGCCTTCAGGCATTCTCCAGCCGGTAAGTTGGGATTTTGCCTACGAAAAAATCGACGACGAAACCTATCAGCTGCTTTACACCGCCAAGATCGAAGACGGCTGGAAAGTCTATTCTCAGTTTATTGAACCAGGTGGTCCAATTCCAACCGCTTTTGAAATGGAAGCGGGCGCTTATGAGGTTTCGGGTGAGGTAGCAGAAAAAGGAAATATTCACAAAAGTTTTGACGAGGTCTTCAAAATGGACCTGGCTTACTTTGAGGATAAAGTGGTTTTCGTCCAAAAAGTGAAAGCCAAAGATCCCAACACCGTCATTAAAGGTTCGCTTTTGTTCATGACCTGTAATGACGAAAAATGCCTGCCGCCGGACTATGTAGATTTTGCCTTTAACCTAAGCGATCCGGCTCAGACGGGTAAGCTAGACTTGGCTTCGCTTGAGGCAGGGACCGACGGCAATCCTTATAAGATCAACACCATTGACCTGGATGCGCCTGCGGCGGCTTGTACGGTTAATGAACGGGAAACCGAAGGTAAAGGCCTGCTGACCATTTTCCTCTTAGGATTTGGTGGCGGACTGCTGGCCCTGTTGACGCCATGTGTGTTTCCGATGATCCCGATTACAGTGGGCTTTTTCACCAAAAGTGCGGAAGGCGGCAGAGGCCTGCTCAATGCGATCGCCTACGGAAGTTTTATCTTTTTGATTTATACTGCGCTGAGTATTCCCTTTCACTTAACCGAATCGGTTTCCTCAGATATCTTCAATGAGATCTCTACCAATATGTGGTTGAACCTGGCATTCTTTGCCATCTTCCTCATTTTTGCGATCTCCTTCCTCGGCTACTTCGAGATCACCCTGCCCAGTAAGTTTACCAACCGCATGCAGTCCGCCTCTTCTGTAGGAGGCATGCTGGGGATTTTCTTTCTGGCCCTGGTGCTGGCCCTGGTATCTTTCTCTTGTACCGGACCGATTTTGGGCACCCTCCTGGTAGGAGCCCTTTCCTCAGATGGAGGGGCCATGCAGTTAACGGCAGGTCTGGCAGGCTTTGGACTAGCTCTGGGAGCGCCTTTTGCTTTATTGGCCGCTTCTCCTGCTTTGTTGAAAAAGCTACCTAGATCAGGTGGCTGGATGACTACCCTTAAAGTGGTGCTGGGACACGTAGAGTTGGCCCTGGCCGTGAAATTCCTCTCCAACGCAGACCTCGTAGAGCACTGGGGATTGTTGAAGCGGGAAATTTTCTTTGGCCTTTGGATTGCCATCAGCATCAGCTTGCTGCTTTACATCATCGGCAAGGTGCGCTTCCCACACGATACTAAACTCGAAAAAATCAATTGGGTACGCTGGGGAACCGCAGCTCTTTTATTCGCCTGGATTCTCCATCTGGCCCCGGGCGTATCCAATACCGAATACGCCAACCGCAATACCTTTGGGTTAGCCCCTCCGCTCTTCTACAGCATTTATGACAAAGACACCGAGTGCCCGCTAGGCCTACCTTGCTTCAAGGATTATGAAGAAGGCCTCGCCTACGCTCGCAAGGTCAACAAACCGATCATGCTGGACTTCACTGGCTGGGCTTGCGTAAACTGCCGGAAGATGGAAGAGAATGTCTGGGAGAACCAGGAAATCTTCGATCGCCTCAATGATCAATACGTTCTGATCTCCTTGTATGTGGATGACCGCAAAAAGCTGGAGCAGGACGAGCAGGCGGTGGTAACCCTACAAAACGGACAGCAAAAGAAAATCCGCACCATCGGGAATAAGTGGTCTACCCTGCAGGCCGAGACCTTTGGGGTGAATTCTCAGCCTTACTATGTGCTGATGTCACCCGATGAGAAACTGCTGAACAACCCCGTTGGCTATACGCCCGACGTAACCGAATTCCAGAGCTTCCTGGATTGTGGGCTGAGTGCCTACGAGCAGAAGACTACGAGCGCGGGTACGGAGTAGGGTTTTAGGTTTTATCATGAATGCAACCCCGGAAAGGCTTTAGTGGTTTTTCCGGGGTTGGTGGTTTATGAGGTTATCATGATGCTTTCTGAGACGCCTGACAAGGCGTCTCTACAGGGAGGCTGGGGTTGACACATAGGCCAACCCCTACGGGAATGATGACATCACGGCATTCGGATGATATTCGTAGCAGCGGATTGCATCCGCTGAACGGGTCCACAGCGGCCGCTGGCAGGTCTCACAGCAGCTGCTGAAAGATGGCCTTGCAGTCGCAAGGAGGTTTACCCACAGCTGCAAGCTGTGGCTACGGTGCCACCATGAGGGTTGGATGGGGCCGTAGCAGCGGATTGCATCCGCTGAACGGT
>JBCBGC010000142.1:0-21581 GCA_038527215.1 Bacteroidota bacterium
CATTCGGCAGGTCGATATGGATGGCAGCTTTTCTTTCAGTAGGGTCGTGGCCTTAACCCTGTCAAACACTCATGCTTCTTTTGAAATTACGCCCTTTTCCGTTCCCTTTTCTGATCAGTTGGAACTAAAGGTTCAGAAAGCGGATTCACATCCCGTCTCCATCCTCATCCTGAACAATCTTGGCCAAATGGTCTACCAGGGAATCTTTGGCGGAGGGGTCGAACGAATGATTATCCCCACGGCAGCCTGGGCTGATGGCGTCTATCACATCAGAGCCAAGCATCAGTTGGAGCAAAGGGTCATCAGTGTGCAAAAGAAACCCTAACGGACGCAGCTTATCACTTCAAACTTTTCATTTTGGGCGGTGGCCTCTACCTGCTCAAAAAGTCGGTGGAGATGGGTAGAAAAATTCAGATGTCGGCTGGCGACCAGTTGGAAAATTCCTCCGGGGCGAAGGCAGCGATGGGTATCTTTGAATAATTGGATGGCCACCTCGATGTTATTCTCATGTTCCAAATGAAAAGGAGGATTGGACACGACGTAGTCGAAAAAGCCATTTTCGAAGCGGCTCAGGTCATCCTGCCAATGCACATGCGCAGCTGCTTCCAGAAGGTTGAGGCGGGCAGATTCTACGGACAAAAAGGCGTCTTCCACCAGGTGTAATTCTGCCCCGGGGGCTTGCTGGAGGGCTGCCAGGCCCAGGATACCATTGCCGCAGGCCAGGTCTAATATTTTCTCACGAGAATCAGGTAGCTGAAGCGCCGGCAAGAGAAACTGAGTCGCGTAATCCAGGTGCTGACTGGAGAAGGTACCTGCATACTGTTTCAAAGCGTTATGCTCAGGCCATTCGATGGAACGGAGGAAGGATTGCTCCGGTAAAGGCTTTTTCCCTTTTAGGATCAAGAGGCGACTTTTTTTCCAGGCCTGACTTTGCTGCACCTCCTCAAAATAGGTGGCAGCGATCTCCAGCCACTGTTTGGAAAAATGACGGGTCATGAAGGAGGCGACCACCGTACCCGCTTCCTGCAGCCCCTGATGAAGCTGGTGTAGGTACAGGTGAAAAAGGTCGACAGACTTGGGGATTTTCATCAGGGCAAGGCTGCGTAGGGACTCCCACTCATGTAGTGGATTTACCCAATGTTCCTCCTTTACCTCCCATCCATTGAGTTGGAGATTCTGACGAAGGGCTTTGGACTGGCTATGATAACTGATGACCGAAATAGGTGCATAAGCCTGCAAAACCGTCCCCAGCACCCCAAAGCGGTCGTGCCAAATCATGGCTCCTTCAGGGCTTAGGCTATTGTCTTCCACATAGCGCAACAGATGCTCGTCTGCGGCGGACCAGGCTCGAAGGGAACGGTTGGTGGTGGCAGGATAGCGCTTAAGCCGGAGGGCTTTGGGGGAAAGGGGGAAATGAATCAGGCTCATACAAAAAGGGCTGAAGGATTAGCCTTCAGCCCTGCAAATCTATCTAAATTTCTTGTCATCGGTTAATCAAGCGCCAATAACGGTTTTCGTCAACCCCAATGGCTACAATGCTAACCTGATCTTTGTTGTGCAAATGCGAGCGCCAGGGCATGTACATTTGGGCATTTTTATTGACCCGACTGGCAAAAGGCTGATCGCAATTGATGAAGTAGCGGACGGTCATATAATCCCCTTGCACCAGGTAATAGTACATTTTGAGGTAAAAATCCGGGGAGCGTCCGTAACTGGAGAGCTTTTGTCTGACGGCCTGATGAAGAGAATCCAGGTTGGTATTCCAAGCCAGGTCGCCAACGGTCAGCATGAAGAATCCGCCGTATTCGTAAGGCTTGATATCATCATACCAATAAATTTCCTCCGAGCGCTCCAGGGTATTGACAGCTTTTTTGAGTTTTCCTAAGTCAGAAAAGCTGATGCGAGACCAGGGAATTTCCTGGGCGGAGGCTTTGAAGCGGTTAAACTCGTCGGGATTGAAGGTGTAAGACAGCCCGTCATAGGTGGCGTACCCACAATGCAGGTTCAGATTAACGGTTCGAACCAGTTCCTGGTTCCGATAAAATTTCAGGGAATAATGGTAGTCGCATTTGTCTTCAAAAGTCATTTCGAGGTCCCAGCGTTTCTGGATGTCCTGCATGAGGCCTTTGTCTTTGGAGATAAAGGTGCTGAGTTCTTTTTGGATGGGCAGCATATTATAGTTGTGCATAGGCACGCCTACGATGGCCCAATTCCCCTGGTTGAAATCCAGGTCTCCAATGATTTTTGCCGCGAATAAAGATGGTAAACTGGTGTGAGCGAATAGGATAAAGATGACAGTGAGCTGTTTGAGCATGTTATCCAGATTATATAGGGCGGATTAGTGAATAGGTTAAATTACAAATAACTCAGTTTTCAAACGATCCCGGGGGCCCAATATTACAATTCTGGCTCCTGTTCGGTCGCTTCTGCTTCCTGAATGAGCACCCGAGCCTCGATCTCCCTGGCAGTAGGGGTGTTAGCGATTCCTCCCAGGGCCGTTTCCTTATATTTTTCTTCCATGGAAGCGCCTACTTCTCCCATGGCGTCGATGACTTCATCGACCGGGATGACTGCACTATCTCCGGCCAAAGCCATTTGGGCAGAGGCAAAGGCAATGACGGAGGCCGATCCATTGCGCTTGACACAGGGAATTTCTACCAATCCGGCTACCGGATCGCAGATCAAGCCCAGCATATTCATTATGGTGATGGCTACCGATTCAAATACCTGCTCCAGGTCGCCGCCCAGGCAATGGACGATGGCCCCGGCCCCCATGGCGGCAGCCGTGCCCGTTTCTGCCTGACAACCGCCCACTGCCCCGGCTATGGAGGCTCGTTTTTCAATGATCAGGGCAATGCCGGCCGCCACCAGCATGCCTTCATACATTTTTTCATTCGGGAGATCATGGAGACCTTGTAGCATGGTCAGCACGCCGGGCATGATGCCAGAAGCGCCTGCGGTTGGGGCAGCTACAATGCGCCCCATGCAGCTATTGACTTCTTTGGCGGCCAATGAATAGGAAAGCAATTGCTGGAACTCTTTTCCCAGGACTGATACCTCGCAGCTAGCTACTTTTTTTGCCCCATTGTTGATCATCCCACTTATGGATACCATCTCTTCACTCAGACCGGTTTGCACGGCATCTTTCATGACCGCAAAGGCCTGAGCCAGCTTTTGCCAGATCTCATCTTCACTCCGTCCTTTTTGGGCAATCTCATAGGCCAGAACGGGTTGCCAGATGGAGGTTTCCGAAGGCTGACAGGCTTCTCGCCATTCCTGGAAGCTATCGAATAAAATAGGCATAGTCCTTTTTTTGCAAGCAGAAGTACTAGAGAAACAAAGCAATATACTGAATTCTTGCCTCTCAGGGATAAGCATGAAAGGACTTTGAAAAAAGAATCTTGAGGCTTCCTTGCTCCTTGAGCCCTTGGCAAAGTCGGGGTTCGGCTTTTATTCCCCGCTTTCCCCGCTTATTATTGCCCTCAACAATCAGCATCTCTCTTAATGAGCCAATACTTATGAAAATTGCATTGCTTGGGTATGGAAAAATGGGTCAGGCTATTGAAAAGGAAGCCGAGGCTCGGGGCCATGAAATTATGGCTCGGATTGATCGACACAATTTGGAAGAGCGGGGCGCACTGGCCTCATCTGGGGCGGAGGTTGTCATCGAATTTACGCATCCGGATAGCTTCATGGAAAATGCGCGGATTGTCATGGATCAGGGAATACCGATGATTAGCGGTACGACCGGATGGCATGCGCAGCGGGAAGCGCTAGCGGAATTGGTCCGTTCAAAGCAGGGATGTCTGGTGTACAGTTCTAATTTTTCCATTGGGGTCAACCTGCTTTTCAAGCTCAATCAGGCCTTGGCTCGGCTGATGGACCCGCATCCGCAATACGATTGCTTTATTGAGGAGCAACACCACCGTCACAAAGCCGATGCGCCCAGTGGAACGGCGGTAAGCCTTGGAAAGCAGGTCCTGGACGGGTTGGGGCGTAAGGAAACCCTTGCCACGGAGGAGTTGCGCTCTCGACCCCCACGCCCGGAAGAATTGTCGATCGGTTATGTCCGCTCGGGCGAGATCATCGGTTATCACAAAGTATCTTATACCTCCGATATTGACACCTTGACCATCGAACACCGGGCCCACAATCGCCGGGGCTTTGCCCTCGGAGCGGTGGTCGCGGCGGAGAAACTCCCCGGAAAACAAGGCCTGATAGCATTCAGTGAGTTGCTGTGACACTGGCTTCCAGCCGGCCAACGTCCAGGCCCCGGGTGAAACCGGGGCAGAAGACCAACCAGAAACCGGAGGTCGTAGCCGCAGCTTGCTGCTGCGGTCAGGGTGCAGACCGGCTGGAAGCCGGTGTTACGGATGGTGACCGGTAGTGACCGGCTGGAAGCGTAGCCGCAGCTTGCAGCTGCGGCCAGGGTGTAGACCGGCTGGAAGCCAGTGTTACGGATGGTGACCGGTAGTGACCGGCTGGAAGCGTAGCCGCAGCTTGCAGCTGCGGCCTAGGTGCAGACCGGCTGGAAGCCAGGCTTACTTCATCAGGACTTTGAACTCGACGCGTCTATTTCGGCGACGGCCTTGAGGCGTTTTGTTGGTGGCGCGAGGTCGATACATGCCAAATCCCTTTACTTTTAAGCGAAATTCTTCCACGCCTTTGGTAACCAGATAGGCTTTCACTGCCTTGGCCCGCCGGAGAGATAATTCCACCTTTTGGTTTTTGTTGCCGGTATTATCGGTATGGCCACTTACTTCCACGACCACGCGGGGGTTGAGCTTCATAAAGGCCACGATCCTTTCCAGCTCCGCAAAAGAAGTGGGGAGGAGGTCCCATTTTCCCGTGTTGAAATACACATTTTCCAATACCAGGGAGCTGTTGATGCGAATGGGTTCCAACAAAAAGGTTCGCTCAATCAGGGTTTTATTGAAGATGGTATCCATGAGCATTTCGTACCCATAAAAAAGATATCCGGGCGTCAATACGTTGACACTGACCAGGCCATAGGCGGGCATGAGCAGGACGAAACTGCCATCTTCTGCATCGGTTTTGGTAGCGCTAAGGGAATCCAAGGTTTTGTTGTCGGTCAGAAGGAGATTGGCATCCAGGGGCTGGAGGTTTTCTTTATCCACTACCTTGCCCATCATTACTGCGGGCGTTCGGTAGGGCCGGACTGCCATGCCTCTTTCCGGATCAGCAAAATTGCATATCCAGAGGTCCATGCTGCCGTGATGGCCGGGCTGGGCCTGATCTTTGAGCGCTTGTTGGGTATAGCCTATGGCTAAAAATCCCCCTTCCGGGACTTCAATGGCATCAAACAAGGCATCTTTTTCACTAAAGCCTACGGTTCTGGACCAGATCAACCGCCCATCCTTATGGACCTTGCCAATCCAACCGTCGTAGTAGCCAGCATTGTTAGGAACCAACCCTAGCACAGATTTGGTCATGCCGCAGATCAGGTAATTACCGTCCTGGGCGAGGCTTACCCCATTGGCACCATCTGCCTGAGAACCGCCATAGGTCTGGCTCCAGAGAACGGCCCCACCTGGTGCCATTTTCATTAACCAAAAGTCTCCCTTGCCTTTTTGTTCCTTGATATATCCTCGGGTGGAAAAGGTAGTCCCAGCAATCAGAATATTGCCTTCACTGTCTATGACACTGCCATGGACATCATCATTGCCTTCTCCCCCAAAATTGCCTTGCCATAACATCTCCCCTAGTTCATCGAGGGTGATGATCCAGGCATCTTTGGCGCCCAGGCTGGCCGCAACCTGCTGATCCCGGGAATCCGTGGAATTGATCACCATCAATTCATCATTGATCAGATGCAGGCGGCAAACCTTCTCATTGCCGCTCCCGCCATAGTGTTTTTCCCAGAGCAATCTGCCGGTATGGGTGAGCTTTCCTATCCAGCTATCCAGGCCTCCGTGGTGAGGGGAACGCATATCGCCATTCACCGAGCTCGATTCTCCACCGATAAAAAAGCCGTGAGGCGTTTCGATAATGGCGGCTCCTCGGTCATCGCCACTGCCCCCAAAGGTCCGGGACCAGACTTTGCGGCCCCGGGCATCCAGTTTAACTACCCAGACGTCCGTTCCGCCCTGGTTGCCACCAGGGTCTCCATCGATGGACCGGGATGTTCCGATCATGGCATAACCTCCGTCTTCCGTGCGAATCAGGTCGGCGATTTCGTCATGCCCTGAGCCACCCAGGAGGGTTCGCCAGAGAAATGACCCCTGGGTCGCGTATTTGGCAATCACGACATCGGCGCCTTGTCCATGGTTTTCTTCTCCCAATCCATCTGAGGAAAGGGTTTCACCAGCCAGCACCAGGGTGCCATCCGGCATATGCATGATTCTTTTTCCAGCGTCAAAGCCGGCTCCTCCCAGGTATTGTTGCCAAAAGGAAATCTGGGCTTGCAGCGGGAGGCTGAAGAGGAGAAGGCCCCACATTCCACATATCAGGGTGAACTTTTTACCCATTATATTCTGGTTACTCTCACTTAGGGAACGAAAAAAGGTAAAAAAGATATGCAAATAGGCGATTGGAAAGCTTGGATGAAAAAAAGATTCAGGCTCAAATGATACTTTTAGCAAATTCTGCTTCGAATAAGTTGCGGATCAGGGGATAGCTCCGGGGAGCCAATTCCAGCCATTCGTTTTTGCTTTTCCAGGCTACTTCTTCGATTTGTTCATCGACCTGAGGGGTAAGGGACGATTGGGAGGAACCTTGCATCCGATACCAATAGGTGGTTTTGAGCACCCATTTCCTCCTGCGACGAAAGGTATGGAAGCTGGGCTCAATCTCATGCAACAGCTGGACGGCTTCTATGCCCGTCTCCTCCATGACTTCCCGCACCGCCGCTTCTTCGACAGGTTCCCGCCATTCAACCACCCCTTTGGGTAAAGTCCATCTCCCGCGATTGAGAATGCACAGATACTCCCCATGCTCGTTGACGACCAGGCCACCGGCAGCATCAACATGCTTAAAGCGGTCCTGAAAGGTCTCCCAGAAGGTCTGGCGAATTTTTTCAGTGGGAAAAATCACGCAAATGGTGATGTCCATTTCTCGCCAGATTTCATTGGCCTGAAGCTCAAATATCTCCTGGATGAAGTCCTCGCCTTCCAGTCCGTCGATATAATATTTTTGCCCCTCAAAGCCGGTCCCTTTAAAGAGATGGCCCATGAGTTCAGCAAAAGAAATGGTTTCGAAGGTAAATTTCCCTTTTGGGTCCCTCACCTCAAATTCTAAAGAAAGGTTCAACGCGAAAATTTTCATAGCTTTGTCAGCGCAAGAAAACCCCATGGAAAGTAGCAAAATAGCAGAGTATTTACTTAAAATCAAAGCCGTGCAACTCAGACTGGACCCTCCTTTTACCTGGAGTTCTGGTTGGAAATCACCCATTTACTGTGATAATCGGCTCAGCCTGTCCTATCCTGAAGTCCGCAATTTTGTCCGGGATAGTTTTGTTCATCAGGTACGCGAGCGTTATCCGGAAGCTACCGCGATCGCAGGGGTAGCCACAGGTGCTATCGCGCTGGGAGCCTTGGTAGCCAATGCCATGGACCTTCCTATGGTCTATATTCGGTCCAAAGCCAAAGGGCACGGCATGGCTAAGCTGGTGGAAGGGAAATTAGATCCTGAGGGAAAATATGTGGTCATTGAGGACCTGGTTTCGACTGGCAAAAGTAGCGTCAAGGCCGTCAAGGCCTTGCAGGATGAGGGAGCCACTGTCCTGGGAACCCTGGCCATCTTTAGTTATGGATTTCCGGTGGCAGAAGCGGCCTTTTCCGAAACTGGCACCCCTTTTCATTCCCTGACAAATCTGAGCGAATTGTTGCAAAAGGCCACAGAGATTAACTATCTTCAACCAGAAAGCCAGGCCACCATTATGGACTGGCAAAAAGACCCCGAGCTATGGCAGAACACACTTTCTTAGATACCATTAAGGAAAGCAGTTTTCAGGACTATATCGTAGAGGTAAGAGGCTATGCAGGCGAAATGACCATTGAGGTGAAAGCCGAGCACCTGCATATGATTCTCAAGCTACTCAAGGACCAATACGAGTTCAATTATCTCTCCGACATCACGGGTTCCGACTACTATACCGATGAGGCACGCTTCGAAGTGTCTTACAATCTGGTGAGCATGGCCAAGCAACAGCGCTTGCGCGTGAGCTGTCGGGTGGAGGAGAGCGAGCCAGAAGTAGATTCTATCACCGACCTTTGGCGGTCTGCTGACTGGTATGAGCGGGAAGTCTTTGATATGTTCGGTATTACCTTCAAGAATCACCCGGATTTACGCCGCATGTTCATGCCGGAAGATTACGCCTGGTATCCTTTGAGAAAAGAATTTCCTTTGTTGGGTATTCCGGGCTCCATTCAGCTCCCGGAGAAAGATCCGCCGAAAGAATATAAATAATCGCAGCACCCCCTGCGCACATAAAAAAACCAGCTCAAGAATCACCTTGAGCTGGTTTTTTTATCTATCAGATTTCCTATTTGGAATCGTCTTTATTTTTTACCCGTAGGGTAAGCTGGTTTCCTTTAGCTTCGCCCAGGTCCATGAGGAGCAAGGCTTGTCCGTGTCCTGCGATCAGGGCTTTGGTACTGGAAATCGCTAATCCTTCGTACAGGGCATGGGTAACCGGTCTTACCTTGAAACTATAGCCTCCATTTTCCGATGGAGCTACCAAGGCGCCATTATACGCGAGGCTGTAAACGGTCCCGTTCATGGGCAGGAGGCTCCAAATACATCCCTCACCTTCCATCAGCAAGGGTTCCTCGCCCATCTTGCCAATGATCCCATCTTTGGTGTAGCGGAAGTCTTTAGCACCGCTGTACCAGATATCCCCATCGATCAGGGCCAGGTGGTGGACCAGGGCTTTCACGGTTTCCTTCCGCTGAAAGGTAATGCCATCGTCTACGCTAGAGAGGATTTGGGTGAAGCCGCCGTTATAGCTTGCCGCCAGAATTTCATTCTCGGATTCATGGTACAAGAGGGACCACACAAAAGTAACGGGGTTCTTCCAGATCACTTCCGGTTCAGTTTTTAAGTCTGGATTGATCTTGGCGATAAAGCCTTTGGCCATGCCTTTTTTGCCCTTGGCGATTTTCATGTTGCCGCCAGAAGCCAGGAGGGTACCGTCGGGTAACTCCAGCATGTCATAAAAAGCCAGCTTGGCAAAAGCTTTGGAAAAGTAGCTTTTACTCCAGGACTGATCCGAGAGGTCAAAGCGGTAAATGGTGCCTTGGTCGCAGGCCAAAAAGATGGCGCTGCCCGTAGGAACAATTTTCAGGATGGAGGTAGCCGCAAAAGGGATGTCTACCTTCATGAGGTTGCCACTGCTGTCCACCTGAGTCAGGACATTGTTTTCGCCCGCCACCCAAAAAGCATCGGGACCGACCTGGGCAATGTCGTAATAACTCATGTCTGGCCGGAAGTCAGCCTGGAGCGGAGTGATAGTTTGGGAGAAGGCACTTACCGCCGCCAGCATCAGGGCCGGAAGCACCATCCAGGTTTTGAGAGATAAATCAGGAAGCCTACGCATGATCGTAATTGTTTGTTGATGGGCCGGATTTCTACTTTCAACGGACCCTACCGGAGAAAGATGGGAAAAACGCGGTTTGTTTAGCAAGCGTATCCAATTCTTGGATAAGCGTTCTTACTTAAGCTGTTGTATTAAAAGTAATCCCTTCCTGGACCGGCTCATATCGAAAGGGTGTGAACCTGAATATTTGGGGAGTGAATGTGGAGATCAGAAGATAAAAACCGGTTGGCATCAATAAGAATGGCTACTTAGATACCAGAGCAGAAGCTACCAGACCTCTGGAGAAGTGGTTTTTTTGTAAAAATTTCTTCGAAATCTTACATCTGCGAATACCTGACATCTGAGGGAATCTTGGCTAGCTTGGGAGGGGATGAGGACAAAAAGGCCTCCCAGACGGCCTCTGGGGAGGTTTTTGGGTGGATTTCTCCTGTAAATCCTTACATATGTTCAGGCCTCGAATATTTTCCATTCGCAAAATATCTACTCGTCGACAACTTTGGGCATAGTAATTGTCTTATCTGTAGCATATGGGCAAAACGTTCATTTACATATGGATAGGCGCCATGCTAGGCTTGAATCTTCAGGCAACCGCTCAAACGGGCGCGGACTGGGCAGCTATGCATCGCATCCGGTCTGTAGAAGTCATTCAGACGCAATTCACCCCCTTAGGGGAAGAATTGAGACGAATGGAACATTTTGCTTACAACCTGGGAGGAAAACCCGTCAGCCGGGTACGCTTTAACCAGGATGCTGAAGTAGAAGTCAAAACCCAATTCCGGTACGATAGCCATGGGAAGAATACCTGGCAGGAACTGGTCCTGGCCGCCAGGGAGCGGAAGGCTGATGTAGCCTGGGTATATCAATACCATCAGGGCAAAGTTACCAGAGGGGAGAACCTGAAAACAGGTTTGGTAAAAACTTTTAAGTACGACGAAGCCGGATTGTTGGCCATGGTGGAAACCAGACTGGCACGTGGGAAGTTGGTTTCTGCAGACATTTACCAGTATGATGAAGCGGGGAGATTGATTGCCGAAGAACAAAAAAGGGGCTTGATGACCCGCTTCAAGCAAATGCATTATAACCAGGAAGGCTTGTTGGTGGAAAAGCACCTGAGCATTTCCTATCAGGTAGAGAATAAGCCAGCTAAGAATCTGCTGGAACGGTACCAATATGACCGCAAAGGTCGCTTGATCCTGACCCGCAAGTCCGATCATTTGGGGAGATTCAGAGGAGAAATTCGGTATGAATACACCAGAAATGATCAATTGCGCAAAAAGATTCAAGGTAAAAAGTCCTGGCTGTACGTCTATAATGAAAAGGGATTGATCATCCGCGAAGAAGTATGGATAGGGAATGAGATGATGGGAGAAAAAAATTATACCTATCAATTTTGGGATGAAATGCAGATAGCGGTAGGACAAGGGGGGAAAGCCGCTTCCCGAATCGATTGATTAAGAGAGAGTAGTAGTTCATAGTAGTTAGTTTTAGGTTAGATGTAGTTCCGTTAAAGGCAAAGGAGTTTTTCCTTTGCCTTTCCTTTTTGTCTGCACCGATGCAGCCATTTTACCTGAAAATCCCTCCTTGTCTGGGGTAACCTTTGGGTCTTTTTGCCAACTAGTAGAGGCAGTAAGCCCATGGGATTACTCTTGAATGTTCTTACTTTCAACAAACAAAACGTACCTTTCCAATGAAGCATTTTATTCTTATGTGTGGCCTTATGATGGCTGCCCTTTTTCAACCTCAAACTTTACAAGCAGCCACCGTTATCCCGGAAGTACCTCCAGCTACCATGACTGATCAGGGAGCGGATTGGGACGCCATGGAGCAACAAGCCCAGAAAAAATGGCAGAAGAAGCTGGTCCGGAAAATGGAAAAGCTGGAAGCCAAGCTCAATAAAAAGGGGCACACGGGTCAGAGAAGCTGGATCGTAGCCTTACTGCTGGCTATTTTCCTGGGATTTCTGGGCATTGACCGCTTTTACCTGGGGTATCCCGTTTGGGGCATTGCCAAACTGTTTACCGGAGGACTGGCTGGTATCATGTGGATCGTGGACATCATCCTGATTGCCATCTTTGCCTTGCAACCCAAAAGAGGTTCTTATAAAGCCTAGCTTTACCATTGACCGTTTTTTTCCAAAGATTTTAGCCCGAAGCTTAGTAACTTCGGGCTAAAATTTTGAGCATGGACCTGACACCCGCCCTGGACGTATTAAAGAACTATTTTGGGTATGATAGTTTTCGCCCCTTGCAGGGTGAAATCATCACTTCAGTTCTGTCTGGGCAGGATACGGTCGTGTTAATGCCCACTGGCGGCGGTAAATCCGTTTGTTATCAGGTTCCGGCCATTTTGCAAAAAGGGATGGGCATTGTGATTTCTCCGTTAATTGCCCTGATGAAAGACCAGGTAGAAGGGCTTAAAGCCAATGGGGTTCGGGCCGCCTTTCTGAACAGCAGCCAGACCTATAAAGAGCAGGCCGAAATCATGGAAATGGCTTCCCTGGCGGATTTAGACCTGCTGTATGTGTCTCCGGAAAAACTGCTTTCTGAAGATTTCTCTGGTTTCCTACGTCGGGTAAAAATCAACCTTTTTGCCGTAGATGAAGCGCATTGTATTTCTGCCTGGGGGCACGACTTTCGTCCGGAATACACCCGACTGAGTTTTATCAAAAACTGGTTCCCGGATGTACCGGTCATCGCCCTTACAGCCACGGCAGATAAACTGACTCGCCAGGATATTTCCCGACAATTGGGCATGGTGGAGCCCGCCCGCTTTATTTCCTCTTTTGACCGCCCCAATCTTTCCCTGAATGTCCGACCAGCTCGCAAAAGGATTGAGCAGATCATAGAATTTTTACAAGTCCGACCCAATCAGTCCGGGATCATCTATTGTCTTTCCCGAAAAAGCACCGAGCAGGTAGCCATGAAACTGCAGGCCAAGGGATTTTCCACAGCTTTTTATCATGCTGGTATGACGCCCAAAGCACGGAGCCGGGTACAGGATCAATTCCTTAAGGATACCGTGCAGATCATTTGTGCCACCATTGCTTTCGGGATGGGGATTGATAAATCCAACGTTCGTTGGGTCATTCATTACAATCTGCCCAAAAACCTGGAAGGTTACTACCAGGAAATCGGAAGAGCGGGTCGGGATGGCCTGGCCAGCGATACCCTGCTGTTTTACTCCTACGCAGATGTGATTGCCTACCAGAAGTTTATTCAGGAATCTGGCCAAAGGGAGGTCCAGGCCGCTAAGCTGGAGCGTATGAACCAATATGCCTCAGCCGCTACCTGCCGTAGGAAAGTGTTGTTGTCTTACTTTGGGCAACATTTGCCAGAGAACTGCGGGAACTGCGACGTTTGCCATAATCCTCCTCAGCGCATGGACGGAACTGTGCTGGCTCAGAAAGCGCTTTCGGCTATCTATCGGCTGAAACAACAGGTAGGCATGGGGTTGCTGATTGATGTATTGCGGGGGAGTATGCGAAGAGAGGTCCTGGAAAATGGCTATGACCAGATCAAAACCTTCGGAGCCGGTCGGGACATGAGTGCCCTACATTGGCAACAGTTACTGGTCCAAATGCTCAACCAGGGTCTCCTGGAAATCGCTTATGATCAGGGGCAGGCTTTACGATTGACCCCAGCCAGCCAGGAGGTATTGTTTGAGGGCAAAAAGGTTGAACTGGTTCATCCTTCTGAGATGATGGCCATGGAAAAATCCCGGGAGGAGCGCAGCCGACCCAAATCTGGTTTGGAACTGTTTATCGACCGGATGAAAACCACTTTATTGGTGCTCCGAAGAGAATTAGCCGATGCCGAAGAACTGTCCCCCTATCAGGTTTGGAATGACGCAACCCTGGAGGACCTGGCCCGGTCCTTTCCCACTAAAATGCAAGACCTCATGAATGTGCAGGGGCTAGGGGTAAGAAAGCAAGCTCAATATGGCGAACAAATCATCGAGACGGTGATGGAGCAGTTTCGTGAAGAAGCTCGCCAGGGAAAGCAAGGGTATATCCCTAAGGGCTGCTCTCATGTGGTCAGTTATGCCTTCCATCTTCAGGGGATGAAACCCCGGGAGATTGTCGATGTCCGCAGGATTGCGGAAACTACCGTCTTTAGCCATCTGACCAAGGTATTCGAAGAAGGCTATGAGATCGATTTGGAAGAGTTTTTGAGTGGATGGGAATGGGACCAAATCCGGAATGCCCTGGAGCAGGTCAATCGAAAGGAAGGCGTGAAAGGCTTGTTTGCCCACCTCGGTGGCGGCATTCCTTTCCACAAACTACGCATGGCGATGAGCTACATTCAACATGCGCCGACTCGCTAAAAATTACGAACTTCCGTTTGTTCTCTTTTTCGTACATTCGCCAAAAACGCGGTAGCACTATGCGCTTGATTCTTATTTTGCTTGTAAGCCTCTTGCTCGGGGGGCCAACCCTCTTTGGTCAGCCCCAGCAAAATCGAAAACTCGCCAAAAGCCACAAACCTTTTCTGCAACCCGTTCCTGCCCAAAAGGTGTCCCCTGGTCAGACCCTGACCATCCCGTTGAAAGCCACCAATGAAGCAGGGGAAGGCATCATTATCGAATACACCTGGCAGAAAGATGGGCAAGTCGATCAGCAGCGGCAGCTATTTCGTTGGACGCCCGGAGAGCAGGACTTAGGGACTTTCCCCATCATTTTTACCGCCATTGATACCCTGACGGGTCAGCAGGTGAGCCAGCCCGCCATCATTACCGTCAATCCCATTCGCCACGCGCCTCAGTTATCGCTGGTCTCGACTACAGACCTAACCCAGCCCTTTGTGGAGGTGATAGAAGGGGAGGATTTTGCCCTGGTTATAGAAGGACGGGATAAAAACGAGAAAGAATATCTGAAACTGGATTATCACGTGGACCAGCGACCTGGCAAGCAGTTGGAGAATGCTTCTTTCCAGGTCAACGAGCGGGTAGCCACTTTTTTATGGACACCCAATAACCGGGACGCTCAGAAAAAGAACTTCACCCTGACTTTCTCGGCGGTCGATCCTACGGGCTTACGCGCTACCAAGGTTTTTTACATTCTGGTGAAAGACGTTAAGCATGGCCCCATTTTTCAGAACAATACCCGTGAGTTTGTCTTTGGAGAAGGGAAGCAATCCTCCCTAACGGTAAAAGCCACAGATGCGGATGGAGATGAAATTCGCTATGGGGTGCAGACCCAAGACATCCAGGAAGGAGATTACTTTTTTGACCGGGCTACCGGGAAATTTCAATGGAAACCCGGCTTTGACTACGCGCAACAAACGAAACCTTATGCCTTAGTTTTTTCTGCTACCGACGGTCAGTCGACAGTCTTTGATACCTTGCGGGTAAGGGTTTCGGCTAAAGATTATCCTCCCACCATCGGGAGCTTGAGAAATAAAAGCATCCAGGAAAACGAAATGCTGGTGTTAAAACTGGATGTGCAGGATAAGAATGGGGACGAAAACCTCAAGTTGATTCTGTCGGATGATGGTGGGGTCAATGGCTACCAATTTGATCCGCAGAAACGAGAATTCAAATGGAAACCTCCTTTTTCATTTGTCCGGAAAAAAGGGGGCCAGCAAGTCGTCCAATTTAGTTTTCGGGTTAGTGATGGGCAAAGTTCTGCCTCCCAATCGGTGCAGATTACGGTTAATGACCGGGAAGATCCGGATGAGGTGCTGCAAGAGTATTCCCAATACGTTGAAGCGGCCCGCCGCATCAACCAGGAATTAAATGTCCTGGATGGAACCCTTACAGATGTGATCAAGCGCAAGCGGGGCTGGAATACTTTTTTTGACGTGATGACCATTGTGGTGGGCGTCTTTACCGGGGTAGCTAGTTCCAATATTGCCTCGGAGGGCTTGCGCAATGCTTCCGCCCCTATAGGAGCGGCTGCTACTTCCCTGATCGGTATCCGAAATATCCTGGGAAAATCTCTGGATAAAATCGTCAATCTCAAGGCCCAGATCGTGGCCCTCAACGGCAAGATTCAACTTACCCTCAACTCTTTGGACCGGAAGTACGGAGAGGTACCCACCCAGACCATGATGGAAAGAGCGGATTTTCGGGCAGAATTGAACGAGCTGAACAAAAAAGTGGAGAGCTTTGAGGAAGAAAAAGTAACCATTATGGCTGGTTACGCCAATCTTCCCATCAAGAAGAATTAACCTTCCCCACTGAGGTAACAGAAATATTTGCTTGGTCTCAGGCTTTGGTCTGAGGCCGATTTTGTCTAACTTCGCGCCCTTGAATGCGATACATTTGTCGGCTGAAGCTGACAAATTGAAACATCAGGTATGAAGGCTAAACAAGCGGCTGGAGAAAAAGCCGTGGAATGGGTTCAATCCGGCATGAAAGTCGGTCTGGGAACCGGATCCACCGCTTATTTCGCCATCAAAAAGTTGGGAGAAAAGGTACGGCAAGGCTTATCCGTCGTGTGCGTGCCCACCTCTGTACAATCCCAGCAGCTTGCCCTTGAATACCAGATTCCTCTTGTTCCCCTCGCTTCGGTAACTTCCCTCGATATCACCATCGATGGCGCGGATGAATTCACGCCAGAGCTGGATTTGATCAAAGGAGGAGGTGGCGCCCTCTTCCGGGAAAAACTTGTCGCTTCTATTTCTCGTACACTGCTCATTATAGCTGACCCTTCCAAAGCGGTCAAAAAGCTAGGCGCTTTTCCCCTTCCGATCGAAGTGGTGCCTTTTGGGCACGAGTTGGTGATGCGTCGCCTGGAAGCCAAAGGCATCCAGGCTCAAATACGCCAACAGGACGGAACGCCCTTTTTGACGGACAATGGCAACCTGATTGTTGATTGCCAGATGGGGGTGATCGATGATCCGGAAGCCTTACATGAATGGTTGATTCATCAGATAGGCGTGGTAGAAACAGGCTTGTTTTTAGGAATGGCTGATCGGGTGATCGTAGGGGAAGAGGATGGGACATGCAAAATATGGGAAAAGCAGGTCTAGGATTATATGGCAGAGATAGGAAAAGACATAGAAAAAGCGGCGGTATTGTTAGCCTCGGGTGAATTGGTGGCCATCCCTACAGAGACGGTTTATGGTTTGGGGGGCAATGCGTTTGATGCGGATGCCGTATTGAAAATATTTGAGACCAAAGGCAGACCTCAATTTAATCCGCTGATCGTCCATACGGACAGGGTGGAGAAAATCAGCTCTTTTATTCAGGATATGCCTGAGGAGGCCCGAATCCTGGCAGAGAAGTTCTGGCCTGGACCTTTGACGCTCCTTTTACCTCGCAATGAAATCATCCCTGATCTGGTCACGGCAGGCAATACCCGCGTAGCCATTCGGATCCCAGATCACCCACTTACCTTGCAGCTTTTTGCTCAACTGAGCTTTCCCGTGGCTGCTCCCAGCGCCAACCCCTTTGGCTATATCAGCCCGACGAAACCTGCTCATGTCGCTGACCAACTGGGCGATCTGATTCCCTACATCCTCGATGGCGGGGCCTGTAGGGTAGGGGTGGAGTCTACGATTCTGGGCTTTGATGAGTTTGGCAGACCGGAGATCCATCGTTTTGGCGGAATCTCCCAGGAAGCCATTGAAGCAGAAATTGGCAGCGTGCGTATCCACGAGGATATCATGCCCTTACGTCCTCAGGCTTCCGGTGCCTTAAGAAGCCATTACGCACCCCGTACGCCCATGATCCTGGGGGATATCGAAAGCTTATTGGAAAAATTGGGCGGTAGTGAAGTTGGGGTTCTTTCTTTTTCCCGGCGATATGCTGAAGTACCCGATACCCAGCAACAGGTCCTGTCGGAAGTAGGTGACCTTCGGGAAGCTGCTCAGGGACTATTTGGGGCAATGCGGTATCTGGATGGCTTAAATCTTAAGCTCATTCTGGCTGAAAGACTGCCTGATCATGGCCTTGGAAGGGCGATCAATGACCGATTGAAGCGGGCTGCGGAATAAACCTTTTTTGCGCTTTTTCTTAACTGGTACACAAATTGACTTGAAAAAAGACAGGGGATAGGCCATTTTGCGCCCATTCTCTTGAAACTGTTGTCATACGTAATTGAATTTACATGCACGTCTTTTTTTACGAAGCCTTTGAAGAAGAAGAAGAGGCTCTACGTAGTTTCTTGCCTGATCACATTGAAGCTGGTTTTACCTGGAAAACCATTCAGGAATATGGAGCAGATAGTCCTCCTGCGCCCATCATCAGTTTACGGACTCAATCTGAGATTCCTAACCAGTGGGCAGGAGACCTCGACGCCATCCTTTCCCGGAGCACCGGATATGACCACTTACTGGCCTACCGTCGGGATACCGGGGTGCATGTCCCGAGTGGACACCTGCCGCTGTATTGCCATCGGGCCGTAGCCGAGCAAGCCCTGCTGTTGTGGCTGGCCCTGCAAAGAAAACTTCCCCAACAAATGGGAAATTTTTCCTCCTTTCATCGGGATGGATTGACAGGCCATGAAAGTGAGCATAAGAACCTCCTGGTGGTCGGGGTAGGCAACATCGGAGGACAAGTAGCGCGTATCGGCCATGGCTTAGGCATGAACGTTTCCTGCGTAGATCTGGTAGAAAAATATCCTGCCGAAAACTATGTAAAACTTGAGGAAGGGCTCAAAGACGCTGACATCGTGGTTTGCTCCATGAACCTGACGGAGGAAAATCGTGGTTATTTTAGCTATGATGTCCTGAAGCAGACCAAGCCTGGCACCCTCTTCGTCAATGTCTCTCGAGGCGAACTTTCTCCCAGTGAAGGCTTGATGCAACTCCTGGAGGAGGGGCACCTGGCGGGCGTAGGCTTAGATGTGTATAATGAAGAAAAAGCCCTGGCTGGGGTTCTACGCGGAAAAGCCGAAAGCGATCATCCAGAAGTATTGGCCGCTCAAAAACTGGCCTCCCATCCGCACGCCATTCTCACTCCGCATAATGCTTTCAATACAGAGGAAGGGGTACAGCGCAAGAGTAGTCAAAGTGTAGAGCAGATAGAGAGCTTTTTACAAAAAGGGAACTTTATCTGGCCCGTGAATTAATCCTGAGACGGTATAGATCAGGATCGCTCCTGCCTGTGTGGGAGCGATCCTTTATTTCTTTTGGCTTATCCCTTTGTAATTCAGGGATTCCTTCCTACCTTTGCCCGACCTTATTTTTCAACTAAGATTTGTGGTTATATGCCAGTAAAATTAAGACTCAGAAGACAGGGTAGAAAGAAAGCTGCCCACTACGCCATCGTAGCAGCGGATTCCCGCTCTCCCAGAGATGGTCGTTTCATCGAAAAAGTAGGCACCTACGATCCGATGACCTCTCCCGCCAAAGTGTATGTTGACCATGAAGCAGCCATCAAATGGCTGAGCGTGGGGGCTCAACCTACCAACACCGTTCGCCACCTCCTGCGCCACGCTGGCGTAACCCTGAAGTTTGCCCTCGTAAAGCAAGGAAAGAGCGAAGAAGAGCAGGAGCGTATCTACGGAAAGTGGAGAGCTGAAAAAGATGCTAAATCTAAAAAGAAAGTTATTTCAGTAGATATCAGTGGAAATCCCCTGGAGCCAGTACCTGACGCACCTAAGAAAGTGGTGAAGAAAGCTGCTCCTGCTGTGGTAGCCCCTGTTGAGGAAGCTGCTCCTGCAGAGGAAGCGCCTGCAGCTACTGAAGAAGCGGCTGCTGAAGCACCTGCCGCCGAAGAAGCAGCTCCAGCTGCCGAAGAGGCACCAGCAGTAGAGGAAGCACCCGCCGCTGAAGAAGCACCTGCTGCTGAAGCTGAAGAGGCTCCCGCTGCTGAAGCCCCAGCCGAAGAGGCTCCTGCTGAAGAAGCACCTGCAGAGGAAGCCCCAGCCGCTGAAGAAACTCCCGCAGAGGAAGCTCCAGCCGCTGAAGAAGGCGAGGAAAAAGCTGAATAAGACTTTCACCGAAATACTTCAGAAAGGCTGCCGGTTTCGGTGGCCTTTTTTTGTCTTAACCAACTGCTGACCCTCCATGAGAGAAGATTTTGTAGAGCTGGGGTACCTCGGCAAGGCCCACGGCCTGAAAGGAGAGATCAAAGCCGTCTTTGATGTGCATGACATTCGGGAATACCTGAAGGTCAAAAAACTCCATTTGGCTAAAAAAGACGCACCGATAGAAGTCAGGAAGGTCAAACGGATCGCCGTGCAAAAGGCTAAGCAGCTTATCATCAAATTTGAGGGGGTAAACTACCGGGATGAGGCGGAAGCCCTGACAGGTTCTACCGTTTACTTCCCCATGGCTGACTTGCCAGAATTGGAAGAAGGCCGCTTCTATTACTTCCAGGTGATCGGCTTTGCCATTGAAGACAAAACCCATGGTCCATTGGGAACCATTAGCCAAATCATCGATGGACCGGCCCAGGACATTCTCGTCATGGATTACCAGGGCAAAGAAATCCTCATTCCCATGACGGATGAGTTTGTGGGGGAAGCGGATATGGAAGCTAAAAAGGTCATGACGGCTTTACCAGAAGGCCTGCTGGAGGCTTATTTGGAGGAATAGTCCCTTTTCATTGAAACCAGTTTTTCCTACTGTCACTTACTGACAAGATCTCAATCTATTGGCTTGATTGATTTTATAGAGGATGATCATGGAGAATTTGCTTGACAATCCCCGGCGAATTTCTTGTTTCGAAGTTTGATAAAATTGGAACTACCTGGGAGATGCTTCTATTCGCTCGAGACAGTTGAGTATGTCTTCTAAATAATCAAACCCAAGACCCAAGCCCCTTCTTTTTTTGCTCGCTAAAGTCTCTGATGGTTTCAATTTCTTCTGCCGCTCTTTCGGATATTTGAAGGCTAAAAGGTTTTGCCATAAACCCTTTCTTTTAATTCCTGAAAGGTGAGGGTCTTGTCTTCTCCGGAGGCTATTTTCTCACTTCTTTGCTGGGCGGTTTTAAGCAATTGATCATCTTTTAAACTTTCGGTGATGAAAGCAATCAATTCCAGCCTTTTTTCTGGAGATAAGGATAAAATTTGTGCCTGAAGTTCGCTCATATAATTAATATTCGGAAAAATAGCCGACGGAGACGATTAAATACCTTGCGATTTTTTCTACTTCTCCTCTTCCAACAACTTGCGGAAGGTCTGTAACTCGGACCGTCGCTCATCATCCACCTGCGGATAATGCATATCCAGCTTCTTGAGGTGGGTAATAATGGCTTGAGAAACCATCAGCCGCATGTTCTTCTTGTCGTCAGCTGGAATCACGTACCAGGGCGCATGAGGGGCCGCGGTCTCATTGATCGCCTGCTCGTAAGCAGCCATATAATCGTCCCAATATCCCCGCTCTTTCACGTCTCCTTCAGAGAATTTCCAGTTTTTGCTCGGGGTATCAATGCGCGCTAAAAAACGCTTGCGCTGCTCTTCATTGGAGATGTTCAGGAAAAACTTCACCACCTGAATGCCATTGCGATAGGCGTACTGCTCCAGGTTTCGGATGTCTTCATAGCGTTGGGTCCAGACTGCCTCAACATCCTGGGTCAGTTCGGGGGGAATGCGCTGATATTTGGTGAGGATTTTCGGATGCACCTTTACCACGAGCACTTCCTCATAGTAGGAACGATTGAAAATGCCGATCCGGCCTCGTGGAGGAAAAAGGCGCGTGGTCCGCCACATGAAATCATGGTCTAATTCCTGTGGGGTTGGGGCCTTAAAGGCGTGCACTTCCACCCCGTGGGGGTTGATCCCGGACATGACATGACGGATGGTCCCATCTTTACCGGCTGCATCCATGGCTTGAAAAACCAGGAGCATGCCATAACGGTCATGGGCATACATCATGTTTTGGAGATCGTCTATCTCTTCCTGATAATCCTCTAACTGCTTTCGATAGTCCTTTTTGCCATCGTACAAAAGCTCAACACTATTGGGTAAGTCAGCCAGCTTCAGGCTGTTGCGCTCGGTAAAGGTAAATTGAGATAGATCCATGGACGGGGTTTCGGTTTCACAATAAAGCCGGAATATACGGAAATCCTTCTTTGTCAACCACGTCTGGGGATCAATAGCGCCCTTCCGTTAAAAGAAAGCTTCAATTTCCCTTTG
>JBCBGC010000143.1:0-21414 GCA_038527215.1 Bacteroidota bacterium
CCATCTCCCAATTTCCATAATGCCCCATCACTGCGATGATGCTTCTTTGTTGCCGCGCCGTCTCATAAAAGGCAGCATCTTCAGGAAACTCCACCCTTCTTAACAACTCCCGCTCGCTGATGGTAAGACATTTCACCGTTTCAAAGATGAGATCACAGAAAAAACGGTAAAATTGGCGCTCGATGGTTAGTCTTTCTGCTGGAGAACGATCAGGGAAGGCATTGGCCAGGTTTTGGTGAACGACTTTTTTTCTATACCCAATTATATAATAGACTAGAAAAAAAGTAAGATCAGAAAAAACATACAGCAGCCAGAATGGTAGATAAGAAAGGCCATAGAGAAAAGGCAAACTGATATAATAACCTATGGCTTGCATGTGGTATACAATGTTCTGGCCCTGAAACTACGGGCAAAAACAGACTTTCCCAACCCTGCGCAGTTTTTTGCCTACTCCACTGGGCAGTTTATGGGAATTACGTAACTTTTGCATTTGAAATTTTTCACGCTACGCTCAAAATATATGTCCACCCTTCGTAAGCCCCCTGTAACCTTCTCCAAGAAGGACCCCGCAAAATTTTTCCGCACCATCCATACCCAGGTCAATGAGTACTTCAAAACCAATGGCCTGGCCAAAACCGGCAACATGGAATTGTACATCAAGTGCATCTTCATGTATGCTTTGTATCTGGTGCCTTTGATCTTGATTTTTACCCCTTGGGTAAGTGGTTGGGGCATCGTCCTCTGTTATGCCCTCATGGGGATGGGCGCTGCAGGCGTAGGACTTTGCGTCATGCATGACGCCATCCATGGGACCTTTAGCCGCCATAAACTGGTCAATCAAATCATGGGATATTCCATGAACATGGTAGGAGGCTCAGACTTCACCTGGAAGATTCAGCACAACGTATTACACCACGGATACACCAATATTTACGGATTGGATGAAGATATCCACGATAAAGCCTTTTTGCGTCTTTCTCCTTCCGGCAAACTCAAATCCTATCACCGCTTTCAGCATGTCTATGCTTTTTTGCTTTATTCCCTCGCTACGATAAGCTGGGTGTTGAAAAAAGACTTTGTCCAACTCCGGGAATACACAGAAATGGGCCTTACTGAGAAGCACGGCTTTAACCCGAAAAAGGAATTTTGGGTGATGCTGGGTACGAAAATAGTGTACGTATTCATTCTCCTGGTCTTGCCCTTATTAGCGGGTTTGCCGGTGGGCTGGGTCGTAGCAGGATTCCTTCTCAAACACCTGATTTCAGGGCTTTATGTTACCATTATTTTCCAACTGGCTCATGTCGTCGAAGGTCCCCAGCATCATGATACCCCTCAGACCGGGACCATGGAGAATACCTGGGCCATTCATCAACTGTCTACCACGGCGAATTTTGCCTGTAAGAACCGGCTGGTCACCTGGATGGTTGGTGGCCTCAACTACCAGATAGAACATCATCTATTCCCTTATATCAGCCACGTCCATTATCGCGAAATCGCCAAGATTGTCAAAAAGGCGGCGGCAGACTGCAACCTTCCTTACCACGAATTCAAGCATTTTCGTCAAGCAGTGGCCTCTCACGTGAGGGTGCTACGACAACTAGGGCATGGCTTAGCAGTCTAGTTCATTTTGGACCTTGATGACATCTTTTCCCTGCTTTCGATGAAGGGAAAAACTTAACAGGTCCAAATATGATGAGGCTTTTCTACTTCCGTTTATTAGCCGTTCTGCTCCTAGAAGCAGGGTTCGGAAAACTTTGTTTACAAGCACAATTCACCCAGGTGGGCGATCAACTGGACGGGATCGGCACCAATGATAACTTTGGGTATTCCGTAGCCCTCAGTCAGCATGGGAAAATCCTGGCTGCAGGAGGTCCCCTTTTCGGGGATGACATAGGGCAGGTGCGCGTATTTGAGGAAACCGGCGGTGTATGGACCCAAATGGGTGCTGCTCTGGAAGGCTCAGCTATCGGCAACCAGTATGGCGGAGCGGTGGCCTTGAGTGATGGTGGCCAGCGCCTGGCCTTGGGAGCGATCGCAGGCACCAATGCACAGGAAGGGCAGGTGCGTATTTATGCTTTTTTCAACAATACCTGGACCCTTTTTGGAGATTCCATATTAGGAGAAGCAACAGGAGATCAATTCGGTTGGAGCCTGGATATGAACGGTAACGGAACGCGCCTGGTAGCTGGTGCCCCAAGGAATGATGGGAATGGGGCCGATGCAGGACATGTTCGGGTGTTTGAATGGCAAAATAATAGCTGGGTGCAGCTCGGATCAGATATTGATGGGCCTGCGGCTGGAAACCAATGGGGATCCAGCGTAGCCATGAATCATGCTGGGGATATCATTGCCATAGGTTCGACCCGATATTCAGGAAGTTTTTCTTCAAATGGCTTAGTGAGAGTTTACCAGTGGTCCAATAATTCCTGGACCCAGATCGGGGGAGACATTGAAGGCGGTACAGCCAATGAATTTTTAGGAGGGAGTGTTTCCCTTAGTAAGGATGGACAGACCCTGGCCGTCAGTGCGGCTGGGCATAACCACGGTAGTGGAATTGGGTCAGTACGGGTCTTCAAGCTGTCCAATGATAGCTGGCAAGCGGTTGGCGCGGATATCAGAGGAAGCTCAACCAACGAAGCCTTTGGGGAAGAAGTGGTGCTAAATGGAGATGGTACCCGCATAGCTATCGGTACCCGCTCCAGTGACGAGAACGGAATCTCCTCTGGACGCCTGAATGTGTTTGAATGGACCAATAACAGCTGGACCCCGCTGTATGATCCGGTTTTCGGCAAGGCGAGTTTTGATTATGTAGGCAGCAGCCTGGCTTTCAATGAAGCAGGTACGCGCATAGCCATCGGAGCCAACCTGGCCAATGGAACCAAGGGATATGTATCCGTTTATCAGGATAGCTTGATGCCCGTAAATCTGTCCTCCCTGCTCGAACTTCCTGGGATCAGCTTAGGGAAAACAAGCACTGGATGGGAACTTCGGTCTACCCAACCGCTTAACAAGGCATCCCTGCAGCTAAGCACCCTAACCGGACAAAAAGTATGGCAAGCCCGCTTTTCTGGCTCTATCTATCACTTCCAAACCCCTTTGCCGGAAGGCATATATCTCCTCCGCTTGACCGATGGCCAACGCGCCTTTATTCAGAAAATCGTGGTTCAAAACCGGTAAACCTATTTGGGACCGGAGGCTACGCCTTCCCAGTCAGGATCGGCAGCGCCAACCCACACTTTGTTCTCTGCATCGTACATCACCGCATGAATCCGGCCAAAACGAGCGATTTGAGGCATGGAGCGATAAGGAATGCCCTTTTGTTCTATCGCCTGTATGACTTCGTCCTTCCAGCCCGCACCTTCATGGGTTTCCATCAAAATGCTGTCTTCCACCGGATAGACTCGCGGAGCGGCCAGGGCCAGGTCCAGGCTCATCTCATGGTCAATCACCCGGCTGTTCACCGCCGCAATGGCGGTTACGATTCGGCTACCTCCAGCCGCCCCCAGCGCCATAAAGGGCTGACCATCTTTGGTAAGTAGGAAGGGAGAAATATGGGAAGAGGCTCGTTGACCGGGTTCAAAATCTCCCAGGTATCCACCAAGGGTGGTCGCGTACAAAAAGCCCAGGCTGGGGGTCGCCACTTTGGAGCCCATGTTAGGGCCATTGGATTGAGTTAAGGCGATCATCATCCCGGATTCATCTGCTACCGTCAGGTGGGTGGTGTGGCCCCAACTGGCCAACCAGGCTTCCGGCATTTCGGCAGCGTGATCTGCTGCTCCCAGCGGAGCGAGGCTGATTTTTTTGGCTTGTTCGGCGGCATATTCCTTAGAAGTCAGCACGGTAGCCATGGAATCGGAGGTTTGACTGCGACGGTCCTGATAGGCCGCGGCAATGGCTTCGGCCACAATTTCTGCCCAATCCGCTCCTCTCAGGCTGTCCATGGGGAATTGCTCCAGGATATGCATGATCTCGATGGTGATGGCTCCAAAGGAGGGCATCCACAAGGCGTGCAGGTCATGCCCCCGGTAGCTTCCGGTGACAATCTTTGAGCTTTTGGCTTCGTAGGCCGCCAGGGCTTCCAGGCTTAAGACGCCGCCGTTGGCTTGATTATCGGCCACGATCTTCTGGGCGATCTCGCCTTCGTAGAAGGCCTTTTTGCCGCCTTCAGCAATTTTCTTCAAAGTCTCCGCCAACTCTTTTTGTACCCAGACATCTCCTTCCTGATAGAGGCTGCTGTCTGGTTTGAGAAAGTGCTGGACGGTGCCGGGAAACTCTTTCATCATGTCATAGGCCAGACTATGTCGGAAAGCCTCGCCTTTGAGGAGGGCAAAGCCTTCTTCTGCGTATTGGATAGCAGGGGCCATCACCTCTGAAAGAGACTTGGTGCCATGTTCCTCCAGGAGCTTGGTAAGACCCGCTACCACGCCCGGAATGCCAATGCTTGGATAGCCATAGCGGCCTTTGGGAGCGGTCTCTGCGTCATAATCTTCTGGAGCCTGCGTAGTCGCATCTACGCCATGGACTGCGCCTTCCGCCGTCCGCAGGATGGCCTGAAGCCGGCCTCCCAGGCCGCTCATACTAGGTTCGACTACCGAGAGGACAAAGGCGGCACTGACAGCCGCATCTACGGCATTACCTCCATCAGCCAGCATTTGCATGCCAGCCTGGGTAGCCAGCGGATGGGCAGTGGAGACCATCCCTTTTTCTGAAGTGGCATATTGAGTAGTAGGTACGGCTTGCGGTGTTTTTACGGGTTCGGAAGGTCTACATCCGAACGTAAGCCCTAAACAGAGGGCGATGAGATAAATGGAATGTTTCATTGTAGTAAGTAGCTAGGTATAGATTCACATTTGTCGTAGCGTGCGATAAGGGATCAAAGGATAGGATTCGCCCGCCTGGAAATGGTTTTTACCTTGGGGGAGTTCCAAAAAGCCATCGCAATCCATCAGATTGGCCAGGTCTCCTGAGCCGTGGCCTTCAATCGGCTGAGCCAAGAGCACTCCGGTTTCGTCCATTTCCAGGCGTACCTGCAGGAAGTAGGTCAGGTCCGGCTTAAACAAGACCTCCTTGGCTAATCTGGCATAAGCAGGTCGCGGCAAGGGGGCACCCAGGCTCTGTAACAGCCAGGGTCGGACGTAGCGGTTGAACCCGATAAAGGTAGAAACGGGATTGCCGGGTAAGGCAAATACCTGGAGCTGATCAGGAATCTCTCCGTACCATAAAGGCTTGCCGGGACGCTGCGCAATGCGATGAAAATGCTTGGTGACCCCTAATTTTTCCAAGGCCTCTGGGATGTAATCCGCTTTGCCCTTGCTTACCCCACCGCTTAGGATCATCACGTCAAATTGGTCTCGGATGTCCTGCAAAGCGGCCAGGATGGTGTCTGGATGATCCGGTAAGTGGAAAGCCTGGGCCTCAATTTGCCATTCCCGCAAGGCGGCCTGGAGCATATAAAGGTTGGATCGTCTGATCTGGTAGGGGAGAGGCGTGGCCGCGATTTCCACCAATTCATCTCCACTGGAAACCAGAGCAATACGAGGGAGGCGGCTTACTTGAAGCTGGTCTTGCCCAATTTTAGCCGCTACGGATATCTCTGCCGGGCTAAGCCAGCTGCCTGGTTCCCGCAAGATATCTCCTTGCTTTCGGTCCTCTCCCTGGAAATGGACATTTTGCCTCCATACAACTTCGTCCACTTGTAGAACCGCTTCCCGTGTTCCGTTTTCGAGCGTTTCTACCGAGAAGTCCTCATAGCGAATAATGGTATCCGTGCCTTCAGGCATCATCGCGCCCGTCATGATCTCAATGCAGGCCGTGGGCTGATGGAGCTTTTGCGGAGGACTACCTGCCGTCTGGGTAGACTGAATAGGAAAGCTCCTTTTTCCTTGGGCAAAGGCCGCATGATTAATGGCTATTCCATCCATGGTGACCCGGTCATAAGGCGGGAAATCCCGGTCCGCGGACAGGGATTCGCGCAACACCCTACCTACTGCCTGTTCGAGCGGAATGGTTTCGGTGCCAAAGCGAAAATTGCTTTGCATGATGGTTTGGAAGGCCTCTTTTACAGTGATCATGGCTTGAAATTAGGGAATATCCTGACAATTGCGCGCCTCAGTTCTCAAAACCCAAAATTCTTCCCAAATTGCAGGCGCGTTGAATGAAATGTGTGCTTCATGACAACAACTCAAAAAAAGCGTCCGAGTTTTCTGCGAATGGTCGCGATCTCTTTTCTGCTGCTGGGCAGTATCAGCAGTGCTTTTCTTTTCCTGACTTACCGGACGGGTATGTACGAGGGAACCGAAATGCCTGAACAAGCGATTGTCATTAAGAATGGAATGATCTTCGATGGGATCAATGACACTGCCTATCAGGGCCTCATCGTGGTGGAGGGAGAATTGATCAGCTGTGTAGGGCCAGATTGCCCCACCCCGGATAATGCCCGCGTCATTGATGCGGAAGGAGGGACCGTCCTGCCTGCTTATATCGATATGTGTACCCAGTTCTATGCGCCTTCCGGCGACGAAGCCAAGCTAGGCACATTGAAAAAACTATTCAGTTTTGTCCAACAAAGGCCAGAGGTGAGAAAGAACTTCCATCGGTCCGGCATTAGCGCGATCCGCTCCACGGGGGATGCCTTGGACAACATCCTTGCCTTGCGGCTACAAATCGCAGAGGCAGATCTTTCTGGTCCTAAAATCTATGCTTCAGGTTTGATGTTCACCGCTCCAGGCGGATACCCGGCGGCGGCTCACTATGCGGGCAATGAGTTTTTGATTGAAAATGGTACCCGACAAATTGATCGGGCGGAGGAGGCTACTCGTATTGCTCAGGCCCTCTTAGCTGATAAAAGACCCCCCAACGGATTGAAAGCCGTGTATGAAGATTTTGATGGTGCTTACCCAAAATTATCTGAAGAAGGATTAGCTGCTTTGGGTAAGGTAGCCAGTGAGAAGGCAACCTGGTTAGCCGTACATACGGAATCCAATGCCCACCTTCGGGAAGCCCTGGCCGCCGGTGCCACCATCATTGAATATGGGAGCCATGAAGCCATGGATTCTCTTACGATAGCTTCTCTCGCCTCTTCCAATGCCCTCTTCCTTCCCATGTTGGGGCGGGCCAAAGGCAACCCAGATAGATTAAGCATCCTGCAGGAAAATGTGAGCAAGGTATACCAGGCGGGCGGACAATTAGGCGTAGGCTCTGATGCCCAGGACCAACTAAGTTTTGGGAATAGTTTGCACGAAGAAATGTCGCTGTTGGTAGAGGCAGGAGTACCCGCTCTTGAGGTAATCAAAGCTGCTACCCAGGTAGCTTCCCGCTACCTGAAAGCGGATGATATCATGGGGGGCTTACAGGTAGGCAAGCTGGCCAATGTACTGGTCATTAAAGGCAAGCCTTATGAACAGATTCAGGATAGTTATAAACTTCAGTGGATGCTGCAGGAAGGGAAATGGATTATCGAAAATCAGGAATTGATAGACCCCTAAAAGAAAATCCAGCGACTTTTAATGTCGCCGGATTCACTACTTCAAACCTACAATTACAAGACTAACTGGATGACAAAAGAAATTGTTTATCCAGATCGCAATTTTTTTCAAATTTTTGGAGAAATTTGGTCGGATTTGTTCAAGTTTATATGAAAAACCCTATAAGTAGGACAAATGAGCTGGCTTTTTATGTACATCAGCTCAACATTCTGCTGAGGAATTGACAAAAAAGGGACCTCCTTTTTCCTGAGACTGCGAGCATTTTATGGATGAATTAAGCAATATGTTTCCAGAGCGGGTAGCCATCCCTCCCGTTTTTTATCACACTGAATCTGAAGCGCCTTTTTCCCATTGTGTCCTATGTGAACGAGAGCTCCTGGAATCAAACACTTCTTACCTGGTGGAAAAGGCTTGCAAATACCATCCGGAAACGGGAAATACCGATGTGAAATTTGAATATGCTATCTGCTGGGAATGTGCAGGGGATATGGATGCGGTCATGTCAGATGAATCTCGAGACGCCATGATGGAATATTTGATCCAGCATGTCAATCTCCTGGAAAGAAGGGAGCGCTTGTTAACAGATCATGGCCTGGTTTCAGAAAAGTGGATAGACCACTGCATGTTCAAAGGTTCTACTTTGGAGGCAAACGAGCATTTCCAACTGATTGGACATTTCAAAGGGAAGCAAATGGTCTTCTCGCTCATGCCCTATATGGTTGGCGAAGAAGCCATGAAGGAAATGAGCTTGTTGCTGTCCTCCAAAACATTAGGAGAGATGAATCGGTTTTTTGATCAGTTTTTTGGCTTGCCACCCGAGTTAAAAGACCTCTTTAAGGACCGTCCACCCATTTTACTGTAACTATGCCCGAATTACCAGAAGTAGAACGATTCCGTCAGTATGTAGCAGAAGCCGCGCAAGGAAAGCGCTTCGTCTCTTTTTCTACCGAAAATGAGGGGCGAATGCTTCCTCAGGGAATTGAAAAGATCAAACAAGACATTCTGGGAGAGAAGCTGGTCCAAACCCACCGGATTGGCAAGTATCTGTTTCTCGAAATGGGCAATGGCAAAGTCATGATGTGGCATTTTGGCCTGACCGGTGATCCGGTTTACTATCGGGCCGAAGAAGAGAAACCGCGCTTTGCCCGCCTGGTTTTTGGCTTAGATGACGGATTCTCTCTCGCCTTGAATTGCATGCGGAAATTTGGCCGGCTGAAAGTGGCGGAAAGCGTGGCTGATTTCCAAAGAGAAAATAAGCTGGGCGTGGACGCTATGGAAATAGATTCAGAGGCCTTCTACCAAGCCCTACATAAACGAAAAATTGCGATCAAAACGGCTCTGCTGGATCAAAAACATTTTGCTGGCGTGGGAAACTGGATCGCAGACGAGATGTTGTACCAGGCCCGCATATACCCCGAAGTACACTGCCAGCATTTAGACAAAAAAGACTTCAGCCGCTTGCATCAACTGATGCAGGAGATCATTCAGACCGCCTTGGATCATGGTGGGGTGTACCAGGAATTTCCTCCACATTTCATGGTGGGACATAGATGGGGAGATGGCCTTTGTCCAGAAACCGGCGCAGAGTTGGTCCGCATCGTGGTAGGCGGAAGAGGCACTTTTTTTAGCCCACCGCTTCAACCACAACCTAATTAATTTTGTCCTTTAAACAGTTCAACCAGTTCCATCAATCCTCCAATGTTTAAATCGATAAGCAAACAACTCCAGCAACTATGGTCCTTCCTGACCCGCATACCGTTGCAGAAGTCCGTTGAAAAAATAGGGCATTTTGCATCAGGTTTGTTCAAAGTGGCTTTGGGAGTATTGGTCGTTCTCTTGCTCATGGTGGTGATCAGAGGTATACAGGATGATGGCTACCACCTCGAACCCTTTCGGGTTCCGCAAAACCTGGAAGATCGGGGATTTAATGGCATTACCCTGGCCAATCAACTCCTGGATGAGGTGGAGCGCGTGAAAAAAATCAGTAATTCTACCATTGGTGGACAAGGACTGCTGGGGGGAGATGGAAATTCCCTTTCTACCGAAAGCAGACCGGAGATGAAGGTTACGATTTTGGGGCTGGGGGTTTCTATAGATGCCCTGATTTACTACTTGAGAGATTTTGTGGGAAAAAAGACCCAAACTATTTCGGGGGAATTGACCCAAGGCGACAGCTTGTTGAACCTGAGCCTGCGCGTAACCGGGTACCCCGCTGAGAAAGTGACGGTTAACTATGCGGGAAAAGACCTGCAAATGGCCATGAATGAGTTGTACCGAAAAGGAGCGGAGCGACTATGGAAATTGACCGATCCTTTTGTCGTGGCTTTGTATTTTCTCCGTCTGGAGGAGATAGATAAATCCATGGAACTGGTCAAGTATATGCTGACCAAGCCTAAGCTCACCAAGGAAGATAAGAAGATGGCTTACCTCATGTGGGCCAGTATAGATGGAGCAAACAAGGACTATGTAGCCTATTTGGAGCATGCCAAAAAAGCCGTGGAATATGGACCGGAGGATTGGATTTCCTGGTATACCTATGGCACGGCTTTATACTACAATGGCAAAATGGAAGAGGCCGTAGAGGCCTATGAAAAAGAACTTACTTTTCATCCTGAAAAGGGGGAAAGAAGGCAATCCCATCTGAGTATGTTGAGCCAGGCGGGACAACCGGAAAAACTGGATCAAGAGATCGCTTTCTGGGAAGAAAATGCCGATCCCAACTCAAGCCTGGACTTACTCACTCTGGCCGCCTGTCGCTATTTCAAAGGAAACCTGGACGCCTACCATGTGTTGGTGGATTCAGCTTATGCCTTAGATCCGGAGAATAAACGAACCCTTTATGCGCATTATGTGTCTTCCCTTTTGCGACAGGATACAACCACTGCTATAAAGAATCTGGAACAGTACATGTGGCATGAGAATGAGACCCTTGATTTTTACCGCTCCTTGATTGGGATGAAAGTTATGACGCGGAAAAATGAGGAAGCCCTCAGCTTGGTAGAGGAAGCCAAAGAAAAACATGGAGAGCATCCTCATCTATTGAACTTAAAAGCGATGGCCAATTACCAAAAGAAGGATTTTCCAGCTGCCTTTGCCGCCATCAATCAAGCGATTGAATTGAGCCCAAAGGAGAGCTTCCTGTACTCAACCCTGGCGGAGACGTATCATTACGCTGGAGACACAGACAACTTTTATCGCTCACTGGAAAAAGCCCAATCCTTAGGCTTTGATTTTAATATGGTAGCTAATCAGCCGCCGTACACCCTTTATAAAGATCAACCAAGATATCAGGCGTTATTGGCTCAGAAAAAACCTGCGACCCCAGAATAAATTTCGAATCGCTCAACAAAATGCCCATTTTGTTGTTTCTTTGAGCGAGGGAGCAATCCGGCTCCCCGGAGAACGTCGCAATTCATGTCTCAACCTCAATTTGTCGCCATCCTGGGATCCACAGGGTCTATTGGTACCCAGGCTCTGGAGGTTATTTCCCGGCTGCCTGAACAGTATGCTGTTTCCGTCCTGACGGCCCATCGCAATGTAGACCTCCTCATCGAACAAGCCCGGACTTTCCAGCCGGCTCATGTGGTGATAGGAGAGGAAGCCTATTTTTCTCAGCTAAAAGAAGCCCTGGCCGACTTGCCGATCACAGTACACGCAGGAGAAGCAGCCCTCACAGAAGTGATGGATTGGGAACAGACGGACATTGTGCTGACCGCGGTGGTGGGCTTTGTAGGGCTAAAGCCTACGGTGAGAGCGATTCAGGCTGGAAAGCGCATAGCCCTGGCCAACAAAGAAACCCTGGTGGTGGCGGGACAGATTATCTCTGACCTGACAGCCAAGCATGGGGTGGAGATCATTCCGGTAGACAGTGAGCACTCGGCCCTTTTTCAATGCGTAGTAGGAGAAGCAGACAATCCGCTAGAGAAAATCTATCTCACTGCCTCAGGAGGACCCTTCCGGGGCTTTTCCCTTGAACAGTTGAAAATGGTGACCAAAGCCCAGGCCCTTAAACATCCCAACTGGGAGATGGGCGCAAAGATTACCATCGATTCCGCCAGTATGATGAACAAAGGGCTGGAAGTGATTGAGGCAAAATGGTTGTTCGACCTGAAGCCTGAACAGATCGATGTGATTGTCCACCCCCAATCCATCATTCATTCTATGGTGCAGTTTGAAGACGGCAGTATGAAGGCCCAGATGGGCTTGCCCGATATGCGACTCCCTATTCAGTATGGCCTGACTTACCCGGCCCGCCCTTATAATGATTTCCCTCGCTTCAATTTTCTGGACTATCCTTCTCTGACCTTTGAAAGGGTAGATATGAAGGTGTTTAAAAACCTCGAGCTGGCATACCGGGCCATGGAAAAAGGCGGAAATGCCGCCTGCATTCTTAATGCAGCCAATGAGGTTACGAATCAACTTTTTCGAGCCGAAAAAATCCGGTTCACCGACATTGGCGACCTTAACGAAATGGCCTTGGAGGCAATCACCCATATACCCGTCCCCAGCCTGGAGGACTTGCACGAAACCGACCGGGAGACGCGGCGCTGGATCAATGATAAAGTGGAGGTTATGACTTCTTCCTAGCTAGCCTCATGGCTTATCACTGCTCCGACAAGTGTTGAAGTTTTTGCTCGATATAAGCCATCCCTGCTTCCATACTACGGTTACTTTGGTAATAGCTGCTTTCTAGTTTGGTAAGGTGAATGAGTTGGACAAAAGGGGCGAAGTAAAAATCATCGTCCCCCTGGACTTCTCCCTGGCCAGCCAGAGCGATCAGGGAATCCCCTAGGAATACAGCTTCTTCGAACAGGCAAGCTGTTCCACAATGGCTCACCTTGAAGACCTTTTTTTCCTGCATATCATATAAGTCCACCGCCGAGTCTGGATCTCCGTCAGTATATTTCCAGCCACCTGAGGTTTTTTCAACATTCAGATACACCGTTGGATCCAAGGCATACCGGCCGTCAGAAGTGATGGAAATGAGGAGGGAATAGGGGTAGGCAAAAAGGCTGTCGGGGGTAAAAACCACCTTGCTATCTTCCGGTACCGGGTATTCGAAAAAACCATTTTTGGGATTGGGAAGGGTTGTATCCTGGTCAAACTCCCCGGCGGTGATGTGATAATATTCGGCCCAGTAACTGAGTTCTCCGGACAGCAGGCTGGAGATGGGGTCTGAATGCTGCGTCTCCTCAGCAGGCGTCTCAGGGGCTTTCTGGGGCTGGCAACCCATTGCTATCAGTCCCACCGAAACAAAAAGCGAAATCGTAGATAAAGGCTTGAAAGTCATGGCAATAGTTTTAGAAAAGACAAGATACACAGCCATTTTTTATCCTGCCTACCCATAAACCTGTAGACTAGGGGAAAGCCGGTCCAATGTCCTCAATGTAGTCCGTTACCATCCCATCTATAGGCAATCCTTCCAGGGAGGGAAGTTCAGCGACATCATCTACCCATAAGTATAGCTGTAGCCCCTGCTCATGTACGGCCTCAATGAACCGGTAAGGCCAACCCCACACATAAGGCAAATACGCTGTGGGGATCACCATGGCCCGGCCTTCCAATCTTGCTGGCACCTTTAACGCCCCAAAACTGAGAAAGAAAGGCAGAAAGTGCTGTTTGATTTCTTTTCTGGTTAGAAAAAGCGGCCTCACCTCTGGGTGCCATTTCTGAAAGGTATCCTGAAACACACTGCTCGACCATAGAAACAGTTTAGGCCTTACGGTCGCAGGTATGCTATCAAGTAAGTTGTCCAACATCTTTAAGGAGGCCCGGTTCCAGTCTTTGTGATCCAAAAGGAATTGCTGGTCCGGAAAAGCCTCCAATACCTGAGCCAGGGAAGGCATCATGCCTCTGCCTTGCGCCCGGAAGGGGAAGCTCTGACCACTATCTGGCGTATATCCGTAGCCGATGTCCAGGCGCTGCAGGCTGTCCATCGGAAGATGTTTCACCATTCCTTGCCCATCCGTTCTGCAATCCAGCGCATAGTCATGGAACACCATGAGCTGGCTGTCCTGGCTATGCCGCAGATCAATCTCGACGATGTCTGCTCCGAAGCGGAAAGCTGCCCTAATGGCGGGCAAGGAGTTTTCGATATAGGCATGCTTTGGGGAAAAAATGTGGCCTGCTTCACAGCCTGTTTTTACATCATAAACCCCTTTTTGATAATTGGCATGCACCCCCCGATGGGCCAGCAGGGTGGGAGGGAAGGCGGGCTCCTCTGGAGGACTGCCTGTCCAGAAATACTGGACCAGGAGAAAGCACATCAGCAGGGCCAGGGTGATCAATAGAACACGGCCTATTTTTTTTCTGAGGAGAGTAGGTCGACGCATAGGTAGTGGGCTTAAGTCGACGGTAAAGCTAGTGAGAGACTTCGTCCCTGGGACCTCCATTTTTTCTCCGTCCTTTCTCAGGAATTATCTGTAGCCCTTCCTCCAGTAAGTGCAGCAAGCTCTGGCCCGTCGGGAGTCTGAAACCTTTCTGGTCATGGGTTCGAAAAAAATAGCGTTTAGCCGCAAAAAGGGCAGTTTTTTTGCTTGCCCATCTGTGAAAAGTGGCCAAATAGCCAGGAGCTGCAAAGGGTTGATTTTTGCCTCCCTCTGTCCTTTCACTTTTGACGATTTATCCTATCTTCGCCCTTCTATGCTTTAGCCCCCATTTTTACCAAAAGAACAGAAATTTATTCATGTCAAAGCACACGTACAATTACGGACTGATTGGAAACTGCGCATACCTTGCCCTGGTAGATACAGAAGCCAATATCGGATGGTTATGCTGGCCCCGATTTGATAGCAGCTTTTTATTTGGCGGATTGCTGGATAAAGAAAAAGGGGGAGAATTTTCCATCAAACCCGCCACCGAGGGCTATACCAGTCACCAATACTACCTGGACAACACCAACATACTGGTTACCGAATTTGATTGTGAGGACGGTAAATTTAAAGTGGTTGACTTTGCGCCGCGCTTTTTCCAATACGGTCGTAGATATAAGCCCCTCCTACTTTGCCGAAGGGTCATTCCGGTAGAAGGAACCCCCAGGATCAAAGTGGTCTGCCGTCCTCGCGGAGAATATGGCAATGTAGAGCCTGATTTGTTATTCGGGAGCAGTCATATCCGCTACATGGGGCTGGAAAGGCAGGTGCGTTTGACCACCAATATTCCTTTGTCTTATGTGTCAGAGGAACAGGCTTTTGTCCTGAACGAACCCAGACACCTGGCCCTGGCCTGGGGAATTCCGCTCGAAGCAGAACTGGAAAATACCCTGGATACCTTTTATACCAAAACCCGCAATTACTGGCGGGTATGGGTCCGCAGAACTTCCATCGGGCAGTTCCATCAGGCTGAAGTGATCCGCTCTTCACTGATTCTCAAGATGCACCAGTATGAGGACACGGGAGCCATTATCGCCGCCACCACCACCAGTTTGCCGGAATCTCCGGGCAGTACCCGGAATTGGGACTACCGCTATTGCTGGATCAGGGATACCCATTACACCCTGAAAGCCCTCACTAACCTGGGACACTTCACCGAGTTGGAGCAGTATGCGCACTATATAGAAAATATCGCCATCAATAAAGGCGACGAGGAGCGCTTCCAGCCGCTTTATTCCATCACCGGCGATTCTAAGCTGATTGAAAAAACCATGGACCTGGCAGGCTATATGGGCAACACCCCTGTCAGGGTGGGTAACCAGGCCTATGAGCACATCCAGAATGATGTCTATGGTCAGGTATTGGTTTCGCTCCTGCCCCTCTTCGTAGATAAGCGCCTTTCACAAGACGACAAGCGCCATCTTTTGCCCATGGTCATGAACATCCTCAAGCAAATTGAGGCTACCATGTATGAACCTGATGCAGGTTTGTGGGAATTTCGGAATAAAGCCCAGCAACACTGCTATACTTTCCTTTTCCATTGGGCTGGGGCCAATGCCGCCCTAAAGATTGCGCGCATGTACCGGGACTTTGACATGATGACCCTGGCCGAGCGCTTGATCCATGAGGCCACCAAGCAGATAGAGGCCTGCTATGATGAGGAAAGAGGGGTATATACCCAGGCCATTGAGACTTCTAACCTGGACGCCAGCCTTCTCCAGTTAGTGACGATGAACTATCTGGACCCCAACAGTGAAAAAGCCCGTCGCCATGTAGCCGCGCTGGAAAAAGAGCTGAAGACCAAAAATGGCTTATTCTATCGCTATAAGCATGCCGATGATTTTGGAGAGCCAGAAACTACTTTTCTGATTTGTGCTTTTTGGTATGTAGAAGCCCTGGCTGTGATTGGTCGAACAGATGAAGCGATTGAAATATTCGAAAAGCTCATTTCTTATTCCAATCATTTATCCATGCTCAGTGAAGATGTAGATGCAAAAAATGGCTCTCAATGGGGGAATTTCCCGCAAGCCTATAGCCATGTCGGTCTGGTGAATGCGGCTTTTGCCATTTCACGGAAAATAGATACCCAGCCGTTTTTGTAGAAAACAGGTTTTATACCCGGGAGACCACCTTCTCCTGGAAACTTAACTTAAAGGACGCGCCATCTTCATTCGAGATGGTGCGTTTTCCTTTGAGCTGGCGAGCCATGCTATTGATGAGGATGGTCCCCATGCTTTGGGGTTTGGGCACCAACTCCTCGTTCGGATAACCCGGCCCATTGTCTTTGTAGGAAAATTCGTAATGGTCTCCTACCTCTTTAATGGCCAACTGGATGACCAATGGTTTATCCGGGATCCGCGCATATTTGAGGGAATTGCTGATCAGTTCGGCAGCGATAATACCCAAAGGCAATACGGTTTCCAGATTTAAAAACACCTCTTTCAGATTTAGATGGAGGGCAAATGGGTGAACACTTTCCTGTAAGGCCCGGAAATGAGAGGAAAGCTGTTCGAAGTAATCCTGCAGGTTGATCTTTTCAAATTCCCCTTCCTTGTAAAGTTGCTCGTGGATCAGCGCAATGCTATGAACCTTATTGGATAATTCTTCGAATTGAATCTGCGCATCTGTTTCGGGGACTTTTAGGCCTTGTAGGGTTAGCAGACTCACCACCAATTGAAGGTTGTTTTTGACCCGATGATGAACCTCTGAAAGAAGGAGTGATTGGTGATGCAAGGCATCGCTTAAAGCCTTATTCTTGGCAGCGATCAAATCATTTTGTAAGGCGATATACCGCTTTTTGCGCTCATTTTTATTTAGCATCCACAACAACCCCAACAACATGATGCCAAAAGCCACCAGGCCTGTCTGAAGATAGAAGGATTGCTGTTGCTGGTGCCGAAGTTTTTCTCGTTCCTGTTCTACGGCAAAGGCTGTCTCTTTTTCAGAAATCTCCTGCTGGTTTACTTCTACATTTAATTTTCTTTCAAAATCCCTGCTGAGCAACAGGTAGCGATAGGCAGAATCCAGTAAGCCCTGACGCTCAAAGATTTGGCGCTTAAAGTCGTGAAGCCTATGGAAGGAGTGATAATAGCCATTGTAAGTCTCTTCGATCTGATGGGCATACATATAAGCCGTATCCAGGTGGACCATGGCTTCTTGGTACAGGCCTTCTGAAAAAAAGGTACTCACCACATTAGACTTCTGAGAGGTGGCGCCAGAAAAGTTATTCCGTTTCAGGCACACCCGCACGGCTTCCTGGAAATGTGAGACTGTCTCCCCCAAGTCCTCGGATAGGATGCCCATCAATAAATGACCATCTAACTCGGATCTTTCTACCCGATAAATCCTGCCATATTCGATGGCTTGAAGGGCGTAATATTTGGCCGTATCTCGATTGGCATACAAGCGGTGGTAGGAAGAATTCCGGACCGCATATCGGGAGTAAACTTCTGGGAGGTCGTGTTTGATGATGATTTGACGTGCCGCTTCGAGGTTCCTTTTGGTATCCTCTCCTCTTCCTACGGCTTCATGGGTTCTGGCGATAGAAATGTAGGCTTCCGCGGCAATTTCCCATTTTTTGGCAGCCTCGGCATCCCTTACTACTTCGTAATACAAAAGCAGGGCATCTTCGGTGCGGTCCCTCAGCAGTTCGAAGGCTTCTCCTTTTTCATACCGAATCCACATACTCATTTCTGAATCCAGTTCCCCCCTTTCTTCCAAGAGGGAAAGCAGGGAATCAGCCAGAGAGATGGCATACAGGGGTTGCATGGCATCTACGCTCTCATAGAGACGGATATAGTTTTCTTTCAGGGTTTCCTGGAAACCATTGTTAGCGGAAAGGGTACAAGAAGTGGCAAGGAGGAAGGAAAGTAGCCCAATTCTAAGCAAAGTCCGAAAATTCAAGAATACCTAATGCGTATATGTTCGTCTTTTATCAAGGGTAAAAATTACGTCATTTTACGCCTTCGATCAAGCACAGCTGCCGAATATTTCATTATTAGCAAATTCTTATCTCTGCAAAATATAGAGATTCTCACCTGAGGGGAAGGGCAAAACTGCTTGGAGGGTCTCTCCTGGAAGGAAGGAGGGAGCGCTGTAGCGCTAGAGCATATCAATCAAGGTTTGTCTTTTTGATCGGCTCACGGGGATGGTTTCTCCATCGACCATGGTTACCGCCTGATTGTCCCAACTGCTTACATGGCGAATGTTGATGATATAGCTGCGATGGCATTGAAACAGCCATTTGCCTGAGATTTGATCCCTAAATTTGCTAAGGGGTTTCCGGGTCAAAATTTGCCTATCGTCTAATAGATGAACCTTGGCGTACACATGATCCGATTTGATCCAAACGATCTCTTCTTCTTTAATCCGATGGTTTTTCTGTCCATCAAAGACCGTTATTTCCGGATTCTCCGATTCATTATTGCGCTCCTTAAACCGCTGGTAAGCAGTTTCTACGGTAGTCCAAAGGCTGGCTTTTTGGATAGGCTTGGCCAGGTACCCATAGGGGTTGGTTTCTAAGGCTAATTCAAATATTCTTCGGTCATATTGCGAGGTGAGATAAATAAAAGGAGTTTCTTCTGGTTGGTTAAGCAAGTAATTGGCGAAGTCGATACCCGATTTCTGGCCATAAAGTCGTACGTCAAGAATCACCATATCGGGTTTTTCTTTTTGATAGGCTTCTATGGCTTCCTCATAAGAAATACAACTATCCTGGACCAGGTGACCTTGCTCTTCCAAGAGCAATTTGATGGTTTCAGAAATGAGTACTTCGTCTTCAACCACTAAAATTCGCAATCCCATTTTCCTAACTAACAACTTAATGGAGATGATTAGTGGACGTTATCTGGCTGTAAACAGGTTACCCTGTTCGGTTGTTAACATCTACGTTTAATTTATTTCAAAATTTTGAATTTCCGAAGCTGTATAGATGGAAATAAGCTATTTCAGGAGCTTATTCGGGCATAAACAGGTAATTTCTGCAACCCGTCCTCTGGGCTGATCTGCCTGAATGATTCCCTCATTTTTACTATCAAAATTCTTAAGGCTGGAAAAACTTAAGAAGATCATTAACATTTTGAGATCAATGGAGACTAAAGAAAGTAAACCTGGCCTGCTGATCATATCAGAGACCAAGCATGCTAAAGGCAATCCGGAGAATGGGTGTGAGATTTGTTTAAGAATCCATTGAGGGTAATTAGATTACAGTAAGCACATTCATGAATTCACAATCGCGATGGATTAAGTTGAGCCTTTTTCTTCCGGATTGCCACTTTTGTCTCATCAAAGAAATCAGCTCATTTGGACTGACCTAGTAAAACCAGATCCTAATTTCACTTCCATGCATAACCCTGAGGCTCCTCCTATTTTGGGGGTGAAAATATTCCTATTCTGCCTAATCCTTTACCCGCTTCAAGGCTTCTCTCAGCAAGGTCCGCCATTAGCAGAAATTCAGCACTTGCTGGACTCCATGTCCCGCCAATTACCGGGATTAAATGAGCCTACTACGCTTTCCATGAAAAATGTAACGGTTCCCGATTACATTAGGGCCATCGGCGTAGAGCATAAAGTGAATGTGGATATCGTCGATAATCCCACGCAACTAATTACCTCTAATCTTACCGATGTTCCGGTGAAGGAAGTCTTTCTCCTGATTTGTAAAAAATACCAATATCAAATCGAGGCAATAGGCACTATTTTACAGTTTATCCCTTATAAGCCCCCTCCTCCAGCTCTCACCCCTAAGGTCCGACCACCCTTAAAGATCAAATTTGAGGAGGGCTTGCTTTCCGTTGACCTGGCACGGGATAGTCTTTTTCGCGTGTTGAAGGAACTCTCCCGGCTGACGGGCAGGAAGATACTGGCAGAGCCTGGCATGCAAGGATACATCACGGCTTTCTTACCGCCCACTCCGGTTGATACGGCACTCGACGCCATATTTTCCACCAACGGACTCTATCTGCAAAAGCAAAAAAAAGGCTATGCCATCTTGAAAAGACTTGGTTCCCCAACCAATGCCACTAAGCCGCTAGCCCCTGTTGGCAGCATTACCGGGGAAGCCTATACCGATGGAGATCAATCCTACATCCGGATTGATGCGGATAATGCCCAGCTGGAAACCTTATTGCGGTACATCTTTGACCAGGTAGAGGAGGATTATCTGATCTATGAGAAGTTGGATGGGGAAATCAGTTTGCATGCAGATCTCTCCACCTTGGAACAAATGCTTAACCATGTCATGCAAGGCACGCCCTATACGTTTAAAAAGGCGGACAACTTATTTCTGATTGGGAAAAAAGAACAGGAAGGCTTGCATAAAACTGAAATAGTGCACATGAACTATCGCCCTACCTATCAGGCTATTGAGCTTATTCCCGGTAGTGCAAGCAGGGGGAATATGCAAAGTCCTTCCAACCGATACGAGTTAAGAAATAGTCGGCCCCAAGGTCGAAATGGGGAGGTAGGGCCAAGGCGAAATCCCGGGAACCAAGGGGATTTGTACAGCCCTGGCAATGGAACTTTTGGGCAGGGAGGATTCGGAAACCAATTCATCGGCGGGAACTCCGGTTGGGGAGGGACAGATTTTGGCGGGAACAGACTGAACACCAGTCCCCCACCAGAAATCGAAAAAACCACCATTGGTCAGGTAGAGGTCATCGAATATCCCGAGCTAAACCGCATCATCCTGAAAGGCCCTAGCTGGGAAGTAGATGAGCTGGCGGCTTACTTGAAGGAGATCGACCAGCCAGTTCCCATGGTGAGGCTAGAGATGATTGTGGTAGAGGTAAACAAAAATCGCTTGCTGAGCACCGGTCTGGAAGCAGGGCTGAAAGGAGACAATGATACCCTGGCCAAAATCCGCGGCCTACTTCCGGGCATAGATTACACCCTGGATGGAGATGAGATCAACGAGCTGCTGGGTTCAGTGCCGGCCCTGGCAGAGCTGGGTGTCTTGAGCAGCAATTTTTACCTCAACCTGAAGGCCCAGGAAACCCGCGGCAACCTCAAAGTAAGGATGAATCCGGTGCTTTCGATGCTTAATGGCCGGGAAGCTAGTCTGACCATTGGGCAGACGCAGTACTATCTCTTAGAGACCCAGACGGCCAGTACCGGCGCGGTAAACAACTTTCAGACTTTTACCCAGCGATTTGAGCGGATTGAAGCTAATGTAACCCTTACGGTCCGGCCCTACATCTCGGAGGACGAAATGGTTACCCTGGACGTGCTTCCCGACTTTACGACCCCTGTAGGGCAGTTCTCCTCTGATGTGCCGCCAACCATTGCCACCCGCAGTTTTGCCTCTACCATTCGGGTAAAAAACGGCGAAACCGTGATTTTAGGAGGCCTGACAGAAGAAAGCATCAATGAAAATACCCGGGGTTTGCCCGTACTGAGTCGCATTCCGGTTCTTAAGTGGATTTTTGGCAATGTGGACAAGCGCAAAACCCAGAGCTCACTTATGATCTATCTGACCCCGGTGATTGACTATTATTAGCCATATGCAGATTTCCTGGTTGACACATACTTCTTGGTTGACACATACACCCTGGTTCGGATGG
>JBCBGC010000144.1:0-21401 GCA_038527215.1 Bacteroidota bacterium
GCGGTAGAACGTGGAAGAGTAGGTAGACGCCAGCCTTAAGCCTCCCCAATGGGGAGGCTTCTTTGTTTTACCCCCCACCTCCCGTGCAAACTTCCCAGGCCTCGCCGGAAAGTGCCTGGGCCAGCTGCCCTTTTTCTTCCTCAGTCAAATTCCCCAAAGGAAGCCGACAAGGCCCCATTTCCAACCCACTGGCCAACTCCATCAAGTATTTTCCGGCTTTTACGCCGCCACCGGCTGCGATAAGGTGCAGAATGATGCGGTTCAGCCGCACTTGCCATGCCTTTGCCTCCGCATGGTCTCCCCTTTCCCAGGCTTTGCGCAGCTGCACGAAGCCCGGTCCCAAATAATTATAGGTGCTTCCTACCGCTCCTTTGATGCCCAGCCCCAGGGCGGCCAGGTGAATTTCGTCTACGCCAAACAGAAAACTATGCTGAGGGCTCAGCAATTCCATAATCCGGATCACATCCACCAGGTTTTCTTCCGTAAACTTCAACCCGGCAAAATTGGGAATCCGTTCCAAGGCCAGGGCGACAAAATCGGGAATGGAAACCTTCAGGCGGGTCATCCCGGGAAGATGATAATAGAAAAATGGTAGCTGCGGTGCTTCTTTGGCCACTTGCTGACAGGAAACCAATAAGTCTTCAGGGGAGGCCGGGGCAAAGAAGCCCGGAAGCATCTGGGCCATTCCAGCGATCGGTAAACTGCCCGCATGACGGGCCAATTGTTGGGCATGGCCCAGGGCATTGGCCCCCACATGAACCAATATCTGGAAATCTGCTGCCTGAAAGGGGACCCAGGCCTCAGCCAGAGCCATGCGCTCTTCCAGGGTGAGGGATAGGCCTTCTCCGGTGGTCCCGGCCACGAACACCCCGGAGACGCCTTTGTTCCGCAGGAAAGCTGCATAAGCAGGAATGTGGGATAGGTTCAGTTCGCCATTCTGGTCCATGGGGGTAAAGGGCGCAGCGATCAGCCCGGTAATAGGGGTAAAAGTAGTAGCCATAAGTAGAAGCTTATCTTAGGATTCAGGGTCTTGATCCAAGGTCCTGAAAGTGAGATTTTTCAAAGGTTTGGGTTGGCCGGGGAGCATCAGGCTAGCCAGGTAACCGATAATCAGACAGGAAAGGAAGCCGGTAGCAGTGAAGAGGAGGATATGCACACTGTGAGAAGTGGCCACCAGGTATTGAATAAACATGCTGGCGATCAAACCAACCAGCGCACCACGTCCGTGGGCTTTTTGACTAATGAACCCTAAGACAAAAACGCCGCCCAGACCTCCGGTAAACAAGCCCACCACCTTCAGAAATTCATCCCAAAGCGATTTAATATCCCAACTGGCCATCATGATGGCGAACATGGTCCCCAAGAGTCCGGCTACCTGGGTAGAGTTTTGGGCTACTTTCAACAAGTTCCCCCGCCAACTAAATCTACGATGGAAATCGGTCGTGTAAGCGGTAGCCACTGAGTTCATGCTGCTACTTAGACTGGACATGGACGCGGCAAAGATCCCCGCAATCAATAAGCCTGAAACCCCCGGAGGCAGTTCTGAAACGATGAACCAGGGGAAAATAGCATCCGTAGCCGATAAAGCAGGATGAACCTCCGCAGGCGCGGCACTGTAACGGGCAAATAGGATGGTGCCTATGGCAAAAAATATAATGGTTGCAGGGACCACCAGGATGGCGTTCGTCCAAATGCTACGACGAGCGCCCGCCATATCGGTCGCGGTCAAATAGCGTTGTACTACGGTTTGGTCTGTTCCATAAAAAACCACATTGGAGAACACGGCCGCAGCCAAGACTACCCCGAAAGTCGGTTCCTGCCAATTCCACCGCAGGTCGATCAGGTTGAACTTGTCATTTTCTACCGCGATCTGCCACACCCCTGAGAAGCCTCCGTCGATTTCACTGATCATCAATACAATGCAAAGCAGGGCTCCCCCCATCAAGACGATGACCTGCATAACGTCCGTCCAAACTACCCCTTCAATTCCCCCCATCATGGTATAAACAACACTAATGATTCCCATGGTCAGGATGCACAGTTCGATATTAAAGCCGCTGACGGTATGTAAAGCGATCGCCGGCAGATACAGCACAATCCCAATTCGACCCAACTGGTACGCCATAAAAGCCAGGCTGCCAATCAGGCGGATAGCCACATTGAAACGTTGTTCCAGATATTCATAGACGGAAGTGATGTCCAAGCGCTGGTAAAAGGGCAGGAAGAGCGCAATAATGATGGGCGCTACCAGAAAAGGCCCCATATTGTAGACAAAGTAAGACCAGTCCGTGGCAAAGGTTTTGGCTGGGATGGCCATAAAACTAATGGCGCTGAGCACCGTGCCAAAGATACTGAGTCCGGCTGCCCACCACGGGATTCTGCCGCCTCCTTTGAAGTAGTCCTCCAGACTTAGTTGTCTTTTGGAAAAATGCCAGCCTACCCAGATCAGGACCAGAAAATAGGCTCCCACGACCAGGATATTGATCCACCCAAAGGTTTGGTGGCCCGAAGCGATCTTCAATTGGATGACCTTCGGACTTCTTTTCCCGGGACTGATTTCTCCGGAGGCCAGCACGATCCGGTCCCCCGTGTGAATGGCGGGCGTGGTTACAGGAAGTTTTCCGGGAAAAGAATCTATCAGGGACCACTGATCCGTGATGGTATAATAACTGAGGAGCTGGGGAGAAAAGCCCGGATGTTGATCCAGAAGCTGATTCCGAAGCTTGGTTAGCTGGGCTATCTGCGCAGTATCTGGCGTCTGCATCATGAGCCGGTTGAGACTGTCTAGTTGCGTAAAGATCCTGCCTCTGTCTCCTCCCATTACCCAAATATGCGCAGCTCCGGTTGGCGCAGCTGTAGCTCCCATCAGACAAAGGGGCGGGCCTCCATTTACTTGTATAGGATTGAGTCTATGCCAGCTTTGGGTCCAGGGATCATATCGGTAGCCATCGGTGTGGAGCTGGGTGTTGGTTTTCCCGGGAAGCCGTCCACTAAACAAGTAAAGCTGATTATGCAGCCCATTGCTCTGACAGCTTACCACGGGTAAAATACGGGCTGGACCCGGCCAGGAAGGTAATTTTGTCCATTTCTGACAGCGAGCATCCAGTCGGTAAAAAAAAGATTCTCTGGGGGGCTGCTTCATGGAGTTTTGTCCGCCCGTGATATAGACCTCCCCTTTTAGCAGACAACCTCCCATAAAAGCCAGGGGTTCTGGAAGCTCAGGCAGAAACTGCAGCTCGATTTCCTGCTGTTCTTCGTTCCAGGCCAATCGGAAAACCTCGCGGGAGCAGCTCACCCCATCTGTGCCTCCTATACAAAGTATCCCATCGGTGGTGGATAAACTGACGCCATAGGCGAGGGAAGCAGGTAAGACTTGTTTGGATTGTTGCCATTGTGGGGCACCAGGCAGGAGGTAAAAAATATCCCTACTGTATTTTTTTTGTCCCCCTTCCCAGGGCATGGCTTCGGGAAAATTGGCTCCTCCTGCCAGGATCAGGACTTCCTGATGGACGCCTGTAAAAGCGCCGGCATACCCGTGCTGAAGGAGAGAACCTTTAGCTGGAGGCAGGGCAGGGAGGCTATCCCAGCGAAAAAACACGGGTTCCTGCGCCATGAGGCGGTTCCCATAAATGCCTAATCCACTGATAGGTATACCCAGGGCAACCCACCATATAAGCGCTAAAAGTAAGTATCGGTTTGGAACCATGCCTTCTGCCTCCCTCAGAACAAGAAATAGACCTGCCCTGATTTGATTTCGTCGGGTTAAATTAATAGATGATTCTCAAAGAAAATATAGCAGAGATGATATTCTTATTCACCCTGATTGAAGCTTCGGTTTTTGGAAAATGCTGAACGGCGATTGAAATTCAAGGTAGGTGGAAAATCAAGATCAGTATTTGCTTGCCCTGGCGATGACAAAAGGGCTCGGGCCAGTGAATGTAAAAAACATGATTGCCTACTGTGGCAGTGCCCATGCTATTTTCGAAAGTTCCCCTGCTAAGTTGAGCAAAGCCCCCGGCATCGGACAAAAACTGGCCAGACTGGCCCTAGATTCTCCCATGCTGGCCAAGGCAGAAAAGGAAATAGCCTTCTGTGGTAAGCATGACATTCAAATCATGAGCTACCTGCACGAAGCCTATCCCAATGCCCTAAAGTTTATCCATGATGCACCCCTCTTTCTTTTTCAAAAAGGGGCGATTAATCTCAACCAACAGACCAATTTAGCCATTGTTGGCACCCGCAAGGCCACAGCCTACGGACAGGCGCTGGCAGAGGAATTTTCTCAATTTTTTGCTGAAAGAGGCATCAATGTAGTAAGTGGTCTGGCCTATGGTATAGATATAACGGCCCATCGGGCGGCCTTAGCAGTAGGAGGAAAAACGACCGCAGTCCTGGCTCATGGACTCGATATGATGTATCCCGCGGTGCATAAATCCAAGGCATTAAAAATGTTGGAAAGCGGGGGATGGGTCTCTGAATACTTTACCGGGACGAAACCTGAACCCCCTTTTTTTCCTGCGCGTAACCGCATCATTTCTGGCATTTGTCAGGGCGTGCTGGTCGTAGAGGCCGGAGAAAAAGGGGGAGCACTGATCACGGCGCGGACCGCCTTTGAGCAGAACCGACAAGTCTATGCCATCCCCGGCAGGCTTTCAGACCCCTATTCCCAGGGATGCCACCGCCTCATCGCCGAAGATATTGCCCGGCTGGTAACCCGCCCTCAGCAAATTCTGGATGATCTGGAGATTGATTGGCAGCATCATGATGACCTGACCGAGCAGCTCAATCTTTTTTTGCCTGCCCCTGAAATCTTACTCACCGCTGAAGAAGCCAAAATCCTGAATTTCCTGGCTCAGGGAGAGGCCGTGGTCGATCAGATAGGGCAGGCAACGGGCATCCCCATGGCTCGGTTACAATCCTTGCTGCTCAGCATGGAATTCAAGTCGTTAGTCCGGCAATTACCCGGAAAAAAATTCCTCAAGATATAGCCCCAAATGCAGGCAGATTTCCGGCTAATAAGCTATTTTCATCCACCTGGAAAAATGGTAACTTGGGCCCTTATTTGTGCCCTCATGCCCAATTTGGAAGAATTATTTCGGCAAACGCTGGAAGATGAAGTCCTCAGCCGTTCTGAAAGGAAGGCGCTGGCCAAAATCCTGTTGGAGGAGCCCCTGGATCAGCGGGAAAAACAGGTGTTAAGAAGCAAAATTTTTCAAATGGCTGGTTCTGTGTTGGAGGATGATGAGGACCGTCGCATCCTGCAATGGCTGTACGAAGCGAATAAGTTACTGGCCCGGGGAGAAGCAAAAGAAGTGCGGGGCGAAAACCAGGTATACTTTAGTCCGGGAGACGCCTGCCTCGAAACCATCAAACTCATGGTTAGACAAGCCAGGTTTAGCCTGGATATTTGTGTCTTTACCATCAGTGATGACCGAATCACCCGGGAAATCCTCAACCGGGCTCAACAAGGACTCACCGTTCGTATCCTGACGGACAACGAAAAACTCCACGATAAAGGCTCAGATATTGATCGCATGGCCGCCGCGGGTATCTCGGTGCGGATTGATGCTACCCATCACCACATGCACCACAAATTCGCCCTGGTGGATGATAGATACATTCTGACCGGTAGTTATAACTGGACCCGCAGTGCGGCCGAGTATAATGAGGAGAATCTGTTGGTGTCGGATGATGCCAACACCATTCGACAATTCCAGAAAAAGTTTGACGAATTATGGGCTGAGATGCAGCCCTACACCTGAATGCAGGTACTTAGAGACGATTGAATGACACTACATGGATAAGCTTTTGACATACCGGAAACCCCTCCTTTGGGTGGTGGTGGTGCTCACGCTGGTATTTGGATACGGTATTTCTCGCTTGTCAATCAATTTCAGTTTTGAAAGTTTTTATCCCACCGATGACCCGGAAGCCCTTTACCATGATGCTTATCAGGCTCGATTTTCGGAGGATCAAAACTATATGGTGTATATCGCCCTCAAGAGTCCTGCGGAAGATATCTTCGATTCTACCTTTCTCACGCAAAGCCAGGCCTTGCTGCAACGCATGGCCTTACACCCAGGGGTTGATTCGGTGGTTACGGCCTTGAATTTTCAACTCATTCGACGCCGGGGCCTGGGCTATCGGGAATATGCCTATCTCGATATCCAGGATCAGGCATCCATTGAACGATCCCGGGAACGCATCCAGGCTGATACGAGCTTTAAGGGCATTTTTATCACCCACGACTACCGACATCTTTGCGCCTACTACTTTATCGATCCGGACATCTTTGATACCCGCGACCGGGACCTCCTTAGCAATGCTTTAGAAGCAGACCTGGAATCCTCCGGTATGGACTATGTGGTAACGGGCATTCCTTTTATTAGAACCAAGTATGTAGAGAAAATTGCCATCGAATTGGGCATGTTCGTGTCCATGGCCATCATTCTCATCATTGTGGTCCTTTGGTTTACCTATCGCAATGGCTGGGGAGTGCTGATTCCCCAAGTGGCGGTTTTGACCGGATTGGCCTGGACCCTGGGACTCATGGGGTGGACGGGAGAAAGCATTGACTTGATCAACAATCTGCTGATTCCCATTTTGTTCGTCGTGGGCATGTCCGATGTGATTCATCTGACCACCCGCTATCTATTTGAACTCCGGGCGGGGCGAGACCGGGACACGGCCATGGCATTGACCCTCAAAGAAATTGGCCTTTCGATCTTCCTCACCAGTTTCACTACGGCGGTAGGCTTTGCTTCTTTGCTGATTTCCCGGATTCCCCCGATTCGTTACTTCGGCTTATATGCAGCGGCAGGGGTCATATTTACCTTTTTCATATCGGTCGTCATTCTACCCAATGCCCTGATCCGCATTAATCCAGAGAAATTTTTACGGGTAAAATCCATTGAAAACTTCCCCTGGTGGGACCGTAATATTGGTAGGCTGGATCAGTTGACGAAAACCCACGGCAAGTGGATCGTTACCTTTTTCGTTTTGCTCATTATGGCTAGCGGCCTGTTAATTTTTCGCATTCCTACCCAGAGTTATCTGATTGAGGATATTGGGAAAAATGATCCGATCCGGAAATCTATGGAATTCTTTGAGGAGAATGGCTTCGGATTGCGCCCCTTTGAAGTGGGGATTGAAATGACCGATAGCAGCCGTCGGATTACGGACCGGGAAGTCTTGCTGCAACTGCAGGAAGTGCAGGATTTTCTGGGGGAGCGGGTGAAATTCAGCCCCTTTCTTTCGCCTGTCAACGTGGTCCGACAAGCCAACTACCTTTATCATTACAGCCGGGACCAGCATTTCAAGATTCCCGATACCCAGGAAGAGATAGATGAGCTATATGACCTCTTGTATTTGCAGGGCGGAGAAGAAATTTTGAAAAGGGTGCAGACTCCGAATGGCATGCAAGCCCGCCTGAGTTCCCGTATTGCCGATATAGGAACCGATGCTTTTGCCCAACTGTGGCAGGAATTAGAGCTGCACATGGCCCAGCGGGAGGAGCCGCTATATTTCCGCATGCAGCCCACGGGCCACGCCTACCTTACCGAACAAAACCTGCTCTATGTTCGCTACAGCCTCTTAGGGGGCCTGGCTATTGCCTTCGTGGTGATTGCTTTTGTGATTGGCTGGCTGTTTCGTTCCGGCAAAATATTGATGGTGAGCATGGTCCCTAACATCATTCCCCTGATTCTCACGGGTGGGTTTATGGGCCTCTTTGGCATTCAATTGACCGCCTCCACGGCCCTGGTATTTGTCATTGCCTTTGGGATAGCGGTAGATGACACCATCCACTTTTTGTCCCGATACAGAATTGAAAGAAACCAGGGAGCTACCGTGGATGCGGCCATCAGTGCCACCATGCAAGGCACAGGTAAGGCCATGATCATTACTTCCCTGATCCTGATTGCGGGTTTTGTATTGCTGATTGCTTCCGACTTCGGCGGAACCTTTAATACCGGACTTTTCACCGCCTTGACCATCGTCTTCGCCTTGCTGGCTGACCTGGTCCTGCTCCCCGTATTGCTTCGCTGGGTGGACAAGGACGAGACGCCTGAATAAGCGGTTCCGCTCAGGGTCCGTTTTTTCAGAACCAATTCCCCCGTTTTGGGCTGGAAACGCCCTTTTTGCCCCTGCCTAAAAGTCCGTCTTCTCGAATTAGTTGATTATTTCTGTTAACTTGAGAAAACCCTTCACGTTTGAGGGAGAAACTATTTTCCCCATGAATGATGCGAAACACTATCGTTGGATGCTGGAAAAACTCCCTTCCTGGGTGGACCAGCAGCTCATCGATCAAGGCGCAGCGGACCGGCTAAAGGTCCATGCTGAACCTCATGTTCAGGGCTCTGGTCCCAATCCAGCTTTCCTGCTGACGGGTATATTAGGAGCCCTGCTGATCGGGAGCGGAATTATTTCACTTTTTGCGTACAACTGGGATAGCTTCAGCCGGATGACCCGGGCGTTGCTAAGCGTGCTACCGGTGCTCCTTGGGGTAGCAGCTTACAGCTACGCTTTTCTCAAAAAAGCGGATTCACCTGCCTGGATGGAAAGTACTTCTGGCTTTCTGATGCTCATGCTGGCCGCTTCCATTTCTTTGGTCGCACAAACCTATAACATCCCCGGGAGCCTGCAAGGTTTTTTATTTACCTGGATGTTGCTGAGTATCCCTCTATTGTGGCTTTCTCAGAGCACCTTAACGGCTTTGATTTACCTGACGGGCATTACGGTTTGGACAGCTGATGCAGGAGTAAGAGAAGGCATGCACTTTTGGTACTGGGCCTGGTTGCTGCCCCTTGTGCCGCATTTATGGTTTAGTTTCCGAACTCCTTCGGAAAAGACCCGCCGAAATATCCTGGGTTGGGCTACCGGTATCTCCCTCTTCTCCGTAAGTTTCCCGCTCTTTGACCTGGGACCAGATATCATCCCGACCATGACTTTCGGCGCGATTATGGGCCTGCTTTATGTAGCTGGCAGGGTCATATTCGGGGAGGCTACTTATCCCTGGACCCGGCCCTGGCAAACGCTGGCGATAGGCGGGATTTACGTGATGAGTATGCTGCTGGCCTTTGAGTGGTATGGCCTGAACCTTGAAAATGGGACGGTGAATTTCGGCGGTTCCAATCTCCCGGAATGGGTAATACCTGCTTCCTGGACCGTAATCGGAAGCTTGATCGCAGCTACGATAGGCTTGGGGCTCTGGTTTCGGAAAAAAGGGGGCTGGCTGAACTTCTTCCCGGCTGCGTTTCCCCTGGTAGTTGCCTTGGGCGTAGTGATGCTGGAAACTACCCGTGATGAAACCTTATCTCTGATTCTGATGAATCTCTACCTGATGGCTTATGGCATTTTTTACCTGCGGGAAGGCATCAGGCAGGAAAGACTGGGCCTGGTCAATATGGGCATGTTTTTCCTGTCCTCATTACTAGTAGGTCGCTTTTTCGACGAGGACATCAGCTTCCTGGTCAAGGGACTAGCCTTCCTGCTGATTGGAGGAGGCTTTTTGGGAGTGAATTATTATTTGTACAAAAAGAAACAACAACATGCCTAAGCTAAGCATCAAACATATATTCTTTGGCCTGAGTATGCTGCTGTACATTGGGTTTCCCATTTATCTGGTAGCTAAATATGAGGCCTTGATCGGAGAAGGAGTTGTTTACCGTTTTCATCCGGAACCGGTGGACCCTTTTGATCCTTTTCGGGGACGCTACGTCTCCATCAATTATGCAGAGGACCGAATGGACTATCCCGAGGCTGAGGCTGCCTGGCAAAAGGGACAAACCGTGTATTTAGTTCCGGCACAAAAAGCAGATGGCTTTACGGAATGGCAGGAAGTCCTCTATACCCAGCCCAGCCATAGCAATTACCTGGAAACCACGGTGCGCCGGGTCAATGATGAAGCAGTATTTTTTAACCTTCCCTTTGAAGAGTATTTTGTCAATGAAAAAGCTGCGCCACAGATCGAACAGTTTTTTCGCGACCGTGAGGAAGCAGAGCTCGCTGCAAATCTGTATGCCGAAGTATTCATCAAGGATGGGAAAGCTATCCTGAGGGATATTTACTTCTACGGAGAGACGCTGGAGACCTATTTAAAAAATCATCCTCAGGCGGTTGAAACCGAATAAAAATTACACAATCGGGCCCTTTAGCCCCTGGATCTATGAAACTACTCCTACGCATTTTTGCCCTGGCTGTATTAGCCTTTATCCTCTATCTATGTTTCTGGCCTACCGATCTTATCATGGATCGCTGGGAACCGCCTACCTCGCCTGATTTGGCAGCCGAAGGACCCTATCAGGAAAATGATCTCCTCAAAAATATCCAGCGGATAGTGGTGCATGAATATGGAGAAGGACCGGAAGATACGGCTGTAGATACCCTGGGTCGGGTATATTGTGGGCTTTCCAACGGCAAAATTCTTCGCTATACGGACCTGGCGCAGGAGCCAGAGGTCTGGGTAGAGACCGGAGGGCGACCCCTGGGCATGGGCTTTGACAGTGCCCAGAATCTGATTGTAGCCGACGCAGCTAAAGGGCTTATCTCTATCAATCCCGCAGGAGAAATAGAGGTACTGACAACTGGCCTGAACGACCAGCCTTTTGGCTTTGTGGATGACCTGGATATCGGGGCGGACGGGACCATTTACTTTTCAGATGCCTCGGCTTATTATGGAATTGGTCGGTATCGCGATATCCTGATCTCTCATTTGGGAGATGGACGCTTGCTGGCCTATCATCCCTCCACCGGGGAAACGAAATTGCTGCTGGATAGCCTGCATTTTGCCAACGGGATAGCGGTGAGTCCGGATCAGCAATTTGTGCTAATCAATGAAACTTCGGCCTATCGTATTCAGCGCTACTGGATTGCCGGGCCCCGGAAAGGTCAATCAGAAATCCTGATTGAAAACCTTCCTGGTTTCCCGGATAATATTTCCTGTAATGGGCGGGACAAATTCTGGGTAGCCATCCCCAATCCCCGTAATCCTACCCTGGATGACGTATTGCCCAATGCTTTTATCCGAAAAATCGTCTATCGCCTGCCACGTTTCTTACAGCCCACGGAAGTCCGTTACAGCATGTGTATCGCCCTTTCGCCGAATGGAGAAGTTCTGGAAACCCTCCACAACCCGGCGGGAGATCATGCGTTTATCACCAGTGTGAAAGAGGTGGATGGAAAGCTATATTTTGGTAGCCTGACTGAGCCGGCTTTTGGGGTGATGGATTTACCGGAAGGCCTTTAGGAAGCAGCAGGCGGAGGCAGATTAAGCTGCTTTAGTAACCTGCGATACCGGGGGTGGTCATACAAGACCTCGTAGGCTGGGTCCATTTTAATGGTGTAAATCAGGAGGAAAGAGTTATCCCTGGCAGCTTGCTCGACCAGGTCCATAGCCCTTTCATATTTGCCTAAAAAGAGGTAGACGAACACGAAATTGTAAGGATCGATATAGTAGGCTTCAGCTTCTCCTTCCAGTTGTTTTACCAGGGCCAGGGCTTCTTGACGGTGCCCTAGTTTTGCTTGCAATAAAGCGAGCAGTCCCATGTATTTGATGTGTTGCTCCCGATCAGCTGCGCTGTCCATCTGAGCCTGGATGTTGACCAATTGGGCGAGGAGGGTATCCCGGGGTGTTTCCCGGGAGATCATGACCCGGAAGGGCAGGCTGTTGTGATAATGGCATTCATTCCCGAATTTTTGATTGGTGATCTCCACCATGTCCAGGGACTTTTCATACTCATGGTTGGCAAAATAGGCCCAGGCCAGGTTGCAATGGGCAAAATGATTTCTCGGACCAAGGGCGATAGCCTGTTCGCCCGCCTTTACGGCCTCATCCATGCGGCCTAAGGCCCACAAAAATTGCATATAAGTATCCCAGGCGACGGGTGATTTTGCTTCTACCTCCAAGGCTTTTTTTAGCTCTACTTCTGCCCCTTCCCAATCACTTTCTGAAAAAATTTTGATCATGGCTAAGAGCTGGTGGCTTTTGCCAATATCCGGGTCCAGTTCTAAGGCTTTCTGGGCGTATATCCTGAATTGGGTGTGAGCATCCTTAGGAGGAAGGTTCCCAAAGCCTAGCAAGAGGTAAGATTCAACCAGGCCACGGTAGGCAGGCCCGAATTGAGGATCCAGTCTAACGGACTTTTTGTAAAAATCAATGGCCTTGAATGAAGCCTCTGCTACCCCGCGATTGGCTTGATACCGGCCTTTCAGATAGGCATCATAGGCGGCCACGTTGATGTTTTTGTAGGACAACAGCTCATCCTGCATTTGTGGGCTCAGCACCAATTCTATTTCCTCGGCAATGCCAGTGGTTACTTCTTTGTACAGGCGAAACACATCTGCATAAGGAGCTTTATATTCTCCTGCCCACAAATAGGTTTCCTGCTTCCCATCGATCAATCTGATTTGAACCTCTAGTGCTTCTCCAGTTCTTAAGACCGACCCCTCGACCAGGCCCTGTACCTGCAGTTCCTCGGCAATTTCCTTGATGGATTTGGGAGAATCCTGATAAGCCATCATGCTGGTACGGGGTTTAACTTTGACCCCAATTTTATTGCACTGGTCTATGATCGCTTCGTGAATTCCTTCGACCAGGTAATCGTTTTCTGCTTTATGGGTTCGATTGGTAAAAGGCAGGATCGCCAGGGCTTCAATTTTTCTGTCCGGTATCTGACCGCTGCCTGGAGAAGGGGAGAGGGGCCAAAAGGCGAAAGCCATTCCTGCCAGGATCACCGTCGCTAAGGCTGTCATCCAGCCCCAGGGAAGCGCTTTCTTTTTTTCCAGCTTGCCTTGCATGTCCTTTTTAGCGGGCACGACCAGGCCGGGAAGGTCCAGGGCATATACTTTACGCTTTTGTCGGTCATTCTTAAAGTGAAATTCGCCCATTTTTACCAGGGGTAGGCGTGGTTGATTGGCGATTTCATCGGCTACCTTCCCTGTTACCATCACGGAGCCGGCTACGCCCATGGATTCTACCCGGGCCGCCAGGTTGACCGTATCCCCAATAATGTCTTCCTCGGAAATCAGAACATCCCCGGTATGAATCCCAATGCGGACGGGAATAGCCGGATGTTGACGAAATTTTTTCTGCATTTCCGCCGCGCACTGCATGGCTTTGACGGTGCTATCGAAAATGCTTAAGGTTCCATCTCCATAGTATTGGATGATTTCCCCTTCGTATTTGTGGGTGGTGGGTTCAAATATATTGCGGTGGCGACTTCTTACCATGACGGCCGCCTCCTCGCTCTTTTGCATGAGCTTGGTATAGCCTTGGATGTCGGTAAACATCACTGCTACCAGGCGGCGTATTGGCTTCATGAATAAGTATTTAGGTCGTAGGCAGAAGATACAAAAAAAAGACACAAGCAGGGATATGCTGCTGGTGTCTTTTTGGTCGGAAAACCGGCTTTTTAGCTATCTCTGCCAAATAGTGTCACCTTCCCGAACCTGGCATTCACTTTTATGCTGGTAGCCTGACCGCTGGTACGACCCGTACGAATAGGGGCTGAGGTATATGTTTTTTGCCCGGACGCCTCATTTATTTGAATATCCATCGGCAGGTTTTGGGTTTTGAGGTCACCGCGTTGGAGTTGGGCGTCGAGGTCAAGGGCTGCTTCGGGATTGACGCCTAGTCGAATCCAGGAGAAAGCTCCTTCAATGTCTACTTCTTCTGCTTCAGGATGCAGGGCTTGCACGGTTACATTGCTGCCGGTTTTAAGCTCCATTTTCATGCTTTTGCCCAGGTTTCCAATGGCGAGCTTGCCAGAGCTATAAGAGCCCTTTAGATGCGCGACCTCGTCCACCTGAATATTGCCCAGGGCGCTTTGTACTTCTAGTTCTTCTACTTGACCTAACTGGACCCGAACGCCATTTGATTTGACAAATAGGAAGTCAGCCTCATCTACCCGCAGTTGTCCTACGCTGCAGTCTATTTCGCCCGCTTGAATGTGACGGGCCTCAATGTTCCCAAAATTGACCGCCAATTGATGGCCGCCGCCTTCTAGCTTGTCAGCGAAGAGTTTGCCATAGTTAAGATCCAGCTTGACCGGACCTTCACGGGTGGCCAGGTAAATATCACCGTAGCGATGAGTAAGGAAGAGCGGATGGCTAGCGGGCAGGGATAACTCGTAGGTTACTTCCCATACCTGCTTAGGGAGGAGACTCAGGAATTGGGCCTCTGTAAAAAGGGTTTCTAACTGGATACGGTCTGCTAGTTGTTTCTCCTGGATGTTGACCATGCGAAGTCTTTCTTCGGCTTTTTCCAGGTTGCTTCCCTTGGCCACCACCGTGATACTCAAACTGGCAATGTCGGTATCACTGTTGGTGATTTTTATGTCCCCATGCTGACTGATGATCTCAAAAGCATCCGTTGGCTGGAGCTCATAGGTATATTGATAGTTCTTGCTTACTTGTTCACCAACATCTGCTTTTAACGGGCTAAGCGCCAGAGAAAGAAAGGAGAAAAAGACAAACAAAAATCGAAGCATAGGGAATGGGTTTATGGTTGGGAGGGGAACAGGGTCCTACTTGCCCTACGAATAGTTCGCAATACGGGTTTCCTGATAAGGAATGGCTAGTTTTTCGCGAAGCTTCTTTTTGGCCCGGCTAAACTGAGATTTTGAGGTGGCCTCACTGATCTGCAGAATATTGCTGATTTCTTTGTGGTCGTATCCTTCGATTTGATACAAGGTAAAGACGGTTCTGTATCCTTCGGGAAGATCATTAATGGCCTGCTGAATCTCAGCCATAGGGGTATTGGATTCCTCTTTCTGGGGCTCATCCCAATAGGCTCCATCCGCCTGGTCCCAATGGAGTCTTTCGGTTTTGCGCTGTTTGATATGGTTGATGGCAGTGTTGATTACAATCCGCTTCAACCAGGCTCCAAATGTGGCATCTCCTTTAAAGTTCTGCAGATGACGGAATGCCCGTAAAAATGCTTCCTGCAATACGTCTTCTGCTTCCATCACATCCTGGGTAATCCGGAGAGCTACATTGTACATGGCCTGCACATAGCGCTCATACAGTTCTTTCTGTGCGTTGCTATCTCCGCGTTTGCAGCGGTTCACGAGGGCTAATTGAAGATCGATGATGGTTGCCACAACTAGATTGATTAAAAAGTGAAAGTTTGTTGACTGCTTCTACGACCAAATAACAGCCTTCGGCGGCCCTTTTCGAGCGGAAAGGAATGAACACGGAGAATCCGGGAATGAACCTGAGAATAGGGGAGTGAGCCGGGCGAGGTTTTTTTTACAAAAGGCTGCAACTTTACCTTAAACGAATGGTCTTTAGCCCGCAGTTAGCCGTATAATCTTCTGACAACAACACAACAATCTTATTATCACATGTCTATGAAATCTACGCCACTCAAAGGTTTGATCGCAGCTCTGGTCTTCCTGAGCTTCTCTCAAACCGCTTGTGAACTCCCTCAGGCCCTTCCCTGTGTGAATGGAGAAGGATCCAGGGTGACTGAAACCCGAGAACCCGTCGCTTTTGACAAAATCATTATCGATAGCCCAGCTGACGTTTATCTTCATTTGGATTCTTCTTTTACCGTAGATATCACCGCTCAGGACAACATCCTGGCTGAGATTACTACCGAAGTGACAGGAGGAATTCTGGAAATCAACAACGACCGCTGTCTACGCTCTTATAAAACTATCCGCATTGATGTCTATGTACCTTCCCTCAGCATGATTGAGGTAAAAGGTTCTGGTGATGTCTACACAGAGGACCGCTTTACCGCTACCGACATGGAGCTGAAAGTGAATGGCTCCGGTGGAATTGAAATGAATGCCGACCTGACCAATGCGTTTGTAGATATCGCTGGCTCTGGAGACGTTTCCTTTGATGGGAGCGTAACTACCTTCGATGCAAGCCTGCTGGGTTCTGGAAACCTGAAAATGGCTGGTACTGCCAATGAGGTGCTCCTGGGGATTGATGGATCAGGGGATGTGAAAGGCTTTGATCTGGACGCCCAGACCTGCAACATCGACATTGCCGGCTCCGGCAACTGTGAAGTAAGCGTGATCAATGACCTGAATGTCAAAATCCGGGGAACAGGGAATGTGTACTACAAAGGGAATCCCTCTGTGAATGTTACCGTAACCGGTTCCGGAGAGATCATAGACGCCAACTAAGCCGATTTCTCGAGAAAAACGATCATAGTTTCGTGAATTTTCAACCCGGTGGTTGCCTCAGGCTCCACCGGGTTTTTCGTATATTCCTGCCAAAATAGGATTATGCTACCACTGATACGATCCGGAATGCTGTGCCTCCTTTTGGGAGCGATAGCTGCAGGAACCGGATGTCAAACTGCTGCTCCCTCCACCACCTCGGAAGCGATATTGGTCAACCCGGTTGAGGATTATGGAGAAATGTTTGCCCGGGTTCAACAAGCCGTAGTCTTTCCGGATTCCAAGACCTTCGCTGACTGTACCCCTAAAGCTCCGGTGGCCGATATTCTGGCGGCGTATGAGGAGATAAAAAGTCTGGGAGATACAGCCTTACCGACCTTTGTGGAAACCTGGTTTGACATTCCCCATGCCTATGCTTCCGGCTTTAAGACCAATCCTGACCACAGCATTGATGAACATATCAATGCGCTGTGGCCTGTCCTGACCCGGAATGCAGATGTCCGCAAGACAGGCACACTCATTCCTTTACCGAAATCCTATATCGTTCCGGGCGGAAGATTTGGAGAGGTGTATTACTGGGACAGTTATTTCACCATGCTGGGCCTGGAAGTTTCCCCTAATTCCCGCTATATGATCGGCAATATGGTAGATAATTTTGCCTACCTCCTGGATACCATTGGCTTTATCCCGAATGGAAACCGGACCTATTATCTGACCCGTTCTCAGCCACCTTTTTTCTCGATGATGGTGGATTTGTGGACAAAAGCAGATTCGCAGGCTTCCCTGGCGCAGTATCTACCGGCTCTGGAAAATGAATACACCTTCTGGATGAAAGGAGAAGAAGGCGTATCTGCCTCACAGGCTAGTTCGCAGCATGTGGTACGCCTGGAAGGCGGAGAAATATTAAACCGCTATTGGTCTGGTACCACGAAACCCCGTCCTGAATCTTATAAAGAAGATGTGGCGCTGGCTGAAGAAAGTAGCCAGCCGGATGATTCTTTGTACCAAAATTTGAGAGCAGCCTGCGAGTCCGGTTGGGATTTCAGTACCCGATGGTTTCGCGACGGGAAGAACCTGGCCACTATTCGGACCACAGAGCTTATTCCCGTAGACTTGAATTGCCTCCTGATGCATCTGGAAGATGTGTTGGCCATGGCCTATAAGGAAGCTGGCATGGAAGCAAAAGCTGAGGCGTTTTCCACCCGCGCTCAAAATCGGATGACAGCCATCCAGAAATATTGCTGGAACAGCGAAATGGAGATCTATACCGATTACGATTTTGTACAAGCGAAGCCTGTCAATCAAGCTACTCTGGCCATGGCATTCCCATTGTATTTTGGCATTGCGACGGGAGAGCAAGCAGAAAAAGTAGCCACGTTCCTGGAAGAGAACTTCCTCTCTCCCGGCGGCTTACCGACTACCTTGGTTCGCTCCGGGGAGCAATGGGATGCGCCGAATGGATGGGCTCCCCTTCAGTGGATGGCCATTCAGGGCCTGGGGAACTACGGCAAAAAAGCGCTGGCTACCGACATCACCGAGCGTTGGATCAGTCTTAACCAGCGGGTATTTGCCGAAACCGGGAAACTGGTGGAGAAATACAACGTCATGGATGATGCCCTGGAAGGCGGAGGAGGGGAGTATCCGCTGCAAGATGGATTTGGCTGGACAAATGGCGTCCTACTCCGGCTTCTTCAGTCGCGAAAAGCGAACGAGAATTAATGCCCGAAAGGGGGAGAAAAGATTGGCATTTTAGCCTTCGATCATCTATATTGACCATACCAACCCCCAGATGTATTTCGTTTTATAAGGGAGCCCCTTACGCTACAGACTCGCGAATACTGTTCGCAAATGTTCTATGTGTAATCCTTTAGATCGCTATTTGTTATGCTGACCAGTTCTTACAAACCTCTTCCCGGTAGATTTTTAATTTCCGAGCCCTTTATGCATGATGAAAACTTCCAGCGAACCGTGGTGCTGCTGGTTGAACATAATGATAAAGGAAGCCTTGGTTTCGTTCTAAACCGCCGCCTTAAGTTTAACATAAACGAAGTGGTAGCTGAAATGCCCAGCATGGAAGCGCCAGTATATCTGGGAGGACCTGTAGAACAAAATTCTCTTCACTATGTCCATCGTTTTGGCACCTCACTAGCGGGCAGTCGTCATGTTATTGAGGACATATATTGGGGAGGAGATTTTGCCGCCCTGAAAGATAATATCCGCTCAGGCAAGCTTTCCCAGGATGACATCGTCTTTTTTATAGGATATGCCGGCTGGGGTCCCGGGCAGCTTGATCAGGAATTGGAAAAAAAGTCCTGGATTATTGCCCCGGAAGATCATTCCTTTGTCTTTGAGAAAGGCGGCAAAGAGATGTGGCGAAAAATTCTCAAAAAAATGGGCGCGAAATACAAAATCATCTCTAACTATCCCGTAGACCCGCGCCTCAACTAATGGAGAGCGAACAATATGCTTATTCAGTGGAGATCTTTGGTCCTGATCGGGACCCTGCTACTTAGCGGCTGGAGCCTGTCGGCTCAACCCTTCGATAAAATCCTCTTACAAGGTCAACTCACCGAATGGGACGAGGACACCATCCGCTTATTTATTCCGGACGGTGTATCCCTCAGACCCGTTACCAATATGGTCCTGAATCGCACGGACCGTAAAGCTCAATTTGCCGTTTCCTTCAATAAGGTACCTCCCGGTATTTACTTCCTAGGGACCGGAAAGCCTGGTCAAAGCTGTCAGGTCTTGTTAGGCTTAGACAGTGTGGTGCAGGTGGTGGGAACCCAGGCGCAGTTTGCCCAGGCCCGGGTCATATCCCCCAAAAATGCCCGTTACCAGCAAATCCTTTCTCAATACAACAGCTGGCAGCAGGAATTCAAACGACTCTTAAATGGGTATCGGACTGCCCTGGCCAGAAAGACGCCGCTGGATGGCATTAAGGGACAGTTTGAGGCCTTTGACAAAAAGCAATTAGACTTTGTAGAATCCCTCCGTCAGACAGACCCTCAACTCGCCCAGGTAGCCGCCCTTCGCACCTATCTGAGTTACCAGAGTCAGGGAGAAGGCTATCAAGACGAGGCGGATTATTTAGGCAAAACCTACTTTCAGTTGGTAGATTTCCAGGATCCCTTCCTGAATCGCTTACCCCTGCTTCACGAATCCTTTAAAGGCTTTGCCAGCAACCTGGGAGGATTGAACCTCTTTCAACGGGAAAAGCAAGCCTATGCCGATATGTGGCTCAATGCCATCCCTCAACCCAGTTCCGCCCATAAGGCCGCATTATTGGGCCTGGCTGCGGGTTTCCGCAAACGAAATGAAGATGGGTTTGCCCATTATATAAACCGCTATCTGGAGCAATATGGGAATGACAATCCGCTGCTTTCTAACCAACTCCGGAAAGAATATCAGACGCTGGCTTTTAGACTCATTGGGGAAGAAGCCCCGGATTTGAAATTTCCCACGCCGGAAGGGGACAGCCTGGCTATGTCAGATTTGCGAGGAAAGCTGCTGTTGGTAGATTTCTGGGCCAGCTGGTGCGGCCCTTGCCGCAGGGAGAACCCCCGGGTCAAAGCCATGTATGACAAATACAAAGACCAGGGATTCGAAATCCTTGGCGTAAGCCTTGACAATAACCATGGCCGCTGGGTCCAGGCTATCAAAGCTGATCAGTTGCCCTGGTATCATATCAGCGACCTCAAGCAATGGCGGAGCGCCGCTGCAAGAACCTATGGGGTGGGCTCGATTCCTTTTACCCTGCTCGTAGATGAGGAAGGGCGGATTCTGGAAAAAGGTCTCAGAGGAGCGAAACTGGAGGCCAGGGTGGCAGAGATCCTGGCCGAGCAAGCAACCGCAGGGGATTCTAAATAGGCTCACATTCCTTCGAAAAAAAAGCGACTGTCCATTGCTGGGCAGTCGCTTTTACTTTCATACAATACTTCATGGCTGAAGGTCGGTAAGGGAAGTTCAGGAAAAGTACGCATACAGTGCGAAAGCAAGGCATGTCTTCCAAAACTTTAGCCAGGGAGTCGGGAATTTATCGGACAATATTTCCTCAAAATACCCCTCGTCTTAGGCGTGGGCTAATGCCGTTTCAATTTCTTCCGGCAACTTCACACTATAAATGATCTTACGTACGGTATCAAACTGCAGATAAGGATACTCGTTCAGGATGCTGTCAATGGCATCAGCTGAGCGCAAGCCTTCTTCGCGCAGATGAATGTACTGCCGCTTGATCTGAAAGTCCCGGAGAACTTTCTTATTCAAGAGGTTGTAGTGTAGAAGGGTTTGATAAAGGTCGTCAGGGATAATCTGACAGATAGGATTGCTCATAACTCTTCCTTTAATTGATACTGGTGTAACTATTAAAGGTAGCAATGCTTCATAGAGAGGAGTTAGAAGTTAAAACCAACGGTAGCTGTTAATGCGTTTTTTTGCGTGTTAATTACCGCGGTGGGCAAAAAGATATCTGTCGTTCCAGCCGTGTAGGGATTGAATTTGTCCGTTTGGCGCTGGTTAATAAAAGAAACGTCCAGAAAATAATTCGGTTGCCTGATGCCAATCCCTGCAGACAATATAGTTCTTTCTCCGCTAATTTCATTAACAGTCGTAAAATCTTCAGCAGAAAGATAACGCCTGCCTTCCTCGGTCAGGGGATCTCCAAAGACCGCTGCTCCCAACCTAAGGCGGAAGATGCCGCTTCTGAATTCTCCTCCTACTCTCACGCTGACCACTTGCTGGAATTGGGCGCGTACATTATCATTTTCCACGTCAAAACCGTAGTCAGAAGCACTTAGTCTGGAACTGCTGTAATCTGTAAAATCTACATCAGCCGTCAGAAAGCCTGTTTTGCCTAAGAGATACATCCCGCCGATCGTTACCTTATAAGGGGTTCGCAGCGAATAACGATACTGACCAGGCGTGGTTTCCGAAACACTCTCCTCGGTACCCTCAGACCCATTTGCCAGGGTGATAGAGTAATTCTGCGCGAGGTTACTACTGAACTGATCTACGAGGGTAAAAAAGGTCGGACTCTGCACGGAGGCGCCAAGTCTTAATTGATCGAAGGGGCGAATGATCACCCCGAATTTACCATTGATACCAGTTCCGGTGGTTGAAAAATTATCTTCGAAGCGAATCTGGTTCATGGGCGACTCAAGGGCAAAAGCCGGGTTTGGCTGCAGCCCCTGATGCACATTGTTGATATCGTCTTCTCTGAACCTGAAGGTCTGTTCATAATTGACACTTTGGATGCCTACCGTACCTCCG
>JBCBGC010000145.1:0-21298 GCA_038527215.1 Bacteroidota bacterium
CGGCCCGTACGTCTCCCGCCGCAAAAATACCTGGCTGGCAGGTTTCCAGCAGGTAGGGCTCACGGTTCTGCTTCCAGATTTTTTTGAAGTCTCCATAGCGCATCAACTCCTTTCCGGTTTCTATATAGCCTTTGGGATTGGTGAGGATATTGCCATTCACCAACCAGTTGGTTACCGGGCGCGCTCCGATGAAGATGAACAAGGCCCCTGCCTTTACCTCTTTCTCAGTCTGGTTCTCCATGTCCTGAATGATCAGGCTTTCGAGGTGTTCTCCGCCACAGGCCTTGATTACCTGTCGCCGACCGTGGACTTCAATTTTATCAATGGCATCAATCTGATCGATCAGATAAGAGGACATGCTGGCCGTCAGGTCGGGTTTTCGGATCAGGATATGAACCTTCTTGGCGAATTGGGACAAATACACCGCCCCTTGCCCGGCAGAGTTGCCTCCCCCCACGATATAGACTTCCTGTCCCCGTACCGCCGCTGCCTCTGAGGTAGCGGCCCCATAGTAGACCCCTGCTCCCGTGAAGCCTTCTACGCCTTCCGCCGGCATTTTACGATAATCCACCCCGGTGGTGATCACCACGGCTCGGGTCATTAATTGAGAACCGTCCCCTAAGGTAATGCGCTTATAAGCGCCTTCTATGGTAATATTGGTTACCTCCTGGGGACTCAGCATATCGATGCCAAAACGGGTAGCCTGAGCAACCGCTCTACGGGTCAGCTCACTGCCGCTCAAGCCCTTGGGAAAGCCCAAGTAGTTTTCTATGCGGCTACTGGTCCCCGCCTGCCCACCAGGAGCGCGTTTTTCGATCAACAACGTTTTCAGGCCCTCAGAGCCCCCGTATACAGCTGCAGCCAGACCCGCCGGTCCTGCCCCGATGATGACCACATCATAGAGTTCTTCCGTTTGAGCTTCAGGGGTCAGCCCCACTTGCTTAGCTAGTTCCTGAATACTGGGGTCCTGCAAATACTGCCCATCCTCCATGATCACTACGGGCAGATTTTTATTCGGAATTCCATCCAGGTCGAGCAACTCCTTGCCCTGCGGATTCATTTCTATGTCCAGCCACTGGTAAGGGATGAGGTTACCCCCCAGAAAATCCTTGATATCGTGGGATTTCGGTGAATATTGGAAGCCAATTACTTTAATACCTCTAAACACCGGCTGATAGGAAGCTTGCCACTCGTCCAGGAGTTCGTTGATAATGGGATATAATTTTTCCTGGGGAGGATCCCAGGGTTTCATCAGGTAATAATCCAGCTGCACATCGTTGATGGCCTTAATGGCGGCATCTGTATCCGAGTATGCCGTGAGCAACACCCGCTTGGCTTCCGGGAATATTTTTTTCGCAGATTCCAGGAATTCTACCCCCAGCATCTCGGGCATACGCTGATCAGAAAGAAAAAGGGCTACATTTTCGCCTTTTTTCTTTAGCTCCACCAGGGCTTCTAATGATTCCTTAGCAGAAATAGAACTGATGATCCGGTATTCTTTACGGTAAGCCGAACGCAGATCTCTTTTCAGAGAACTGAGAACCTGGCTATCGTCATCTACGGAAAAGATAATCGGCTTTCTGTTTTCAGCCATGATTAGGAGATTTTAGGAGCAATGGAAAAGCTAATGTGAAAGGTGGTCCGTCCGGGTTCAGAGTCTACTGAGATATCTGCCTTGTGTCGTTCGAGGATTTTCTTGACGATATCGAGGCCAATGCCGGTGCCCTGCCCCATGGCTTTGGTGGTAAAAAAGGGCTCAAAGATGCGGTTCTGAATGTCCTCGGGGATGCCGGGACCATCATCGGTAATATCGACGCACACTTTACCACGCTGCTCATAGGTTCGGACCAGCAAAGTGCCGTCTTCTCCCATGGCTTCAATGGCGTTGGCGATGATATTGGTCCAAACCTGGTTCAGCTCGCCACCTAGTCCCATGATCGGCGCAAGCCCTTCTTCAAACTGCTTGTCTACCTTGATGCGCTTAAGTTTCATTTTGTGCTTGAGGATCATCATGGTATTGATCAGCCCCTCTGAAACCTGGGTGGGCTCCATCACCAGGGAACGGTCCATATAGGAATAACCTTTGATGGCTTTTACCAGGGTGGCAATCCGATCGGCAGACTCTTTGATTTCCTCCACCAGGCGGTCCAGGTTCATGGTGCTTTCCAGCCACCTGAGAATCGCCCCAATTTCTTTCCCGGCCAGGATGTCCTGGATTTCCTCTAGCTCCTCTACCTCCATACCAAATTCCACAAAGGTTTCCGCTACCGCATCCGGATCTTCCACGCCGTTGTCTTCTAGCCAGTCGAGGATTTCATCCGTTTTTTCTTCCTTATCCAACAAGCTCAACTCATTGGGCTTGCGGTTTTCCCCCACTTTGGAAAAAAGGATGGCATTGATCTCATCGGTTTCTTCTGGGGTAATCTTGAGGTTCATCACCCGCTTAAACTTTTCCGGACTGGAATGCACCTGATTGTAGAGTTCTTCAGAACTCCGCACCATGGCTGAGGCAGGATTATTGAGTTCGTGGGCTAAACCTGCGGACAGCTTACCCAGGGCCAGGAGTTTTTCGTCCTGAGATGCCAATTGGGTAAAATCGCGGATGCGGGTAGACATGACAGCCACCAGCTTTTGGGTCAATTCGTAACTGATATTAACCATTTCCACGAAACACTCCTTATGCAATCTGAGGGTGTAGGTATCTTCCAAAGCCGTTCCATAAACCCGTATTTCCGTCATGCGTGAAAAAGGTAATACTCCGGCTATTTGTCCGGTCCCCCAGACCCCCAGCTCGCGATTACGGCCGTTTCTTTCGGCATGAACATAGTATTCACCCTGGACAATAACCTCCATGTGATCCACCTTCATACCAGGGAAAAAAATATGTTCCCCTTTCGGATAATGGCAATAATCAGATTTTTCGATCAACCAATTGAGCGATTCTTCTCCTATTCCTTCGAAAACTTCAAAGGCTTGAAGGCGCTGCAAAAGGCTTTGTTCCTTGGCGATTACATTCATGGCGGGTGGGTGTTAGTTGATTACGACGTATTGGCCAACTTTTGGTTTTTCCTCTGCTTCCATTTCTACCCCCAGAATTTCGTGGACATTGCCTTGGATTTTCTCGGCCAGATTGCGGGTAGGCAAATCATTACAATCCAACCCAAAGGGTTCCTCGATTTCTACCGAAATGAACTCTAGCCCGATCAAGGCATAAGAAGCAAAAGCGGTAAGGATGATGGCAAAAACCCCGATTTTGGGCACCAAAACAAAGGGCAGTAGCGCACAATAGGTAAAAATGAACAGCTTGATAAAGAAGTTGTGGGCAAAAGGAATGGGCGTAGCCTTGATCCGCTCACAAGCTCCCTGGATATCGAGAAAGGATTGGGTTTCCGGTTTGATGTTGACGAGTTGGAACCCATCAAAAAAACCATCCTTGTATAGGTTCTCCGTCCGCTCATAGATATCGTTGACGATTTTATTGGGGACGTGCTTGATCTTCTCGATTTCTTCGTGGGGCTCCTCTGAATAAGCCTTGATCCAGTTATGCTGGCTGATGTCTCTCAGGTGGTCCGAAAGCGAAAGGACATAGGAAGAAATAGCCGTAGCAAAATATTTTCGGTTGACGTGGTCATCCCTGCGCAGCATACCGTGATAAAGCACGGCCAGGCCACGGGTGTGGTTGATGAGGGCTCCCCATTGCTTACGGCCTTCCCACCAGCGGTCATAAGCCGTATTGGTACGAAAGACCATCATCAAGCTGAGAAAAATACCCAGCAATGAAAATATCGAAGGTTCTATAGCCATGATCCCGGCTTCAAAAGGAAATAGCTCGGGATAGATGGAAATGAGATAGTCAAAAATAACAATGAAGGTGGCGAAGGTGGCCATTCCCCATACCATACGAATGGTACGACGAATTACCCAGCTGGTCTTGAAATGACCCATTACTTCCCACCATTTTTTAGAGTTGTAATTTATCATAGGTAGTAGCTATGAAATAGCGAAAGATTAAAAGTTCGATTAGCCGAATTTACTGAATATCTTCTCTGGAAAACAATGGTTTTGGACTAGAGACAATCTGGCAAGGAATTTTGTGACACTCTGGCCAGGGGATTTTAGAAAACAAAAAGATCACCCGAAGGTGATCTTTCCTTTGTCCTGGTACCCGAGGCCGGACTCGAACCGGCACGGACATTACTGTCCATTGGATTTTAAGTCCAACGTGTCTACCAATTCCACCACTCGGGCAGGGGTTGGACAAAGCGTAGCAAATGTATAAGGTCAAGCTTAATTACGCAAGCCGAGAAGGCATTTTATCGCACCAGGCCTCCCGTAAGTCTGATCAATTCGGTTTCACTTTCTTTAAGTTGGCGTAATGCCTGCAAGCGTCCGAACTGAGCGTTGAGATATTGAAGCTGAATATTCCGGTAGTCAAAGGAATTAATCAGGCCGTTCTGGAAGCGTTCTGCGGCCTGGCTAAGATTATCTTCCGCATAGGTTACACTTTCTTCCTGTAGCTTCAATAAATCACGGCGAAGGCTGTAGTCATTGTACATGACCGAAAGATCCCGTACCAAGCTTTGTTGTAAGTCCCTCAGTTGTAAGTCCCCAATGCGTTCCTGGATACGAGCGTTTTCAATCTGGCGTTTCACATTCCCTCCGTTGTAGAGGGTAAAGCTCAGGCTTAAGCCCGCGCTGTATTCAAAAGCTCCTACACTCAATCTTTGGCCATCGGCTCGGGTAATGGAGCCTAAAATATAATTGGCGCCTCCATTTAAACTCAGCCTTGGGTACAGGCTAGCCTGGGCGATTTCTACTTCTTTGCGGAAAATCTGATTTTGGACGAACTGATTTTTAACGCTGGTATTATCATCCAGCATTTTTTCCTGGAGATCAGCCAGGGAAAAGGATGGGAAGACTTCCTGAAGGCCTTCAGTCAGCTCAAATTCCATTTCTACCTTTTCCCCCATCAACAAATTGAGGTTTTTCCGGAGATTTCGAAGATTGAGCTGTTGCGTAAGCCAATTGGCAGAATCGGTGGTTACCGCCGTTTGAAATTGCAGCAGTTCAAAGGAACTGCCCGTTCCCAAATCTCGCCGGTAGGCTTCATAGGCCAGTCGATCCTTGGAGTTTTTCAGGACTTCCGCCAGGACAGCGGACTGCTCTTTGGCCAACAATATTTGGTAGTAAGCCAGGATGACGGCCTGCAAGGTGTTTTCTATGACCAGGTTGGCGTTTCCCCCTGCCTGTTCTTCCAGGAGATCCAGGCGTCCCTTAGTCGCTCTGACCCTATACCCATCAAAGAGCACCCAGTTGAGCGAAGGCCCCAGACTTCCGGTAAGCCGGATCGGGGCAAAACTGGCCGGGTTGTCGGTATACGAGCCGTTCCCGTTTACATTGAAGTTCACCGTGGGGTAGCGACCTGCGGTACCCCAGTGGTTATTATTAGCCGTTAGTTGTTCCTGCATCCGGACGATCTGGATACCGAAGTTATTCTCCAGTGCGCTCTTTACCGCCTCTTCCAGGCTCAAAGGATTTTGGGCCCGGGCCCACGGTCCTAATCCCAGCATGATCAGGGCTCCCATGCACAGGCAACGGCCTACCCCAAGCATCATCTTTGTATGTTTCATCATCTTAATTTCTGTAGTAAAAGAGCTAAGCCCCCGATAGACTCTTATGGTAAAGCCTCGTTAAACGAGACAGATGAACTCCAGCTGTAAATTTCTCTAAGGCTAATTCTCTCGCATTTTCCCCCATTTGCTTTCTTTTTACGGGATCATCCAACCAAATCTTTAACCTTTCCCCCATGGCTTGCACATCCCCACGCGGAATAAGCCATCCAGAAACACGGTCTTTCAACCAGGTACTGACGCCTCCTACATCAAATCCGATTACGGGAATCCCTCGCATCATGGCTTCTATTCCTGAAATGCCAAATGCCTCAGGGTAAATGGAAGGGAAAATGCAAATATCTGCTTCCGAAAGGTATTCTTGAATGCCTGCTCTATCCTGCCAGCCCCTCCATCTCACCTGCTCTGCGGTCCCATCGGCTTCAAGTCCACCTTTCTGGTGTTCCAAAGCAGGAAAGGGAGTCCCATCTCCTAAAATGTCCAATCTCAGATGTGGATAAGCAGTTAACAAGGGGCGAACGGCCTCCAGCATAAGGTGTACGCCTTTATGGGGAATGATTCGCCCCATGTACAACATACGGACCTGCGCTTTTTCAGAAAAAGCATTGGCTTCAGCAGTCGGCGTAAAATAGGGATTTACCTCAATCTGCTCAGGTAAGATGCCTGCCAAAACAGCCTCCTTTTTCATATAATCGGACATCGCTATGATTTTCTCATACTGCTGAGAGGCTTGCTTAATTTCAAAGCGGGTGATTTTCATGGCTTGCCAGACCCGCTTGGGATGTCGATTGGCACAGCCCTGTGTATAGGTATGCCCTATACAATGCCATCCAAAGGCTTGGGTGCAAATGTCCTCACTGTACCGCCAGAACTTACCTTGACCAGGACAAAACATCCGAGGTTCATGCATGGACCGAAATACAGGTCTTTGGGCAAAAGCGGTTTCAATGATCCCGCGGTCAGAAATACTATGTAAATGGAGTAGATCAATGTTTTCCTTCTCCAGATATGCGATAAAGTAGGCTTGGGATTCCTTCCAACTCCCTTCAAAAACTACTTCCTCAGAAGGAGCAATATAAATTTGAAAACGATTTTTTCCTGTTGCTTTCCAACCCATCCACACAGATTCCACCCCATATTCGGGGAGGAGTTCTATGAGCTGACTTAGGTAGGTTTCCACGCCTCCATGTAAGCCTACTTTATCATTGAGTTGGAGCACTTTCAGCATAGCGGGTCCTAGAGGATTTTCTCCAGATTAGCTTCTTCCTGCACTGAAGGTTCTACCGCCCTACGACTAGGTAAGCTGGTATCAGCCTCCCAAATAGATTGCCAGAGCCAACTGATGCCAACCCGAATATCGTTGTATATCGCTAAGGTCGCCGGATACACGGTCAGAATGAAAAAGGTGCCGATCATCACCCCGTAGGCCACCGAGATAGCCATCGGAATTAGAAACTGCGCTGTGGAACTGGTGTCCCGGATCAGCGGAAACAGTCCTACTACGGTGGTAAGAGAAGTCAGAATGATAGGCCTAAACCTTGATTTGCCGGCAAAGAAAATGGCTGAAGCCAGGGTATGTCCGGCCCGCAACAAGCGGTTAAACTTATCGGTAAATACCACCGCATCATTCACAATGACCCCCGAGAGGGCCAGCATCCCATAGAAACTCAGGATGGAAACCGGTTTTCCTTCCAAACCATGCCCAATCACCGCCCCGAGCAACCCCAGAGGAATCATAAAGATGATCAGGAAAGACTGAGAAAAGGACCGGAAAGCTAAACTGATCAACAGGATCATGGAAATGGCGAAGAATGGCCAAATGGTGGTCAGCGAAGAAGAGAACTCCGCTCCGCGACGGCTTTGCCCTTCGAAGGAAACACTGATGCCCGGATATGCTGCTCTTAATCTTGGCAGGAATTCATCTTGTAGGTTTGCCAGCAGGGGGGCTACAGGGGTGCTTTGATCAGCCAGATCAGCTTCTACCCGTACCTCTCTGGCTCCGTTGAGGTGGGAGATGTCAATGATGCCTCGCTCGGTATCATAGACCACCAGTTCCCCGAGCGCGAATTCACGGCCATCTCCGGTTCTAATCCGCATTTCCTCTAATTCTCCTAGCGACCTTCGCTCTTCCTGCGGATAGCGCACCCAGACCCGGACCTCATCCTGTCCTTTTTGCAAGCGTTGCACTTCTTCCCCAAAAAATCCTTGTCGGATCTGTCGGGTGATATCATTATGGCTCAAGCCTAGTACATAGGCCTGCGGTTTAAGCTGAATATTAATCTCCCGGTTACCGGGCAGGTTGTTATCGGTAATATCCTTAAGGTCATCCAGCTTAGATAGCTCTTCCTTAGCCATATTTTTGGCGCCTTCCAGTTCGGTTCCATCCCGGCCTTTTAGGCTAAGCGAAACCGCCTTGCCGAAGGCGCGTCTTCCGCCGATGGTAAATTGCTCTACATCGGGCATAGGGCCCAGTTTTTTACGAATCATGGCCCCAAACTTAAATTTGGGCATGCCCATCTGGTTTTCTGGTAGCAATTGAAGGCGGAGCGTACCTAAATGAGAGCCCGATAAGCTTGGCCCTCTAAATCCTCCCCCGGAAGAGCCAATATCCATGCGGGTAGTCTGGATTATGGAGCGTTCATCGCCTCTTAAGCCGCGAAGCTCTTTATCTACTTCAAATGCCGCCGCTTGTACACGCAGGAGTACGGCTTCAGTTTTATCCTCTCTGGTACCAGGTTTTAAGGTTACGGTAGCATCGAGGTTATCGGAAAATGAGATGGGAGGAAAAAAGGTCTGAGAAATATAATTTCCCTGCATCAGCCCCAGAATGGTCATGATAAGCGCGAAAGTAGCAGATATCACCACGTATCGGAACCGCAGAGACCAAGCCAGCACCGGACCATAAACCCGGTCTCTCAAATAGATAAAGGCATCATTGAGGCTTTTCCGAAGACGACTGGGCTCTTTGGGAGAAAGGGCTCCAGAATGCGCCAGGTGAGGTGGCAAGACGAAAAAACACTCGATCAAAGAAAAGGCCAGGCAGAGAATGACCACCACAGCCATTTCTTTGGTAAACTGCCCGAATCTGCCTTCGAAAAAGAAGAACATGGAAAAAGCCAGGATGGTGGTCATCACGCCCGTGAACACCGCCCCCATCACTTCCATGGTACCGTCTACGGCCGCCCGCAAGGGAGATTTCCCTTTTTCAAAATGCGCGTAGATATTTTCTCCGACGACAATCCCGTCATCCACCAAAATTCCGATTACCAGGATCATCCCAAAAAGAGACATGATGTTGATGGTCACCCCGAATTGGTTGGCCAGGATGATCATGCCCAGGAAGGAGAACGGAATCCCAAAGGCTACCCAGAAAGACAATCTCAGGTTTAGAAATAATCCCAGCAGGACGAGCACCAACATCAGACCAACCCAACCATTATTGAGGAGAATGCCCAGACGTGCTTGCAGGACCAGAGATCGGTCATTTTGAATGGTGGCCCGTACGGTGGTATTGGAAGCATTGAAATCAGCTACATAGGCCTTGACATAATCCGTCACTTTGATCACGTCCTCTTCCGGTAGCTTGGTTACTTTGAGGGTAACCGCTTGTTCATCGTTAAAAACCGTTTTGTTGGGTACCTCGGCAAATTGCTCCTTGATGGTAGCCACCTCAATCAGGCGGAGAATAGAGCCATCCGGATTGGTGCGGATAATGATTTGACCCAGGCCTTTGGCATCGTACTGTTTGGCTCGGGACCTGATGCGAATTTCCTCATCGTCCGTCTTGATAGAGCCTGAAGATATATCCCGGTTATTGAGTCGGACTGCTGCGGAAACCTGATCAAAGGTAAGTCCATAGCGGGTCAGGGTTTGTTCTTTTATTTCAATGGAAATCTCCACATCCGGATATCCTTGAATGGCCACCTGTGAGAGGTCTTCAGAAGCTAATAGATCATAGCGAACGCCTTCTGCATAGCGCTTGAGGGTCATCAGGTCTACCTCCCCACTCAGGACGATATCAATGGCATCTCCCCTGGGTTTAGATAAGTAGACCACAGGTTTTTCAGCATTTTCCGGGAAGGAGTTGATCCTATCCACCGCATTTTTCACGTCGGCCAGGACCGTTTCCACCTGATAGTCAGGGTTGACATTGATGACCACGCGAGCGGAGTTTTCAGAGGCCGTGGAGTTGATTTCTTCAATCCCCTGCAAGCCTTTCAGGGACTCCTCTACTTTAATCAGGACACCTTCTTCCATTTCCAGGGGGGAAGCTCCGGGATAAGCTACGGCGACACTGATGGTGTTGGGATCTATTAACGGGAAAAAGGCTTTTTTGATGGTGTATACGCCAATAATTCCCATGGCCACCACCATGAGGATGATAGCATTCGACCAAATGGTGTACTTGGTAAAGTATGATATAATTTGTCGCATGTTTTCAGGAATTAATTAGCCAATCCGCCATTCTGATCACTGACATTCATCTGCACCGGCATATTCTCATAGGCGCTTAGCACAGGCTCTACCACAATAAAATCCGTGGTGTCGAGGCCTGAAAACAGCAGGGTCTCTTTATTTAGCTTCTCAATTCGCACATCTCTGATTTTCAGCAAACTATCCTGCACCACGTAAACCTGATTCTGATTGATGATCGCATTACGAGGGATTTCCATCACTTCCCGTAAACGAGTACCGGGAATTTCTGCTTGCAAGTATTGCCCTTCAAAAATGGGGGCCAGACCAGGATTGAACTGGATATACACATTGATAGACTGAGTCGTAGGGTCAAGGGCCGATCCAATTCGATTTACCCGACCGGGCCAGCTGATAGCCTGATTTTCATCAAATACTTTAACCGTGGTGCCTACTTTGAGAAAAGCCAGATCTTCCGGACGAAAAGGCACTTCTAGTTCTAGTCGATTGGAGCGGGCAATCCGGGCTACCCGGGTCCCTGGATTCACCACCGAATTAACTTCTTCCATCACCTCCACCAGACTGCCGCTGAAGGGAGCTCGAACCGTGTATTTGCTGAGCCTTTTCTCGGCACTCTTAATGGAGTAGAATTGGTTAAGAATATTGCGGGTAGAGAAAAATACTTTCTCCTTTGCATTCTTTAATTCAGGCAGAGCCGGGAGAATTCCTTCCACCGAGAGGTTTTCAAAATAGGTTTCCCAGATAGGAAAGGTCTCTGAAAAGTCCACCTTCAGGTCTGGCAGGACCCCGGCCACGGCAGTCATGAAATTGCTTTTTTGTGCATATAGGTTGAGCAGCGCTTCCTGGTTATCTACCCGAAACAAAACCTGTCCCTTACGGAAAGCCTGACCTCGTTTCAGAGACACGCTACCCGGTCGCACTTCACCTTGTACCTCGCTGACCAGATCAATGGCACTTTCCGAAACTACTTTTCCCAGTCCTGAGAGGGAGATTTCTTTCGCTTCGTAAGCCACCGAATTTACCCGCACGGGTTTTCTTACCTCCCGAAAAGACATTTGCCGGATCTCTGGCTGACGACTTCCGAAGTAAGACATCATGCTATACCCGGCCATGAGCAGTAAGCCACTAAGAATAACTGAAATGATTAATTGACGTCCGTTCATAGGTGTAGGGTTAGGAAAAATCCTTGAACGATGATTGAGAGAATAGGGGGGCAAAAATAGAGAAAAAGAGCAGAAAAGAAGAACGCAATCCACCAAATATCCAAGATACCCGACAAAGGACAAAGGTGGCAAGATATTAGGTTTTACTCATATACCTTTTCTCCTTTGCGGAGCCAGGTACCCCAGGTTTGGTTGTAAGCATGAACCTTTTCTGTAGGTTGGTTAGCAGAATTGACCAGGGGCTTTTCCTGGTTCATCCATTCAAAAATCCCTCCGTAGAGGTTATAGACTTCCTGAAAGCCCTCGGCCAGCAGTTTTTCAGATATTTTTTCGGAGCGATAACCCACCGAGCAATACACCAGGATGGGTTTGTCTTTCGGCAAGTTGGCCACTCTTTCCAGGCTAAAATCATCGTAGCCGACCCACTGAGCGTCTTGGAGGTGTGAAACGGCATATTCTGGGGCTTCCCGGGCATCCAGCACCACAAAGCTAGCGGGATCGCCTATCTCTTTGACGGTTTTTTCCGGAACAGAATTATCCAGCAAGCCTTTCAGCATGAGGTCATAGGCGGCGCTTTCCACCCGCTGAGCCTGGGTACAGCTCATGATAAACAAAAAGAAAAATAGGTGGATACCAAAAGGCACCCACCTAAGCTTCGCATCCACAACATACGTTGACCAAATTCTTTTATGCATGTAGTTCGATCGCATCCTTTAAGTTGTTTAAACTGGTTCCGCCTATGTGTTGCCAGACGATTTCTCCATTTTTAAACAACATAAAAGTAGGAACTCCTCTGACCCCAAAATGGTTGACGGCGTCCCGATTTTTATCAATATTCACCTTGATGACTTTCGCTTTTCCGTCGATCTGCCGGGTCAATTCTTGGACTACCGGGTTCATGGCCTTACAGGGCCCGCACCAATCTGCGTAAAAGTCTACCAGGGTAGGTCGTTCTGATTGTATCAACTCTGAAAATCTCATGCTCTCTGCCATATCTCCGCTTCGTAATTGTAAGTAAGTTGATACGAATATCGACCTCAGGTCATGGAAGAAATGTCTCCTTGTTTACAATTTGTGATATTTTTGTGATCAATCAGGGATCTTTTTGCACCAGGGGCAAGCCCGCCTCCTTCCAGGCCAGGATTCCTCCGGCCAGGTCATAGATTTCGGTGAAGCCCATATTCTCCATCATTTTAGCGGCATTCCCACTGCGACCTCCTGAGCGACAATAGAGCAAAACAGGCTTGTCCATGGCATATCGCTTCAGGTTTTCCTGAAACTGTGGGCTACGAAAATCCTCCTGCACCGCTCCCTCAATCATGCCCTCTGCCACCTCCGGGTCGGTCCGAACATCCAGGATGAGCAAGTCCGGGTGAGCCTCCTTCAATGAAGCGAGCCTGTCATGTGGAATTTTTTCCATCTTGCTGGTAGGCGAGGTCTGGCTGGGGCTTTCCGCTACCTGAGACTTTGAGGATTGAGCCTCGCAACTCATACCAATTAGGCAAAAGGCCAACCAAAAATATATAGCTTTCATATCAGTGGGGTTTCGGGGGGATGAAGGAGAAAAATACAGGATTCAGCCTATAATAAAACAAAATCAGCGTTTATCGATTAAATATTCTTCAATTCCCACCGCAAAAAGCTGATTATCTACAGCATATGAAGAAATTATTTCTACCTTTGCGGTCAATTTCACCTCGAAAACATTCTGCGGGATGGCCAAAAAAAGTATCCTAAACAAAAAATCTCTCCGCTTTTTTACTGACTATATCAACAACCCTTCTCCCACTGGTTTTGAATCCGGCGGGCAAAAAATGTGGTTGGACTATATTAAGCCTTACATAGACGAGTATGAGGTAGATACCTACGGTTCAGTCTATGGCATCATCAATCCAGGTACCGGTTACAAAGTCGTGATTGAGGCCCATGCGGATGAAATCTCATGGTTTGTCAATTATATCACTGACGATGGCTTCATTTATCTGATTAGAAATGGGGGCTCTGATCACCAGATTGCGCCTTCCAAGCGGGTAAACATTCACACGGAAAAAGGCCTGGTGAAAGCTGTTTTCGGATGGCCGGCCATTCACACCCGGCGAGGCGGAGGAAAAGAGCAGGCCCCTAGCCTGAAGAATATCTTTCTGGATTGTGGTGCCAAAAGCAAAAAAGAGGTAGAAGAGCTTGGCATTCACGTAGGCTGCGTGGTAACCTTCGAGGATGAATTTGCCGTGCTCAATGATCGCTACTATGTGGGCCGGGCACTGGACAACCGCGCCGGTGGCTTTATGATTGCCGAAGTGGCTCGCCTGATCAAAGAAAACAACATTGAATTGCCTTTCAGCCTTTATATCGTCAATGCGGTGCAAGAAGAGATCGGTTTGAGAGGTGCTCAGATGGTGGCCGAAAGAATCCAACCGGATGTGGCCATCGTTACCGATGTTACCCACGATACCTTCACGCCGATGATCGATAAAATCGAGCAAGGAGAAATCAAGTCGGGTGAAGGCCCCTCCATGACCGTAGGGCCTGCCGTTCACAACAACCTGCTCAAGCTCATTCAGGATACCGCTCAGGAGAAAAAGATTCCTTTCCAGCGCTCTGCTTCTTCCCGTTCGACAGGAACCGATACAGATGCCTTCGCTTATTCCAATATGGGGGTGCCTTCCGTCCTTATTTCCCTTCCGCTAAAGTACATGCATACCACGGTGGAAATGGCGCATAAAGACGATGTGGAAAATGTCATTAAGCTGATTTACGAAAGCCTGCAAAAGATCGAACACGGGCACGATTTCCGCTATTTCACCTAAGAAGCTACTCCCGATTCTTAAATACGAGGAGTGCCCCTAAGCCCAGCATGCCCAAGCCGTAGAAGATGCTCTTCCAGATGATCTTCCGGCGGTGCCCGGAATAGCGGCCGGCCTTCTTTTTCAAATATCCAATATGGGGATGAGCAGGATTTTTCTCTGCCAGACTGGAAAAAGCGCGCCAGGCTTCAGAATAGGATTGCTTCCAGCGCTCTTCCGACTCTTCAAATCCTAAGGCACGTAAGGCTTCCGCCCGGCGAAAGGCCTTGTGCCCGGTTTCGTATAATTCTCCGCAAATCTTGGTTTCATCCAACCATCGTAGGGCTTCCTCATATTCCAAAGCAGAGGCAGCCAGGGTGGCGGCACTAAATATCCGGTAAGCTTCCTCATAGTTGCCCAGCGCAAAATACAGTTGCCCTTCTCTTAGGGAAAGCGCTTCTGAGGCACTCCGGTAGGTAGTATGATGGACCAGCTGCCCAGAGACAGAGATGGCGCAAAACAGAAAGAAAGCAAGGAATGGTAAAAGTAGCTTGTGCATAGACTCCCGGATTTATCGCTAAGGAAAAATGGCTTCGTCAACCCTTTATTACTTAGACTGCTTCATCCGGGAAAATGCATGGTTGAGACAAATTTCTAGCTGAGGAATCCGGGATCTGCTTTTATAATTGGTCTTCTGCTTCCAGGAGGCGCTTCGGCTCCGTGATCTTCAGCAAACGGGACAGCCTGAGTTGTTCCATCAGGTCTTCATCAATCCCACTCAATCCGTAATACAGCAACATCATCTGCTCCCGGGAAGAAAGGTTCGAGCGCAATACCCCCAGGAAAAAATCCTGCTCCACTTCCTCCTCCAGGATATAGGCCAGGATAAAAGCCAGATTTTTCATATAGACCTCCAGGCGCGGATAGTCTTTTTCAAAAAATTGGTAGGCATACGCCTGTCGGTCTGGTTGCTCTCCTTTTTCCTTTTGCTTTCGATATCGCCAGACAAACATTTCATCATATAAAAAGGCCACTGCCTCTCTGCCTACCCGATCGTCAATGTGATCTTCTCCCCCCAGTTTGACTTCAATGGTTTCCAGGTTGTTGTAATGCAGTCTCAACAGCTCAAAAAAGTTGGCCTTTCTATATTGCAATTCATTATTGACGGGCTTCCGCATCTCCTGGCTATCAACCACGTCTTTTACCTCCAGGGCATTGATCAAGGCCAGTAAGCTATCGCGGAGGTTATTGTTGCCAATCTCAACCTGCGCATAATCCAAGAGCCTTTGGCTAGCCATGCGGTTGAGGTCATTGAACTGACTTTGCAAATAAATCAACTGGTTAAACTGGTCCGATTCTTCGAGGATGACCTGTTCCAGGGCTTGAATACCATAGTTGAGTCCCATGGCCAACCGCTTTTTCAGGGTCTTTTTTATGTCGGGAAGAGATACGATCTCCATAGCAAATGGTGGGGTTGAAAGGCAAAAAAGGAGGAGATTAAGCAGATTTCTCGGGGCGTTCGTAAGGAATGATATTGTCCCACTCGTTGGCTGCAGCCCGGGCGACAAAAGCTACTACCGGTTCCGTTTCACTGAGGTTGAATACCTCATGGGGAACCCCAGGCTTGATGTAAATGAAATCCCCTGCCTGGTTGTCCAGGACTTGATGCAGTCCTTCTCCAAACTCATGGCGTACCTTCCCTTCAATGATGTAGAGCATCAGATCGAAGCCGTCATGGATATGGGCATAAGCTACCCCGCCGGGAGGAATGGTAGCTATGTTGATGGACAATTGCGTAGAACCTACGTTTTTGGCCGACATGCCCTGTTTATAGTGGATACCATTCCAGGAACGCTGTTTTCCACCCCCACGGATGGTAAGCAGACCACCGTGATCTTCTACCACGGAGGATTCGATGTGATCATCAGGATTTTTTAATTCCTTCATTGCTTAGCTGGTTAGGATTGCGGACAAAAGGTGGCAGCCGCCTCCCTAAAGCTAAGAAATATCAGCATGATGAACGGACTAATGGGCTTATTTTGCTACTTCAAACTCCACCCAACCGGAATCCGGATCATTTCCGGACATATCCAATCCCGCAAATACGCTCCAGATATGCCAGGCGTGTTGTCCCTGATAGGTCCCGGCTATCTGAAAGGGAATGTCAATGGTGGTCTCCCATTGATAAGATTCGTTAGCAGATAAGGTCTGAGCCTGGGCCAGGACGATTTCCGTTTGGTAGGTCTGGGTGCTATCCCGAATATCCGTACGCTGACGCGTCGTTTCTCCTTCCTGACGCGGCAGGGAATAATTCCGGATCTCCACTTTTTCCATGGCGCGCACCTTGAGGTACACCTTGCGAACCTCCACATCCTGCTCTCCGACCTGACAGTGTACCGTCAGGGGGATCGGTTGGGTTCCATCCTGGATGTGTCCGTCAAAATGAATGCTGAGCTGGGCCTGGTTGCCGCGCAGAAAAGAGCCGACTTTTTTGATTTTGTCAAAGAGTCCCATATAGGTTTAGATTGGAGAGATTTACCCTTAGTACCCAGCAGACTCCAAAAGGTAACCTCACTCCACTTTCAAGCTGATATCATCTATGTACAGGACTACTGCACCCATATCCGTATTGGCGGTAATGCCTACTTGCAGGCTTTGCATCATGCCCTTGGTGCCCTGAATGTACACCCATTCATCTTTGGGGAGGGTTTGGACGCCCTCCACGTCAAAGAGCAACACCTCATTCTGCCACAATTTCATGCTGCCTTTTTTCTTTTGGGAAAGGAAAACCCGGAAGCGTACCTCCACCCATTCATTTCTGGGAAAAGGGATTCGGATGACCTCGGGCTGACGCAAGCTGGGTTCCAGCATTTTGTTTCGCTCTATCCAAAGCGCCTGGTGTTCATCCAGAGCCAGGCGGATGCCTGGCCCTGCTCCAACAGGAACCGATTCTTCCAGGTCCAGCAGGAACAAAAAATCCGCCGGTTCCTCTCCTACCAGGTAATACCAGGCAACAATTTCGACCGTTTCGCCAGCGAATAAGGCCAGGTCGTTGTTAGCCAGATCATTCTTGGACACGTCGAAATTGGCGGCAGGTGATCCTCCAGCTAAGGCTTTCAGTTCAAGACACTTTTGACCCGTATGCGCAAAGGAGTCGATCAGGCGCAGGCTATTCTGTTCTGGTTTTTGTTGAAAAAAAGACCATTGAGGAGAGGTCTCCTCTAACAGTTCATCAAGGCTTGATAGACGTTCAAAATCTTCCTTGATTTCATCCTGCCCATCACCCAGCCATTTTTCGGGTTGACAAGCCATGAGGCATAGGCAGACCATGACCAGCCAACCGTAGGTGCTATTTTTCATAGGGCCTTTTTTTGATCATCAAACCTACGCCCAGGCTGCCCCAATGTTGAAACTGCCGGCTGAGCAAATAAGAGTAATAAGGGGTATAAGCCAGGCTGACATACCATTTACCCGAAGGCTTTTGATAGCGGTATCCCAGCTCAGCGGTCCCACGGAAGGCGAAGGCAGGTGCCGTTGAAAAGGTAACGATCTGGCCCATCCCAAGCTGAATATGATGGTTTCCCGCGTGAAAGATGCCCTTAGCCATGAGCGGCACCACCATGAGATACCGACGGCTGACTCCGCTTTGTACAAATCCGCTCAAGCCCACTTGGGCGATGCTTTGCCAGGATCGATGCGCACCCAATATCCGGTGTAGGGTCAAGGCCCCAATGCCCCCCGGCCCGCCCAACTCAATGCCAGCATAGGTGCCTGGTGGGAGCGCCTGCCCAGGGACAGGATGACCCAAACTGATCAGGAAAAAAGATAGGACTGCAACCCGAAATAATCTCATGCTGGAAAGTAGTGCCTCCTGATCCTACATTCAAGGCAAAAGCTCATTCACTTCTTGAAAGGATTGATGGCTTGCCAAAAGCCGCCTCCGGCTTTTTTGATGAGAGGCCTGGCTTCTTGCCAACTCAGATGCCTATGGGCCCGGGCAGCCTCAATGTGTTCACTGCAAAACCAATGCTTCCCCTTGGGATGCCCCACAAAGCCCGGTTGCTTAAAGCGCTCATTGTACTGGGCCTCTTCTTCGGTGAGTTTGAAGCTCACCAGCCCACCGGAAGCGGTATCCCGGCGAAAGTCTTTTCTACAAATGCTACAAATTGGCGGCTTCATCCATCAGCGTTTTGGCCTGACTTTTTTCAAAGTGTAAGGTAAGCGCACGAACGATTTCCTCCAGAAAAGCCGGAGGAATATCATGTCCCATGCCCTCCAGCCAAAGGGTTTGGGCATGGGGAATCATTTCAGCGGTTTTTAATCCATGGGAAAAGTCAATCAAGGGATCGCTTTTTCCATGGATCACCAAAACCGGTAGAGCAAGTTGTGCAAGGCCCTCATAACGAGAGCCTGATTTCAGGGTAGCGGCCACCTGTTGTTGGGAGGCCTGATCATTATACCCTCTGCGCTTGCGTAAGTTGTAGAGGACCGAGCGGGCAATATCCCGCGTATCGAGCTCATAAGCTTGTTCTCCCATTAGTAACTGACGGGCCGCAATTTGTAACTTGATGGTATTACTTTCGGAGGAAAAAAGGCCATATTTCAGGGAAACGCCCAGCAGATCAGCCAATATGGAGGGGTTGATGGGGGGCATTTCCGGATCGGCCATATGGGCCGAAGACATGACGGAAGTAAGGCTGTGTAGCTTTTCAGGAGCTTGAATGGCCATGGCCTGAGCAATCATCCCCCCTAAAGAAACGCCCATCACATGGGCTTTTGCTATCCCCTCAGCTTCAAGGATCGCCAACCCATCAGCTGCCATGTCTTCCAGGCTGTAAGCCGTTTCCTCGGTCCAGTCTTCTACCCAGTCGGACATACCGGTTCCGCGGTTGTCGTAGCGAATGAGGCGAAATCCTTGCTCCCGCAAGGCATTTAAAAAGTAATCCGGCCAGGCCAGGGCATCATTAGAAATGCCCATCACCAGCAAAACCGTTCCTTTGGGTGGGGCAGGCGGATCCAGGACTTCATACCAGACCTTCGTACCCTGGTGATCCAGGGTGGCTGTTCTACCTTCCAGTTGCATCAAGGGCTCCTGCAATACCGTCTTAATTACCGCCGTCGTCCCAGTGGGTAAGGGGGCAACTTGAAGGTATAAATAAGCGGCCATACCAGCGGCTAACACAAGCAGGAACAGCAACAGGCGTTTGGCCCATTTCCAAAGTTTTTTCATAAGAGGGTCTACGGGAAAAAGGTCCGGGAAGCTAACTTATTCTTCCTTTTTACTAACCGAAATCTCCAGGTAATGGTTTTCGTGGAGCCTTACGCCTTCCGCTCCAGGCTTACCTGCCCGTACGTACTGGGCAAAAGGCAAGCTAAATACGCTGTCCACCTGGCGGAAATCGGTAAAATGCGCATGCAGCTTGGCCAAATCAAAGGCGTCCCGCACCGTAAAATAGAGGTACTCCATCTGATAGGTTTCAGGGTGCAGGTAGAGAAGAAACTGATCGTATTCTCCATTGGCTTCGAAGCTACCCCAGGTGGCATAGACCCGTTCATAGGTGATCTCCCCCACCCTTCCCGGTCCGGCATAGGCGATGAAAGGGGCTTCACCAATGCGGAAAGGGAACTGGAACCAGTAATTCTTGTAGAGAATTTTGTTCTGAAAGGCTTCGTTTTCCTCTGCTTTCCTGCTTCCATCTTCGCTCAGGCGATACATGACCTCTCCCTCCAGTTCCCAGGCTTGCCCTTTGGTGGGGCCATTGAGCAGGGTCAGCTTTCCATCCCCACGTCCAGGCAAGCTTTCCAGGCGAAACTGCTGGGGTACGGTATCCCAATGAGACATCATTTTTCGGCCATACCATTCTGCTTCCTGGACAAAAGAAACACTTCCTAACGCCTGCCATGCTTCCAGGCCGCCACTTGCAGCTTCCATAAGCTGGATCAGTTCTCTCCCTTTCACCTGCTCAGCTTCTGTAAACTCCCGTTGCAGACCTTCTTCCCGAATATCTGCTACGGGTAATCTTCCTTCTCCACAAGACCATAATGCGGCAAGGAGCAAAAAAACGATGTGGGGTTGAAAAGGTTTGGTCAAAATGATAGCTACAGATTTAAAGGATTTTTGAAACGCCGGCTGAAATAGGAAGACTAGCCGCAATCATGATCAAGCCTGCGCCAATATACTCTCCCTCCATGGCAGCGATAACCGCTATCAAAAAAGCGATGATAACAAACAGAAAAGCCAACAAAATAATTCCTCCCATGAATCGGATCCCTCGGTTCGAAGGAGAAGTTTTGGCGGGCTTTGCAGTTGGATCGGGAATGGGGGAGATATTGGGATCACGCATGGCTTGTGGGAAAAAGTAATGTATGAAATGAAGGCGCGCTCATCTTAAACATACCCAAAAGATACCAAAAGCGAAATATTCCCCTTTTTCCTTTTATCCGAGTTCTCCCCAAAAGAAACAGGAGCGGGAATGCCGCTCCTGTTTGGTCTTAAAAAATCATTCATGGGGGTTAAGCCCGGGCACGTTTTCGTCCCTTATAGCGCTTCAGCCTGGTTTTCATTTTGTCCAAAACCATATCCGTTGCCGCTTCAAAAGACTTGGCCTGTACCCGCGCGACCAATACGTCCCCTGGAACGCTTACCTGCATTTCCACCAGTTTGTTGGCCCCGGAGACCTCTGGTTCTAGTTTTAGCTTCACCGTACCTTCCTGGATACGGTCAAAAAACTGATCCAACTTTGTCGACTTCTTCTGGATGTAGTGCTTGAGTTTGTCGGTCGCAGTAAAGTGGATGGATTGAATGGTAAGTTTCATAATGAATCATTTTTATGTTTCTCGGCTCGCGGGTGAGCCTGCTTATGTACAGATTTCAATTTTTTGATGCTGTTGTGGGTGTATACCTGGGTGGAAGCCAGGCTATTATGCCCCAACAACTCCTTGATCGCATTCAGGTCGGCTCCATGGTCCAACATATGCGTGGCATAGGTGTGGCGGAGAATGTGTGGGCTTTGCTGGGCCACACTGCTCACCTGAGAGATATATTTTTTGACCAGCCGGTAAACCAGTTTGGGATACATGGGTTGCCCGTTTTTTCTAAGAAAAAAGTGGGCTTCCTGTTGCCAACCAGCCGCTTCCACCGCTTGCTGATAGGCCAAAACTGCTTCGTATACTGGTTTGCCAAAAGGTACGATGCGTTCCTTATTGCCTTTTCCTTTTACCCGAATCTGCCTGCGTAGGGCTGAAGTAATCAGCCTAAAGAAAGCAGAAGTAGACTTATATGGCAGGC
>JBCBGC010000146.1:0-20725 GCA_038527215.1 Bacteroidota bacterium
CAACAACTTCCTGCCAAATGGTGGCGATATGCTCCGCCTAAACATGGCAGTGCCCGTTACCTCTCGACAGGAAGTTGTTGATGAAAGGCTTGCCTGTCGCTAATGGATTGCCATTTTTTCCGGTAGCCAGTTGATAAGGGGCTACGTTTGGTACGCCTGTGTGGAAGATGGGCCAGAGGTCAACGGAGCGAGGTTTGCCCGCCGCTGGTAAGAGCAGGTTGCCAAAAACAGCATCATCCAGGGCCGTTCCAGCCAAGGCAGGATTTCCTTTCAGCGGGAAAAGGCCATCTTTGCCATTGCCAAAATCAAAAGCCTGCAGGGAATTTCTTTGAATCCGCAGGCCAGCAAAAGCAGGCACGGCGCCGCCAAACTGGTCGTCGTCCATGTACAGCCCCAGTTCTGGATTGTAGAAATACTCAAAGTGAGCCGGATTTTCATTGTAAGGGGTGCGATTATTCCATTCGTCTTTCGCAGAAATGGGAATCACCACCTCATTGGTTAGGGGCATGCCCAGGCGAGATACCTGAATCCATCCACCGGTGGCCGTTTCAGTACCATCTCCATTCAGGGTAGTGATTTTGCGACGGCTGGCCGAGGCCCAAACCCCAATCACAAAATCGCCATCCAGGATATTGGCGGCCTGGCTTACGTCTTTTCCATCCTTTTGTAAGGTAGCAATCGGCACTTTGAGGACGATGCTGTGCACATTGTAGCAGCCCAGCCCGTCCCGCATAATATTGGTACCCTGACGAGGAGAATCTCCCAGGTCAAAAATCCCGCCCAGGTCTACAAAGAAAGGATCATCCGCAGGACCGCAATAGACTTTTTCCCCCGTATTGGCGGTGCCAATGGCAGCCAGCATGAGGCTTTCATAATCGGAAGCACCGAGTCCTACCGTACTTTCGATCGAGCGAGGACCAATGTTGGGCGGAGGTACCACCCCATTGCTCAGCACCGTGGTCCAGGTATTTCCACCATCCATGCTGCGCTCCATGGTGTAGGTGGTCTTGAGATTTTCTTTACCAAGACGGATGTTGAAGAAGGTGGAAGGGTCTTCATTTTGCTTAGAAAAAATAAAGCGATAAATGATGTCATCTCCTGGCGTGCTTACGTCATTGTCCACATGGATTTCATAAGCAATGTCTTCGCCGAAACTGTGATAGTTGGGACCACCAAAGGGGAGTTCTGCCGGAATGTAGTTGGCAATGAGGGTGATGGTTCCTGGATCATCCGGACTGCGAAACGCATAGAGGTCAGTGTTATCTGCCAAGGGATCATTGGCAATCAACGGCGCTTCCCGGTGGCTGGAAGCCTGACTCTGAGATAGCCCCAAAAGCAAGGGCAACAGCCAAAACATCCGACCCCATCTCCGTAGAAGGTTTCGTTTGATCATAAAGTGGGACATAGTTAATAGGATTAAAATTTTGTTACGACATACCTACGTCACCACTTAAGGCTTTGGATTAAGCGTTTTTCATTTTTTTGAAATTTAGTGGAGTGCGTTAGGAAAAAAATGGCGTTTAGAAGAGCCTTCGTGCCCGGGGTTGAATAGGATGGCTAACTCAGAGACTGAGCGGAAAGATAGCCCCGATCTACTAATTCTTGTTTTCCCTGGATGGGGAAGGTTTTGCCCTGGTCAAGCAGGATGATGCGATCGGAAACCTCCAGCAGATTCCGGTAGTCATGATCGGTCAGGAGGAAGCCCTTATGCTGGGTTTGGCGGGAGATATGAAAACGCACTTCCTCCTTCACCAGGGGAGCCAGGCTATGAAAGGGTTCATCCAGGAGCGTATACTGAGCTTGAGAATAAATGAGTAATAAAACTTCGATGGTGCGCAAGGTGCCGAGAGAGAGTTGCCGGGCCTTGAAGGATATATGCGGGGCAATCAGCTCACTTTGAGCCAGGTACCGGACGGCCTCTCGGGAGCAAAATAAAGTCAGTACTTCCCGAATGGTCATATGACGGGGCAAAAAGGTTTCCTGAGGTAGATAGGTCAGCCAGCGGTAGCGGTCTGCCTGGCTAAACATGTGCCGACTATCTGCCCGGATGAAGGCATTGGAAGCTTGGAGGGAACCAAAGACAATCTTTAATAAGGTGGATTTTCCGGAGCCATTTCTGCCCATCAGGCCGACAATTTCGCCAGCCTCTACCTGCAGAAAAATATCCCGAAGGATGCGGGTTGATCCAAAGGATTTGGTTACGCTATCAATTTCCAACCGCTTCATAGACAAATCAATAATATTCCCACGAACAGGCTTAGTAAAAAATTCCCCAGCCAGAGGCCCAGCTTTTCCCAACCGAGATTGAAATAGAAATAGTACTCGCCGGGGTAAAGCTTTTCGTAAATGACAAACTGAGAAATGAGGGGCAGGAACAGATAGGCGTAGCCCATCACTTGTAAGGATATCTCCTCAAAACTGACCAAGCCCAACAGGCCCAGACTCAGGGCACATCCGGCAGCTGGCACAGCTAGCCGTACGTAAAACTTCCAGAACGCCTGAATTTTGTTCATCAACGCGGGGTTTTTCTGAAAGTGTCCCTGAATCTGGGATTAGTTGGTTTAGCCTTGAAATAAGGCCTTCCAGGGGATCACCCAAGGCAGGGCCAGCACCCAAACCAGGAAGAAAATGGCCATGCTTTTGGGGTAAGGTTCGGCTTGAATCAAGGCGGGAAGGGCGACCAATAGAAGCCAGCTTCCTTTGTAAATGAGTTGGAATAGAAATACCAGGCGCATGGATTCAGGAAAAAACATGCCCAGAATAGATAGGACAAATATTCCTCCCCAGAGGGCTCCGATCAGGCGAATCCCCTCGGAATAAGCGATACTGGATTCGAACACCGTTCGCTGGGCTACCTCTGGCCAAAACAGACAACTAAGGCTGATCCAACCCGCTACCAGGATGTTGGCAGCATACATGATTTTGACAAGATTCATGGGGCTTCTGCTATGACTTTAATATTTTCCATTACCTGAGGCAGCATGGCTTGAAAATCCTTCCCGAGCAAGCGCGCAAAAATTCCTTTGGTGAGCCCTTGAAACCAAACCTCATGGGTGAAGAGCACCTGATCCCCCTGACGCTCCAGGCTTCTTTTGACATACAAGCCCCCCAAGGGAAGATTGGATTTAAAGGTGTAGGATTTTCCTGGTTCAAATTCAGTAACGGTAAATTTTACTTTTCTGTTTTCCAGAGAGCGAAGGGTTCCTTTGGCCCCTATTTGCCAGGGATCATGGAGACTGGCTTTCTGCAAGCCCTTGTCCCATTGGTGCCATTCATCTACCTCGGTCCATATCTGCCAGATGGTCTCGGCGGAAGCCTTGGTGCTTAATTGATGGCTAAAGCGGGTACTCTTTTGTTTCGGAGATTGGGCCTGGACACTCATCATGAGCATCAGTGGGGCCAGCAAACATACATAATGCATAATTAGATTTTTGACTCAAAAGAAGGGCTTATTTGAGCCAATCCACTGCACCCAGGTTAAGTTCGGTCCGCCTCCATGATGCGCTTGCGGATTCTACTGAGAGATTGGGGGGCAATGCCCAGATAGGAAGCCAGATACTTCAAAGGAACTTTTTCCAGATAGGTATGGCCTTCAGTCACCCAATGATGATATCGCTCCTCTGGCCCCAGGTTCTGCAACTCATCCAAAATTTGCTCCGTAAAAAACTGCACTTCTTGAATCAGCTTCCGGATAAAGGTGGACCAGGAAGGGAGCTGGAGCAACTGATCGGCTTCTGCTTTGGTAACCTTCCAGACTACGCTATCCTCCAAGGCCTGTATACTTTCTAAACAGGGGATTTCCAGGTTATACGACCGCTGGGCGGTAAAAATGTAAGGAGCCTGGGTAAAAAAGCGGGTGATGTCATCCCCATCCTGCCAGGTAAAATACCGCAGGAAGCCTTTCTCCAAAAAGTACAAATGTCTGCACACTTGCCCGGCTTCCAGGATGAGAGAACCCTTTTGAATTTCCTCTTGGGAAAATGCTTTTTGGATCTGCTGCCAATCGGAGGCTGGTATCGGGGTATATGACTGAATATAAGCTTTGAGTGCGTCCACAACCTTCCAACCTAAGGGGGAGAGAAAGGTTTTAGATATAGGTATTCCCCTATGCAGGCCTCAGGCTTCCTAAAAAGTTAAGAGGGCAGACTGGGAAATGCCGTGGATATTTCCTCAAGTGGTTGTTCCGAAGGCAAAGCGCCTGTCCCGGAATGGGGTAGTTTAACCAAAAAAGTGCTGCCTTCTCCAGGGACGGAGTAGACGGTGATGGATCCCTGGTAATACTCCACAATCTTTTTACAAAGGCCCAGGCCAATCCCTGTGCCTTCATATTCATAGCGAGAGTGCAGGCGTCTAAAGTATTCAAAGATTTTTTGATGGTAAGCGGCTTCTATGCCAATGCCATTGTCCTGGAAGTAAATCCACCATTCATTTTCCTTTTCCTCTCCCCAAATTTTCAGAACAGGTGGCGTACTCTTATTGTATTTGATCCCATTTTGAATGAGGTTTTGAAAGAGCAGACAAAATTTAGCCTCATTGCATTCATAGACCGGAAGGTCATGACATATAATCTGAGCGTCAGCATTTTTTATGTCCTCTGCTAAGGCGTAAAGGACTTTAGCCACAATTTCATTTAGGTCAATCTTCGCTTTCCTTTCGTCCATCTGACTGTTGATCTGGGAAAATTCCAGGATATCCTTGATCAGATAGGTCATCTGTTTGGCATTGGACTGAATGAAGGTCAGGTAGTCCTTTAAAGATTCGTGATTGCCTTCGTCCAGTTCCTTTTCTAATAAGCCGGCAAAACTGGCAATATTGCGGAGGGGTGATTTCAGGTCATGAGAAGCGATATAGGCAAAGCGTTCCAATTCGTCATTTTTTTCCGCTAACTGTCGATTATTTTCCTGCAGCAACCGATTGTAATTCCGGTTTTCTTTCAGCATCCAATTGGTAAGAATCAGGGCGGCTGTCATGGCAAAGGAAAAATACATATAGGGAGCTGAGTCTACCATGCCGATAGGGTAGGGCGCTCCGAAATACGAAAGATAGATCGCCACTGCAGTATAGGCGGAAGCGATGAGCACACACATGGCGATGGCGTATTTTCTTGGGAAAAAATAGCTACTCACCAGCATTTGCAGCAGGTAAATACTTTCCAGCCGAATCTCAAATCCCCGCATGAGAAAAAGGACAGATTCCAGAAACAGTGGCACCAGAACCACAACTGACCTGGCTGCCAGGTACTGTTTTCGGTAATTGAGATATAGCGGTATCGACAGGATGATCAGCCAGCCAATGGCAATGCCATGCTCCACCAGATCATTGGGCCCAAAGAAATTATAGGCCAGCTGAATCAGGGTAGGCGGCAGCGCTATGACAATAAATAAGTTGCAGAGCTGCGTCCTGAGTTTTTCTTTGAAAGGCATATCATCCGTCACCCCCAGATAAGTAATCTGGTGAAAGATGTTTTTTAGAATCTGGGTACCTTTCATGTTGGGAAAATACTATACAGCTGCACGCCTAAATTCAAGCAATAATTATTCCAAGCAGTAGAATACCCTCGGTACTGTTCTAAATGTTCCAGGTGGAGGGAATCGAGCCTAAAAAGTGTGGTGCAGGCTAAGCTGTACCTGCCTTTTTACCCAGTTATCTGTAGCTTGAATCATCAACCCTAATTGGGTACGCAGGCCGGGGATAATGCTGTATCCCAGCGCCCCATAGGTACGGTTTCGATCAAATATTTCTACGGTGTTCCCATTGCCAATATCTCTTTGACCATTGATAAAGAGCTCGTTATATAAGGCTAAATAAATCGCTCCTGGAGAAAGATCGGTTTGGTTAAAGGGTACGTTCAAAAATAGATTGTATCGATAGCGGGTACGGGTGTCCTGATTTTCCACCCATCGCTGCTCGTAGCGGAAGCGGTGTGTCAGGTAAAAGCGGTCTCCGATCTTTTGAGGAATGAGCGCTTCCTGATATATCCGGCTTTCCTGGGTGGTAGCGGTCCCTTCACCAAACTCTCCGGTAGCTACAAATCCGTACCCCAAGGTGAATTTTACCTGTTTGTGGGCCGGTTGGTAGGTCACCCCACCTCGGAGGAGGAGTTGTTCCAGGTCTCCCCCTAGATTCCAATTTCTAAATTGTGCATCGCCTTGTAGCCCCCATCCGCTGTCTTTGAAGTTGGTATTCCAGAAGTACATATACCAGGCCCCCATCTGATCTTCGTCAATTTGTGCTTGAAGAGGAGCTGATGAAAAAACGATGCCCGATAAGCATAAAAGGATAATGGTGTTCCGCATGAATCTTTTGTCTCAATTAACAGGCGGGAAATAAAATGGTTTGAATTGGATTTCACAACTTCTCGGCGAAAAAGCCAGCTTTAGCCTGGTAAAACTCCTGGCCTGGATCAGAAGCCAGAGGCTGAGGACCCTACGAGAAATCTTTGCAACTTTTTCCTCTCCCGGCACTTGGGATTTTCCTGCATAAAGTCTATCTACTCGCCAGTTAGCAACCCACCTGATTATGCAGCAATATTCGCCTTCTATTCTTTCCTGGGGACTGATCCTATGCTTTACCCTCGGCCTAGTGGCCTGTCAGGAAAGCACGCAGCCTGCTTCAATGGATCCTCCTGCGGCCCCAGCCTTTCAAAGCACCGCCACTGGTCTGCAATTCCGACAGCTCAGAGCCGGAACCGGGCCCCAGGCGAGCGCCGGCCAGGAAGCCCTGATCCATGAAACCACCCGCCTAAAGGATGGCACTATGGTAACGGACACCTGGTCCATGAATTTCCCGATTCGGTTTTTACTGGGAGGAAATCAGGTCATTGATGGGATGGACCAAGCCGTACAGGCTATGCGGGTAGGGGAGTGGCAGGAGTTGATTGTGCCGCCTTCCCTGTCTCGAAGGACTACTTATCCTGACGCCTTTGGACCGGAGGACACGCTTTACTATGAAGTGGTTTTGTTGCAGCTCTCTGATCCCACTAACTAAGCACCTCATTCTGGAATAAAAAGAAAAAGAAATGAATCAACGACTGATTATCCTTTGGGCATTCCTGCTGCTGATGGTTCCGGTTCATGCGCAGTTTGAATGGCCCTCTCTGAGTCCTAAGACCACCCTTACCCATATCATCGGCTTTACAGAGGTGAGCATTAGCTATGAGCGTCCCGCCGCCAGAGGCAGAAAAATATTTGGGGGCCTGGTGCCCTGGAACAAAGTATGGCGGACCGGAGCGGGATACTGCACCAAGATGTCCTTTTCCCAGCCGATCATCCTGGGAGGTCAGAAAGTAGAAGCCGGTACCTATTCCCTGTTTACCATTCCCAATCCTGATCATTGGGTCGTTATCCTCAATGCGGATACCCAACTGTATGGGGCTTATGATTACGAGGCTGCTAAAGATGTGGTAAGGTTCTCCGTCATCCCGCGGCCAGCGCCTCACTTTTACGAAAGCCTGAGCTTTGACATAGATTTTGTTCCCAATAACGCTGAGATCTATCTCTCCTGGTGCGATATACAGCTCTCTTTTTCGCTCGAAACCATGACCGACCAAAAGGTCATGCAATATATCGACGAACAATTGCTCACCGGTTTGGTAACCGAGCCTGATGATTATGCCATGGCGGCTGATTACCTGGTTTTTCAGCAGGGAGATATGAAAAAAGCCCTGCGCTTGGCTGATTTGGGGATTGAGCGAGGCGGAGGGGGATTTCCTTATCGGGTAAAGGTTGACATCTTAGCTGATTTGGGAAGAATACCAGAAGCTATCCGTACGGCTGAAAAAGCCCTTTCCTTAGTGCCAACATATCAGAACCGTAGCGAAGAGCAGAAGGAGGGAGAAGTCGAGAGTTGGGAGAAATATTTGAAAGAGTTAAGACAGAAAAAATAAAGACTCTCCTTGCAGTTAACGAGCAGGACGGAGTTTTAGGATGAGTTCCTGAGGGAGAATTGGATGTTCCCGGGCGTAAGGCTCGAAGCCTGACTTGAACGCCCGGATCATCTGGAATTTGGCTTGCTTTTCTACTGGGATATCTAATTTAAAATGGCCGATTTGGTTGGTGGAATCAGCCATGCCTTGAACTTGTACCAACACCCCTTGGAGAGGGAGATTATCCGGGCCGTATACAATACCCTGAATTTGGCCAAGCCCCGAAATGTGCACCGCTAAGTCTATCACCTGACCTGCTTCCAAAGAATAGAGAGAATCCGGAAAGCGGGCTGCATAAGGCTCGGGATATTCATGGGCATGACGGAAGTGAAGCCGCGCTTTTTCCTCTCCTGTAAAGAATTCCCTGGGGATTTCCTGGAAGTGGACCTCTCCCTTTCGGTTAGTGATTTCTACTCTGGTGGCTTGGCCGAGAATCAAACTTACTTCTCCTTCCCCTGCCAACACCCGATCGTCTTTCCCCCCAGGTCCATGCACCCTGACCGTAAGGGATTGACTCGTCCTGGATGAAAATCCCAGCATTTCCTGTAAGTTGATGCCCGTCAGGGCGGCTATTCCGCCCAACAAAAGAATCAGTCCCGCGGCAAATATGGCCACCCTGGAGATGCCTAAGCGAGGCTTGGCCGGTCGGCTTAGTTTCCAATCCAACATGGCCTCCTCCCTTACAAACAATCCCCAATCCTGCTTCCCCTCATCTGAGGAAGGCTTGAGCCTTCGATGTATATGAGAGGCGGAAGCCTGAGGATTGATCACCGCCCGGGCTGCTTCAAATGCCGTTTTTAGCGTTTTGCCCGCCACTAAATCCGTATAAAAGCTCTCTGAAAAGGCCTGAGCATCAGCATCGGAAACGGATCTTTCTGTAGCGATCACAGCAGGGATTCCCAGGGCCAACAGCTGCTCTACGTGTTCTGCCGTGGCACAAGCATTAAGAAATACCAGCTTTAATTGAGGTTCTTCCTTGAGAAAGGCCAGCAGGCTTTGCTGATGGAGGGCAATCTCGGACCCATCGCTGCCTTCTAATCGAAGCTGGGTACCGTCTGCATGTCCGGAAAAATGGAAGATGGAAATTCTGCCGCTGTGCTGACTGAGGTCTCTTTTTAACTCTACCGGATCGGAGGAGCCTGCGGAATGGTAGAGGCCCCAGGCTTTTTGCTGATAGGTACTAAGGATGCGATGCAAGGCGGTACGCTCAGGCTCAAGAGCCTTGAGAAATTGGCCTGCTTCCTGCCTGTCGTTGGCGAAGGTGAGGAAAATGACCGGTAGATTCGCTTTGCCGGATGGGTCCATCTATTCCAATTTACTGGAATTTCGGAAAAAGGCTAGGCTTAGGAGGAAGGCTTTCTTTTAATGCGCCACCAATTCCACCCGATTGCCTTCAGGATCCAGGATGATGCTTTCATAATATCCATCACCGGTTTGACGAGCCTCACCGGCCACGGTATAGCCATCGGCCCGAAATTTTTCCGTCAACTCATCTACCTTTTTTCGATTACCTACTTCGATGGCAAAATGGGTAATCCCCAGAAATTCTGCGCCCGGTCCTTTTCTCAAATCCTCGATTTCTGGTCGGTGCATCAATTCCAGGCGGCAGCCACTTTCGAAGCGGAGGAAATAAGAGGTGAAATGTTTGCGGGGGTTATGGTATTTCTCTCCTGATTGAGCCCCAAAATACGTCTCGTAAAAGGCGCGGCTTCGTTCTAGGTCAGCCACCCAGATTGCCATGTGTTCGATGTGCATAGGAAGGGAGAATGAAGATAAAAATGTATCCTTTAAGGTACGAGCTTTGAGGAGCTGCTACAACCAAAACCTTCTATTGATGAAATTCTCATCCGCTAATTGGCTGGGTCTGCCGCTTGCCCTGTGGCTCCTGGCCGGTTTTACGCCCCGGCAGGAAGCAGGATTACCGAAGGCCGCGCAGGCTGAAAGCCTGTTTTCCCTAATCAATGATTATCGTCTTTCTCTGGCCCTTCCTGCCATCCCGTATTCTGCTTCCCTGACCAAGGTGGCCGCAGCCCACGTAAAGGAGTTAAGCCAGCGGGGATTCTCTGGGGAAAGCTTGCATAGCTGGGCCGATTGTCAATTTTCTCCTGAAAATCCGGCTTGTATGTGGGAGAAACCCCGGCAGCTGACCGGCTACCCTGGAGCAGGCTACGAAATTGCCCAGTACAATGGTTACGGAGCCAGTCCTGGAGACGCGCTTAAAGGGTGGATAGAAAGTGAAAGCCACCACGCCATGATGATCAACCAGGGCATGTGGGCAAAACACCCTTGGCAAGCCATAGGCGTCGCCATGGAGGGTAAATTCGCTTGTGTTTGGTTTGGGGAAGTGCCTGACAGGCAGGAGAATCCTGATCCCTGAGCCTCTGGGTAGGTAGCTTCCAGCGCCCGAAGGAAAAGTCTTAACAAATGTTATCGTTTGCCAGGCGTGGGCCTGCATAAGTTTGCTTTCATCCAACTAATAAAGCATTCGTTATGCAGTTTTCTCAGAAAGAAAAAAACCGCTTAAAGGAGAAGTACGGAGAATGGGCGCTGGTTACCGGTGCTACTTCAGGCATTGGCCGGGAATTGGCGAGCCGTCTGGCTGAGGCAGGCCTCAAAGTGATCATTACCGGGCGTCGAACCAAGCTGCTGGAAGAACTGGCCAGTGATTTATTTGCGCAATATCAGGCTGAGGTGGTACCTGTTCCCGGGGATTTATCCGATGCGGCTTCGGTTCAGCAGCTAATCCAGGAGATAGATAGCCTCCCCATTGGTCTGGCGGTATTGAACGCAGGATTTGGAACTTCAGGGAAATTTATCCACGCAGAGATTGAGCAGGAGGTCAATATGTTGAACCTCAATTGCGGTGCTTTATTGCGCCTAAGCCATCATTTTGCCCGCCGTTTTGCTGATCAGAAGAAGGGAGGGATCATTCTGATGAGCTCCATGGTAGCATTTCAAGGCGTTCCCAATGCAGCGAACTATGCCGCTACCAAGGCTTATGTGCAAACCCTGGGAGAAGCCATTGCCCTGGAATTAAAAGGAGAAGGCGTGGATGTATTGTGTGCTGCTCCTGGTCCTGTGAAAAGTGGGTTTGCCGAGAGGGCGGATATGCGGATGTCCATGGCCCTGACGCCTGAACAAGTAGGGATACCGATTCTTAAAGCCCTGGGTCGAAAAACCAATGTACTGCCCGGCTTCCTCACCAAGTTCCTGGTCTATAATTTACGGATGACGCCGCGCTGGGGAAAAATTCGCATCATGGATAAAGTGATGAGCGGATTTACCCAACATCAACTGGGCTAACAGGCAGCAAGGATAGGGTTGGGTGATTTATTTTACTTTTTTCGTAAAATGTTTTACCTTTATCGTAAAACATTGGCATGAAAATCAGGATTATTGACCTGGCTTATGGCTTGAGTTTAGTCGGATTTTTCCTGACGGCGCTGTTGGTCCTCTACCTCGGGGGCATGGCCGCAGGAGCAGGCATGGGCATGCTACCGGATAAGATGGTGCCCACCTTTGAATTACCCATCACCCTCTCCGGTTTAAAGGATTATTATCCGGTCGAGAATCTGGACCCGGCTTTTGAAGCCCAGAAAATTGAAGTGAAGCGAGCCGAGTTGGAGGTGCTGCCCAGCAAAGGGCGGCAGGGCTTACAGGCCTTAATGTATCTGTACGCTGCGCTGTATGTAGGCTGCTATGGAGCGATATTGTTTTTTCTGAGTCGTACCCTGCAGACCTTTCGGGAAGAGATGCCTTTTCCAGAACGCAACGTTTGGCGCTTGCGCTGGGTAGGAGGAATCGCCATCTTGTTGAGTGGACTTCCCTGGCTGATGCATACGCTGGTTTTTCGATTTCTGGGAGAAAAATTCGCCTTCAGCCAGGCCTACGCCACGCCTCCCTCTCTTGCTGATTGGGATGGTGGGGTATTATTTCTGGGCATTGTCATGCTGGCTTTGGCGGAGGCTTTTCGGCAAGGAACCTTGCTCCAGGATTTAGAAGAATTAACGGTCTAGCGAAATGGGCATATTGGTACACCTGGATCAACTCCTGCTCGATCGGCAGATGACCCTGACGGAATTATCTCAACAGGTAGGTATTTCTCTCAAGAACCTTTCTCTGCTCAAGCAAGGAAAGGTGAGAGCCATGCGTTTTTCTACCCTGGCGGCCATTTGCGAAGTGCTCCAATGCCAACCGGGGGATTTGCTGAGTTATCAGCCGGAAAAAGCGGCTTACTCTTCCTGAAGCGGCGTCTTCCCTGGTCCATAAAGCACCCGACCGCCTCTTTGGGGGGTCAGTTTCCCGTCCTTGACCATGTGCACCCCATTGACCCAGACCTGATAAATACCCGTAGGGTATTGATGAGGGTCCTGGAAGGTCGCTTCATCTATCACGGTTTTAGGGTCAAAAATGACCAGATCCGCATAGGCTCCTTTCCGGATGATGCCTCGGTTTTCCAGGCCCATGCGAAGGGCCGGGAGACGCGTCATTTTGTGAATGGCCGTGTGTAAAGGGATGATTTTTCTTTCCCGACTATAATAGCCCAGCACCCTTGGGAAGGTGCCATACCAGCGAGGGTGAGGATGTCCTTCTCCGGGTTGGGTCAATCGACCATCAGAAGCAATCATGGTCATGGGATGAGCCATGATCCGATCTACATCTTCGTCCGACATGGCAAAATAGATGCAGCTTGCCCCCCCCTTTAACTGGGCTTCTAACACCAAATCCGCTCCATTTTCGGGGGTGGGTTCGAGTCCTTTCTGGATGGCCCAGTCATAAAGGGTTTTCCCTTCCAGGCTTTCGTCCCAGCGTACTCTGGCCAGCATGATGCGTTTGAGGTCGCCGCCCCCTCTGTCATTGAGAATATTAAATACGATGCCCGCATGGATACTGTCTCTGGTGGCGCTGTCCTGGGTTCGGGAAACAAAAGCCTGCCGCCCGCCAGCTCTGGCCCAGGCCGGAATCAAGACCGAAATTCCCGTGTAGCTGGCGATATAGGGATATTGATCGGCCATGATATCTAAGCCGATAGCCCTGGCCGAGTCAATCATGGCGAGGGTTCGCTTACTGGCTCCCCACATGGGCTGTCCGATAGCCTTATGGTGGGTAAGGACCACCGGGATGTCCGCCTTTTCAGCGATTTCAATCGCCTCCTGCACCCCTTCAATCAGGCCTAAGCCTTCTTCCCTCAGGTGAGAAGTATAAATCCCGCCATATTCTGCGGCCACCGCAGAAAGGGCAATCACCTCACCTACTTCTGAAAAAGCTCCGGGTAGGTATTTTAAGCCAGTAGATAAGCCGAAGGCGCCTGCCTCCATAGCGTTTGCTACATCTACTTTCATGGTGTCCAGTTCATCCGCCGTAGGCGCACGATTCTCATTCCCCAGGGTTTTTTCCCGAATAGAATTATGCCCTACCAGGAAGCCCACATTCATGCCCAGGGCTTCAGCTTCTAACTTGCTCAGATGTTCTTCCATTCTCACGGGGCCGCCTCCGTCTGGTCCTCCCAGGGCGGTAGTAACTCCCTGACGCACGTGACTTTCTGCATCAGGGTATCGGAAAATAGGGTCAAGGTGGGCGTGCACATCGATAAAACCGGGAGAGAGGGCCAGGTTTTGGGCATCGAAGCGCTGCGGAGCTTCCGCTTTTTGTAAGTTGCCTATGGCGGCGATTTTGTCTCCAATGATGCCGACATCCTGGCGTTTGGCCAACTGATCTTCTCCAGAGTACACTTCGGCATTTAAGATAATAAGGTCAAACTTCTGCGGTTCGCAGGCATACATGAGCGGAAGCCATGTGAATAGAAAAAGACTTAGTCTGGATACGTTCATCGCTAGGGGCTTTATCCTTAAAGTACACATTTATAGCTCAAGAGGGAAAACCAGGCCGCTGTAGCTCCTGTTTTATGCGGGTGCCGGAGGGCTGAGGAGAAATGCGTAGAGAATTCTTGCAGGGGAAAGAATGGATAGAAGTGATAGATATTCTCCTTTTTGGAAGCATGGGAAAGGCGGACCCAAGCCTCATCTCTTCTGGACGATAAAAAAACCTGGTGACTTTGTGCATTTAGGGTGTCAAAAAGGCTATAAAATCGCCTGTTTTTTCTATGGAATTTCCAGAATCCAATGAATGGAAGTCAAAGATACTCATTTGAGTATCTGGGGAATGGGTGAGATATTTTTGACCTAATGCGCGTGAGAGGGGCAGTCCAGGTATACATATATGAAAAATTATATAGTTCTTTGAGAAAAAAATCATGGCAACACCAAAAGTGGAATGATTAATGTTGCATATTTAAGTGAAAAGCGGATTTAATCCCGATTGCCAGACAACCTAAATACCCATGAACAACCTGCGGAATAAAACAGGTTGCTATCCTTATTTTGGCTGGTATGAACGGGTGCAAGTTACGCTGTAAAAGAGACCATTCAGGAGAAAGTTGCCATGACCTGGTGGTTTAATTCGAATCTTTGCAAAGTTCATTGATACAATAACACTTTAAACACTTAAAACAACATTTAAACCTACCTCATTCCGGAAATAACCTGTCGATCACGCGTAGATTAAACTTTACAGAAAGTATGAAGAAAATTGTACTATGGTTATTCCTGTGTACAGCTATGATCAGTGTCTCTCAAGCACAAATTGATCTACCTGTTACATTCGATGATCCAGCAGTAACCTACACCTTGACTGATTTCGGGAATAACTCCTCGGTATTGGGCAATGATCCCGCCGGTGGCACCAACACCGTAGCGGTCACTACGAAACCGGTCACTGCGACCACCTGGTCTGGAACTTCCATTGGAGGGGCTGCAGGTTTTACCAACCCCATTCCATTCTCCGCGGTAGCGACCAAGATGCATGTCAGAGTGTTCTCTCCTGACCCGAATATTACCGTGCGTCTGAAGGTAGAAGATAGCAGTGATCCAACGAAATTTGTAGAAACCAATCAATTCCTCACCACAGGAAATAACTGGGTTACCCTCACATTTGATTTCTCAAATCCTGTAAATGCAGCGAATTCTCTGGATTTTAGCACCAACTACGACTTGCTGTCTATCAGCTTTAATTATGGGGTAGACGGAGCGACAGCCGGAGCTAAAACCTATTATTGGGATGATGTCTATTTTGGGGACGGGGCAGCTAAAACGCAAATTGCATTGCCTGTCAACTTTGAAACGCCCACGGCCATCAACTATGATTTGCAGGGATTTGGAGATACCTATTCTAGCCTTTCCGCAGATCCGGTTGATCCTACTAACCGGGTGGCAGTTTCTACCAAGGCATCCACTGCTCCTACCTGGTCTGGTACCTTCGTAGGGAACGGTAGCGGATTAGGTAGTCCGATTCCCTTCTCAGCAGGGAACACCAAAATGAACATGAAGATCTATTCTCCTCATGCCAATATCACCATCCGGATAAAGGTAGAGGATAGCAATGATCCGACGAAAAATGTTGAAGTAGACCACTTCCTCACCGTAGCGAATGCCTGGGAAACCATTACCTGGGATTTCCTCAATAACTCAGGCGCGACGGCTTTGAACGTGGCCAATACCTATGATAAAATTTCCGTCTATTTCAACTACGGACAAGATGGAACCACCGCTGGCGGAGCCAGGGTGTACTATTGGGATAACCTGAGATTTGGCGATGGAGCCAAGGCCCAAATCGACCTGCCGGTAACCTTTGAGTTCCCGGATTCCATTGATTATACCATGACGGATTTTGGCGGGAATGTTTCTTCTGTGGGCTTAGATCCTGCTGGGGGTACGAACCGTGTGGCAGTGGTGAATAAGCCTGTAGGGGCACAACTTTGGTCTGGAACTTCAGTGGGTAAACCTACCGGGTTTGCTACGCCTGTGCCTTTCACTTCTTCGGCTAAAACCATGAGTGCCCGTATATACTCTCCTTTAGCGAACATCAACATCCGCTTAAAGGCAGAGGATAGCAACGATAATACGAAATACATCGAAACCAACTCCTTTCTTGTAACTGCGAATGCATGGACCACTTTGGTATTTGATTTTAACAACCTGGTAGTTGGCTCTCCATCCTTCGATCCGGCAGTAAATTACAATTTGGTTTCGATCTCCTTTAACTATGGGGTAGATGGGGCCACAGCTGGTAACCAGACATTCTACTTTGATGATCTGAAGTTTGGTGATGGAGCCTTGGCACAGATTAATCTGCCGGTAACCTTTGAAAACAGTGGGGTAGTTGACTACACCCTGACAGACTTCGGGAACAATTCTTCCGTGATTGGCAATGATCCCCTCGATCCTACGAATAAGGTGGCGGTTACGACCAAACCCACTACTGCCCAGACCTGGTCTGGTACGACCGTAGGTACGACGGATGGCTTTGCCAGCGCAGTGCCATTTTCTGCCGGCAATACCAAAATGAATGTGCGGATTTACTCCCCACATGCCAATATTCAGGTCAGATTGAAGGCTGAAGATAGCACCGATCCTTCCAGATCGGTTGAAACCCAGACCCAGTTGACGACAGCCAACGCCTGGGAAACGCTCACCTTTGACTTTGACAATGAGGTCGGGGGTACAGCCGCTATCAATTTTGCGTACAGCTACGACAAGGTTTCCATTTTCTTCAACTACGGGGTAGATGGGGCCACCGCTGGAGCGAAGACTTATTATTGGGATGAAGTACGATTTGGCGATGCTGGCAAACAGCAGATTGACCTGCCGGTTTCTTTCGAATATCCTGATTCTATTGATTATGTCTTCACTGATTTCGGGAATAATAGTACGGTGTTGGGCACCGACCCAACGGACCCCAGCAACCAGGTAGCCATCACCACCAAGACAGCTGCAGCAGAAATCTGGGCGGGTACTTCTTTGGGCGATACGGATGCATTTGCCAATCCGATCCCATTTACCGCTACCAATAAACTGATGAACTTCCGGGTATATTCTCCGCATGCGCCGATTCTGCTGCGCCTCAAAATTGAGGATAGCGCAGATCCGAACAAATATGTGGAGGTAAACAAGCAGTTGACCGTGGCTAATGCCTGGGAAACTGTTACCGTAGACTTTACCCAGGGCATTGTCGGCTCTCCAGCCTTCGACCTGAATACGGACTACGATAAGTTCTCCATCCACTTCAATTATGGCACCAATGGGGCCACCGCAGGAGCCAAGACCTACTATTGGGATGACGTGAGATTTGGAGATGGTGAAAAGAAAAAGGTTGACCTGCCGGTAGACTTTGATTCTCCGGATTCCATCGACTATGTCTTTACCGATTTTGGTAACAACGCTACTGTCCTCGGAGTCGATCCCACTAATCCAGCTAATGGGGTAGCGGTTACGACCAAGCCTGTCACCGCTGAGCTGTGGTCTGGTACTTCTCTGGGAGACTTTAATGGCTTTGTGAATCCTATTCCCTTTACGGCCTCAGAAGGTCGGATGAATGTACGGGTGTACTCTCCCCACGCGCCTATCCTGATTCGCCTAAAGGTGGAAGACAGTGCAGATCCCACTAAGTATGTAGAAGTTGACCAGCAGTTGACGGTGGCCAATGCCTGGACCACCATGACCTTCGACTTCTATGCCCAAAATGCATCTTCGCCAGCGCTCAACCTCGCCAATACCTACGATAAGTATTCTATCCACTTCAACTATGGCACCAACGGGGCCACTGCAGGAGCGAAGACTTACTACTGGGATAATGTACGATTTGGCGATGGATCGCTTCAACAGGTTGACCTACCGGTTACTTTTGACGATGTGACGGTCGACTATTCCTTCAATGACTTTGGGAATAACTCAACCACCCTGGGGCTGGACCCCTTGGACGGTTCCAATCAGGTTGCCGTGTCCACCAAACCCGTAACGGGCGAAATCTGGGCGGGTACTACCCTGGGAGGCTTTAATGGATTGGCCAATCCCATTCCGTTCTCGGCAGGAAATACCAAAATGACCGTTCGGGTATTTTCGCCGGATGCAGGGATTTTCATCCGCCTGAAAGCAGAGGATAACAATGATCCGACGAAGTTTGTGGAGGTGGATGTTCCCGTGGCTACCGCCAATGCATGGAATATTCTGGAGTTCGACTTTGCCAATCCGGTGGCGACTTCTCCTGCCCTGAATTTTGCCACGAACTATGATAAGCTATCGATTCACTTCAACTATGGGGTGGCAGGAGCTACTGCCGGAGCCAAGACCTATTATTGGGATGACGTAGAATTTGGTGCAGCACCTTCGCTTACCCAGATTGATCTGCCGATTACGTTTGAAGATGCTTCGATTGACTATAGCCTCACTGATTTCGGAAACAATGTTTCGACCATTGTCAATGATCCGGTAGGCGGAACCAACAATGTGGTGAAAACCACCAAGCCTGTGAGTGCAGAGGTCTGGTCTGGAACCACCATGAGTACCCCCAATGGATTGGCTACGCCTATTCCATTTAGCGCCAGTGAAACAGGGATATCGGTTCGGGTTTACTCGCCAGATGCGGGAATTCCAGTTCGGTTAAAAGCAGAAGACAAATCGGATCCCACCAAAAGCGTAGAAACCGAGGTGTTTACCACGGTAGGCAACGGTTGGGAAACCCTGGTGTTCAACTTTGCCGGCCAGGTAACGGGTACACAGCCGTTGAATCTCAACACCACCTATGACCTTTTGTCCATCTTCTTCAACTTCGGGACAAATGGCGCCACGGCTGGAGAGAAAGTCTATTATTGGGATGATGTGATCTTTGTAGGCTTTGTGCCTCAACCTGATATGAGCTTGCCTATTACCTTTGAAGACACCGCAGTAGTCAACTATGTATTGAGTGATTTTGGCGGCAACGTCTCCAGTATTGGCGCTGATCCAGTAGGTGGAGCAAATACGGTGGGAATCACTACCAAAACTGCAGCTGCTCAACTTTGGGCTGGAACCTCTATGGGAGGACAAAACGGGATGGTCAATGCTGTACCCTTCCAGCAAGGAGCTACCCTGATGTCATTGAGAATTTACTCGCCTGCCGCGGGTATTCCGATTCGTCTGAAAGCTGAAAACAGTGCGGATGGATCGCAGACGGTAGAAACAGAAGCCACCACCACAGCAGCCAATGTGTGGGAAACGCTGACCTTTGATTTTGCGAATCCCGCCGCGGGCACCCCGGCCATTAATTTTGCCCATACCTATGATATCCTGAGTATCCATTTCAACTTTGGCACTACAGGAGCCGTAACCGGCGCACAAACCTTCTATTGGGATGATGTGAAATTCGTAGGAGCAGGGTCAGGTTTACAACAAGTCGATCTTCCAGTAGACTTTGAAGCCACCAATGTGGATTACAGTCTGGATGATTTCGGCGGCAACATATCTGAAATCACCGCCGATCCGGCAAACGCTTCCAACACCGTGGTTAAGTCTACTAAGACCAATACCGCTGAGCTGTGGGCAGGTACTACGCTGGGAGCAGATGGACTGGCCAGCCCGATTCCCATTACGGCCACCGCTACCAAAATGAAAGTTGATGTGTACTCGCCTGATGCTGGTATTCCGGTTCGGGTGAAGGTGGAAAATGCCGCTGACGGGACCAAAAGTGTGGAAACGGAAGCCACCACCACTGTGGCCAATGCCTGGGAAACCCTGGAGTTTGATTTTTCCAATGAAGCCCCTGGAACCCTCCCATTGAGCCTCACTACGGTGTATAATAAGTTTTCCATTTTCTTCAATTTCAATACCACGGGATCCGTAGCTGGCACCAAGGATTACTATTGGGACAATGTGATTTTTGTAGATGAACCTAATAGCATCGATGATCTTCGGAAGCTGGGTCTGCGGTACTATCCCAACCCGGTAGATCAAACGCTACAGGTAGAAGCAATGGAACGCATTGATCGCTTGTCGGTCTATAACCTGATGGGGCAGAAGTTGATGGAAGTCAGCCCACGCAGCCTCCAGAGTACCCTGGATCTTCGTAGCCTGGTAAGCGGCACTTACTTTGTACGAGCCAAGGTGGGAGAAGTGGAAGGAAGCTTCACCATCATTAAACGATAAGGTAAAAGGCGACGCCTTTTTCAACATATACATGAGTCATCCCGAATTTTGGGATGGCTCATGTTTTTTTGAAGCATTTTTTGAGATGGAGAGGAAAGGGCCAATTTTCTTCCTGAAGGTGATTGCTTACTTATTTTCTGGTCCCTTTACCCTGGAAGTTCCTCCGATTTTAAGGAAGTAAGCTGTCCGGATTGAGGACTCCGACATCTATGGCGTCGGAGGTCTCTGTGATCATTATGTAATCATGGAGACCCCGGATAAGTCTTTTCGCTACCGCTCAAAGCCTTTCCGGGGTGACATATTTGTGGGTGGTTGAGTCTCCCCAATACCCTTTGGTGGAATCATCTCTTCTTCTATCATCTTGTCACCCCGGAAGTTCCTCCGACTGCAAGGAGGTGAGCTATCCGGATCGAGGACTCCGATATCTATGTTGTCGGAGGTCTCTGCGATCATTATGTAATCATGGAGACCCCGGATAAGCCTTTTCGCTAACGCTCGAAGCCTTTCCGGGGTGACATATTTGTGGGTGGTTGAGTCTCCCCAATACCCTTTGGTGGAATCATCTCTTCTTCTATCATCTTGTCACCCCGGAAGTTCCTCCGACTGCAAGGAGGTGAGCTATCCGGGTCGAGGACTCCGATATCTATGTTGTCGGAGGTCTCTGCGATCATTATGTAATCATGGAGACCCCGGATAAGCCTTTTCGCTAACGCTCGAAGCCTTTCCGGGGTGACATATTTGTGGGTGGTTGAGTCTCCCCAATACCCTTTGGTGGAATCATCTCTTC
>JBCBGC010000147.1:0-20329 GCA_038527215.1 Bacteroidota bacterium
CGACCGTCTCCATTAGGGGTAAAGGCGGTCGCAATGAAGTATTTTCTCCGGTTCCCACAGCCTATGCCAAAATCATCAGCTATGAGGTGAACATCTTCAATCGCTGGGGTCGGAAAGTGTTTACGGCTGATGATCCCGACGCTAGTTGGGATGGGACCATGGGGGGCCAGCCCCTGCCCGAAGGGGTATACCTATGTCTGGTCCGCATTCGGGTCAAAGAATTGTTCGGAGAAAGGAGCTATACGCAGCAAGCTCAGGTAAGCTTGCTGCGCTAAGCATGGGGCTAATCCTTAGATAGTTTTTGCCCCATCACCAGAATCTCTACCCTGCGATTTTTCGCTCTTCCTTGCTGGGTATCATTATCGCCTATCGGACGGGTTTCTCCCCAGGCTGCCTGGCGGATCTGTCCTTCTTTTACCCCTCGGCTGAGAAAGTACTGGACCACAGCCTGACATCTTTTTTCTGACAAAGCCAAATTCGCAGAATCCTCTCCCTGACTATCGGCATGGCCCACGATCTCTAAGCGGGCTTTGCTGCCCCCAGATTTCACTTCCTGAAGGATGCTCGCCAACTGAGCCCGAGCTTGCCTGCTCAGGCCGTAACGCCCGACAGCATAGCGAAGCTGGTAAGCGGCAGAATAAGAGCTAATGCTTCGGCCTTCCAGGAATAAGCCAGAATCATAACTGGGATCAGACACATCCGTAATAGCCAACTTGAGTCGGTAGGTAGAATCCGCCTGGACAGCCTGACGGATTTTTAGGACCCGGGTATAGCCATCATAGCCGATTTGTGCATTCTGGTTCTGGCCGTTACCCACAAAAAAGCCCTGATTAGCGCCTGCCTGTTTTTTACCATTTACCGTATTGATGGCTACAAAGGTTTTTCGGTCTGGTAAAAGGGCCATATTCTTTTTCCCTTCTACCCCAGGACCTTCGATGAAAAAGGCAAACACATCATTGAATTTAGACCCCACCCATTCATCGTACTCTTCAGAGCCAAAAACGAAGTTAAAAGCCAGGGTATCACCGGCCGGGACAACCTCAAATTCTATCACGCAGGCATCATAGGTCATCCGATTATCGACCAGGCGCTGCAAATCCGGATCACCCGGCGTACCCAATTTGTGAGAGCTCTTTTTAGAAAAGTTCGGCCCCAACGCATGTTGGATCGAACCATTGGTCATGAGGATGCCTTCGCTGATTCCCATACTGGAGGTGGTATCCACGAAATAGGCAAAAGCCCCTGATTCCAGGGGTAAATTGGCCTTAATGCTACCGGGAATGACCGAAACCCCTTCTCCAAACAACCTGAAAATCAGGCTATCCAGTTGATCCTCCTTGCGGGGAAAGGCCATAGCAGTGGCCGCCTTTGGCGGTAAAGGGCTGTTGTAGGCAAGTTCTTTTTCAGGTTCTACGGGCGTAGGCTTGGGGCCTTCAGCCGCTACTTTTTGCACGGCTTCGGGAGCGGGCTTTTCCGCTATTCCAGCGGTTTCATCTTTTGGGCTGTTGAGGCTGGTAGCCTGTCCATCTACGATGGCAGGACTGGCATTAGCGCCTCGACTGATTCCCTGCTCTGCAGTTTTTACAGGAGGCGATTCACTCAGTTTTTTAGGGGAAACACAAGAAAACTGGGCCCACATCAGGCCCAGGACGGCGAGGGTCGTACATGTCTTAATCATGGCAATATTAGCAAGTGAAGACCTTGTCAGTCAGCATGGTCCATCATAAAGACCACAGCTGATGACAACATCAGATAAAAAAGAAAACCAAAAATATGGGAGTTGCATTAGGTTAGTATGGAATTCAGGATATTCCTAGCTACCATACATTCTCAATATAAGTACAAATCGAGACCTTGCCAAAAGAAAAACCCCGGCTTCAAAGAAACCGGGGTCCGACTAAAAAATTTACGCAAAAAATTTGGTACACAATGCGCTGATCCTCTAAGGGATGACCAGCTTTTGTGTTAATTGTTGATCTTTATCTCGCAGGCGAAGGATATACATACCACGAGCCAGTCCTTGCAGATTGACCTGATACAGGTCCTGTCCTGGGCTTACCTGCAGCGTTTGCTGGTGCATCACCTCTCCTTTCATGTTGAAGATTTCCACGGTAGTTCGCAGTTCTTTGTTTCGCTTCTGGAAAAACTGCACCTGCAGCTGGCGATCTTCGGACAGCGGGTTGGGGAAGGTCTGAGCCCAATCCTGTCCAAAATATACTTCCACGATATGTGAGTGCGAAAAGGTTCCATCCTTATCTACCTGCTTGAGGCGGTAGAAGGACTTGCCTTGTAGCGGTTCCTCATCAAAGGCCCGGTAAGCCTGTTCTTTTTCCGTATCTCCTACGGATGCGACTTCCAGGATAGAGTTGAAATCCGTTCCGTTGGCAGAACGTTCGATTTCAAAGCGGTCGTTGTTTTGCTCTTTGGCCGTTACCCAATCCAGTACCACTTGAGTGCCTTCCTCTTCTGCTTCAAATGAAAGAAGCTCAATGGGGAAGATAATGGCATCCGGGAACAAGAATTCTGACGGCACTACCTCGGGGCTCACATCTCCACTGGTCCAGCTAAGTTTGGCGAAGGCAAAAGCATTTTCGTCAAAATACTCGAGCTTGATAGGCACTTTGGTCCCTGCCGTCATGGCGATATTGCCGGAGTAAGTGTTGGATCCATTGGCTCCCCACTCATCAATGATGAGGGTATTGTTGATCCAAAGTCGCACCCCATCATCTGAGCTGGTAGAGAAGGTGTAGGTACCATCAAAAGGCGCCTGAATCTCTCCCTTCCATTCCGCAGAGAAGGTATTGGACTGCAAACTGCTGTGCGGAGAACCGCTGCCCCAGTAGAAGTCTATGATGGCTTCGTTCCGCTGAATGGATGAGCCGGTAAGGTCCGCATTGTCATAATAGGTACCCGTCAAACCGGTACCTCCGCCTACCCCTGCAGGCATGATATATAGCCTTTGCTCTTTCGGAGCGGCCGCCTCAAAGGTTCCATCTCCATCCTGCTTGGCCCGCACCACTACCTGGCCCGGCGTAGCGCCTGGGGTCAGGATGTTACCAGAAACTGTTGCAGGCCCTTCTACGACCTCATAGGTAATCGGTAAGGTAGAAGAAGCGGTAGCATTAAGGGTAATGGTACTGCCGTTGACGTAACCATTTGGCGCGTCATCAAAATCGATGGTCTGATAGTAGGTCTTGGTGGAAGGAGGATAAAGGACCCGGCTGGGAATGATTTCATATTCCTGAGAAGGGCTTTCCCAGTAGAGACCAGCAATGGCCACGCCACCTCCCTGGTAGTAATCCATCTGGATATCTACTTTTTGTCCGGCGGTGAGGATGACGTCTGCGGACCAGACCTGGTTGACTCCTTGTCCAAACCATTTATTGATGACTGTATCTCCGTCTATAATCAGCCGCACCCCATCATCCGTAACGGCAGTGAACGTATAGGTTTCGGAAAAAAGTGGCAACAACTCCCCATACCATTTGATGGAATAAATGCCTCCGGCCAGCGCAGGGAAGGGTTCTCCGGTGCCCCAGTTGAAGTCGATTTCGCCATCAACCCGGTTCGCCTCCAGAATATTGTGGTTATATCCCCAGTAATAATCGCCCTGTAAGCCTGTTCCTTGTACCGGAAAGTCCTTGGGCATATTGAGGATCCAATTTTTGATCAGGTTCACCCCGGCGGTATCTACTACGTTCTTCGCCAAAGGAGGCATTTGAATGCCTTCGTGCACATCTTTGAGGCGCTGATAAAGGACGGAATATTGTAAATCACCGGGTACGATCAGACGGGCTCCGGAGGTCAGGCCCAAATCTTCATTGAGTTCCCCATAAATCAGCCCTTGGCCGACCAGCGGTACATTTAAGCGGGCATCAAACAAACCACGGTTACCCGTTCCGGGCCGGTGGCAGGAACTACAGTTGGCATCCAGGTAAGAGCGAGCCCGCTCTTCCAGGCTAGCCGAGTTGTCGTATTTGCCTTTTGAAGTCAGCATCGTGGCCAATCCACTGGCACTGGTATCCGCATCCGGCGTAAACATATTGAGGAATTCCATGGTGGTCAGCTGGTTCGCGGTTACGCCACTGGAAGGATAGAGTTTGTCTCCATTGAGCTGGCGAGCCCGTGGTCCCAGTACACCCCCTACCGCATTGTTGTGGCATACCAGACACTCTGCCCGGCTAGGATAATGCCAGACCTCCTCCCTTGGGAAGCTGGCGGTAGCCACCGTAAAGGTGTCATCCACCGCCACCGTCTGCAGGAAGGCATCCTGCTGGAGGTCATCCCATCGGTAGGTCAGGCCGTAATACTTTCCATCGGTGCCGTGCACCATGAAACGGGTTTCCAGCTTGCGCATGTTGTTAGGATCGGTTTCATCCATGTTCATCTCAAAGTGCTTGATCAGCACCGAACCGACGGGAAATTTCCAATCTCCCTTTTCAGTGTACTGAATCCATTCGGCAGAATCGCTATGCGTACCGTCGTTTGGTACCATCAACCACCGGAATTTAGCGGCAGCATCTGACCAGAAGGGAGCATTGAGATCGTAAGGAATCACCCCAGAGGCAGGCGTCATATCAGTCAGATTCGTAAAAATCCCGATATCCGAAAGCTTGTCTGGCGCGTTGGCGGCTGCCGCGGCTGGAGCCAGTTTATAAATCTGGGTATTGATCCCCAGGGGACACATATACAGTTCATTGGCCTGATCAACCCCAAAGGAGGTTAACTGTGCTGGATTAAAGGTTCCGATCAATTCTTTAGTAGCCTGCTCGGTATAGTCGTCATAATCCAGGGCAAAGAGGTTGTTGGTACTGTAGTCTCCACATATATACCTGCCATAGAGGGAAGGAAATTTGGAGCCTCGGTAAACGTAACCGCCTATAATGGCACTAGCTTCTGACCGCAAAAAGTCCAAAGCGGGCTCCTTGACGGTTCCCAGCGGATTGGTAGGGGCCGTGTTGGGACCAATGACCGTGCCCTCACGAAAGGGCCATCCGTAATTGCCTCCACTTTCCAGTACATTAATTTCTTCACGGGTATTTCCTCCCACTTCTCCTACCCAAAAGCGGTCTTCTACCGCATCATAGCTTAAGCGGTGCGGCTGACGATGCCCTATGGTCCAATATTCTTCAAAGGTATTGCCGGTAGGATCGTTGAAGGGATTACTATCCGGAATCCAGTAACCTACCCCAGATATTTCGTCAGCATTGCCGAGGGGCAAGGTTTGCAGCGGCGCATGGCTGGTTAAGGGGTTCCTGTCTACATCCAGACATAAAACGCCCCCCTCTAAGAGGGTATCAATGACCTGCGCGGTCTGATAGCGAAATTCTTCTCCCACGGTTACATACAGAAAACCATCATTACCAAAAGCCAGGCTGCCTCCCCGGTGGGAGCCATTATATAGCCGCTTATTGATCATGATCATTTCCGAGTTGGGATCGGCAACGTGGGTTACGGGATCCACCGTAAAGCGGGAAAGCCGCCCCCAAACATTGAAGAAGGTACCGGGATAGCCCGGGCCTACGTAGTAGGTGGGATAAGAAGCATTTTCCTCCCGGGCACAATAGTACACATAGGCATAGTTGCTGTCCTGATCGAACTTCGGGTGAAAAGCCAGGCCGAGCATGCCTCCATCCCAGACCACTGCAGTGGTGCTGCTGAGATCGAGGAACTGCGTTTTGGTACTGGTGAGAGAATCATTGTTGAAAAAATAGATTTTCCCAGCCTGCTCTATTACGTGTAAGCGATTAGAACCCGGCTCTGGAAATAGGCCCAATGGATTATCAAAATTCAAATTGGGGAAAGCTGGCACCACGTCCCAATTGGTAACCCCACCCGGTGTAGTTTCTGGAAATGCTCCGTCGAAAAAAGCACCTCGAGCCGTGGGATTGCTGATTCCATGCTGTTGAATAGCCATCGGAACAAAGGCCAGGAACAGAATTCCTAAACCCACCCACCAGCGGCGGAGAGGGAAAGGCAGGGCTGTTTCTTGTTTCTCAATGGAGGAAGATTTCATGTGATTGAGCGTAAATTTTTGTCGATCTAGTCCTGTGATAAAGTCTGTGGTACACATGCCAGCCGTTCCGAAGAACAGCAATGGGGAAACAGCCAGAACGAAGCGGCTATCGGGTCATTTAAACTTTGCTTAGGGAAATGGTAAATACGGTAGGCAGGACTTCTCAGCGGCGAATCAATAGTTGATTCTTGAATGCGAAAGTGGGAGGTAAGACCTTCTACCTTATGTATTAAGACGTTTTTTCCATCAGCTTTTCATTCCAGTTTAAACAATAAAAACCCATCCCTAAAAAAGGTCTGGTTGACCATTTGGGTTAACATGAGTTGACCATCGGTGCAAACCGAGGGCTAAGTTTTTGACTGGTGTTTGGAAAGGGAAAGTTGGATTACAAGCAGTCTTACAAGTAGAAGCAAGGTAAGATTTTCATCCAATATTCGGATTTTTCGAGGGCCGAACGGTCAAATCTGAGACCTAAGCGGCACAAGTATAGGACTAGCTTTAAAATGATGATGTTAGATTGGCCCTTGATCTTACCTCAGGATGCATGACAAGCAGGCATTTTTTCGTAAAAAGTCTAGACCAAATCCGCAATTGGTGGCAATCAGACTAGATTCGCAGTTCGCAAATTGCCTCTTAACAAATGACCGATTTTGTCTAATTTTTTGGTGGAACATTCGGTTTTCTGCCAACAAATTTACGGCGAATCAGGCCTATTTCGAGACTTGAAATTTTTATCTTCCAGTTTATCTTTTGATTGTCTTAACAAGGATTCGCCAGATCAATTCATCCTGTTCAAAAAAAAAGCCAGGCCAAAAAAAAAGCGGCGACCTGTGAGGCCACCGCTCTACGCATTTGCACTGACAATTTATTCGATGGTGATACTAGGATTCACGGGCCGATACTTGGCGGTAATTCTACCTCCGGCACCAGGGGCTTGCATGATCTCGGGACTGAAATTCCGATCCATGAACAACTTGCCTTCTCCCGGGTCAATATCATCCAGTTTATCTTTGGTAAGAATGATGCTGGTACTTCCTTGAGCACTCTGGGTAAACACTTTTTCATTAAAAGCATTGGGGCCATCTACGGTTACGGCCACAGATTCGTCAGCGCCTAAAGCCGTTCCATCCCAGGTCAGGGTAAAGCTTTCGGTGCGGCTCAAGGTAGCAGGTAAGTCAGCCGGATAGCCTATCTCCACCAGGGTAATGGCGTTTTCGTAGACAGTTCCTTCCGTGTCTTCCCAGCGGAAGGTACCCGTAGAGGTTTTTCCAGCCATCTCTACTACGTAGTAAGTAATATTGGTGATGGGTTCAACTTTTTTCACCATCATCTCTCCTTCGAAAGAAACTTCACTGCTGCCAGCTAGTTCCAGGGGGGTACCCGTTACCCCACTGCCAAATCGAAAAATAGCAGTCGCTCGGGTAACATCTGTGTTTTCGTTGTAAAAGAGCTCGTAATCGGTAAAAATCCGGTCCTGATCTACCAGATCAGAAGGCTCTGCCTCGACGCAAGCCTGAAAAAATGTGGCGGAGGCAAGACAAAGGACTAGGGTAAAAGAGATCAAAGACTTCATGATAGATATGATTGCTTGTTGTGATTATTTACCCCATTGACAAGCCAGAATTACCTCCCCCCTATGCACCCTTAATTTTTTTCAAAAAAAAATCCCGGGCTGCTGCCCGGGAAAATTCTTTGAGGGTAGTAGTTGACTAGCTCAAGTCTTTTACCTCAGCGGAACCAGCATTAGTCATCACTGACTTAATACCATTTTCCATTCCGTCTTTAGAAGCATACATCTGGCTGCTGCCAATGATCTGCTTGTTAGCGGCTAAGAGATTGAAGTGATGCTTGCCATTGCTAGCTACTTTGCGCTCGAAGCTATCTGCGTCGGAAGCATTCTTCTTTACTGATTCAACACCGTTTTTGGCGCCACTTTTTGCGGCATAGCCCTGGCTGGTCATGATCACCTGGCCATTCTTGGCTTTCAAACGGAAGTAGTACTTTTCGTTTTTCTCGCTTTGATAAATTTCAAACATGGTCCTTATCGCTTAGATATAATATTTGTACAGCCTAATTAGTAAATTTTTCCCCTATTTCCATGGTAAATGCCTCTGTTTTCGAACTTTACAGAAAGGGAATTTTTATTTACAATGGTTTAGATAGGTGAAATACCTCCGGGTCACATATTTTCAAAGATTTTTCTCCTTTCCGCCTCCAGACTTTTCAGCCAAATAGGGGAAAGTTGCCAAAATCATGATGCTTTAGCTTGCTCAGGCCATCGGCATACGGTCTTAGCAAGAAGAAATGAGCGCGGGAAGTATCACAAAATAGTCCCTCAGGCCAATATAAAGAGGCTTGAGAACGGGATTGAGTCAAAACCAACCTAAAGAAAGGCCCATGCCAGGGATGTGAATATGGCCGTAGCCCCTTCTTTTCTCAAGCTGTCTAAGCGTTGAAAAACAGGGTGCTAAGCCAAAGGCATGGTTGATCGTGTAGGGAACTGTGGAAGCTGTGGCACCGCTAGGCATTAAATAGAGACCTCTCCGATCGTAGAGGCCTCTAAACCAAGAATGCTAAAATTTTATTGTGCTTATATGATTGCGATATAAAGGTGGAAAGAAGTTGGGATTTTTTCCATGTACAAAATCCATAATTATCTAAATGATTTTTTATAAATTGAGCTAAAATATTCGAAATACGAATAATTTACCTCTAATAGTCTAAATGAAAACTCCGCGCCTCGATTACATTTTGCAGGCTCTTGATGCGCCCTCCAGGCTGCATCTACGAAAGTGGCTGGAAATGGAAATGGGAGGGAAACAGCCTCGGGAGCAAATCCTCCTTCAGTTGATATGGGATAAAGTCCCCCGGGAAGAAATGTGGCACATCCTTTTTCCAGATGAAGCCCGGGATTATGGCAAACTCAACCGACTCAGAGAGCAGTTGCTACGTTCAGTGGAGTTGTACCTCTCTCTGGAGGCCTTCAAAAAAGATGAGCGGCAACGGGATTTATACTTCCTCAAAGCCCTCAATGAACGAAACATGCCGCTTATTTTCCCTACCATGGCCAAAAAGTTTCTTAAGCGGCTTGAAAAAGAAGAACAAGAGGATACCAAGCAGATTCGTTTCCGGTACGAGTTGGAGAGCGAATGGGTCCACTATCAGATCATGAACTCCCGCTCCACCGAGAAAAGTCGTCTAGGTCATCGGCATGCCGCTTTCGAAACCTGGTGGGTGCTGGAAAAACTTCGGGCTATGTGCAATGACCTCGCCACCGGGCTCATGGATAAGGATACCCAGGAATCCAATCGGATGGTTTTGCCCTGGCTCAAGGAGGAATTGAGAAAACACATGCCGATTCTGGGAACCCTCTACGCTGAATTGTACGAGCTCCTGGACAGTGAGGAAAAAGAAATTGAGCACCTGAGACAAAAATTTTTCACCCATCATCAAAAGTTTATGCCCGACCGCAGGCATGACTTTTTTCTGATGATGATTAACCATTTTTCCAAAAAAAATCTACACGATAACAAAAGGGAATACTTTCTGCGGCTTTGGGAGTATATGGAGCACGCCCACGAGCATCGGATCTTCCATTCCAAAGGTTTCCTTTCTCCCCGAATGTTTGGCACCCTCGTCTCCATTCAGCTTCATGCGCTTGCCCCTGAGAACCGTAAGGAAGGACTTGAACAAACCCGGCGCTGGATGCAAGCAAATAAATCTCACATTATCCCAGCCTTCCGAGAGGGTGCATACGGGTTCGCCATGGCCCGGATTTTTGCGAGAGAAGGGAACTATGTAGCCCTCAAAAAAATTGAGTGGGAGGTAAAAACCTGGGACCCGGAAAGCCTGGTAGATTATCGGTTTTTATTGATCACCCACTATTACGAGCAGGAAGAACTAGAAAATTGTCGATTAGAAATCAATGCCTTGCTTCAATACCTCAAAAGAAGGGATCGATTGACAGAAAAAGCCCAACTCGGTGCGATCCATGCCCTGCGGTATTTCAAGAAAATGTTAAACTCAACGGGCTCTGTCAGCTATTGGGAAAAGGTACAAACTCACCTGGCAGATAGATCCGTGCCCATCCGGCAACGCCCCTGGCTTCAAGAAGCAGCCCAGAAAAAGTTGACAGAGGCCCAGCGTAGGCTGATCATTAAATAGACCATCGGAAAGCCGAAGCCTTCCAGATGGTCTCCATTACGCTGGTGCAATGTTTTACTCTACTGTCACTTCGAAATCAAACGTACCCTCATTGGTAAAGACTCTCAGGGTATAGGTTCCGCGCCCTACTCCGGGGTCATAGATGGAACCCGAAGGGTTGGTAAAGGAGCTTACGACCTGCTCATTCTCATCCAGGATTTGTAGGCTGGAAATGCTGACTTCCTCATCCTTTTCCAGGGTGAAGGTGCCTCCGACATAGATCGTAGTGGGAGAAACATCTACGGGAGTAGCAAGATTGATCGAAATAATGTCAATCGTTACCTGAGCTTGTGCTTGCTGTACGAAAAGAGGGGCGGCCAGAAGGAAAAATACGGCCATACGGATTGCTTTAGCCTGGAACAGGCTATTCTGTGCTAATTTCATGATTATCAGTATTCTAAGGTTTAAACAAAAGGGTGCCAGTCCGTCCGGATCGGACTGACGATCATCCAGTATTCTTGTCAGGAGCACGGGCGTGCCCGGGGTCTGATACGCGCATACCTCTCCCACCAGAAGTCAGGGACTTCAGCAGGGTTCTTGATAAGTACAGATAAAAAAAAATGGCTTAGAGACTTCTAACTCGAAGCATCAGCCACATGATTGATAGATGTAATTTCGCATAGTTGTGTTTTCAGTTCGTTTTGCCATGGGTCCCTGATCATAGGATCGGGACGGGATGCTGGTTGCTACAGGACGCTTGGGTTGCGCCTTCGATCAATATACGTAAGTAATCACTAGAAGGATTCAGCTTTCCACCTAAGGTTGAAAGAAAGCCGGAAAAAAGGGGTTTTTAAGCCGGAAAATCGTAGAAAATCGCTAAGCAATTGATATTGAGCGACTAGGCAGTAAGCCCTAATTCCTCTTTGTGCTCCTGAAGCACTCCAATAATAAATTCGATATGTTCATTTAAATCTACGTTCAGTAATTCCACCCCCGCCTGGATTTCGTCTCTTTCTACTTTCGCAGCAAAGTTTTTGTCTTTGAGCTTTTTTCGCACGGACTTGGGTTTCATGCCCATGATTTTGTCTGGCCTTACCCAGGCACAGGCAATGATAAAGCCGGTCAACTCATCGCAAGCCAACAAGGCTTTGTCCAGTAAATGCGCATAAGGCACCCCCCATTTGGTGTAATGAGCCGAAATAGCATAGGCCATTTCCTCTTCCCCTTGCTCACGTAGGTAATCCACGATGACCGCAGGGTGCTGGTCCGGATGTTTTTCGTAATCAGCATCATGCAGGAGGCCGGTCATCGCCCAGCGGTCTGTATCCTCCCCGAGCTTTCGGGCATAGGCTTCCATTACTAGTTCTACGCTTCGGCAATGCCGGCGCAAACTGGGGCTTTCAATCCAACTTTCCAGGAGTGCGGTAGCAGCGGTACGATTCATCATAGGGACAAGGTAAAAAGATCTGGGAAACCGGACCAGCATTACGACTGATTTCCTTCCTCAAAAATCCGCCCTGGAAATCCGCTTACTTTTTTTGCAAATCCACTATAAATCAGGGATTCAGGCATACCTTTTGCCCAGATGAAAGTGTTACTTTTTTCGAGAAAGGATTTATTTAGATCGCTTAATATTGTAGCTTAGCCAACGTAATTTCAACCAGATGTTTGGAGCGCCAGTTCCGAACCTGGGAAGCCCTCAGCGGTTGTACCCGCTTTCTGTTTTCTTCCGGTCTTTGTATTCATTTCTCCCACATACATTTACTAACAAAAGATACGCGTTAATGATTGCTATCGATCCCGCCATTCAAAAAAAAGCAACCCTCTGGCTCAACAGTCCTATCGATGAGGATTCCAAAGCAGAAATCCGTCGGATGATGGAAAGTGAAAACCCTGACGAAATCGTAGATGCCTTTTATAAAGACCTCGAATTCGGGACAGGAGGCCTGCGCGGCATCATGGGGGTAGGTTCCAACCGGGTAAATAAATATACCATTGGCATGGCTACTCAAGGCTTTGCCAATTACCTCCTGAAAGCATTTCCCGATCAGGACATCAGTGTTGCCATTGCCTATGACAGCCGGAATAACAGCCAGTATTTCGGAGAAATTACCGCCAGCGTCTTCTCCGCTAATGGTATCAAGGTCTACCTCTTTTCAGAGTTACGCCCTACCCCAGAGTTGAGCTACTCCATCCGCAAGTTGGGATGCAAAGGGGGCGTGGTCCTGACCGCCTCTCACAACCCCAAAGAATACAATGGGTATAAGGCATACTGGGACGACGGAGGGCAGGTAGTAGCTCCGCATGACAAAAACATCGTAGCCGAGGTACAGGCGATCAGTGGCGTCGAGGCGGTGAAATTCGAAGCGGACGAAAGCCGTATCGAGCGCATCACTACCTTGATTGACGAGCCTTATCTGGAAGCCATTACCACCAATGTGGTTACCCCTGAGGCCATCGCCAACCAACATGACCTCAAAATCGTCTTCTCCCCTATCCACGGCACCGGCATTACCATGGTCCCGCGGATTTTGGACAAAATCGGTTTCACCGAAGTTCATGTGGTAGAAGAGCAAGCCATGCCTGACGGCAACTTCCCCACGGTCATCTATCCGAATCCGGAAGAGTCTGAAGCTATGAGCATGGCCCTCAACCTGGCCCGCGACCTGGACGCAGACCTCGTGATGGGCACGGATCCGGATTCTGACCGGGTAGGCATAGGCGTGAAAAACCATCATGGCGAATGGCAGTTGCTCAATGGCAACCAGGCGGCCACCTGCATGATTTACTACCTCCTGAAAGCCTGGGAAGCCAAAGGCAAACTCAACGGCAATCAGTACATCTGCCAGACGGTGGTTACTACGGACCTGCTGGCGAAAATGGCCGCTTCCTTCGGGGTGGATGCCGAATATACCCTAACAGGTTTCAAATGGATCGCCGCTAAACTGAAAGAAAATGAAGGCAAAAGAGAGTTCATTGGCGGTGGAGAAGAAAGCTACGGCTACCTGGTAAATGATTTCGTGCGGGACAAAGATGCCATCATCTCCTGCGCCATGCTGGCCGAGTTAGTAGCCTACGCCAAAGATCAGGGCATGAGCCTCTTCGATATGCTGATGGACATCTATGTTCAATTTGGTATGTTCCGCGAGTCGCTCATTTCGATCAAAAAGACAGGCAAGAAGGGAGCTGAGGAAATCCAGCAAATGATGGCTGACCTCCGGGGCAATCCACCTGCCGAACTGCAGGGATCGCCCGTCGTAGAGGTATTAGATTACAAATCGCTGATCGCTAAAAATCTCCAGTCTGGAGAGGAGCGGACGCTCGATTTCCCTTCCTCCAATGTGCTGCAGTACATCACCGCGGATGGCACCAAAGTATCCGCCCGTCCCTCTGGTACCGAACCAAAAATTAAATTCTACTTTTCCGTCCAGGCACCTTTGGCTGACAAAAGCGCCTTTGACGAAGTATATGCAGGTTTAGGTCAGAAAATCGACGGCATCATTGCCGATATGAAGCTGAACTAGTCCGAATTTTTAAGGAACACCCTGAGGGCCACATCTATATGTGGCCCTCCTTTTCATCCCCCTGCTGCTTATGGCTAATGCTGCTCCCAAGGTCGCTTTATTTCTCGCTCCTGCTGCGCTGGAGGAGGTTACCCGAGATGGTCGGATTTTCGTAGACAGGCTCAAAGAGCAATTTTTATCTCGAAGCAAAAGTAAAGGGGAGTCTGCGGTAAAAGCCTATTTTGTCGCCCTTGAAAGTGAACGGGGCATTGGGAAAGCCCTCAGAAACTTCAAACCAGATTTCCTCCATTTATTAGGAGATGAACGCTTTGTCTTGACCCAAGGAAAAGGAGAAATCCGCAATATATCTCCCGGTTCCCTGAGGAAGTGGATAGCAGAAATAGGGAAAAATCCTGACCTGATTTGGTTGCACTGGGATTACTCAGAGAGTTTTGCCTACTCTCTAAAAGGCTTGAGTCCCTACCTGGTATTCTCTCGGGAACGGCATTCGATGGAGGAGCAATTCAGCCAGGTCCAGAATTTTTACCGCGAGTACCAGGAACATCAATATTTACCAGGAGCCGTTTCTTCATCGATACGATCCAGTATTCTTCCGCCGGAATCGCCCCAGCAGCAGGTCATTCAAACGCCTTTGGACACCCCAGGCATCCCTCCGACCGATGAGGCTGCCATGGTGCAACAACAGCTGCCCGTTGAACCGACAGCTGAAGCAGAATCAGAAGCACTCGCCCCTGAGCTTGCTTCCCCCGAGGCTAGCCATACCCGCTTCTGGTGGCTCAACGCCAAACCAAAATTCTGGAACATTACCGAAATGCGCATCGGGAGCGAAGAAGCCTTTACTACGCACTCCGCCAACGGCCGCAAGCGTCGCATCTATGAGCATTTCCATGAAGTCCAGATTGGAGACCCCATTATTGCCTATGCCACCAGTCCTCAAAGGAGAGCCGTGGCCTTACTGGAAGTGGTAGAACCCCTGCACCATCAGGAGGGATTGGGGGAATCTATCCGCTTTAAGCTGACCAGTAAGTTTCCCCAAAGTGTGCCCTATCGCACCATCATCAACGATCCGCGCCTCAGTCAAAGTCAGCCCGCCGATGGCAACCGGGATACTTTCGTCCGCCTAAGCAAGGATGAATTTGAAGCCATCCTGGACCTGGCTGGCTATAGTGAATCCCCCCTGCAAGAAGCAGATGCAGCCAGCAGTTCGATTTCCTCTGATCTACCGGAAACCAAAACCAAAGTCCACGCAGATGTTTACGCCAGCGAAGACTTACTAGGCTATAAACTCTATGCCGATACCCTGGCAGATATTATCCGGGATCCTGATACCAAGCCTCCGGTGACCATTGGGATCATGGCCCCCTGGGGCCAGGGGAAAACCAGCCTCATGCGCTTTATCTGGGAGAATTTTGGGGAGGAGAGAGACCGCGGGGCTGAGAGAGGTGAGAGGCGAGACCGTTCCGCTGGGGCGGAACTGAGAGAGGAGAAAAGTGAGCGCAGAGAAAAGAAGGAAGGTTTTTGGGGGCGGTTGATGAAACCGTTTCGGGAGGCGGGCAGGCTGCGGAAATGGCTGAGGGATCCGTCTTTTGCGCCGGGTCATCGTCTGGTTTATCCCAGGATTTGGTTTAATCCCTGGCAGTACCAAAGCAGCGAGCAGATTTGGGCAGGCATGGCCCATGCTATGATTACCCAACTGGTCCAGCAAATCCCTCTACAGCGGCAACCGGAGTTTTGGCTCAAACTCCAGCTGAGGCGCATGGATCTGGCTCAGATTCGGACAGATATTTACCGGTTGGTGTTGCTCAGAGGCTTACCGTTTGCCCTGGCCGTCCTATTCTTTACGGTAGGGGGCCTGGTTCTACTGCTAAGCGATGAGTTTCAAGAACAAGGCATCATCTCAGGCCTCCTGGCCGGCCTGGCCGCTTTAGCAGGTTTATGGCAGACGCTGCAAACCTACGCCAAGGGTCTGGGCGACAAGTTAAAAGGCTATATGCAGGAGCCTGACTATGAAGAAAAGCTAGGTCTTTTTCACCAGGTAAATGAAGACCTTAAAAAAGTCTTTGCCGACATCCTGGAACCAGACAAACCTGCCTTGATTTTCATAGATGATTTGGACCGCTGCACTCCGAAAAAAGTCGTGGAAGTCATTGAAGCGATCAACCTGCTCATGAATGGGGATTTCAATGACCAGTGTTTCTTCATCATGGGCATGGACGCAGAAATGGTGGCGGCTTCCCTGGATGAAGCCTATAGTGATACTTTTCAAAAGTTAGAAGGGCAGGGTCGGTTCACGGAAAGTGTAGGACGGTATTTTCTGGACAAATTTATTCAGCTTCCCTTTTATCTGCCGACCATGGACCTGGAACAAAAGAAAAATTTCCTGGCCCATCTCTTCACCGATCCCGAGTCCTTGAAAGAAGTCGAGCTACAAGTTTCCGAGGAAACGGTTACTAAGGCTGCTGCCTCCATCACGGCCCAGGGACAACTCAACGTAGACGCTTATCGGGAGCAGGCCGCCTCCCTGGTTCAACAAGCTCAGGCCACGCCAGAAAAGCCTGCCTCAGCCGCGCATCAGGATCAGCAAGCCGCTCTGGTCCATCAGAAGTTAAAAGCGGCGGTAGCCCGCCAACTCCTCGAAAAAAACAAAGACTCGGCCTCCATCGCAGAACAAGTGAAGCATTTTGCGCCTTTCCTGCATGCCTCTCCGCGAGAAATCAAACGCTTTGCCAATCTGCTGCGTTTTCACCGGGTCCACCAGGAACTACGCAGAGCTGGGGAGGAGGAAGAATCAGCCCTCGCCGTGGCCAACCTTCCGGCCCTGGCCAAATGGCTGGTCCTGAGTTTACGCTGGCCGCAACTGGTTCGGTGGATTCAATGGGAACCGGAAACTGTGCTGCTGCATACCCGCCAGCCGAAGGTAAAAGCAGCCTATCTGGACGACCTGTTGAAACAGGCCGTCAAAGGCCAGGCTGACCAACTGGAAGCAGCCTTTGAACGCTGGCTCGCGCAATTAAAAAAAGAAGAAAAACTGGGTGAGCGCTGTCCCTGGTTGCGGGAAAAAGCGCTGTTCAAGGTCTTGTATGAGCAGAATGGAGAAACCGCTAATCTCCAACATGCGCTCATCTGTGAAGTTTGGTAACCGCTAGGGAAGATCCAACAAGAGGAATTTCACCCCCGTGCTGAGATATACATTTCGGTAAATTCCTTCCAGGCCTTCGGGATTCTGGGACATGACAGGCATCATGCCGACTTTCGCCCGAAAGTATAGGGAGGCGCGCCAGAAAACCCGTACCGAAAACCCCGCCAATAAGCCCCAATCCTGGGTATTGACAAAGGCACTCTCATCAAAGGGTTCATTCTCGATATTGAAAAGGTTGGCTACCCGAATATCCACCGCCCCTTTGTTCTGGCCTTTGATAAGTTGGGCATAATATACCCCAATCCCCCCTTGCCAACGATTTTGGCCCCGTCGGATCCACAAATCAAACTCCCGGTAGCGATTATCATAGGCTCCTTCCGCCTGCCCTTCATAGCTGACAGGGAAAGGCCAGCTCAGGTCTATGCCAAACACCTCCGTGCTCACCGTCGTTTCTCCTGTGATGGGAGAGGCATAGGTAGATTTCTGACGGGTATAAATGGCGTCCAGGCCCAGCGACCAGGCAGGCATCGTTGCCAGACGTCCCACGAAAGATAAGCCCAAATGAATATCTGTGCCCGGCGCACCGGTAGCTCCTTCCGGGATTTCGCCAAGCGGGCTCCCCACCGTCAGTCCGGTGAGAGAATAAATTTTCAGGTTCTGGGCCAGCAAGCCCGTGGGCAGGCTTGCCATAGAGAGTAGCAACAACAGGCTAAGGTATCCTTTTTTCATAGATGATTATTCAGTATACTTTTTACGAAAAAGGTAGTAAGAATAGTATGAAAAGGGCGCGTAGGAAAAGTTTTAACAATCTGGTAATTAGGGAGTTTTTAGTATGTTGTTCCAGCAAACTACTTGCCTATGTCTGCCATATTTTCCTCTGTACGTACCTTACGCAGCTTGCTTTATGTGGGCTTGTTTGGCAGTATCCTTTCCTGTGATCTTTTCCAGCCCACACCAGAAGTTCCCAATATTCAGCTCGAAGGGCCAACCTACTTATGCGAAGTGATCGGCCCAAAACGCTATAAAGTTACCGGCCTGGATGAAGAGCATTTTGTCTATTTCTACACCTGGGGAGACAGCATAAGAAATGGGCGCTATTTCGCGGGAGAAGTACCGCAAGAGGACCAAAATCTGGCCGAAGTATTTTGGGAAGGACCGGGTAAAGTAACGGTTTCGGTAGACATCTATGCCCGGCGGTCAGGAGGCGGAAGTACGGCCCTGGCCACCGGAAAAGTCCTGCGGAGCGTAGAATTGGAATTAGATGTACGCCCAGCCTCCTCGGCCCAGCTCCCTTTAAGCCTGGGGCCAAGGGTCGGCTGTCTGGGTACCGAATACGAATTCGATGCTCGTTTCCTGGGAGGCAGTAATTATCAAATCCGCATTCTGGAAAACGGTCCCAACAGTGGCCTGGCGTTCTCCTTCGACATGTCCACTTTTGGGGATAAACCCGGGTTCATTCACGGAGCGGGCTTTAGAGAGACGGAATATTTTATCGAAGTAAACGCCATTCATTGCGATACCCTGGTAAGTTATAGCCACAGCTTCCGGGTAGTCCGCAATAATTGCCCCTAGAATACAGCCATTTTTTTTAGTTACTTTGCCCCCAAATCAAAATTCCTGGCATGAATGACCCCCGGTCGTTGAAAGCAGCGCTTGAGACCCATATTTCTTCCTTCGATTTTTCCAGTCGTAAACCCGCCCATTTATACGAACCCATTGCCTACATCCTGGAGATGAAAGGCAAGCGCATCCGTCCTTTATTGTGCATGATGGCCTATCAGGCAGTTTCTAAGCGTCCCTTTGAGGAAGCCATGAACCTGGCCTCAGCGGTAGAATTATTTCACAATTTTACCCTCATGCACGACGACATCATGGACCGTGCTCCGGTGCGCAGAGGTAAGCCTACGGTTCACAAGGTTTGGAATGAAGATATCGCTATCCTGTCAGGAGACGCGCTTTTCGCTTTCTCGATGGGGCTGGTGGTGCAAGACTTTCCTCAGCAAGCGGCCGCTCTGGGCCAGGAGTTTGCACAAGTTTCCATGGAGGTCTGCGAGGGTCAAATGGAAGACATGGATCTGGCGGATCAAGAGGAAGCGGATATCCCAACTTATCTGGAGATGATTCGCAAAAAAACCGCTGCCTTACTGGGCGGATGTATGAGCCTGGGAGCGCTGGCGGCCGGAGCTCCGGCTGATTTGGTAGCGCGGTTTAAAGAATTTGGCGAAAGCCTCGGCATTGGGTTCCAATTACAGGATGACCTGATGGATGCTTTCCCCCCTGCAAATTTCGGTAAGCAGGTCGGCGGAGATATTATAGAAAATAAAAAGACCTACCTACTGCTTAAGGCCCTGGAATTAGCGGACGAAAAACAGGAAAAAGCCCTGCATAAATGGCTGACAACCTCCGATCAACCTGAAGCGAAGGTGGCAGGAGTATTGGAGATTTTCAAAGCTCTGGACATTGAAGCGAAAACCCAATCCTTGATCAAGACCTATTTCGATCGGGCAGCTACGCTCAGTCAGCAGCTTTCCCAGGAGACCGATTTCGATCTCCTGAGAAATTATCTGCAAGATATTTTCAACCGAAAACTTTAAGCCCCGGATTTTCCTTTTGGATTGCCAAAGGTCAGCGCGGTACCGATTCGGATATGGCCGGAATTGGCGTTGAGGGGACTCACGACCCCCAGGATATTGTCTGCACTGATATAGACCTGTAAAGGTCCGGCATTCATGCGGGTGTGGAAACCTACCATGTTGGCCTTCATGCCTCCGGTATAGCTCAAACCAAGGGTCAGGGCCCGACCTACCTTCACGCTGGCGAATAAAGAGGTCAATTGGTAGCTGCGGTCTCCAATGGTCATGTTCTGGTACATGGCCCCTACCCCAATGACCGGAATAGGTTCCCAGAAAGCGCTGACATTGAATTTTCTTCTCAATGGGGCAGAAAAGTTTTTTTGCTCTTCAGCAAATCCCAAACTTCCGATGACCGAGTCCAGCAAGCCTTCAGGTACCACATTCAGCAAACGCTGCACGATTCCGCCTTCGCCAAGACTGTCCTGACCTTTCAGAGGGTCCACCGCTCCATAAGCAAAGGTGCCCTGGCTGTGAAAGTTGCGGGCGTTTTGGTCCCAGTTGATGCTCCCTACATCCTGAATAGAAGCACCGATCCGCAGGTTTTCCATGGGCCGGACTTCCAGCCCCAGATCAAAAGCAAAGCCGGAATTTCCGCCGAAGCTCAGAGAAGAAGGGGCTACATTGCCGGGGTCAAAATTCTGGATATCGGTAGGATCGATGGCCGCTGGGCCACTGGTACGAATCCGATAGTCTGAGGTAAAGGATAAACCGTAAATGGTAGTATCTGTGCGGAAAGTCAGGTTACTTTCTTCCGTGGAAATGTGCTGAATTCCACTCAGGTATTTCACCCTGGCTCCTACTTTTATCTGCTTGATGATTTCCCAGGAAAAGCTCAAGCCTACCTCCCCGAAGGTGGTAAAATCCATGGCCGGTC
>JBCBGC010000148.1:0-20312 GCA_038527215.1 Bacteroidota bacterium
TCCTCCGACTGCAGGGAGGTGAGCTGTCCGGGTCAAGGACTCCGACATTTATGTTGTCGGAGGTCTCTGCGATTTTTTTGTAATCATGGAGACCCCGGATAAGTCTTTTCGCTAACGCTCAAAGCCTTTCCGGGGTGACATATTTGTGAGTGGATGAGTCTCTCCAAAACCTTTTGGTGAAAGCATCTCCATGATACATTTTCGTCACCCTTGAAGCTCCACCGACTGGAAGGAGGTAAGCTGTCCGGGTCAAGGACTCCGACAGCTATATCTTTGGAGGTCTCTGCGATTTTTTTGTAATCATGGAGACCCCGGATAAGGCTTTGCGCTAACGCTCAAAGCCTTTCCGGGGTGACATATTTGTGGGGAGTTGGGGGATCAAGAAGCCTTTTGCTGAAATCTTGACGTATGCAACATTCGGGATGATTCATGTTTTTAATCATCCTCCTGTCAGAACTACCGAAATATTACTCAGCTCAATACGGGACAGTTCCTCTAATTTCCCTAAATCAAAGGCTCGGTCGACTTTTTCCAGGGTAAACTGTCCTTGGTCAGCTTTATAGTTCACAAAGTCTGCAAACCTCAGTCCTTCGATGGTTCTCACATTATAGGCTTCCCGAAATCGAATGCCCCCGCCGTCAGTTTGATATTCATAGGCCAGGTAATCCATGGTCCAGGTTTCTGGGTGAATCCAGTAATAAAAGACATCCTCAAAATCTTCTCCCCCGCCAATCTCGCTGAAACTAATGCGGATTTTATGATAAGGAGTACCTTTGATCACACTGGTTCCCTGGTAAGCCTTCCGTACCGCCGGATCATTGAGCTTGAAGGGAAGTAAGGCAAAATAAATCACGGAATTGACGGAACTGGCGTAGCGACCGGCCATGCTGTCGGGCACCGCTATCTCCTCTCCGTCCAGGGTCCGCATGTATTTTTCGTTGGTCAGGATGTCGGTGTACAAGCCAGCGGTATCCTGAAAACTGCGCTCGTATTCAAAAATCCCTTCCGCATGTAAGGCCCGGTAATGCCTGCCTCTAAAATCAAATTCTACATTAGACCGTTCAAAAAGGGGGCCTCCGTGGGCGTTGATGGCCCGTTGAATGATTTCCTCGGGACTGAGGGATTGGCAGCCAGTCATGATCGCAAGGATTATCAGTGTCCATCCTAAATTCCGCATATCGTCTATGGTTTCTGCTTCTAATTAGCGTTTCTTTCCTGGACAAAAAAAATGCGCTTCGACCAAACCGTCTGTCTGCTCGCTGACCTCCCTGATTTTATCGTAATTTGCCCCTGTTTTTCTAATCAAAACCGCATGGAGCAAGCTTATTTCAGTCATCCAACGGCCATCATTGATCCTGGAGCCCGTATCGGAGAGGGGTGCAAAATATGGCATTTCTGCCATGTGATGCCGGATAGTGAGCTCGGAGCAGGCTGTAGCCTGGGGCAAAATGTCTTTATCGCCAGCCGGGTGAAGCTAGGTAAGGGGGTGAAAGTGCAGAACAATGTTTCGATTTACGAAGGCGTCACTTGCGAGGACGAAGTCTTTCTGGGACCCTCCATGGTTTTTACCAATGTGCGCAATCCCCGCAGTGCGGTGGTAAGGAAACACGCCTATGAGCCTACGCATGTAGGAAAAGGAGCCTCCATAGGAGCCAATGCGACCATCGTCTGTGGCAACGACATCGGAGCCTATGCCTTCATTGGGGCGGGAGCGGTGGTGAATAGAAGCGTGCCGGCCTACGCCCTGGTGGTAGGCAATCCAGCCCGGCAAATCGGCTGGGTCAGTGAGTATGGCCATCGCTTATACTTTGACGAAGGTGGCCGGGCCGCATGCACGGAGTCTGGACAGCAGTACCGCTTAAGCGAGGGCCGGGTGAAACGCATTTCCTAAGCAAAATTCATGACTTACGAAGACATAATTGAACGATTTGACCTGCATCCTGTGTCTGGTTTTCTTCCTTCGCGGGGCGCTGACGAACCTATGCCCGAGGCCTGGCGGGATTGGGAAACGCTGGCGACCGCTCTTCCGACTCGTTTGGCGGAAGGGGATCGAAGCTGGCGGGAAGAAATGGTAGCTGGTCCTGAAAAATGGATCGAAGGGCTGAATCCGGCCCAGCAAAAAAGGGGCATGTTATTGCTGTCTTTTTTGTCTCATGCCTTTCTCCATCAAGCAGGACCTCGGCCTACGGTACTGCCCGCCCCACTAGCGATTCCCTGGACCCAGGTGGCCAGGCAGTTAGGACGACTTCCGGTGATTACTCATGCCTCCATGGTGCTGGAAAACTGGCGCTTAATTGATCCTGAAGGGGAAATGGAACCGGAAAATCTTCAATGCCTGATCCAATTTGTGCCTGACCGGCAACATGACTGGTTTTTTTGCCTGACCTCTATGGTGGAATATGTAGGAGGACCCGCCGTGGGCGAAATGATCCGATTGCGAGAGGAAGGGCCGAAGCTTTCGTCAGAGAACTTGAAGCACATGTTGGGGTTATTCGAGGAGAAATTACAAGCCATGACGGCCATGCTCTTGCGCATGGGAGAGCATCTGGAACCGGATTTTTTTTACCATCAACTCCGTCCCTATATCGCCTCCATAGAAAACGTAACCTATGAAGGCGTTATCCCTGCTATCCACAGTTATCACGGCGGCAGTGCGGCACAAAGTAGCCTGATCCAGGCTTTTGACCGGGTGCTGGGGGTAAAGCATCTCCATCCGCATGCCTCGGCTTATCTGGACGAAATGCTCACCTATATGCCCGCGCCGCATCAGGCATTTTTAGCCTGGCTGGAAAGCGGGCCGGATTATGCCCGGTTCTGGCAGCGAACTGGCCTAAAGGAGCCATGGAAGCAGGCGCGCAATGCTTTACTGGATTTCCGCACGGCTCACCTCAAGGTGGTATCCACCTTTATTATGGGTCCCGCCCGTCAAAGCGGTGAAACTGCTCTGGGGACAGGCGGGACCGATGTGATGGGCTTTTTGAAGGAGGTAAGGAATGATACGGCTTAGGGGCCTCCTGCAATTACCGGTTGCTTGCGGGGAGAGTCGTTACCTCTCCTTTTTCCTGATATAAAGGCGTTCCCAAGCAAATCATATCCAGAATCCTGGGGTTATATTTTACCGCATCGTGGGCCAGGTCTAATCGCAAAACAAATTTTTGAGTCATTTTACGCTTAGGTTTCTTTTTCTTCCGTTTAGGGAAATCTTGATCTACCGAAATGAATGCCGGGGTGAAAATCGGATATTTATGAAAGGAGCGGTTTTTCTTCCGCTCTTTGTCTAGTTCGGCTTTTCGAATGGATAGGCTACGGACCGCTTGATGGATGGCTGCAATTTCCGCAGTGTCTAGCGGGTCTGCTAATTGCTTTTCTAAGACATCAATCATCTTTTTTAGGAGTTTTCGCTCCTTATTTACAGCCTTATTACTCACTCTTTCCGGCACAATGGCTTTCCGTTGGGCATTGAAGGGGACCACGGCTACCCAGGCCCAGAAGTTATGCCAAGGTGTATTATCCCAGTTATTCTGGTCCTTGTGTAAATCTATTTTGATAGAGCGATAGACTTTTTTATCCACTCGCTTAAGAAATTTATACATTTTCCTCATGTCTACCTCGAACCCTTCCGCAGTCCTCATGACCACATTGGTTAGGCGAATATGTTTCCCTAAAGCTGAGTCAGGTTGGGGAATTTGAAAAGTGAGGATATCATTCGGATCATGGAAAGCAATGAGATCAAAACTGATGCCTTCGAGCATTTTTTGTTGGCGTGCGCTGTTCATTTTCTGCCAGAGGTGTGCTTTCAGCTCAGTTTGGCCCTTGGCAATGGAATCCTTAAGCGAGATTAAGCTCAATTGGTTATTGAGCATATACCACTTTTCGGTTTTCCTCAATAGGACTTGAGTCAGCCTGGCCCGGCTATCCAGTACACTGTCTGAGGTCTCATGAGGGTCTCTCGGCCGATCAGGGACTTTATTCAGCGTTTGAGCAAGGTGCTCAAAGAGGATTCTGCTCCCTAAACTACCCGTGATCAGGTAGATGTTCTTGCCGGTCCCTGGGTTGTGATGGATAATCTTTTTTACTCCTGCTTCTACAGCCTCACTCATTCTTCCCAGAAAGTTGCCTTGTCCAAAGGCCAGGTTAACATCTACCAGTCCATCAATCACAATGAGATTTTTAAGCTGCTTGTGAATCAGAGACTTGTCTTTATAAGGGATCCTGCTATCCCGAGCGGCTTCCCGATTGAGTTTGGCCAATTCTCGTTTTACCTCAATGGCGATGGGGGACCAATGCACGATGGAAAAGTGTAACTTTTTGTTTGCGCTGTTTTCAAACCATAATTCCCGAATGCTTGCATAAATCGTCTCAGAGCTCGGAGGAGTACCTTCCCTTTCATTGGCTGATCCTCTCATGTATCGAAATCTGCCCAAAGGCAAATAGCTAACAGATTCCAGCGCAGGTATATTGACGAATCCCATCTGTTCGGCCATTAAATGGGCCATCTGATCGAAGTGATCGACCTCTTTACTTCCCATGCCGTGAACTGTGAGAACATGGATGGTATCATGTTGATCAAAAGTCGCTTCCAGGCCCAGAACGGTCGTATCCGGGGCGAAAGCGTGCGGTAACTCTTTGGGACGAACATGCTTGGTTATTTTGTGAGCAGCCCTGGCGAGCCTCAGTAATTCAGAGCTAGTATTGCGATTGGTCTCCTGCTTATTGGGCTCGTGATCCGAAGGTCCAGGGGGTTTTAATGAAGTTTTAGATCCGGGACCCGCCCAGCCTTTCACCATATAGCTCCCTACGAAAGGATTATTTTTCGCTCCTTCACTGGGCTGCTCCAAATTTGTCATGGCATTAATTTGGCGTTTATCCCTTATGTTGCTAGCCATGCTGTAGCGGAGTCCTTTGAGGGGATAACGATAGAGAAAATTATCTTTGAGTCGTTGAGCATTCATGGTCCATTTGATCGAGTGAGAAATGGGAATGTCAAGCATCAGATTATTCTGAGGGAGCCGAAAGCCTAAAACATCATTGACATCATAAAAGGAAACAATTTGTAATTCGTCTTCCTCGCTAAAGGAGCGGTTCTTAAGCATCTGAATTTCTCCATACTTTTTCTGAAGATTGATAATCCGCCTTAATTTGCTTTCGATCATTTTCTCCACCGTAACGAGGTTCAAACTATCTACATTATAGTCCAGTATGCCGGTGAAGATGAGCTGGTTATTCAGCATGAAGATAGATTTCAAGCTGCGGATTTGATTCGTGAGGAAATCGACTTCGTGGGAAGCTCTCTCCTCTTCTTCCTTAATGAAATCATCAATTTCTTTTTTTATCAAAGTGTTTTCTTTTTGACTGCTCGCCCGCTGCTTGAATTTTTCTAAGGTCTCCACGACGTATTTGTTAGCCACGGCTTGCTGGGAAACCTGGAGGTGCTGTTGCTGCTGAAGGATTTTTTTAGATTCCAGGCTTAGGCTTTGAATGTATTCATCTATCAGTTGATTAGCTTCCCTGGGTTGACCCGCCTCAATTCGGCTAAGGTTTTGCCCTAGTTCTTGTCTTCCTGCTTCCAGGCTAGCGATTTTTCGGTCCAGAAGACTCATGCGGTCCAGGAAGACGTTCATGGCAATTTCACTGCCCATACTGCCTGTAATGCAAATTAAGGGTTGCTCGGTGTGGCCATTTTTATCTATTCGTCTAAACACCTCTTCCACCAGGCCATGGATGGCCTGACGATAATTATTTTGACGATAGAGTGCCAAATCGCCGAGGATATCAATGAAATACTGGTTTTTAATGATATCCGATAGGTGAGTCCGCTCAACCTCCTGCTCCCCCTTTTGATGCTTAGCATGCCCTGCTTCAGGATGGTTAAGCTGCTGATCAAGTCTAATCAAAGATGCTTTCGCCGGTGAGGTGATCGGGGTCCAATTCGCGATGAAAAAACAGAGATCTTGTCTGGGAATGTTTTTCGAAGGGATCGCTTCAGAGGCGAAATGAAACGTGATGATTTGCCCGTGTCCGATCATCTTGCGGGCCAAAGGAGGTTGGCCGGCTGCAAGACGGGTTCTGACTGTATCAATGCTGAAGCTGATGGGGTTCATTTTCGAGGCCCTGCCTTGATTGATGCTGTCTACCATGCTGATAATTAGGGTATTGTAATTGTGCCATTCTTTGTGGCGCATACCCGGGATCATCAGGATATTGACCAGGGTATCACGATCAAGCCAATGTTCTATGCCATTAAAAGGAGGGATTCCTTCCATGCTATACTGATCCTTATAGGAGGCCGTCAGTTCAAGATTTTTGCACAACACATTTTTGGCTGAGCGGGAAGGAGAGCTTAACCCATCCCAAAGCCTACACGAGGAGAAAAAAAGTAAAAGACAGAGCAAACTCATCCATCCCAGGCGAGTTTGAAGCGGTTTTGTAATCATGGTTGCTAACATACAGATAGAGGTTTCCCTTCCCAGATGGGCAAGGGGTACGAAGTATTCCTGGCCAGCGTAAAGGTTGGCTGGTCAGGGAGTTTCGGGTAAAATTAAGTATGGGAATCAGGTCAACTTAACAGCACCTGTATGCATTTTGGAGAAAATTCTACTTGAAATATATCACAAAACAGGAAAAATTCAAGCAGACCTAACTGTTTTTTGGGATGCGTTTACCATAAAAACCTTCTATATACATTATCAGTTAAACTATTAACTTTACGTGGGTATGAATGTAAGCCTATGAAATTATTTGGAAATAAATCCGGCGGCATCACCAAGGAAGCCGTGTTGAAGGCCCTGAGTCATGTGGATGATCCGGATTTGAAGAAGGACTTGGTAACCCTGAATATGATTCGGGATATCAAGATTGAGGGGAAAAAGGTGAGTTTTTCGGTGGTGCTGACAACGCCTGCCTGCCCCATGAAGGATGCCATACAAAACGCCTGTATCAATGCGATCAAGCTTATGGTGGACCAGGAGGCTGAGGTACACGCCCACATGACGGCTGAAGTGAGCCGTTCCAGCCAAAATCAAGTCCTACCTTCCGTTAAGAATATCATTGCCATTTCCTCCGGAAAGGGTGGAGTAGGGAAGTCTACCGTAGCTGCAAACCTGGCCGTAGCGCTCGCCAATACTGGCGCCAAAGTAGGCCTGGTGGATGCAGACATCTATGGACCGAGTGTACCGATTCTGTTCGGATTTGAGAACGAAAGGCCTGTACTGGAAAATATCAATGGCAAAGATATGCTGGTGCCTTTTGAAGCCCATGGCGTAAAACTGATGTCCATCGGGGTCTTGATTCGGGCAGACCAGGCCATGGTCTGGCGAGGTCCGATGGCCTCTAAGGCACTTCGGCAATTGATCTTTGATACGAATTGGGGCGAAATAGATTACCTGCTGGTCGACCTACCGCCGGGAACCGGAGATATTCACCTGACCCTGGTCCAGGCCTTGCCCGTTACCGGAGCGGTGGTGATCACCACGCCACAAAAAGTAGCGGTAGCGGATGCGCGTAAAGGAGCAGAAATGTTCCGGAGCCCTCAGATCAATGTCCCCATCCTGGGGGTGATTGAGAACATGGCCTATTTTGTGCCGGATGATGCGCCGGAAAAAAAGTATCATCTATTCGGGAAGGAAGGGGGGAAAATGCTGTCTGAGGCTTTAGAAGCGCCCCTTTTGGGAGAAATTCCCTTGAGGCAAGCGATCAGCGAGAACAGCGATCAGGGTAAGCCAGTAGCCGTATATCAGGATGGGGTGCTCGCAGCTGCCTTTAATCAGCTTTCAGAGAAACTTGCCCAGAATATTGCGATCAGGAATGCCCAGAACCCGCCCACCCAAAAGGTTGAGATACAGACTCCTTAGCCCTGCGGGTACCAAGGATAAAGGTTTGATTATATGTCGGGATTTGCGTTATTTTAACCTATGGTGATTTCAGACGAATTACATAACCGGATTGAAGCGGCTTTGGATACCGTGCGTGGTTATTTGAAGTCCGACGGAGGAGATGTGAAAATCCACAAAATCCAGGAGGATGGCACCTTGCAATTAGAGTTGCTGGGGAACTGTGAAGCCTGTAGTATGAGTTCGATGACCATGACTGCTGGCATCGAAAAGGTGGTTTTTCGAGTAGCCCCGGAGATCAAAAAAGTAGAAGCCATCAACCAACTGGCTTAGCACACGTGAAACAAGAAAATCTATCCCGGAAGAAGTCTTTTCTTCTGGGATTCTTTTATTCCTGCCTTTCTGATTTGCTTGATTAAGCTGCCTGGGCTATTATTACTTTTTACTAGACTAAATCCATCAGGGAAGTATGAAGAATTCTATCTTGATTTTACTCCTCCTTCTCATCGTCAGTTGTCATTCCCGAGAAAGGGCGGAAATTGAACTAATGAAACAAGAGGCCGCTGCTATGCTGGCGGAATCTCAGGCCAAATTAAAGGCTATCCAAGCGGCTGAGGCCCAGGCTTCCTCCGGGTTGGTTCATTTGGTCATGCTAAACATCAAGGATGATCTGAAGACTGAGCAAAAAAAGGCCCTGATGACAGAACTGGAGAAATTGGGGAGCCTGGAAGGGGTCATGAATTACCAAATCGGTCAGTTTGAAGAACTAGGGGACGCCCGAGCGCTTTCGGATTATGAACTTATTCTCAGCATGGCTTTCCAAAGTGAAGAAGTCTATCGCAATTACCAGCAAGATGAAACCCACCTCGCCGTAAGAGAAGCCCTCAAAGCTTATCTGGCCGGTCCGCCAGCCACCTACGATTACCTCCCCTAACCAGTATGATGCTGAATTTCGAAGCCAGTTTAGCCTACGCGCAAAAAATGGATGCGCAGGATCCCCTCGCCGCTTTCCGGACGAAGTTTCATCTTCCGATCCAGGAAAATGGAGCGCCCTATCTGTATTTTACCGGAAACTCCCTGGGGCTCCAGCCAAAAAAGACCGCCGCAGCCTTAGGGCAAGAACTCCAGGATTGGCAAAATCTGGGCGTAGAAGGGCACTTTCATGCGAAAAATCCCTGGATGCCCTACCATGAATTTCTCACCGAGAGCATGGCCAAGGTAGTAGGAGCCAAGCCCTTAGAAGTGGTGGTCATGAATACCCTATCGGTGAACCTCCATCTGATGATGGTTTCTTTTTATCGACCTACCCAGGACCGATTCAAAATCATCATTGAATCCGATGCCTTCCCTTCTGACCGCTATGCCGTAGCCTCTCAAATCCGCTTTCATGGCTTTGATCCCACGGAGGCGCTGGTAGAATTGCGCCCTCGGGAGGGAGAAGTCCTGATCCGGGAAGCTGACATTCAAGCCTTGATAGAGCAGCATCAGGAAAGCCTGGCCCTGGTCATGTTGGGCAATCCCAATTATTACACCGGGCAGTTTTTTGATATGAAAAAAATCTCCGCATGGGCCCACGATGCAGGGGCACTGGTGGGATTTGACTGTGCCCACGGTGCGGGTAACCGACCCCTGAATCTTCATGATAGTGGGGCTGACTTCGCGGTGTGGTGTACCTATAAATACCTGAACGCCGGACCCGGCAGCCTGGGAGGCTGTTTTGTCCACGAAAGACACGCTCATGATGCTAGCCTCCCGCGCTTTGAAGGCTGGTGGGGGCATAACAAAAGCACCCGCTTTGGGATGCGGGATGATTTCGAACCCATTCCTGGTGTAGAAGCCTGGCAATTGAGCAACCCGCCTATTCTCTCCATGGCCGCCATCAAAGCTTCGCTGGAAGTGTTCGAGGAGGCAGGCATGGATCGCTTACGGGCTAAGTCCCTGCAACTGACTGGCTTCATGGAATACCTGCTGGCCGAGATGAAACTCGATGCGGTGCAGGTCATTACCCCCACCAAGCCAGCGGAGCGGGGCTGTCAGTTGTCGATTCAGGTAAAAAACGCCGATAAAAGCCTCTTTGAGGCGATCAGTCGAGCAGGCGTGATCGCCGACTGGCGGGAGCCCGATGTCATTCGCGTGGCCCCCGTACCCCTTTATAATTCATTTGAGGATGTGTATCGCTTTGTAGAAGTGCTGGAACGCTGTATAAAAAACCTATGACCCTTAGATTTGATTTTCGGGAAAAAAGCTACGCTATAGATCTTGATTCAGGCGTGGATATTTCTGTCCCTATGGGCAGTGTGCGCTGCTTTTATGCCCCGGAAGTCGCCTATACCCCTTACCAAAGCGGTGATTTCATCGGTAAAGTTACCGAAGGCGCGCCGGTCAATTTCTTCAACGTTGCCTTCAACCCTCACGGGAATGGAACCCATACCGAAAATATGGGCCATATTTCAGCGGCACATGAAGGCTTTAATGATCACCTGCGGAGCTTTCATTTTGTCAGCTATCTGGTTTCCTGTGAGCTGGAGAAAATCGGAGCGGATGAGGTCATTACCCTGGAAAGCCTGCAACGGCGCTTGCCAGATCAGCTCCCCCCGGCCCTGTTGATCCGAACCCTGCCTAATAGACTAGAGAAGCAACAAACCGATTATTCAGGGACCAATCCCCCTTATCTGTCTGCGGAGGCCGCGACCTGGTTGGCCGCAGAGGGGGTGGAGCATTTGCTGCTGGATTTGCCATCGGTAGACCGGGAGGTGGACGGCGGTAAACTAGCGGCTCACAAAGCCTTCTGGGGATATCCTGCTACGGACCGCTTGCATTGTACCATCACGGAATTGATTTTTGTGCCAAATGAAGTACAGGATGGCTGGTATTTTCTCAACCTTCAAACTGTCCCCTTTCAACTGGATGCCTCCCCGAGTCGTCCGGTCATTTTTCCTATGCACCTTTTAGCCCCCCACCAATAAGATCACTATGAGCGAAGCAGGACAAGTATTCAATGATCGCGCCAAGCCTCTGGGCAATTATCCCCACGTGAAACGAGTAGGAGATTTCCTTTACGTCTCCGGTACCAGTAGCCGAAAACCCGACAATACCCACGAAGGCGCAGAAATCCAGCCGGATGGAACGGTCATCATGGATATTCGCGTGCAAACCGCTGCGGTTCTCAGAAACATAGACGCGGTACTGAAAAAGGTAGGTTCTGGTCTGGAAGATGTCATTGACATTACCACCTTCCTGGTGGACATGAAGGATTTTCCCGGCTATAATGAAACCTATGCTACCTTTTTCGACCATACGGGCCCTTCCCGTACCACGGTAGCGGTTCACCAATTACCGCATCCCAATATCAATATTGAGGTCAAAGCCGTAGCTTATAAGCCGCTTTAGTGGTTGTTCATGGATTTTTCCATGCGGTCCAGGATGTGAAAAACCCCTGGGCAATATTGGGCATTGGTTTTATGCAGCCGAAGATGTTTGGAAAAAGATTGCTGATCGGTATGCGGGTATTCCCGACAGGCCCGCGGCCGGTATTCATAAATCAGGCACATATTGTCCGGGAGTAAAAAGGGACAAGGTGTTTCTTTCATCACCATATCCCCATCCTCATCCATGCGCAGGTAGGTTTCCTCAAAAGCAGCGGTTTTCATGCCCAGGTGCTTGGCAATGCGTTGAATGTCCGTCCGGTTGAGCATAGGCGGAATGCTGCTGCAGCAATTGGCGCAGGCCAGGCAATCCACCGATTGGAAAACTTCCTCGTGGACCGTATCCGCCAATTCGTCCAGCTCCTTCCCCCGCAGTTTCCGGAGTTTCTGGATGAACTTGGTCTTTTTATGCCGGGGATTATCTTTTTGTTCCTGCCACCGCTGGATCAGATCTGCCATGTATGATTACTACTTTCTGTGGGCAAAGAAAAAGATTTTTCTCAAATTTGGCCATGCAAATTCCTAAAGGTGTTGAACAGGCGGTGATTCAGGGAGAAGAATTTTGGTTGCTACCTGAAAAAGCCCTCTACTGGCCCGGGCCGCAGCGCCTTTTAGTGGCAGACCTTCATTTTGGGAAAGGGACCCATTTTCGAAAGCATGGCATTCCGGTTTCTTCGGAAATTCAATGGCAGGATCTGCAAAAGCTGGAGGCCCTTACCACCCGTTTCCCGGTACGCCAGCTGATCTTTTTGGGAGATTTATTTCACTCTACCCATAACAAAGCCTGGGAAGAAGTCAGAGATTTTTTACTGGCCCAGTCTTTCGAAACACACCTGGTGGTAGGGAATCATGATATCCTGGCTACCGAAATTTACGAGGAATGTGAGTTGGTGTGTCATCGGGAAGGCTGGCTGCTGGATGGGTTTCAACTGGAGCATGAGCCCATGGAAGAAATTTCCGGGGAAGCCTACGTATTTGCAGGGCATCTGCATCCCGGGGTGAAACTCGCCGGGGAAGGCTTACAGCGTCTGCGCTTGCCTTGTTTTTGGATGGGAGAAAAACAGGGGATTTTGCCCGCTTTTGGTGGATTCACCGGTTTGGCGATCATTCGACCTCAGGTCGAAGATCAGGTGTTTGTCATAGTAGAAAATCAGGTGGTCCGGATGAAATAGGCTAATTGGGATTGGCTTTGGCCTTTTGTCCGCCTTCCAAAAAGAACCCAAAAATCCCTCCTAAGATACCGCCGATGATGTGGGCAAATTGAGAGACCTGGTCTGCGCCAAAGGAGTTGAGCACTTCTTTGCCGAGGAAAAGAATGACCACCAGGATAAAGGTCAGGGGAATGCCGCCGCCATTGTTGGTAAAAGAGCTGAGCAGAATCAGCATAAAGGCTACGCCGCTGGCCCCTAATAAGGCATGATTAAAAAAGGCAATCTGTAGCAAACCGGTTACAAAGGCGGTTACGAGGATCATGAAAAACAGGTCTTTGGAACCGTATTTTTCTTCCAAAATGGGCCCGATGAGCAGAATCAAGGTAAAGTTTCCGACCAAGTGGGCCCAGTCGCCGTGCCCCAGGGCATGTGAGAAGAGGCGGAAGTACCAGACGGGATTAGCGAAGTCGAAAACCGGATACACCGTGAACAACTCCATGATGTCCAAAGGGGTGTATTCCTGAATGATTAATAGCGCCGTACAGATCAGGGCGTAGGTAAGAATTACCGGTGCGTTATAAACTACTCGCATATTCCGTTGAATGGATGGTCAAAGGTAGAAAAAGGCAGGCCTAACTCCCAACCCTTGATACGCATTTTCTGGGAAATGTGTTTATTTTTGCGGCAAATCTAGCATGAATGAAAGTTTTGTCCTGGACCTTAATCGTAGCCGCTTTACTGGGCCTTACCGGAGTAATTCTGGGAGCGATGGGGGCTCACGCCTTAGAATCGCGCTTAGACGCAGACCAATTAGACGCATTTGAAACGGCAGTGCGCTTCCAGATGTACCACGCCTTTATGCTATTTCTGATCGGCCTGGTGCCTGACCCTAAGGTTACGGCCTGGTTGCAGCGAGCCGCCTGGGCGATCCTGGCAGGTACCCTGCTTTTCTCCGGCTCCATCTATCTCCTGGTCCTAACCTCCCTCAAAATAGGCATCGTCACGCCCATTGGGGGAAGTATTCTGATTCTGGGTTGGGCTGGCCTGCTGCTGTGGGCGATTGGGCAGCGGAAAAACTAAGGAGCTATGGAAGCAGTTTGGGAATTCTTATTTGCCCAGTACGAGGGCTATTCGACCTGGGACATTGTGCTCGAAGCTACCGCGGTGGTCTTCGGCATCCTGAGTGTCATGTTTGCCATGCGGGGCAGTATCCTGGTATTTCCTACGGGCATCGTTTCTACCCTGATTTATATTTATGTCACCATCACCATCAGCCTGTGGGGTGACATGGGGATCAATATCTATTACACAGCCATGAGTGTGTATGGCTGGTACCGCTGGACCCGACCACAGGAGGATGCCCCGGAATTACCGATTACCCGCTTAGAAGGCAACGAACGCTGGATCAGCCTGGGCATGGTTGCCGTATTTTTTGGCATCCTGGCTTATGTGCTGGTGAATTTTACCGACTCCCCGGTCCCTTATACCGATGCCTTCACCACAGCCATCTTCTTTGTAGGGATGTTGGAAATGGCGCGTAAGAAACTAGAAAACTGGGTGTATTGGATCATAGGAGATTTGATCTCCATTCCCTTGTACTATTACAAAGGTCTCACCCTCAGTAGCTTTCAATTTCTCATCTTTCTTGGCTTAGCGATCGCGGGATATCTGGAATGGCGGAAAAAAATCCAGGCCAGAGAAGCTGGTCAATTAGCCGCATCCGCATGAAAAGGATCGCCCTGGTAGGCCCGGAATCCAGTGGGAAAACCACCCTGACTCAACAGTTGGCGGCTCATTTTGAGGTGCCCTGGGTACCGGAATATGCGCGCACCTATCTGGAGGAACTGGACCGACCTTATGAATTAGCCGATCTGACGAAAATTGCCCAAGGCCAGTTGCAGGCAGAAAAACGGGTGGAGGCCGGGCAACCTGCGCTGTATTTCTGCGATACCAACCTCTTGGTGATCAACATCTGGGCGGAGGTTAAGTATGGGCAGGTCCCTGAATTTATCCAGCAAAACCTTTCTCTGGAGCGTTACGACCTCCATTTGCTCCTCAAACCAGATATTCCCTGGGAACCCGATCCTCAGCGAGAGCATCCCGAAGCTCGCCTGATGTTGTATGAGTTATATGAAAAAGCCTTAGAGGTAGCAAAAATCCCCTTTGTGGTGATTGCAGGGCAGGCTCGACTCCGCCAGGCCATCAGGGCGATCGAAGCTTTATAGGTCGGTTTTCGGCCTTCGGTTTTCATAAGTTAATCTCCCTCTCTATATTTGCCCGCAGATCAAACAATATCTCTGCAAAGGGATTTGAATGATGTAATAGGGGTGCTGGTCTTCGGATCGGCTGAGATTATACCCATTGAACCTGACACCGGTAATTCGGACGCAGGGATACGGTATGGTCCACAATGATTTGTGGAGGCTTCCCCGGCTTCCCGTTTGTGTAACCATCAATTTTCATGAAAATGAAAAGACTTATTTGGGCTTTCTTGAGCCTGCTTCTTCTCCCCACCTTAAGCTGGGGACAACACGACCTGAGCGGCCGCATCGTTGACAAAAACACCAGTGAACCGCTGGCCGGCGTGGTCCTTACCCTTACCGAGATTGATGCCCAGGTAGAAACCAATCAGGCCGGGGTCTATCGGTTTTCTGACGTGCCCGAAGGTACCTACAACCTGGTAGTCAGGGCAGAAAATTACCTGAGCTTTGGGATTCGCATCAGCGTGCGAGCCAACAAAAGCCAGGATTTTCGGATGATTCTGACGAAAAACGTCACCGACGAAGTCTTGATCACGGCCATCAAGGCTTCCGATCAAACGGCGACCACTTATTCGGTGCTAGACCAGGAAGCGATTCAGAAAAGGAACTTTGGGCAGGATGTGCCTTTTCTGCTAAATGAAATCCCCGGAGTGGTCGTCAACTCTGATGCAGGAGCTGGCATTGGTTATACCGCCATGCGGATTCGAGGCAGTGATGCTACCCGGATCAACATCACCCTCAATGGTATCCCCTACAATGACCCAGAGTCCCACGGTACTTTTTGGGTTAACCTTCCGGACTTTGCTTCCTCTGTAGACAACATTCAGGTGCAACGAGGGGTCGGTAACTCTACGAACGGTGCCGCTGCTTTTGGGGCGAGTATCAACTTGCAAACCACCAAGCTGAACTATGAGCCCTATGCGGAACTTGCCAATAGCTATGGCTCCTTTAATACCTGGAAAAATACCCTGACCGCAGGGACAGGGCTTATCAAGGACAAGTTTTCTTTTGACCTCCGGCTTTCCAATATCCACTCAGACGGGTGGGTAGACCGGGCTGAAACGGACCTAAGATCATTCTTTGTGTCAGGAGGATATTACGGGAAAAAGACCTTACTCAAGTTCAACGTATTTGCTGGTCAGGAACGCACCTATCAGAGCTGGTGGGGCGTACCGGAGGAATACCTGGATGATCCCGTCTTACGGAGAGACAACTATTATACCTATGAAAATGAAACAGATAACTATTGGCAGGATCACTACCAGTTACTGTTTGCCCATGAATTGTCTGATGAGCTAAACCTGAACCTGGCCCTGCACTACACCAAGGGAAGAGGCTATTTTGAGCAGTTTCGGGAAGGGGACAGCTTCCGCGAGTATCCAATTTTCTCCTTCAATGAACTGGTGGTCAATAATGATACCCTGACGGAAACCAACCTGATTCGTCGTCGCTGGCTCGACAATGACTTTTATGGGACGACCTATTCTCTGGATTACCAGCCAAGTGATAGAATTCGCTTGACACTGGGAGGCGCCGCCAACCAGTACGATGGAGACCACTTTGGAGAAGTAATCTGGGCAGAACACGCCCAGGGCACCGACCTGGGGGACCGATACTATGACAATCGCGCCCTCAAAACGGATGTCAACACCTACCTCAAAGGCAGCATCCAGTTGACGGACGCCCTGAACCTATACGCGGATTTGCAGTACCGCCACATTGATTATCAGATTGGCGACAGCACCTTGGAGCGGCCTGGTAATGACAATGATCAAAGCCCCATTATCGGCGATTTTAATTTTAACTTCTTTAATCCTAAGGTGGGACTTACGTATCAGTTTAATCAGGCTTCGCACGTGTATGGCAGTGTCAGCTTAAGTAAGCGGGAGCCAGTGCGGACAGACTTTATTGATGCCCCAGACGGAGCTACCCCCACCCATGAAAGCCTGACCGACGTAGAATTAGGGTATCGCTATCGGACCAAAGGCCTGCAATTTGCGGGTAACCTATACTTCATGGACTATCAGAATCAGTTGATTCCGACCGGTGCCCTCAACGACGTGGGTTCTGCCCTGCGCCAGAATGTACCTGACAGCTACCGGGCGGGTATTGAGCTGGATGCCAGTTGGCAGATTAGCCGCATCCTTAATTTCAGAGCGAACTTCGCCCTGAGCCGGAACAAAATTGCCAACTTCGCCGAAGTGCTATACAATTATGATCCTTACGAAGTGATAGTGGTGGGCTACAACAATACGGACATTGCTTTTTCGCCTAATGTAGTAGGAGGCGCTAGCCTGAATGTTACGCCCGTAGCGGGCCTGGAAATGAGCTTGTTGGGCAAATATGTCGGCAGACAGTTCCTGGACAATACCAGCAATGAAGCGCGTTCCCTGGATCGATTTTTTGTGACAGACCTGCGCATCAATTACGGATTCCAGACTACCTGGGCCAAAGAGATTCGCCTGGGCCTGCTGGTCAACAACCTGCTGAATGCCCAGTACGAGCCGAACGGCTATACCTATAGCTACTTGCTGGGGGCAGAGCAGTTCACCTTTAACTTTTATTATCCGCAGGCGGGCACCAACTTACTGGCCAGCCTGGCCATTAGATTCTAGCATGGCAGAATTTGTTCCTTTTCGAAGGATAGATCACGTAGATCCCGTGGTGGTGGTAGATGCCTACCACCCCCGGGCTTTCGTGTATTCACACTGGAAGGGAGCGGGGCCAGCGGAGCCGCTGATGGATGATACCAGCACCGGGATCGTCCTCAACGCCATCAAACATGGAGATGCCGGATTGGACATCCCCTATGTAACCAACCATCACTTTGACATAGATGGCTTTCTGGGGGTATGGAGTTTTTTGCATCAGGAAAGCGCCTTGAAGTGGGAAGGGGTATTTCGGGAAGCAGCCCTGATCGGCGATTTCCGGGAATACGATCCCCAACGTCCTTTTGCGGATGAGGCCCTGAAGCTTTGTTGCTGGATCAACTCGGTGGAGAAAAAACTTTTCTATGCGCCTTTTGGAGAGCAAAAAGAGGTAGAAGCCTGCGTTGAAAAATATGCCTACTTCCTGAAGGCGCTGCCCGGCTTTTTGGAAAACCCGGAAAAATATCGTCATCGCTGGATAGGAGAATATCAACGAGTCCGGGAGGATTGGCGCAGCCTACATGCGCAGGAGCAGTCTCTCCAAGTGTTAGAAGATTTACGCCTTTTGGTCGTGCGAGCCCCGGAGCCGATGCATTACTATGCGTTATTTGGAGAAAGCCGAACCGCAGATATGGTCTTGAGTATGTATCCCGGTCAGCGCTACGAACTTGAATACAAATACACCACCTGGGTGGATACTACCCGCCAGGCGGCTTTTGCCAGAGTTCCTTTGCAGCCTTTAGCAGATCGTCTCAACAAGCTGGAGCCGAGCGCCACCTGGGAGGCTGACCGTGTACGAGATACGGGACCGGGTTTACGGATCAAAGGGGAAGCCTTATCCAAAGCTGAGCGATTTGCTCACCCTTATGAGAGAAGCATCCGGGCTTCTGACATTCCGCAAAAGCAATTGCTACAAACCATCACTCAGTATTACCGGGAAGCTTATCAGCTGGCTTGAATGGCCTACTTTACCCGGACGGACTGACCTGGCTTAAGATTAGAAGCCTTGAGCCCATAATTCAGTTTTTTGATCTGGTCTACGCTCACCCCATAGGTGTTGGCGATGCCCCAAAGGGTATCTCCTGATTTGATGGTGTAGTAGGTGCCTTGTCCTTTGTTGACCGTATAGTTCGTGGGGACTTTGGGCTTAGCCGCTGGGGTACTGAGTTTGCCGGCTTTGTATTGCTGGGCGACGCTTTTCTTGGCATAAATCCGCAATTTCTGACCGGCTTTGATGCGGTACCGACGCAGATTGTTCCAATTGGCGATCTGCCGCGGAGATACATGGAAACGCTCTGCAATGGTGCCTACTACATCTCCACTCCGCACGGTATAATACACCAGCTGAGAGCCTGCCGGAGGGCCAGCAGAACGAGGCCGCTGTGGATTATAGCTGCCGGACTTGTTGCTGGTGGCTACCTGCTTGGAATTATAGGTTGGCGCAATGTATTGGTCTCTGCGCTTGCCGTACTGGGCGCGAATGGCTGCCTCATGGCTTGCAAAGTAATTGGCTACTCCAGTAGGCACCCGCAGCACATAAGGCTTATCCGTGAAAGGAATTCTTTCCAGCTTCAGTTCTGGGTTTAGGTTGCGCAGCTCATTGATATCCGCCCGGGTCATGCGGGCGATTTCGTCCAGGGTAATGTCCATTCTTCTCAGCTGCAGGGTGTCTTGCTGTAGCGAAAAATTGACGTAGACAGGATATAAGTTGTGATCCGCCGCGTGTTCAAAGACGTAAGAGGCCGCAATGAAGGCTGGCACGTAGCCCCGGGTTTCTCTGGGGAGCCAATCACGGATTTCCCAAAAGGTTTTCTTTCCTCCGGAACGGCGGATGGCCTTTCTCACGTTGCCGATCCCACAGTTGTAGGAAGCGATGGCCAGGAGCCAATCGCCAAATTCCGCGTAGGCGTCTTTCAAATAGTGTACCGCTGCTTCGGTAGCTTTATAAGGGTCTTTTCTTTCGTCCACGAAGGAATTGACTTGCAGACCATATTGCTTCCCTGTCATCAACATGAATTGCCAGAGACCTGTAGCCCCTACGCGAGACCGGGCATGAGGATTTAGCGCACTTTCAACCACGGAAAGGTATTTGATCTCCATGGGAAGCTGGTAGCGGTCGAGATATTCCTCAAAAATGGGAAAATACACTTTGCTCAAGCCCAACATGCGAGAGACCTGATCCCTTCTTCTGACGCTGTACACCTCAATATAGCGCTGCACATATTGATTGTAATCCATTCGAATCACAGTAGGCATGGCATACATGCGCCGTTGGATGACATTAGGGGTGTAGCGGGGAATATCTTTGGGCTTAAAGCTCCGGGTATTTTGTAAGAGGGTATCATAGACCGAAGAAGTCGGTTTTTGATATCGGTAAGTCCGCATGAATTCATCCAATTGCTCCTGGATTTCAGCCTCTTCGGACCATTCCGCAAAGTTTGAACCTTTGGTTTGCTCAGACGCCTTAGGGGACTGCTGAGGAGTCGTCGCAGGTTTGGGCTTGGTTTGACTGAAAAGGGTGGGAGAGAAAGGAAAAAGAAAACATAAGAGGCAAACGACCGCTAATCTCTTCATTGCATAAGGTTTGGGTGGTAGCTAAAAAATTAGAACCTCATGTACTTTTGGGAATACGTGAAGTAAAGATACCTATTCGCCTTCGATAAAACGAATAAAAGTGGGCAAATGTATGCCAGAGGGGAAAATTGTGCAGGATCAGCGCGCCGCTGAAAGGATGCCCGAAGCCTGGAAAAGGAGGCTTTCTTCAAAGAGGTTGCCCATGAGTTGGAGGCCAAAAGGAAGGCCTGAGCTATGGGTGCCCAGTGGCAGGGAAATGGCGGGCATGCCTGCGAGATTGGCGTGTACCGTAAAAATATCCCCCAGGTACATGGCAATCGGATCAGTGGTTTTTTCTCCTTGCCGAAAGGCTGGGGTAGGGGCCGTCGGCGTAAGGATGATATCGCCTGCTTCGAATAAGGCCTGCGTTTGTTCCTGAATCATG
>JBCBGC010000149.1:0-20102 GCA_038527215.1 Bacteroidota bacterium
GCGGAAAAGGTCAATTTGTGGCCCACTAAACCTGATTATTTACGCATTTTATTTCGATTGTTGAACAATTCGTCAATAAATAAGACAATTCTTGCTCCTTCCAGATGCAAAAATATTCGTGTTTGGTCCTACTTTCTTTCTGACCCGACTGGGGGTAAGTCTTTGAAAAAGAGTTGACTACTGAACAGGCTGTAGCTGCCTTTCCTGAAATACTTTCAGGTGGCAGGCTTCATTTGATCTTAGGCGCAGCTTTTTGTCCCTCCCTCTTGCTTGATTCAACTTTCTTACTTCCCTACCTCCTTTCTTACATCAAAAAGTGAGGAAAAGCGCAAGAGAGGTTTATTTTCCTGCTGTCTTGATGACATTCACCTGCCTGCTTCGATATATAACTGACCTTGGCTGCTGAAGTGCCCTGGTCGCATGTATGTAGATTTTTTTATGAAAAAACCTCTTCTCCTTCAGCTGTTTTGGCCTGGTCTGCTCCTGGCACAACAAGGCATCCCGGTTCCCGTCATGGCTACTTGCGACAACCTTGTTAGCAATTTTCTGAGCCAGTATAACATTCCCTCGGCCACCTTTGCCCTGGCCAAGGACGGAAAATTGGTCTATATGCGGGCCTTTGGACATGCCGATATCGCCCAAACCGAGTCTACGCAGCCTTATCATATCCTGCATAACCCATAACAGCCCCCTGTTCACTGCTCCTTCATGAATTGGGAAAAGCACTTTCCCATCTTGCGCGTCCCTCCGGCTGGAGGGGCGCTTTTTTTGTATAGCCACGAATGCGCGAATGGAAGACGAATCAGAAGCTATTCGTCCCTAATTCGGAAATTCGTGGACTTATTCATGACAGTCACAAATACTACTAATATTAGTATTTCATGAAATTTTAGCTAAAATAATAAGCGAAATATCCAACTTTTTGCTAATTTTATGGTTGAAATGCTAAAATAATCAGCGCAAAGACTAACGCATCATGCATCACGAGCAGTCATCACTCCCTTGCTCCAGGCCTGTGGTGAGAAGAGGGAATATGAGGGGAAGAAGATCATGTACATAAATGCACACACATATTTCAGCCTACGCTACGGCACCCTGTCCGTAGAGCAATTGGTTGCCTGGGCCCGGCAGCAAGGGGTCAAGCAACTGGCCCTGACCGACATCCACAGCACCTCCGCCTGTTATGATTTTGTGCGGCTCTGCCGGGAAGCCGGGATCGATCCCGTCGTGGGCATGGAATTCCGCAATGGCGACGAACTGCTCTACATCGCCCTGGCTCGCAACCTACATGGCTTCCGTGAAATCAACGCTTTCTACTCTCAGGTGGCACACCGGGAGGAGGATTTTCCCAGCTTGCCCCCTTACTGGAACGATGTCTATGTCATCTATCCCTGGGAGCGCAAAGACCATGTGAGTTTAAGCGAACATGAATTTTTGGGGATTCGACCCAGCCAGGTGCGGCAGCTCTTGCGTTCCCGCTATCGCCATCGGCCAGACCATATCGTGATGTTGCAGCCCCTGACTTTTTTGGACAAAAGGGGCCATAATATGCACCGCCTCCTCCGGGCCATCGACCACAATATCCTGCTCAGCAAGCTCATGAAGCGGGAGCAGGCCCGGGAAGACGAGTACTGCCTGCCGCCCGATCAACTGCGGGAGGCCTTTGCTGACTATCCCGAAATCATCCGGAATACGGAGCAATTGCTGTCTCAGTGCAGCTTTCCTTTTGTGTTCGAGCAAAGGCGTTCCCGGCAGAGCTTCACCGGAGGCAAGTACGAAGACATGCTGCTCCTGGAAAAGCTGGCCCTCGAAGGCCTCGAGCGGCGCTATGGTAAACACCACCGGGAAGCTCACCGCCGCCTCAAACACGAGCTGGAAATCATTGACCAGCTGGACTTTAACGCCTACTTCCTTATCACCTGGGACTTTGTGAGTTATGGTCAGTCCCGTGGGTTTTTCCATGTAGGGCGGGGGAGTGGGGCCAATAGCATCACCGCCTACTGCCTGGGGCTGACCGATGTAGACCCTATCCAGCTAGACTTGTATTTCGAGCGTTTTCTTAATCCCAAGCGAACTTCTCCCCCGGATTTTGATATCGATTATTCCTGGCAGGACCGGGATGCGGTGATTGACTATGTCTTTAAGCGCTATCGACACAGTCATACTGCCATGTTGGCTACTTATAATTGCTTTCGGGGCCGGGCCAGCATCCGGGAACTGGGCAAAGTCTTTGGTTTACCCAAGCGGGAGATCGACAAACTGGTGGCCAGCCGGAAAGGGCTAGGTCCCAAACAGGACCTCGACAAAATGTCCCGGCAGGTGCTCCACTACGCCAGCTTGTTGGAAGGCTTTCCCAATCATCTGAGCGTACATGCCGGAGGCATCCTCATTTCAGAGGAACCTATGCATAGCTTTACGGCCACGGACCTGCCGCCCAAAGGTTTTCCCATTACCCACTTTGATATGTATGTGGCCGAGGAAGTGGGCCTGCACAAGTTTGATGTGCTGAGCCAGCGGGGCTTAGGACATATCCGGGATGGGGTAGATATCGTGCAGGAAAATCAGGGCAAAAGCATCAATATTCGCCGGGTGGAAGACTTCAAGGTCGATCCAGAGGTAAAAAAACTCCTGGCAGAGGCGCGGACGGTAGGCTGCTTTTATATCGAATCACCGGCTATGCGGGGCCTGCTTACCAAGTTGCAATGTGAGGATTACCTTACCCTGGTGGCTGCTAGTTCGGTGATTCGTCCGGGGGTAGCTCGCTCAGGCATGATGCGCTCCTTCATCGAGCGGCACAACGGACGACTTTTTACCTATCCGCACCCTAAGCTGAAGGAACTCCTGGGAGAAACCTATGGCGTAATGGTCTATCAGGAGGACGTGATCAAAGTCGCGCACGGCTTTGGAGGCCTGGGCTTGGCGGAGGCGGATATGCTCCGCCGGGCCATGAGTGGCAAGACCCGCAATAAAAACACCTTCCAACTGCTGGAAGAAGATTTTCTGACTTCTTGCAAAGCACAAGGGCATGATATGGCCGTAAGCCAGGAGATCTGGCGACAGATTGCCAGCTTTGCCGGCTACTCTTTTTCCAAAGCCCACTCAGCCAGCTTTGCGGTGGAGAGTTTTCAGAGCCTCTATCTCAAAGCCTACTATCCGTTGGAGTTTATGACTGCCGTGATCAATAATTTTGGCGGTTTTTATGATACCGAAATCTACCTGCATGAGGCACGCATGTGGGGGGCGCGGGTGCATCCGCCCTGCGTAAACGAAAGCCGTTACCTGACTTGTCTCAAAGGCCAGGATATGTACCTGGGATTTGTCCACCTCAAAGACCTGGAAAGCAAACTCGCCAAAGAGATTGCGGTAGAACGCCAACGTCGGGGGCCCTTCCGCAGCCTGATTGATTTTGCCAGGAGGTTACCCATCGGAGAAGAGCAGCTAACCATCCTGGCGCGGATCGGTGCTTTCCGCTTTACCGGGCGTACCAAGCACCAACTGCTTTGGGATATCCAACTTCACGTCAAGCGTCCCAAAGGTCCCCAGCAAGCGGACCGTCTCTTTGCGGATGATACCCAGAAGTTTTCTCTACCCGTGACCAACGGGAATCGCCTGGAAGATGCCTATGATGAAATGGAGCTACTAGGTTTTCCGCTTTGCTCACCTTTTAGCCTGGTCCCGAATCTCCCGGCTGACTGTGTGCCCCATCAGGCCTTGCCAGAACGGGTAGGCCAGACTGTACGCATGCTGGGGTATATGATTTGTGTCAAAACCACTAAGACCGTTAAGGGCGATGCTATGCAGTTCGCGAATTTCCTCGATCCGGAAGGCGCCATGTTCGACGTAACCCTTTTTCCTCCTGAGGTAAAAAAATATCCCTTTGTGGGACGGGGCGTTTACTTACTGGCAGGCAAGGTGGTCAAGGAGTTTGGGCACTACTCGCTAGAGTTGCAGGAGATGAAAAAACTCCTCTTCCAGCGGGACCCCCGGCAAGCGGATGTGGCTTAAAGACGAAATTATATCTAACAGTGTTATGGGTGTTTTGCTATACCATCGCTAGGGGTAGGCTAGGGTAGTGACAAAAAAAAGGCAGCAAAAATTGCCGCCTTCACAGGTGCTTTTCCCAAAAACTTAAGGATGAAAGAACGTAAAATTCATAGGTAAGACGGGAGGTTTTTGGGGATTACATTTTTTTACGAAAATATTTTGATGAAATTTTTCCTAACAGTGTTATAGGGGTTTTATGCCAAGTTCAATCGGGTAGGGAAGGGGGTGAATCTGGCGGGACAGTATTCCTCTGTAGGGGTTGACCTGGGGGGCAACCTCCGGGAGGTATGTAAGTCCAGGTAGCTATAAGGGCCATTAATGTCATGGAGACCCCGGATAAGTCTTTTTCCCTGATGGTCAAAAGCCTTTCCGGGGTGACAAGGAGGTTCGGAACGGGGGAGGGGTTGACCTGGGTGTCAACCTCCAGAAGTTTAGAGCAAGTCCCAGAGCTATAGCATCATCAAGATCATGGAGACCCCGGATAAGTCTTTTTCCCTGATGGTCAGAAGCCTTTCCGGGGTGACAAGGAGGTTCGGAACGGGGGAGGGGTTTACCTAGGGGGCAACCTCCGGGAGGTATGTAAGTCCAGGTAGCTATAAGGGCCATTAATGTCATGGAGACCCCGGATAAGGCCTTTTCCCTGGCGGTCAAAGGACTTTCTGGGGTGATGAGGAGGTTCGGAACGGGGGAGGGGTTGACCTGGGTGTCAACCTCCATAAGTTTAGAGCAAGTCCCAGAGCTAAAGCATTATAAAGATCATGGAGACCCCGGATAAGTCTTTTCCCTCATGGTCAGAAGCCTTTCCGGGGTCTCCAGGAGTTGGATAAGGTAAGACTACACAAAAAAAGGGGCAGACCTTTAGGTCTGCCCCTAAGCAATTTGTTCACAAAACTATGAAGCTAGTAGCGTCTAGCGAGCAGCTTTTACCTGCGTCCAACCTCCACCGTTGTAAACTTCAGTGAATCCCTGGCTTTGGAGGAAAGCGGTGGCTTGTCCACTACGGTTGCCGGAAGCACAACAGAGCACGATGGGCCCTGGTAGTTCCTTCAACTCATCCATGCGTTTTTGAATCTTGCCCAGGGGAATATTGACGGATCCCTTGACGTGGCCCAGGAGAAATTCCCAAGGCTCTCTGACGTCAACTACGGAGGTATTTTCCTGATTAAGTAAAGATTTAATGTCTGCCATAAGTACAATGTTTATACCCACAAAGGACTTAAGGAGACAGAAACTTATCTGTGAGGGAAATCACAGATACGATAAAAGACTGGCTTAAACGCTCTTTTTATGGCGTCTTTTCCGCTTTTTATCCTTCTTCTTGGGGTAGGGCTGGCTTTCATCGACCCGAATGCCCCTTCCATTAAGTTGTAGCCCATCCATATTTTGCAGAATCTTCCGCGCAGCCCCATCTTCCACATCGAAGAAGGCAAACTTATGCTGCAGGTCAATCTTACCGATGGTGCTACCGGGGATTTTGCCGTGATGACAGACAAAAGAAAGGAAGCCTCCTTTGCCCTCCACATCTTCATAGCCGATATTGATAAACAGGCGCTTGGTAGGACCGCTCAGTTTTCTTTTTTCCTTACGATCCCGACGGTCCGAACGCTGTACATTCAGGTCAGGGGCGTTGCGATACGTGTCTAGTAATTTGCTGAAGGAAAGCGAGGCCATGTGGCGCACCAGATCCTCTTTGCTCATGTCAGAGAACCAGGTCATCAGCTCCGGAATATAGGGACCGACTTCCTCCGTCGGCTCAACTTCTAGGATTTGCTCAAAATGATACTTGAGACGTTGCCCGCAAATTTCTTCTCCAGTAGGGATGCGGACTTTGCTGAATCTCAGGCCCAGCCTGCGTTCCAGGACCTTGAGTAGGCCCATGTCCTTGGGATGGAGCAGGACCAGGGAAACTCCTTTGCTACCCGCCCTTCCGGTCCGGCCAGCCCGATGTTTATAGAAAGAAAGGTCTTCAGATAAGTTGAAATGAAAAACGTGGGTCAGGTCCTGCACATCGATCCCCCGGGCGGCTACGTCTGTGGCCACCAGGATTTGGATTTGTTTCTGACGAAAGCGGGCCATAACGCGGTCGCGTTGGATCTGGTTGAGGTCGCCATGCAAGGCATCAGCGTGGTAGCCGGCTTCCATGAGCTGATCCGCCAGTTCCTTGGTATCGCGACGAGTTCGGCAAAAAACCAGCGCGTAGGCATTGGGTTCTACGTCCAAAAACCGCTTCAGTACCGGAAGGCGCTCCGAAGCACGGGTAATGACGAATTGATGCTCAATATCCGCGTGGGCCTCATTTTGCTTACCCGCTTCGACCTCAATAGGATCAACCATATAATCCCTGGAAATCCTCCGTACCTCGGCAGGCATGGTAGCAGAGAACAACCAGGTCCGTTTTTCTTCCGGTGTATATTGAAGAATATCGTCCAGTTCTTCCTTAAAGCCCATGTTGAGCATTTCGTCCGCCTCGTCCAAAACCAGGAAGTCAAGCTGCTCCAGATCGACTACTTCTCGTCGAATCAGGTCCCGCAACCTACCAGGAGTAGCCGCAATGATGTGCGCTCCCCGGCGCAGATCACGAATCTGCACCCCTATATCGGTACCGCCGTAAACGGCTTTGATCTTAAGGTTTTTTCGATGTTGACCGAAAAGGGAAAGCTCTTTTTGGATCTGCAGGCAAAGCTCGCGGGTGGGCGCCAGGACCAGGGCCTGAATACGCTTTTCGCTGTCGTTTACCAACTCGACCAAGGGTAAGCCAAAAGCTGCAGTTTTACCTGTACCGGTTTGGGCCAGACCGACGAGATCTCGGTCTTCGGTGAGCATAGAAGGGATGGCCTTTTGTTGAATGAGGGTAGGGGTCTTAAATCCTAACGTTCCAATTGAGTCCACCAAAGGCTGGGACAGTCCCAGCGAGAGAAATGATTCCATGTAAGCCAGTTAATCAACACAATGGGAAGGTTGGATATTGGATATTTCGCTCAGGATGATACACTTGGGACATTCCCCCTTTTCCTTCTTTCCCTATCTGATAACCGACAATCTCTATGCCTAAAACTGGACACCATTCCGGACCCTCAGTTACCTTCGGGCGCAAAGGTAGGGGATAATAGGGAGAAAGCAGCGAATCCAGGCAAAGAATTCTTACCTTTCGCCCCAATTCTACCTCCACTCATCAAGAATATCGATATGGCATCTTGGCAAGGGCCTGTAAAATGGGGCATCATTGGCTGTGGCGACGTATGTGAAGTAAAAAGCGGGCCGGCCTTACAAAAAACACCACATTCTGAACTGGTGGCGGTGATGCGTCGCAATGGCGCACTAGCGGAAGATTTTGCCAAGCGCCATGGCGTAGCTCGATGGTATGATACGGCTGAAGCCTTGATCGCCGACCCGGAAGTGAATGCCATTTACATTGCAACGCCCCCAAACGTACATTTGGAATACACTCGAATGGCGGCTGCGGCAGGCAAACCGGTATATGTCGAAAAGCCCATGGCCCGAAATTATGCGGAATGCAAAGGAATGATTGAGGCGTGTGAAGCAGCGGGGGTTCCGTTATTGGTTGCCTATTACCGGCGTAGGCTGGAACGCTTTATGACGGTGAAAAAATGGATAGCAGCCGGCAAAATTGGAGCGGTCCGGGCTATTCATATCAATATGCGGCAGGCGTCTCGACCGCAGATTGCCAAAGAGCACCAATTGAAGAACTGGCGCGTAGATCCAGCGGTAGGAGGACCGGGAGGATATTTTATGGATCTGGCCAGTCATCAGCTGGATTTTCTGGATGATGTGTTTGGGCCGATTACGCAGGTAAAAGGCATGGCTGCCAATCAGGCCCAGGCTTATGAAGCAGAGGACATGATCACGGCGATTTGGCAACACGAAAGCGGCGTCATGGGCAGTGGCTCCTGGTCCTTTGCGGCTTCTGAGAGCAATACCATAGATGAAGGCTTGGTGATCGGGAATAAAGGCCTGATCCGTTTCCCGTTTTTTGGGAAAGCCTGGGTAGAGTATGAGGGAGAAGCCGGCCAGGAGCGGGTAGAAATGGAGCGCCCGGCTCATGTGCAGCAGCCGTTAATCGAAACCGTGGTGGCCCATATTCGGGAAACCGGTACGTGTCCCAGCACTGGGCACAGTGGCGCCCGCACCAATTGGGTGATTGATCAAATATTTAAGGGGGAGGGCTAGTCCTTACAACTGGCTTCGGCGCCTGCTTCACTTTGCAGCCACCACTGAGAGAACCAGCGACTGAGGTATTTTCCTAGCTTGGAACGGTCGTTATAAAGCCCGAAAATATTGGTGACTTTGGGGCCGGAGATTTCATCCATACAGACCGTAACTTCCTTGGAGACCTGCCCAGTCTGCATATCAAATTCCTGCATTTCCATTTGACCTACTTTGACCGGAATATATTCAGTAAGCATGCGGTTGCTTTGGATATACACTGAGCGATGTCTTCTGGTGCGGATTTCACACTTTCTCAAGACCACCACTTTATCCAGGCTTTTAAGAGAAGCATCATATACGCTAAGTCGTCCGGTAAACGGGTCAAAAGCTTCCTGAAAGGCTTTTCCCAATGGGGGGTCCGCATTGAGAAAAATGACCGTGTCGACGTTGAATTTTTCCTGCAATTCCGCTGATAATAACCAGCCTAGCTGAATCATGAATTCCGGTTTCAGCTTGCCGGCATAAGAGCGATCTTCTTCTCCCTGGGTCAGGAACTGCGTTACCTCCATGTTGAGGATTTCAGAGAAGGAGAAAAATTTACTGCTAATGTAAAAGCCGATGGCCTCTGTAGGCGCATCCTGGGCTTGTAGGGAAATGCTTGGCGGCGCAACCAGGCCTGTGAACAGAAACAGAAACAGAAAACGATACATATTGGCCAGGGGAAGCGAGGATTAATTATGGTCGATGATTTCTTCCAGGTAAATCATGCTTTCTTCCGAGTTGAAGGGATCCGTTCCCGCCCGGTCATTAACCTCAATGTTGATGTATTTTTTAATCAGCCCAATGTTAGGGGCATAGATTTCATAGGAAAAAGCCTTACGGATCACCCCGTCGGTTTTTTCATGGACCACCATCACGCAATTCTCATAGGTTTTTCCCAGCACCGTAACCGTGGTATCTACCTCTTCATAGTAAAAGGTATTGGTATTATTGTCCTGCCCCAGATCATTGTAAAGGTTGCCGTTCCAGGCTACCGTGGTGTGAACCGGGAACTTCAGCAATAAAACGCGATCGTTTTCTTCCGTACGTTCGGCAAAGTAATCCGGACCAGGATCCTGCGGCTTGTAAATAGAAAGTACCCGGAAAGCCTCGAAAAGGAAATCGGTGCCGCGCTCATAAGGGGAAGTCTCGGCCAGGACTTTTTTCAACTCCCGACCCAGCAAATCCGTTTCCGTTTCCTGAATGGTCTCTTTTTTATAGTACCAATCTACCACCGGGTCATTTTTCCCTGCGGAAGTATAAGAGGTATCCTGTACCAGGGTAATGCGAAACTTCCCTGTTTCAGTAGGATAAATGAGCTCCGTATGCGGCAGAATTACTTCCTTGATCTGGGTACATTCAGCGAGTCCCAAGATCATCGCAAGGCCAAGCAAGGTGAGGAAAAGACGGGATAAAAGTCGCACGCAGAATATTATTTTCGGCTGTCTTGACCAATATGGGGGAAATAAAACAGCCGGTCAATCGAATAATGCTACAATTATAACGGAAATAGTTGGCAATGCGTACCTGCCTTCCTGTATCTTTAGCCAAAAATTCATGACCGGGCTGGGGAAACATTTGCTGATTGAATATGAAGGCTGTCCTGCTGAAAGGCTCAACCAGGTGGGCTTACTGGAGGATCAAATGATTGCTGCCGCCCAGGCCGCGGGGGCTACGGTCATTCACTCGGTATTTCACCACTTTTCTCCCCAGGGAATTTCAGGCGTGGTAGTGATCCAGGAAAGCCATCTTTCAATTCATACCTGGCCTGAATTAGGCTATGCGGCAGTGGATGTATTTACCTGTGGTGAGCAAGTCGATCCCTGGAAGGCGCAGGCATATCTGCAAGCGCAGTTTCAGGCCAGTTCCGTCTCTACCCAGGCCATAGACAGAGGGCTGGTGCCTGCAGCTGAACAAACCTTGGAAGTCCTGGCGTTGAAGCGGGAAAGGTGGTTTACCGCACGTTCGGAAGGGATGGCCTTGTCTTTTTTGCAAAAGGGGCATCAGATTTTTGAGCAACAATCTCCCTGGCAGCAGATCAAGGTATTTGAAAGCCAGGCATACGGGAAAATGTTGGTGTTAGATGAAGAAATAGGCCTCAGTGAGGCAGACGAGCATATATACCATGAAATGCTGGTCCACGTCCCAGTCCAACTAGCTCCAGCCTCTCGCAAGGTACTCGTGTTGGGGGGAGGGGATGGCGGGGTAGTCCGGCAACTGTTGCGCTATCAGGAATTAACAGCAATAGACGTCTGGGAAATAGATCCTGCTATTCCGGAAGTGGTCGGACGCTTTTTTCCCCACCTGCAACAGGCCTTAACTGACCCCCGGGTCGCCCTGAAATTCGGAGACGCTTTTAGCCGCATGACCGCCCTAAAGCAGGGCCACTATGACTTGATCTGGGTGGATATTCCTACGGTGAAAGGACAGGAGACAGGCTTGATTCATCAGCAAATCATCGGCCAGCTTAAGCATCTCCTGGCTCCTCAGGGCATGCTGATCGGACAGGGAGCCCTGCCCCGTTTTGATTATCCCGGCTTCCAGCAAACCTTAGGGGCCTACCATGCGGAGTTTGGGCCAGAAAAAGTATTCCCTTATCTGGCGCATATTCCTACCGTACCTGGAGGTACCCGTTGTTTTGTGTTGTGCAGCCTGGAGGCTATAAACCCTCGAACTGATTTCGATCAGGAGGCAGCGGCTATGTTTGCCGCTCATCATCAACTAGGCTACTACCATCCTGGTATTCATCAGGCCGCCTTTATCCTCCCCAGAGACTTACAAGGACCTCAAGGCTGATTTTCCTTGGCAGTGGCCAACGCCAGTTCGTTATAATGGTCGATGATCAGGGTGAGGTGATTATCATTGCCCACGTTGAGGTAATTGATCTTGATAAATTTCTTGATCTCATCAGCATGATCGGCCATGAGGCTCAAGAGTTGTTTTTTGTTTTTCCTCAATCTTCTGGGAACCGCTTCGCCCTTGAAGATTACATAGTACTTATCTCCCCGATATTTATAGATGTCATTCACCTGGGTGTGGTAGGGGCTGATAGAGTTGTCTCGCGGGGCCAGGTATTTACGCCGACGAATCAACAATTTCATCGGCCCGCTATTGATCACCTGGGCATAAAAATAGGGGTCTTTGTTTTTCTTCGCTGGCTCAGGGTCTTCAAACACCTGAAAATGCATATCCGTCTCAGCCAGATAGAGGGAAAAAGCCACGATTTGGGCTTTCGTAAGGGTAACCCTTTTTCCTGTCATGCTTTGCATTTCAATCACATCTGAGACCATGTTGTAGCGGAGGTAAATGTCATGGAAAACATCTCCGGTTTTTTCCTCCAAAGTTCCCTTAATCCAGTCAGCAGAAAGATAGGGTGTGCCCAGAACCCCCTTGTAGCGGCTGTCAAAGCCTCTAACCATGGCCGAAGTTTTATTGGGATTCAGGCCAATGGTCTGTACAGTTTGGAGAGCATTGCGGGTCTGTTGAATTTCATGGACCTGAGCAAAGCAAAAGCTGCCCACGAGCAGGCAAGTAGTAAGGCTAATGAGGTATTTCATGATGCGTAGGTTGGTTCAAATCCAAGATACAGAATCTCTGGAAAGCCTCCTACGCAAATGTTGATGGATCAGGAGGTTTGGATAAAATCCTTAAAGGCCTGTTTTTGGCTTTTACCAATCGGGAGTTCCTGCCCGTTGGCAAGAAAAACCCGGTTGCCCTCCACATAATCGATGGCTTGCTTCTGCACCATGTAGGATTTATGGATTCGGAAAAAAAGCTCTGGAGGCAGCTCCGTTTCAAAACTGCTCAAGGTCCTGGCGGTCAGGTGATAAGCGTCTTTGAGCCAAACTTTTACATAGTTTCCATAGCTTTCCAGGTAGAAGATGTCTGGGAAGGCAAGTTGGATGTGTTTTTTGTCTGCTTTAATAAACAGTCTTTGAGGAGGGGGAGGTGTTTCCTCTGTCGGAAGACTTATGCCTCCTTTGCGCAGACTGGCCATTTCATGGGCTTTATTCAGGGCTTTGAGAAAACGATCAAAGCGAAAGGGTTTAAGGAGGTAATCCGTTACACTCAGTTCAAAACTTTCCAATGCATAGGCTTCATAAGCGGAAGTGATGATGACCTGCGGACGCTGGGACAGGGTACGCAGGAAATCCAGCCCCTTGAGACGCGGCATTTGAATGTCCAAAAAGATGAGGTCGATTGACTGGTTTTGCAGCAATGGGATAGCTTCTGTGGCCAGGTAACACTGCCCCACGATTTCCAGAAAAGCTACATCCCGGCTGTATTCCAGGATGACCTCATGGGCCAGGGGTTCATCGTCAATGATCAGCGCGCGCAGCTTTTCCATACCTGAAGTTAGGATTTTTGAGAAGAGGAAAGGCCAGAAAGAGACAAACTTGCCTCATAAAAATGCGGTTCTGCTTGCAAGCGTAAAGCATGCTGATGGGGCAATCGCAAGGCCAACCGTCGCTTTAGGTTTTCCAACCCAATCCCAGGTGAAGACGCTTCGGTCTTCCCTGCCTCCACGCTGTTTCGGCAGCTGAAATGCAGGGTCTGCGCATCGGCTTCCAGGCTGATATGTAGCAGGGCGGGTCCTTCGGCAGGTTCGATACCGTGTTTGAAGGCGTTTTCTACCAGGATGATCAGCAAGAGTGGGGGCACTTGCAGGTCCGGATGTTCTACCTCCTGATGGAACTGGAAATCCAGTTCCTGCCGCAGCCGAATCCGCTGCAGCTGAATATAATCTTCCAAATAAGCGACTTCTTCAGATACTGATACCCAGGATTCTTTCCCTTTGTAAATGGCATAGCGCATCAGATCCGACAGCTGTAGAATGACCTCAGGGGTTTGCTTATCTTTTCTGAGACTCAGGGCCAGCAGGTTATTGAGGGTATTGAAAAAAAAGTGCGGATTGATCTGCTGTTTTAGCAGCTGTAATTCGGTTTCTGAATGGGCTTTTTCCAGCTCTACGATATCCTTGCTTTGGGTAAACCACTGGAATACCATGACAAAGGGCGTAGTCAAAACAATGATGAACAGAGGCAGATTCAGGTTCAATTCGATATTAAAGAGGCGAGCCTGATCGGGATACCCCATCCCAAAATCCGCTACTACCGGCAAAAGGCCGGTGAGCTGGGCAAAGATGGGGGAAAACAACATAATGGTCGCCAGAACCGCGAAGCCATAATAAACCAGGCCTTTTTTTCGCAGGATTTCCGGAATCAAAAACCGCAAATTGATAAAGTGATAGGCATAGAAGGCCATGAGGATGATCCAGATTTGGCAGGCATACCACATGATTTGCCCCATGGTCTGTATGCCGGAAAGCAGGCTATCCGGCCGCACCCATAATTCCTTGACGACCAAACCGAATACACTGCCAGCCACCGCGGCAAAAAGCAGAGCGGCCATCATCAACCGATGCAAGGTGAGCTTTTTCCACCAATTATGTTTTCGAAAATAGTGCAGGAAAAAATCATTGAGCAAAATCCCTACTTCTGTCCCAAATAAGATCAGGCCAATTATAGGCACCAGACTTCCGCCCCAGGTGGCGACCCATTCATCCGTAACCAGGCCCGAAAGGAAGAGCAAAAGGGGATAAGCGGCAAAGCAAAGGAGCCAAAGCAGATAAACCGCCCAGTCTGGCAGCTTGCCTCGCAGATAATTCCTCCCTAAGCTAAACAGCAGGGGAGGAGAGAAGAGAAAAAACAGCAGCACAGCATGATATACATAGGTCCCGAGATTGGAGGGCTGCGCCTCGATGGTAAGGGTAAGGCTAAACAGCAGCAAACAGGTGCCCAACATCCATACCGTATGGGTGCGGAGAAAATGCCCCAGGCGCTGAAGATGCCGTCGAAAGTGGAACAAAAGGTCGGTTTCCATAAAGCTGAAAAACGAAAATTTCCTCCCCTTCCTCAAAAATTCATGACCAACGGCCCAAAAATCGTGATGAACGTCCCTGCTCCCTTCATCATGAAAATCCTGCCCTTGGTCACTAATAATTGGCAAGGGAGCCATAGGGAAGTAGGTTGGAGCTATCAATCGAAATGCTATGTCCTTGATTATTGACCAACTTTCCAAAACCTACCCCAACGGGGTCAAAGCCCTCGACCAGGTTTCTTTAGAGATTTCTCCCGGCATGTTTGGCTTACTCGGGCCCAATGGAGCTGGCAAGTCTACCTTGATGCGGACCATCGCTACCTTGCAAGCCCCTGATGAAGGCCGGGTCATGTTTCAAGGAGAGGATATTTGGTTAGAGAAAATGGCCCTTCGGAAAAAACTGGGCTATCTGCCCCAGGAGTTTGGCGTGTATCCCAGAGTGTCCGCCGAGAAGCTCTTGGATTACTTTGCGATTCTGAAAGGGGTGGCGGACAAAAAGGCGCGCAAGCGCCTGATCGGTGAAGTCTTGGAACTCACCAACTTGCAGGACGTGGCCAAGAAAGCGGTGAGTGGCTACTCCGGCGGCATGAAGCAGCGCTTCGGGATCGCTCAGCTCTTACTAAATCGCCCGGAACTGATCATTGTGGATGAGCCTACGGCTGGCCTGGACCCGGCGGAGCGGCAGCGCTTTCTCAATCTGCTCCGAGAAATCGGCACCGAGCATACGGTGATTTTTTCTACCCATATCGTGGACGATGTGAAAGAGCTGTGTCATGAAATTGCGGTCCTTCAGCATGGTCGCCTGGTGATTCATGAAAGCCCGGAAGCCGCCCTCGCCAGGCTGGACCAGGAAATGTGGACCATACAGATTCCCCGGGAAGAACTCCCCCAGCTGTCCCAAACCCATACGGTGCTTTCTTCTAGTTTCCTGAGAGATCATAGCCTCCTGGTGCGCATCCACAGTCCCAAACCGCTGGAAGCCCCTTTTCAGCCGGCTCCTCCCCAACTCGAAGACGCTTATTTCCTGGCCCTCCGATCAGCTGAATTAACCCCTGAGCAAGCTTAATCTCCCCCTTATGTTTCGAGCAATTTTTTCTTTTGAGTGGCGCTTCTTCCTGAAAAGGCCTGCTACCTATATTTTCGCGCTTTTCTTTTTGGGAGCAGGCTTGATCACCATGGCTGGCGTGTCGGATATCTTTGGTGCCCACGAAGGCATCCCTGGACAGGAGCGCCTGTCCAACTCGCCCCGGCAGCTCAATTACATGGCCAATTTTTTTAATACGGTGCTGCTATTCCTCCTACCTGCCATCATTGGGGTGGGCTTCTTTCGGGATTTCAGGAGTCGCATGCATCATCTTTTGTATGCTTATCCCTTCAAAAAGTCGGCTTACCTCCCGGCGAAGTTTCTCAGTGGATTTCTCATTACCGCCCTGGTATCCATATGCCTGGGACTCGGCATGATGCTTGGGGCACATAACCCCTGGGTTGATCCTGCTTTGGTTGGCCCGTTTGATGGGGCAGCTTACTTCCAGGTTTATGCCTTATACATCTTACCCAATCTGTTGTTTTTTGGGGTTTTGGTGTTTGTGGTCGTAGGCTGGACCCGAAATATCTATGCGGGCTTTATCGCAGTGATTCTGGTCTTGGTATTCCAAGCCATCCTGGGAGCCATGCTTTCTTCTGTAGAGGCCTTCTATTGGGCAGCCCTGCTGGATCCGCTAGGGACCAAAGCCCGGGATTACATGACCCGCTATTGGACCCAGGAAGAACTCAACCTACAGTATCTGCCTTTGGAGGGCGTGCTGGTGTATAACCGCCTCATCTGGCTGGGGATCAGTGCCACCTTGTGGACCGTCTATTATCAGCGGTTTCGGTTTCAACAGCATGGCGCGGTTTGGCGTCGGAAAGGCCAGCGAACTAATTCTTCTCCTCTGGCTAATCCTGATCCTGGGGTTCAGAAGCCGCTGCCGAAGGCCAGCCTTTCTTATGCATTCAAAGACCAACTGCAAGCGGCCAGTTGGATGGGAAAGGAGGAAGCCCGACAAATCCTCACCTCAGGCTTTTTTATCTGTATGCTATTGGGAGGTTTGCTCATGGTCTTTTTTCAGCAATCGGTCATGAATCCCCAATACGGCTTTGAAATCCTGCCTACCACTTGGAAAATGCTGCAAACCCCCATGTCGGTCTACGCTGGGGTGATCAATTTCCTCACTTTTTTGACCGCAGGCATCCTCATCCACCGAGCCCGGATGAACCGCATGCAAATGTTGATGGATAGCACGGCTACCCCTGACTGGGTATTGCTGCTATCCCGCTTTTGGGCGTTGCTGCTGATTCAACTATGCTTGCTGAGCATCATCATCATAGCTGGGGTGAGCGTTCAACTCTTTCATGGCTACACCGATATCCAACTGGGCCATTATTTCTTCGAAGTATTTGGCTTACACCTGATCAATTTTGTCATCTGGGGCATGCTGGCGCTCTTTGTCCATTTTCTCTTCAAGCATCTCTATTTGGCCTTTTTTGTCCTGCTGCTCATTCCCATGGCTATGCTGAGCCTGCCACAAATAGGCATCGAACAGGAGGTTTTCCGCTTTAATCAGGCACCCGGCCAGATTATCGGCTTTGACTACTCGGATATGGATGGCTATGGGACCTATCTACCCACCTATTTTGGATACAAAATATATTGGTTGATGGCAGGCTTCCTTTTACTGCTGGGCGCTTATTTCTGGGCCACCCGAGGCCTGACCTTTTCCTGGCAAGAACGATGGGAACAAGGCAAGGCTCGCTGGAAAGGCACCCCTCGACGCGCCTTTTTAGCCATCCTGATACTTTTTCTTAGCATGGGCACGGGGATATATCTGGAAGAAAATGTGCTGTTTGGTCGACTGACGCAGGAAAACATCGATGCTTTGCTGGCCGAAAACGAAAAACAGTACAAGCATTTTGAAGGCATGAACCAGCCCCGGATTCGGAGCCTGTATCTGGAGATGGACCTTTTTCCCGAAACCTATCAATATCAATCAAAAGGGACCTACCAATTGGTCAACCTGTCTGATCAGCCCATAGATAGCCTGCTGATCAACTATCACCTGATGGAACTTACCGAATATAGTCTCTCCGTTCCGCACCAACTGCTACAGCAGGATAGCTTCCTGCACTATGATCTCTATCTCTTGGAACCGGCTTTGCAAGCAGGAGACAGCCTGGCTTTGAGCTTTGAGGTGAAAAACCCGCCCAATACTTTTTTCAGAAAAAGTCCGCGCATCGCTGGCAATGGCACCTTCATCCGGGAGCGATTGTATCCGGCGGTCGGCTATCGTCCCGTCGAACTGGCCAATACGGCCAAGCGAAGAAAGTATGGCTTAGCGCCTAAAAGCCATCTCAAGGCTCAACCGGAAGACACTACGGCGCTAGGGTATAGCTTGGCCGCGAATGATGTGGACTGGGTGAACCTGGAAATCATCCTCAGTACTTCAGGAGACCAACTTCCCATTGCACCGGGCTATGTGGTGCGAGATTGGGAAGTAGCTGGTCGGCGCTACATTCATTACAAAATGGATAGCCCTATGAAGCACTATTATGGGGTGAATTCTGGCCGATTTGCTGTGAAGGAAGAGCGCTGGCAAGGCCTGGATTTGTCGGTGTATTATCATCCGGAACATCCCTACACCGTAGACGATATGATGGATGGCTTAAAAGCCTCAATCGGTTACTGTCAGGAAGCCTATGGACCTTACCAGCATCAGCAAGCCCGGGTGATTGAATTTCCCCTTACGCTGGGGCGCTTTGCTACGGTTTTCGCCAATTCTATCCCTTTTACCGAAGCGCATTTTGTGGCGGATGTGAACCGGGAGGACCCAGGTGCCATCAACCTGCCTTTCTATGTTACCGCCCATGAAATTGCGCATCAATGGTGGGGCCATCAGTTTATTTCAGCTGATGTAGCCGGAGCCAAAATGCTAACCGAAAGCCTAGCTGAATATTCCGCCCTAAAGGTATTGGAAAAACGTTATGGAGTAGAAAGCATGCGCTCTTTTCTCAAGTTTGACTTGGATTTATATCTCAAAGGCAGAGGTCAGGAACGCAGAGAGGAAATGCCCCTGATGTACAGCCTGCCTACTCAGAACTATATTAACTATCGCAAAGGCTCTTTGATCATGTATGCCTTGAGTGATTATTTGGGCGAAAAAAGGTTCAACCAACTCCTCCGATCATTCCTGGATCGGTACCGCTGGCAGGAACCGCCCTTGCCCACCTCATTAGATTTAATCACTCACCTCCGGGAGGCTACTCCGGATTCCCTCCAATATCTCTATCGGGATATGTTCGAGACGATTACGCTCTATGACAATCGGATCCTGGAGACAATGGTAACTCCCTTGGAAAATGGGCAGTATCAACTAGACCTCCATTTCCAGGTGCGTAAGTATCGCACTGATGGGAAAGGCCGGATGAACTATACCGACTCGGGGCTGGAGGCTTTAACCTTTCCACATCCCCAAACCGGAGAGGACCTGCTTTCTCTTCCGCTGGCGGACTACCTCGACATTGGGGTTTTTCCGGTGGAAAAAGGGAAAGGCGAGTCGATTAACCCCATCCCGATTTATTTGAAAAAACACCGGATCAGCGAAATTGATAACCATCTGAGCCTGATCTTGGACCAAAAGCCGGGGAAGGTTGGCATTGATCCTTATTTAAAATTGATCGATCGCATCAGTGAAGATAATCACCAGGAAGTAGAGTAGGGAAGGAGCAAGATCATGGGTTGGACTGCGGAATCTTTCCCGCTACTTGCAGCCTCGGTAAACTTGTTTTACCTTGAAAAGTGAAGCTGATCAAGGCTTCTCCTGCACGACCTTCTACCCGACTATCTATACTAAACCTTCCCGAAACTATGGCGACTTTTGATTTAAACATCAATGGCAAGTCCCTCCAGGTGGATGTGGCCCCGGATACTCCCATTCTGTGGGTATTACGCGACGACTTACAGCTGGTGGGAACCAAATATGGCTGCGGCATCGCCCAATGTGGTGCTTGTACTGTCCTCTTGGATGGCGTGGCAGTAAGGGCCTGCTCTCTTCCAGTAGCGGCCATTGGCGAAAAAGCGATTACGACGATTGAAGGGCTATCAGAGGCTGGGGATCATCCCCTCCAAAAAGCCTGGATTGAGCATGACGTGCCCCAATGTGGATATTGTCAGGCGGGCCAGATCATGAATGCTGCGGCCTTGCTGAAGCGCAATCCTAATCCCTCGGACGAGGAGATTGACCGGGCCATGAACGGCAATATCTGCCGTTGCGGAACCTATATCCGGATCAAGGCTGCCATTAAAACCGCGGCTAAGGCTTAAGCTGCTTTTCGGTTCAACTCATTATTCCTTCTTCATGACACGTATAAAAACGACCCATAATAGAAGATCCTTTTTAAAAGCCTCCGCCCTGGCTGGGGGAGGCATGGCCCTGGGCTTCAACTGGCTGGTAGGCTGCAAGCCTGCCAAAGTAGCGGGCGAAGCGGCAGTGGCAGAAGCTGTACCAGCTTCCTGGTTTGAAGTCAATGCTTTCTTGAAAATAGCTGATAGCGGCAAGGTGACCATCATGTCCCCGAATCCTGAGATCGGGCAAAACGTCAAGACCTCCATGCCGATGATTGTGGCAGAGGAATTAGATGTCGCCTGGGAAGACGTCATCGTCGAGCAAGCCGGACTGGATACGGAAAATTTCCGTCGCCAATTGGCCGGAGGCTCTCAGTCCATCCGTCAGGGATGGAACGGACTCCGCATGGCCGGGGCTACTGCCAGGCGCATGCTCCTGGAGGCAGCGGCCCAGAAATGGCAGGTGCCGGTTGGGGAACTGACTACCTCAGAGGGTAAGGTGATGCACGCCTCCACCGATAAATCCATCTCTTATGGAGCCCTGGCCGCAGCGGCAGCTGAGGTAAAGGTACCAGAGGAAGTAAGCCTTAAGGAC
>JBCBGC010000150.1:0-19618 GCA_038527215.1 Bacteroidota bacterium
CTTTCGTACCGGTCTCTGCTAAGTGATCTAGGTGAAAGAGGGGTATGTAGGGAGGTTTATGCTGCTAGAGACCCCGGATAAGTCATTTTCCCTACCGGTCAAATGCCTTTCCGGGGTGACATATTGGTGGGTGGTTGCGTTTCTCTAATACCTTTTGATGGTAAAGAAATGAGTCATCCCGAAAATCGGGATGACTCATGTTTTATGCAATAAGCCTTATTGGTGCTAGGCTTCTTTATCGTCTTCAGCTTCTTCGGTAGCCTCTTCAGCGGCCTCCTCAGCAGCTTCTGCAACTTCCTCAGCGGCAGCTTCTACTTCTTCCGCAGCTTCTTCAGCTACCTCTTCTACAGCTTCTTCAGCCGCAGTCTCGACCTCTTCTACTACCTCAGTTACTTCCTCTACTACTTCTTCAGCGTCAGGGATTACTTCTTCTACGGTTTCTACTGCTTCAGTAGCCTTGGCCTTAGCTTTCCCTTTGCCTCCTCCTCTACGACGACGCTTCTTCTTACCACCACCAGCTTTTCCTGGGGCCAGTTCGTTGAAGTCTACCAGTTCGATGAACGCCATCTCGGCGTTATCACCGGCACGATTTCCGATTTTCAGAATACGGGTATAACCTCCGGGACGCTCCGATACTTTGTCAGCGATCGCTCCGAAAAGTTCTTTGACTGCCTCTTTGTTGCCGAGGTAGGAAAAAACTACCCGACGGGAGTGCATGGTATCAGTTTTGGCTTTGGTGATGATCGGCTCTACGTATTTCCGCAAGGCTTTGGCCTTGGGAACCGTGGTGGTGATGCGTTTGTGCTCGATCAGGGAGCAAGCCATATTGGACAACATGGCTTTACGGTGGGCAGCTTTTCTACCCAGGTGATTGAATTTTTTTCCGTGTCTCATTGTTAAAGCGTTGCTTGCCAACCGCATTCCACCCAGAATGGAGGGTCATATCGATTGGGCAATGAGTGATAAAAATGAAATGAACAAAAGGGAAAGGCCGGGCTTAGGCCCAGCCTTTCTTATGAAGATTAATCTTCGTCCAGTTTGAATTTAGATACATCCATCCCGAAGGTGAGAGACTTGTCTGCCACCAGTTCTTCCAGCTCAGTCAGGGACTTTTTACCAAAGTTTCTGAATTTCAGCAGATCGGCGATGTTGTAGCTAACCAGATCTCCGAGGGATTTGATGTCCGCCGCTTTAAGACAGTTGTAAGCACGAACAGAAAGATCCAGTTCAGAGAGTGGGGTTTTGAGGAGTTTCCGCATTTGCAGGAAGTTCTCATCTACCTCGTCTGGTTTTTCGACCTCTTCAGAGGCCAGGGTGATGCTTTCGTCAGAGAAGAGCATCAGGTGGCGCAGCAGGATGTTAGCACTTTCCTTCAGTGCGTCCTCTGCATCAATGGTACCGTCAGTACGAACCTCGATTTCTAATTGCTCGTAGTCGGTCTTTTGCTCAATCCGGTAGTCATCTACAGAGTACTTGACGTTGCGGATTGGGGTATAAATCGCATCTATCGCAATCTCTCCAATCGGAGCGTTGGCGGCTTTATTTTCCTCAGCGGGAACATATCCGCGTCCTTTTCCGATGGTCAACTCAATATCGAATTGAGTTTTGGGATCAAGGTGAGCGATGACATGTTCGGGGTTGGTAACCTCGAATGTTGCAGTATGATCTGCGATATCGCCGGCGGTGAAAACCTCTTTTCCTCTGACCGATACAAAGATTTTAGCATCTCCATCATTGATCTTCTTGAGGCGAACCCCTTTAAGGTTCAGGATAATTTCAGTCACATCTTCTACCACACCAGGTACGGTAGAGAATTCATGATCTACACCGGGGACTTTCACTGAGGTGATGGCATGACCTTCGAGAGAAGAAAGCAAGACTCTTCTTAAAGCATTTCCCATCGTAATGCCGTAACCTCGTTCCAGTGGCCTGAGGAGAAATTTGCCGTAAAAGTCGGTCTCCTTTTCCAGTACTACTTTCTCCGGCATTTGGAAATTTAGCAGTGCCATACAGTGTTTCCTTTCTGTGTTAAAGCTCGAAAATATTTAATAAGTCCTATTACTTAGAGTACAATTCAACGATCAGCTGTTCTTTGATCGTTTCCGGGATCTCTTCTCTTTCAGGGTAGTTCATGTATGTACCCTTGTGGGCATCTGGTTTGACATCTACCCAGGAGAAACGGGCACCCTTACCCAGGTTACGGTTAACGACTTCGAGATTGCGGCTTCTTTCGCGGATTTCGACTTCATCACCGGGACGCAACTGGCAGGAGGCGATGTTAGTAACGACGCCATTGACCAAAACGTGCTTGTGGCTCACCAGCTGGCGGGCAGCACGACGGGTGGGGGCAAATCCCATCCGGTACACCATGTTGTCCAACCGGGACTCCAGCAGCTGAAGAAAAACTTCACCAGTTACCCCTTTACGGGATGCTGCCTTTTCAAAGGTGTTACGGAACTGACGCTCGAGAACGCCATAGATGTATTTTGCCTTTTGCTTTTCCTGAAGCTGCACGGCATAATCAGACACTTTTCTTCTCCGATTCCTTCCGTGCTGGCCAGGACCGTATTTTTTACGATCCAGGGATTTACTAGGGCCAAAAATAGGCTCTTTAAAGCGTCTGGCTATTTTTGACTTGGGACCTCTATATCTTGCCATGAAAGCTAGCTAATTTATACTCTTCTTCTTTTAGGAGGGCGACAACCATTGTGTGGCAGGGGGGTAATATCCCGGATCACGGTGATATCGATACCGGCAGCGTTACATGCGCGGATAGCCGCTTCACGTCCGGAACCCGTTCCTTTCACAAAAACTTCTGCTTTGCGCAGCCCCATATCATAGGCTTTTTTCGCGCAATCAGTTGCTGCAACCTGGGCAGCATAGGGAGTGTTCTTCTTAGAACCCCGGAACCCCATTTTACCGGCTGCAGACCAGGAAATTGCATTTCCGGACAGATCGGTAATGGTGATGATAATATTGTTGAAAGAAGAAGAAATGTGTATTTGTCCTACCGGATCAACTTTCCTCTTTTTCTTACCAGATTTTCCTTTTGCCATAATATCCTACTTGCCATATCCACCTAGGGTAGACATGATCGATTAATGTTTATTTAGGAGCTTTTTTCTTACCAGCTACTGTCTTCTTACGACCTTTCCGGGTACGGGCATTGGTACGGGTACGCTGTCCACGCAAAGGCAATCCTTTACGGTGTCTCAGGCCACGATAACATCCGATGTCCATCAGGCGCTTGATGTTAAGCTGAATTTCACTTCTCAGTGCACCTTCAACTTTGTACTCATCACCGATGATCCGACGAATGGTTACAATTTCACCGTCGTTCCAGTCTTTGACTTTTTTGTCCTGACTGATGCCGGCTTTGTCCAGAATGTTGGATGCGCTGGTGTTGCCTATCCCGAAGATATAGGTGAGGCCAATCACCCCGCGCTTGTTTTTTGGTAAGTCTACTCCTGCAATCCTTGCCATATGAAAATATGATTACGGCGAGCGGGAAACCCAACAGAGGATCCCCATCCCCGATATTATCCTTGTCTTTGCTTACACTTAGGGTTTTTCTTATTGATTACATATACCCGGCCTTTGCGGCGGATGATTTTGCAATCCGAAGTGCGTTTTTTAACTGATGCTCTGACTTTCATCTCGATTCAATTATCATCAGGGCCTGGGCCCGGTTATATTTATTTATATCGGTATACAATCCGACCTTTACTCAAGTCATAGGGAGGAATTTCCAAGGCTACCCGATCACCAGGTAGAATCTTGATATAGTACATCCTCATTTTTCCAGCAATGTGAGCGAGTAATTCATGGCCATTTTCCAACTTCACCCGAAAGGTAGCGTTGGGCAGGGCTTCAGTTACTACGCCGTCAACTTTAATAGGAGCTTGTTTAGCCAAAGTTTGTCTTGTTAGTTCTCAATAAATTCAAATGTCGACAAGACTTCTGCTTTATCTTTCCGAATCACAATACAGTGTTCGTAATGGGCAGAAGGAGACTTGTCAGTCGCAAATACAGTCCATCCATCACCGGCAATATCGATAAATCTCCTGCCTAGGTTTATCATAGGCTCGATTGCCAGTACCATCCCCTCTTTCAGTTTGAGGCCTGTCCGACGCTTTCCATAATTGGGTACTTCGGGTGGCTCGTGGAGATTTTTCCCCAGACCATGGCCTACCATTTCTCTCACGATGCTGTATCCATACAACTCTGCATGACGCTGAATCGCATTGGCAACGTCTCCTAAACGATTTCCGGCTTTCGCTTTCTCAATGCCTTTGTAGAGGGACTGTTTGGTAACCTCCATCAGGCGACGCTTTTTGGAAGAGATTTCTCCTACCGCAAAGGTGTAAGCAGAATCTCCAAAATATCCATTCATCAATACCCCACAGTCTACCGAGATGATATCTCCTTCCTCTAATACAACAGAGGTAGAAGGCATCCCATGTACCACCTGTTCGTTGACGGAAGTACACAAGGTAGAGGGGAAAGGACTTTCTCCGAAACTAGGGTTGTAGTCCTTAAAAGCCGGTATTGCACCGTGATCCCGGATGAAGGTTTCAGCTATGGTATCAAGCTCCATGGTGGTAACCCCTGGCTTGATATTTTTACTGACTTCACCCAGTGTTTTGCCAACAAGCAAAGAACTCTCTCGAATGAGGGCTATTTCCTCCTCTGTTTTTAATATTACCTGTTCTGACATAGAGAATCGTCTTATACAGCCATTCCGCTGCGACGACGTCCTTTGTTGACTCTGCCGGTCTGCATCAGGCCGTCATAGTGTCTCATCAGTAGGTAACTCTCAATTTGCTGCAGGGTATCCAGGACTACACCGATCATGATGAGCAGGGTAGTTCCACCGAAGAACTGCGCAAATCCAGAAGAAGCACCGAACTGCATGGCAATGGCCGGAAAAATCGACACAAAGGCCAGGAAGATCGAGCCCGGGAGCGTAATACGGCTCAAGACCGTATCTATATAGTTTGCAGTTTTCTTACCGGGTTTGATGCCGGGAATAAAACCACCGTTTCGTTTCAGCTGGTCTGCGATTTCGTTCGGATTGACGGTAATCGCAGTGTAGAAGTAGGTAAATACGATGATCAGGAAGAAAAAGATCAGGTTATACCAGAAGCCAGAGATGTCTCCAAGTACCTGAGCCAGTCCAGAGGATTCCATCCCTACAAAGCCCAACAGGGTGGTAGGCAGGAACATGATGGCTTGGGCAAAGATGATCGGCATTACCCCAGCGGAGTTCACTTTCAATGGAATGTACTGGCGGGCCTGGTTACCTTTTCCAAGTTGACCGATTCGGTTACCCATCATCTGGCGGGCGTAGTTGACAGGAATTTTTCTAGTGGCCTGGGTCAGGGCGACTACCGCCATGGTTACTACACCGAGCGCAAGGATCTCAATGAAGAAGATCATGGGCAGGCGAGAGGAGGCTTCCTGAATGATGGCGGCTGGGAAACCAGCGATGATGCCAATCATGATCAATAAGGACACCCCGTTTCCGATGCCGTTGTCGGTGATTCTTTCTCCTAACCAAACCAGGAACATGGTTCCGGCCGTGAGGAGGGTAACGCTTGTCAACCAGAAGAGCAGGTTTGCATCTACCACGAGGGCGCCGCGCATTTGCTCTCTTACATAAATAACGTAGCCTGCTGCCTGTCCAATGGTAATGGCCACAGTCAGATAGCGGGTCATTTGATTCATTTTCTTTTGCCCACTTTCCCCTTCAGCACGCAGCTTCTGGATGGAAGGCATCACCGCGCCTAACAGCTGTACCACAATCGAGGCAGAGATGTAAGGCATGATACCGAGGGCAAGGATAGATCCCCGGGCGAAGGCACCACCGAGGAAGACGTTGAACAGATCGAGTAGTCCACCGCCACCACCGCTGTCAAATTGCTCAGACAGGACAGTAGAGTCAATCCCAGGCAAGATCACAAAAGTGCCCAAGCGAAAAACTGCCAACAGTAGAATCGTATATAGGATTCTGTCCCTTAGCTCAGGGATTTTAAAAATATTGCGGATGGTTTCTATTAGGCCTTTCATGTAAGTCTATACTTCAGTAGCAGTCCCACCGGCTTTTTCAATAGCAGCCTGGGCAGATTTGCTGAATTTGTTGAGTTTAACTTCCACTTTCGCTTTCAATTCACCTCTTCCCAGTACTTTCACGCGCTTTTTCGCAGAAGAAATGACCCCGTGATCTACCAGGAACTGGTGATCGATAGCTGTGTCAGGATGAGCTTCTGCCAGGGTCTGAATGGTGTCCAGATTCAAGGCTTTATACTCTACCCGATTGATATTTTTGAAACCAAATTTCGGAATTCTCCGCTGTAATGGCATTTGGCCCCCTTCAAACCAAGGTCTGTAGCTATAACCGCTACGGGACTTCTGTCCTTTGTGACCTTTGGTAGAAGTACCCCCACGACCAGATCCCTGGCCTCTGCCGATGCGTTTCCGGGTTTTGGTGGACCCTTCTGCTGGTTTTAAGGTATGCAGTTTCATGCTTACTTCGTCTCTTCAAGTTGGACCAAATGGCTGACCTTTTTGATCATCCCCAAAATCTGTGGAGTGCATTCTTTGGTTACGCTACGGTTCATCTTTCCCAATCCCAGGGCCTGAATGGTGGCTTTCTGGTCTTTGGGCCGGTTGATAACACTCCTGACCTGCGTAATCTTAACCGATGGATATTTTGATTTAGCCATTGTATACTTTGCTTAAGGAGATGTTGCGCTGTGCAGCAACATCACGCGGGCTTCTCATCTCATCCAACGCTTTGATGGTAGCTTTTACCAGGTTGTGAGGATTAGAAGAACCTAAACTTTTTCCTACTACGTCTTTTACTCCTGCAGCTTCAAGCACCGCACGCATAGGACCACCAGCCAGTACTCCTGTACCAGGAGCAGCAGGCTTGAGCATCACTTTAGCGGCTCCGTATTTCACACGAGATTCGTGTGGGATAGTGCCTTTGAATACGTTGACCTTCTGCAGGTTTTTCTTGGCGTCATCCATGCCTTTGGCGATGGCATCAGTAACCTCGTTAGCTTTGCCCAATCCGAATCCAACGATTCCATCTCCGTTCCCTACTACTACGATCGCGCTAAAGCTGAAACGCCGTCCACCTTTTACCACCTTGGCCACTCGCTTGATCTTGACGACCTTTTCTTGCAGTTCTACATCACTGCTTTTGACCCGAGTATCTTTAGTATTACTTCTCATAAGTCGTTAAAAATTGAGGCCGCCTTCGCGTGCGCCTTCAGCCAATGCTTTTACTCTTCCGTGATATTTGTAACCACCGCGATCAAAAACCACTTGCTCAATGCCTTTTTCTTTGGCGATTTCAGCGAGTTTTTTGCCGACTTCACGGCTCGTTTCTGTTTTAGAAAGCGGCTGCAAATTTAAATCTTTTGTGCGAGAAGAACAACTTACCAGGGTCTGACCTTTCGTATCGTCGATGATCTGCGCGTAGATTTGCTTATTGCTTCTGAAGATAGAAAGTCTTGGTTTCGCCTCAGTACCGGACATATTGGTACGGATTCTTCTCCGGATTCTACTTCTTCTCAGCGTTTTATTTGCGGTTTTTGCCATGATACTTTTTGCATTTTAAAGGGGCAGTATCCTCTTCAGGACTTACCACTATTTACCGCCAGCTTTACCGGCCTTACGTCTGATTTGTTCTCCTTGGAAACGGATACCTTTCCCTTTGTAGGGCTCTGGTGGTCTGAGGCCCCGGATCTTGGCTGCGATTTGGCCGATCAGTTCTTTGTCGATGCTTCGCAGGGTGATCAAAGGTGGGGTACCACGCTTGGTTTCTGTTTCAATTTCAATTTCTTCGGGAAGGACCATGATGATGGGGTGAGAAAAACCCAGGGCCAGTTCAAGAACTTTACCTTTGGCTTCAGCTTTGTACCCTACACCGTTGACTTCCATTTTCTTTTCGTAGCCCTGAGACACGCCGATCACCATATTGTTGATGAGTGTACGATACAGGCCATGCAGAGACTTATGTCTTTTCTGCTCAGTGGGACGGCTTACGGAAACGGAGCCATCTTCCACTTCTACCTTCATCTCAGGATTTATTTGCTGCTTCAGTTCTCCTTTAGGTCCCTTTACGGTAACCACGTTGGCTTTGTCAACGCTCACGGTTACACCGGCTGGGATGGAGATAGGAAGTTTACCAATTCTAGACATGGTGTTCTCTTAATAAACGTAACACAAGATTTCACCCCCGACATTTGCCGCTTTGGCCTGCTTGCCAGTCATCACACCATTGGGGGTAGATACGATTGCCACTCCAAGTCCATTGAGAACTCTGGGAATAGCTTTCACCTTGGCGTACTTACGCAATCCAGGCTTGCTGACCCGCTGCAACCGAGAAATCGCCGGCTGACGAGTTGCTTTGTCGTATTTCAAAGCGATTTTGATACTACCTTGTGGCCCTTCATCCACAAACTTAAACTTCCGGATAAACCCCTGATCGTGGAGCACCTTGGTGATCTCCTTTTTGAGGTTAGAGGCAGGAATATCTACCACTTTGTGTCCGGACGCCTGAGCGTTGCGGATACGGGTTAGGTAATCTGAAATAGGATCTGTATACATATTACCAACTCGTTTTCTTTACACCGGGGATCTTACCCTGGAGTGCTAATTCACGAAATTTAATCCTCGAAATTCCAAATCTTCTGATATAGCCTCTTGGCCTTCCAGTGATTTTGCAACGGTTTTTCAGACGAACCGGAGAGGAGTTTCTAGGCAAAAGGGCTAGGGCCTGATAATTGCCATCTTCTTTGAGGCGGCGACGCTTTTCAGCATACTGAGCCACCATCTTTTCTCTCTTGGCTTGCCTGGCTATAATGGATTTCTTAGACATATCCTTTATGCTTTGTTCTGCATACCTTGATAAGGCATACCAAATGATTTCAACAATTCAAGTGCTTCCTCATCAGTAGGAGCGGAAGTCACAAAGGTGATATCCAGTCCGTCGATGCGGTTGATTTTATCTACGTCGATTTCAGGGAAGATGATCTGTTCTTTCACGCCCATGGTGAAATTTCCTCTTCCATCAAATCCTTTGGTAGGTATCCCTCTGAAGTCCCTTACCCGAGGCAGGGCAACGTTGATGAGGCGATCGAGAAACTCATACATCCGGGTGCTACGCAGGGTAACTTTGCAACCGATGGGCATGCCTTCCCGCAGTTTAAAGTTAGAGATACTCTTGCGAGCATAGGTTACGATGGGAGCCTGACCGGAAATCATGGTGAATTCCTGTACAGCGGCGTCGATCAGCTTTTTGTCTCCCACGGCGTCTCCTACTCCCCGGTTGAGGACAATCTTTTCCAACTTGGGCACCTGCATGACAGAGTCATACTTGAACTGCTTGAACAAAGCAGGCGCGATTTCCTCTTTATATTTTATGTACAATCTGGGATTGTTGGCCATGATGTTACTTGATTATTTCTCCACTTTTCTTAGATACCCGAACCCATCCTTTGCCACCTTCGTTCCGTACCCGGCCAACCCGGGTAGGCTCTTTGGTGCTGGGATCTATCAGCATCAGGTTTGAAATATGAATGGAAGCTTCCTGTTCAATGATACCTCCATTTGGATACTGCTGAGAGGGGCGCTGGGCTTTGCGTACGAGGTTGATCCCTTCCACGATGGCCCGGTTAGTGTTTGGAAAAATCACGCGCACTTTTCCTTCTTCGCCTCGGTTTTTGCCGGACAAAACTCTCACGGTATCCCCTTGTTTTATATGCAGTTTTCTAGACATTGCTGCGAATATTTAACTTTTTCTTGATCGAATCTGCCGGATTGATTTAGAGTACCTCTGGGGCCAGAGAAACAATTTTCATATACCCTTTTTCGCGAAGCTCCCTGGCAACCGGTCCAAAGATCCGGGTTCCTCTGGGACCACCATCATTGGCGAGTACTACGGCAGCGTTGTCATCAAAGCGGATGTAAGATCCGTCTTTACGTCTACGCTCTTTGCGGGTACGCACGATCACGGCTTTGACGACATCCCCTTTTTTTACGTTGGCGGAGGGATCAGCCGCTTTTACAGAAGCAACGATCGTATCGCCAATGCGGGCATATCTGCGTCGGGTACCCCCGAGGACGCGGATGCAAAGCAGTTCTTTGGCTCCGCTGTTATCTGCAACTTTAACTCTACTTTCCTGTTGGATCATGGCACTTGCCTTTTAACTATCCTACTTAGCTTTTTCGATGATTTCTATCAGACGCCACCGCTTGCTTTTGCTGAGGGGGCGGGTCTCCATAATGCGCACGGTATCTCCGATTCCGCATTCGTTCTGCTCATCGTGGGCCATGAAGCGGGAAGTCTTTTTCACAAACTTTCCGTACACGGGGTGCTTCACACGCCGCTCGACAGAAACTACGATCGACTTTTCCATTTTGTCAGAAACGACTTTGCCGATCCGTATTTTTCTTAAATTTCTTATGCTTGTGGATTCACTCATGACTCCTACTGATTATCTTGTTCTGCCAATTGACGTTCCTGAAGGATCGTTTTTAAACGCGCGATAGTTTTACGGGCATCCTGAATCTCGCTGGGAGATTCAATGGCCGAAACTGCGTGATTGAGTCTGAGCCGCAGCAGGGTATCACTCACGTCTTTGATACGTGCCTGAATTTCGGCGGTAGTCAGATCTCTGATTTCCTTGGCCTTCATTTCTTTATCCTTGTAAGTCTCTTCTAATCACAAACTTGGTCTTGACGGGCAGTTTGTTAGCTGCCAAACGCAGAGCTTCGCGGGATACCTCTTCAGATACGCCATCCAGCTCGAAAATGATGGTACCAGGCTTGACTACAGCGGCCCAGTATTCGGGGTTACCTTTTCCCTTACCCATCCGAACCTCAGCAGGCTTCTTGGTGATGGATTTTGCGGGGAAAATTCGGATCCAGACATTTCCTTCCCTTTTCATGGCACGAGAAATGGTCTGACGACAGGCCTCAATCTGGCGAGAGGTGATATAGGAACTCTCCATAGATTTCAGACCGTAAGAGCCAAATGCTATCTCAGAGCCACGTCCGGCGTTTCCTTTCATCCGCCCTTTCTGGACCTTGCGATATTTTACTTTTTTCGGTTGTAGCATTGGTGCTAAGGTTACTTAGTTCTAGCCTACTATCTTCTTTTCTTGCGGTTTCCTCCGCCACCACCGCGTTTGCGATCGGTCTGGACGTTCGGAGAAAGGTCAACTTTACCGAAGATTTCTTTTTTGAAAATCCAGACTTTCACTCCGATCACTCCGTAGATGGTATGTGCTTCTACCAAAGCGTAGTCGATGTCTGCCCGGAGGGTCTGCAAAGGAATCCGTCCCTGCTTGTACTGTTCAGTACGCGCCATTTCAGATCCACCCAAACGTCCTGAGGCCATGATTTTGCATCCCTGGGCACCAGCTCTCATGGTAGAGGCGAGGGAAGATTTCATTGCTCTCCGGAAAGAAACCCGTCCTTCGAGCTGCTGAGCAACCTGCTGAGCGACGAGGGTAGCGTCAAGTTCCGGACGCTTGATTTCGAAAATATTGATCTGGACGTCTTTGCCCGTGATCTTTCTAATCTCCTCACGGAGCTTGTCTACTTCTTTGCCACCTTTACCAATCACGATACCTGGTCGAGAGGTGTGGATAGTAATGGTGATTTTGCGCAAGGTACGCTCGATCACAATTTTTGCGATTCCACCACGGGGAATCCTGGTAGTGAGATAGGCACGGATCTGATCGTCTTCGATCAACTTAGCGGAAAAATCCTTGCCACCAAACCAGTTGGATTCCCAACCTTTGATGATGCCTAACCTGAGTCCGATAGGATGAGTCTTCTGTCCCAATTTCCTTTATGTTTAGGTTATTCTTCGTCTGCTTCTGGAATACTGTCGATTACCAGGGTAATATGACAGTAGCGCTTTCTAATCAGGTGTGCGCGACCTTGGGGAGCGGGGCGAAGGCGTTTGAGCATTCTGGCTCCGTTAACGTATGCTTCTTTTACATAGTGTGTCCCCACATCGACGCGCTCGTCTTCGAATTTTTCCTCGTAGCTGGTGATGGCTGACTGAAGCAGTCTCAGTACAGCTGGTGCAGCAGCTTTGGGCGTGAATTTGAGGACGTTCATCGCGTCAAACACTTCCCGGTTACGGATTTGGTCGACAATCAGTCTCGCCTTACGAGCGGAAGAGCGGAAGTTGGTCAGGGTAACCTGACAGGTTTCTTCTCTTTGCTCACGCAGGGCTTGCGCGTAGGCAGACTTTCGCTTGGGTTCCTTAGGAATGCCCGCCGCGATCTTTTCTTTCCGGGTCATTTTTACCTGTTCTGCCATCGTTCTATCTTCTTTTGTCTTTACGGTTACCTGCGTGTCCTCTGAAGTTACGGGTGGGAGCAAACTCACCGAGCTTGTGTCCTACCATGTTTTCAGTGATATACACAGGGATGTGTTGACGTCCATTATGTACGGCAATAGTGTGGCCCACAAAATCAGGAGAGATCATGGATCTTCTGGCCCAGGTCTTGATTAAGCGCTTCTGACCGGAGTCATTCATGCGCATGACCTTTCTCTCGAGTTTTGGATCTATAAAGGGTCCTTTTTTAAGCGATCTAGCCATAATTCTTTTTTTTCCTTTCGGTGAAACCGAATCAGGGATTATTTACGCTTCTTTCTACTGATGATCATGCGATTAGAAGCCTTCTTCTTATCTCTGGTTTTGAAACCTTTGGCGGGCAATCCGTTGCGGTTCCGTGGGTGTCCTCCGGAGGAGCGACCTTCGCCACCACCCATTGGGTGATCGACAGGGTTCATCGCTACCCCTCTGGTGCGAGGGCGCTTGCCTAACCAGCGGTTACGACCAGCTTTACCGATCTGGATGTTCTGGTGTTCGGCGTTTCCGACGCTACCGATGGTAGCCATACACTCCGCCAGGACCATACGGGTCTCACCAGAAGGCATCTTCAAGATGGCATATTTGCCGTCTTTGGCGTTGAGCTGGGCATAAGAGCCGGCGCTTCTGGCCATGATTCCCCCTCTTCCAGGATGCAGTTCGATATTGTGGACAAAAGTACCCATGGGGATGTTTTTGAGCTTCATGGCATTTCCGATAGCCGGCTCAACGTTTTCTCCAGAGATGACAGTCTGTCCAATCTGTAATTTATCAGCAGCGAGGATGTAGCGTTTTTCGCCATCAGCATAGAACAGCAGGGCAATGCGCGCGGTACGGTTCGGATCGTACTCGATGGCTTTTACCGTGGCTGGAATGCCGAATTTATCCCGCTTAAAGTCTACGATACGGTAACGGCGCTTATGTCCACCTCCACGCTGACGCATGGTGATTCTACCGCTACGGTTTCTTCCTCCAAAACTTTTTACCGGTGCAGTCAAGCTCTTCTCGGGGGTTGACTTGGTAATGTTCGCAAAGTCAGAGACTGAGCGCTGCCGCATGGCGGGGGTTACCGGTTTTAATTTTCTAATTCCCATTGTATCTATCTTAGGATGATCGAGGCATCAGAGATGATCTCAATCGTTCACTAAATATGCTTATAGAAGTCAATCTCACTTCCCTCTCTGAGGGTGATGATGGCTTTTTTGAAGTTGGGGGTTTTTCCTTTGATCACCCCTCTTTTGGAGTAGCGAGAGCGAGTCTTTCCCCTGACGATCATAGTGTTGACGTCTTCCACTTCCACCTCGTACACTCTTTCTACTTCTTTTTTGATCTGCGACTTAGTCGCCTTCATATCAACTTCGAAGCCATATTTCGGCAGCCCACGGTCTACATAACCGTTGGTTTTTTCTGTAACGATGGGTCGCTTTAATACACTACTCATGTCGCTAGTTCGCTAAACGGTTGTTAATCACTTCAACAGCATCCTCAGTAAAGACTACAGTCTCAGCATTGAGGATATCATATGTATTCAGGTCTGAAGCGGTGGATACACTCGCCTTAGGCAGATTGCGTCCAGAGAGGTAGATGTTATCACTACTTTCTCCCACTACAAACAGAATTTTTTGCTCTCCCAGGTTCAGGCAATCGAGGATGTGCTTGAACTGCTTAGTTTTTGGTGCGTCCATGTCGAAACTTTCCACTACACGGATCGCTTCTTCATTGGCTTTATGGGTCAGGGCACTTCTTCTGGCTATCGCACGCTCTTTCTTGTTGAGCTTGAAGCTATAGCTGCGCGGTCTGGGGCCGAAAATTCTACCCCCGTGTCTCCAGACTGGAGACTTACGGTCACCCGCACGGGCGTTACCTGTTCCCTTTTGACGATAAGGCTTCTTGTTGGTGCCGGTGATTTCTCCCCGCTCTTTAGCCTTGTGTGTACCCTGGCGACGATTGGCCAGGATCAGACGGACATCCTGGTAGATCGCATGATCGTTGGGAGTCTCCAGAGCGAAAACGGTATCGTTCAGCGTGGCTGTACGGCCGGTTTCTTTTCCTTCTACGGTGTATACTGCTACTTCCATTACTTCTCAACAATAACGTAAGATCCTTTATGACCAGGAATAGATCCTGAGACAACCAATAAATTCTTTTCAGGGATGACTTTCATCACCTTGAGGTTTTGCACCTTTACTCTTTCGCCACCGGTACGACCCCCCATTTTCATGCCTTTGAAAACACGAGAGGGCGTAGAACCTGGTCCCAAAGAACCTGGAGCACGTTCCCGGTTGTGCTGACCGTGTGTACGGCCCCCTACCCCGGAGAATCCGTGGCGTTTTACAACCCCTTGAAAGCCTTTACCTTTGGAGATCCCCACAATATCAACAAACTCCCCTTCTTCGAAGATGTCGACATTCACCTCGTCTCCGAGGGTCAGTTCTTCTGCAGAACTGGAGAAGTCAAACTCAACGACCTTTCTTTTGGGCGAAGTGCCAGCGGACTTAAAGTGTCCCATCATGGCGTTGGAGGTGTTTTTCTCTTTGGCTTCGTCGAAGCCCAATTGCACGGCGCTGTAGCCGTCGGTCTCTTCTGTTTTTACCTGGGTAACAACATTAGGACCGGCATATATAAGCGTACAGGCAATGTTTCTCCGATCTCCATCGAAGACACTGGTCATCCCTACTTTCTTGCCTATGATTCCAGCCATTGCTATTGGTTTTTAGATTACATACCACTCCTGGTCGAACCGCCTTTTTTCGGGTTCGAAGTCCAATTCGTGGTAAAGAAAAATTAGACTTTGATTTCTACATCTACCCCACTGGGCAGTTCCAGCTTCATCAGCACATCCACTGTTTTGGAGCTGGAGCTGAAAATGTCAATCAACCTTTTGTAAGAACTGTACTCGAACTGCTCCCTTGATTTCTTGTTCACGTGGGGAGAACGGTTCACAGTAACCACTGTGCGCTCAGTCGGCAGGGGAATGGGACCACTTACGATGGCTCCGGTTCCTTTTACCGTCCGTACGATGCGCTCAGCAGATTTGTCGACCAAATTGTGATCGTACGATTTGAGTTTAATTCTGATCTTCTGGGTCATTGCTCCTTATATAAGAACTCAGTAGGAAAACCCTACACTTTGGTTAGCCCTTTGGCCTTTGCTACAACTTCTTCTTGAATATTCGCAGGGGTCTGCTCGTAGTGAGAGAACTGCATCGTAGAGGCTGCACGGCCAGACGAAATGGTTCTCAGCTCGGTAACGTATCCAAACAGCTCAGACAAAGGCACTTTGGCTTTCACTACTTTGGAGTTACCACGGTCGCCCATGTTTTCAATTTTTCCGCGACGCTTGTTAAGGTCTCCCACGATACCCCCCATGTATTCTTCAGGGGTAACTACCTCTACGGCCATGATGGGCTCTTTCAGAATAGGCTTACACTTAGGTGCCGCATTCTTATAAGCCATTTTAGCTGCGAGTTCGAAGGAAAGTTGATCGGAGTCAACTGCGTGAAAGCTACCGTCATAGAGGCGAATTTTCAGCCCGTCCAGCGGATAGCCAGCCAGCATTCCTTCACCCATAGCGGCGTTGAATCCTTTTTCAACGGAAGGGATAAATTCTTTCGGAATGTTACCCCCTTTGATTTCGTTGAGGAATTCGAAGCCTTCTCCGCTTTCGGTTGGTCCGATCTCTATCTGGATGTCAGCGAACTTACCACGACCACCGGACTGCTTCTTGTACACCTCGCGGTGTGCAGTGGTAGAGCTGATGGCTTCACGGTAAGATACCTGAGGACGTCCCTGGCTTACTTCTACTTTGAATTCACGTCTCAGACGGTCAACGATGATCTCGAGGTGAAGCTCACCCATACCCGCGATGATAGTCTGTCCGGTTTCTTCGTCCGTAGATACCTGGAAAGTTGGATCCTCTTCGGCCAGTTTCACCAGACCAGTGGTGAGCTTGGCTTCGTCAGCCTGAGACTTAGGCTCAACGGCCAGACGGATTACCGGATCAGGGAAGGTCATAGACTCCAGCTGCAACGGCTTACCCACTTCGGTGAGGGTATCTCCGGTGCGGATGTCTTTGAAGCCAACCCCTGCTGCAATATCTCCCGCTTCCACCTGATCAATCTGATTACGCTTGTTGGCGTGCATCTGCATGATTCGGCTGATACGCTCTTTATTGCCAGTCCGGTTATTGAGTACATAAGAACCACCGGGCAGTACTCCGGAGTAAACCCGGAAGAAAGCCAGACGTCCTACGTGAGGGTCGGTCATGATTTTGAAGGCCAGGGCAGTAAATGGCTCATCTACGCTAGGCTTACGCTGCTCTTCATTACCCGTGTCAGGATTCACGCCGTCTACGGCAGCGATATCCACTGGAGAAGGAAGCAGGGCGCAGCAAGCATCCAGAACCGCCTGAACACCTTTGTTTTTAAAGGCAGAACCACACATCATCGGTGTGATGGCCAGGTCGAGGGTAGCCTGACGCAGAGCCGCCAGCACTTCATCCCGGGTAATCGCATCGGGATCCTCGAAATATTTCTCCATGATGGCTTCGTCATACTCAGCCACCGCTTCGATCATATGGGTGCGCCACTCTTCAACGGTGTCCACCAGATCAGCAGGAATTTCAACCTCCTCGAAGGTCATTCCCATGTCGGCATCGTTCCAGATGATGGCTTTGTTGTCAATCAGGTCAACCACTCCTTTGAAATCCATCTCGTTTCCGATAGGTACCTGAATGGGTACAGGATTTCCGCCGAGCATTTCTTTTACCTGACGAACTACTTCAAAAAAATCTGCCCCGGAGCGGTCCATCTTATTTACGAAACCGATTCGAGGCACTTTATACTTATCAGCTTGACGCCAAACTGTTTCAGATTGTGGTTCAACTCCGTCTACAGAGCTAAACAGGGAAACAACCCCATCCAGTACGCGTAGGGAACGCTCAACTTCTACGGTGAAGTCAACGTGGCCAGGTGTATCGATGATGTTGATTCGGTGGTTGGTACCTTCATAGGGCCAGAAAGTAGTGGTAGCAGCAGAAGTAATGGTAATACCTCTTTCCTGCTCCTGCTCCATCCAGTCCATGGTGGCAGCACCGTCGTGAACCTCTCCAATTTTGTGAGAGATACCAGTGTAGAAAAGGATACGCTCGGTAGTGGTAGTTTTACCAGCATCGATGTGAGCAACAATACCAATGTTCCGGGTATCTTTTAAGGGTATCTTTTTCATGATAGTCTAGAGACTGATTAAAAGAGAGTTATTTAGATAAGCGATTTAGAACCTAAAATGAGAGAATGCTTTGTTGGCTTCAGCCATCCGGTGCGTATCATCTTTCTTCTTAACAGCAGCGCCTTCACCCTTGGCAGCAGCCAGGATTTCAGCGGCTAATTTCTCCTGCATGGATTTACCATTGCGAGATTTGGAGTAACGGATCAGCCAGCGAATGCCCAATCCTTCTTTGCGCTTGGCGCTCACCTCGGTAGGAACCTGAAAGGTGGCACCCCCTACTCTGCGGCTCTTAACCTCTACAGCGGGCATCACATTATTCAGGGCCTGCTTGAAGATTCCCACGCCTACTTCACCGGTCTTCTCTTCAACGATATCCATCGCTCCATAGAAGATTTGGAAGGCAGTGCTCTTCTTTCCGCTGACCATCAGGTTATTCACAAACTTGGTAACCTGAATGTCCTTATATCTTGGGTCGGGAACCGTTACCCGATTTTTAGCTCTTGATTTTCTCATGGATCAACTTACTTTTTAGGTCTGCGGGTTCCATACTTAGAGCGGCCCTGCATTCTGCCTTCAACACCGGCAGTATCCAGCGCGCCACGTACAACGTGATATCTTACACCAGGAAGGTCTTTAACCCTTCCTCCACGGACCAGGACAATGGAGTGTTCCTGCAGGTTATGTCCTTCTCCTCCAATGTAGGCGTTGACCTCTTTCTGATTGGTAAGACGGACCCGGGCTACTTTACGAAGAGCAGAGTTAGGTTTTTTAGGCGTGGTGGTGTACACACGCAGGCAAACGCCTCTGCGCTGAGGAGAGGAATCCAAAGCAGGGGATTTGCTTTTCTCTACTTTGGCTTTTCTACCTTTTCTTACTAGTTGTTGTATAGTAGGCATAAAAAATGATTCCTATTTTTTTCCAAAAGGGGCTGCAAAGGTAGGGACATTATTCCCATTTCACAACCGCTTTCCTAAAAGTGTCAAAAAAAATCAGGCTCCGTAGCCGTCATGTTCATCTCAATCGGAGATGCCCTTGTATTTTCGGCGGGAGCCTATGCGTATCGGTAGGAAACCAAAGCAGATGGAGAGGGCGCTTGACGCAATTTTTCCCGAAGGAAAACTCTACATCTATACTTACTTGTTAACTTCCGGGATACTTCTAATCTTTATTAGATTGAGGCATTGCCATGAAGGGTGATCTTCCGATCTTTGCTAAGAGAAAAGTCGTATTTCACTGACCCCTTTCTCGTAACGGCCCGCAAGGTACGTACATTATTCACAAATTCAAACAATTGATATAAAAAACCTCCTAAATACTTTTCATGTCCTTTGGGAGACAGCGGCTTACCTCCAGATCTGGCAGCTTTTCTCAAATTTTACTCAACATTATTCATGCACGCTTACAAGTCTTTTGACCAATTGCACGATCCCGCATTTTTGTATGCCCTGACTGACCTACCCGAAAGAGATCCTCAGCATGCGCTGGTGGAACAGACCGATCTGGTGGTCATTAGGGACGGAGAGGAGGTCTCCGTTCTTTATGGACGCTGCCTACACAGAGGTGCCCTACTCAGCGACGGACGCATCGAGGGCGACAACCTTATATGTGGGCTTCATAACTGGGATTATCGCTTCGACTCGGGTGTCTCTTCTTACAATCCCCAGGAGGTACTGCACAAATTTCCCGCAGCCATTCAGGAAGGAAAAGTGTATATCGATCGAGCCGATGTCATTGCCTTTGAGGAAATTCAGCCCGCTCCCTTTGACCGAGAAGCATACCTGGGGGCTTATGCTGATACTCACCCGGAAGATACCGAACCTTATACCTTATACATAAAGGAGCTGGCCCAACATGGCTTAAGTAAGTATGGCCATCATGGTCCAACCGCGGCCATGGGCGTGGACCGCAATACGCTGCCAGCCTGGAACGACATCCAGTTATGAAGCCCACATATAAGGTTGTCGCCCTCGATGCGTCCGTCGCTGAGTAG
>JBCBGC010000151.1:0-19596 GCA_038527215.1 Bacteroidota bacterium
CCCAAGGATCCCTGGCAGGATCCCGGACCTTTACATGGTTCAATTTTTCTTCATCTAACAGACAGAACAATGAAACGTATCCTGATTTCCGGCTTCAGCTTCCTCATATTGCTTTCCAGTACCAGCCTGTTGGCGCAAGACAAAAAGACCCAATCCTTTACCATCGAGCGGGTAATTAAGGCTCCTGCAGAAAAAGTGTGGGCAGTCGTAGGAGAAGACTTTGGGGCCATCGCCAACTCTCATCCGGGTATCGTCAGCTCGTCCTACCTGCAGGGTTCGCTGCAAGGAGGCGAAGGCGTAGAACGCGTCTGTAACCTCAACGAAGCAGGTACGCGCTATACCCACGAAAAGCAGGTCGACTACGATCCGGAAAATTACACTTTCCGAGCTCAGGTTTTCTATGCGGAAGGGGTCCCGGTGGTGCCGGAATACAGCTATATGCGCTATAAAGTGGAGCGCATCGACGACCAATTTTCTCGCCTGATCATGAGCATGACCTATCGGACCAAACCTGCTCTGATGGGGACGCTCGCCAAAGGAAAGTTTCAGAAAACCATTGCTGATTATGCCCTGGCGGTGGACCATCATGTACGCACCGGAGAAGTAGTCAACCAGGACAACTTCGAAACGATCAAAGCCCAGTATCAAGATTAACGAATTCGCTTAGGCGGTATGTGGCGTCCGGGTGGTTGTTCCGAAGGTGTACCCCCGGATGTTTTTGATCCTTTTTACCATGATGTTATCACATCAGCATTTTGACTTGCTGGACAAAATCGTCCTGGAAAGAGTGGTGTTTCAGCCTCCCTTTCGAGCGGATTCCACCATGCAGAATGAGGCCTGCTTCATGCATGTCTTGGAAGGCCGTTCCCGGCTTTTTACCCCAGAGCATCAATATGACCTAACCTCACGGGATAGCCTGGTGATGAAATGTGGCAGCTATCTAAACCGCTGGTTCGCCAATCCCGATGATCGGCCCAATGAGGCCATATTGGTCCATCTCTACCCGGATGTGCTGGAGGAGGTGTACGCGGAGGGCTGGCCAGATTTTTTTGATCGAGGGAAAAAAATAGCTTCTCATCCGGTGGAAAAAGTGGCTACCTCTCAGATGATCCAAACCTTTATCCAAAGTCTGCAATACTATTTCGATCATCCGGGTCAGGTAACCGAAGCCCTGATTCGGCTCAAGGTGAAGGAAATCGTGTTGCTGCTGGTCAACTCAGGTGGACATGAACGCATTTATACCATCCTGGGGGACCTTTTCCGTCCGCAGCAATATAAGTTCCGGGAGATCATTCATGCCCATCTCTTTGAGAACCTGAGCTTGCCGGATCTGGCGGTGCTGACGGGTTTTAGCCTTTCGTCTTTCAAGCGCAAGTTCAAGGCGGTGTTTGGGACCAGTCCGGTGCCCTATATCCGACAGCAACGCTTAGAGAAAGCGCGGGAGTTGTTGCGTGAAACGGGTGAAAAAATCTCCCATATCGCTTATGATTGCGGCTTTAACGACCTGGGCTATTTCTCCAAATCCTTCCATGCGGCCTTTGGGCTCTCTCCCACCGCCTACCGTCAAAGCATGTTGAGCTAATTCTCCTAATTATTGGCCTAAATCGCCCAAGGTAATTGGCTCAGGCTGCGGACCTTTGGTTCATCGTCAAACACAAAAATTCAATAACGATGGAAATCACCCGCATATTCACCGACAACCAAGGCGACAGCCACTTTGAAGAAATACCCGTGCTGATGGAAGACCAAACCGAGATCGGTTATTTCTCTCGTCCAGAACGCAAAGTCTCCCAGATGTACTTTCAGAATGCCCTGCCTCATCACTACTGGGAATTCCATAGTGTAGAGGACAAAATCCAGCTGGTGCTGATCAAAGGAAAGCTGGAGTTCATCACCAGTGATGGCATCCGCAAAACCTTCCGCTCAGGAGATGTCATTCTGCTGGATGATCACAGCGGCAAAGGCCATAGCCTCCGCTCTTTTGAGGAGACCACTACGGTGTTAGCCACGCATTATCAATAAACTTTCCGGGGAGGGGTAGCCTAAGCTAATGTTCCGAAATTATGGGCTGATTCGCCAAAGGAAAGGCCGCTCCTTCCTGGAATTTTGTTTCATACAAATTCCTATTAGAACAATGAAAATTTTAAGAAAAATTCAGATCAACGCCTCCGCGGAAGCGGTATGGCAAGTCTTGGGCCGGGATTTTGACCGGGCTGACGAATGGATGGCTGTGGTACAAAACTCCTACCAGAAGGTAGAAGGTATCTCCGTAGCAGGCGCGCCGATGATCGGACGTATCTGTGAACTATCTCATAAGCCCACCGGCCCGGTGGCTGATGAAACCATCACTTTTTTTGATGATGAAAACTATCGTATGCACATGCGGGTAAGCCCGATTCAAGGTAAGGTTCCGGTAGTGAAGAATGAGGTGGAGATTTCGGTCAAAAGCCTCGGGCCGGACTTGGCTGAGGTAAGCTGGGATGCTGATCTCGAACTCAAGACGGCTGGTAAACTGCTGTACCCTGCGTTAAAGGCCGGGGTTGGCAAGTCTTTTATGGAGGTGTTGGAAGAACTGAAACACTTTCTGGAAACCGGAAAGCCCCATCCGCGCAAACTGGCTAAACTGGCCAAAGCCGCCTAGAAAAACATCCTCTTTCGCCTAAGGCCCCCTGCAAAAGGGGGTTGGCGAGAGGTTTGAGCTAATTCTCCCAATCATTGGACCGATTCTACCAGGCTTATTCGCTCACGAGCTGGACCTTTGAATCATTGCTTTTAATAAAAACCTACTAAATACCGCTGTTATGAACATGCAACATACTACCGCTTTAAAAATTGTCCTTGGCCTGGCTGGACTGCTTGTGATTATTCCTGGTGTCATGGCCCTCTTTAATCCCACTGGATTTACCGCCCGGAATGGCGCGGAAATCGGCGAGATGGTGAGTGTCCTCAACGACTATCGCGGCCTGGGTGCCTGGATGCTAGGCAGTGGGGTGGTCATGCTGCTCGGGATTCTGCATCGCCGTATGGCTTTCACCTCTACCGTAGTGGCCATCCTTACCCATCTGGGCCTCTCCCTGGGACGGCTGATTTCTCTGGCCGCTGATGGCATGCCTGCCAAAGGCCTGATCGCTGCCACCGTAGTGGAAGGGGTAGTCGGTCTGCTGGCAGTTTTTGCCCTGATGCGTTTTCGGGAAAAAGACGAATAAACAACCAATCCCTGAAGAAGCCCCCGGGCTTCTTCTTTTTTACCTCAAACCGAAAGAATCTTTATCATGGAATCTACCCATAACCTCCCTACCTGGCTGAAAGCCCTGACTTTCCTCTATTTTTTGTCCAATCTCGTGGTTTTTGGAGGCCTGGCCTTGTTTTATCCCCAGGTGGCTTTTCCTGATGCCGGCGCCGCGGCCGCTTTTCCTATCCAGTTTTTTGCCATACGGCATATCGCCTTTGCTTTTCCATTGGCTTATGGGCTGTTGCGGGAAGACATCAATGTGCTCTGGGCCACCTTCGGCATGTTTTTGATCATGAGTAGCCTGGACGTACTCCTGCTTTTCCTGAATGGATATTATATTCCCGTAATCGGTGAGGTTTCCCTGCTGGTAAAAATCGCCTTTGCGATCGGCGGATTTATCGGGCCGGTCAGCCTGGCCTTTTGGAAACTGACCCAATTAAAGCGTCAACCTACAAGTTTGCAACATGCCTAGTGCTCATACTCCATCCGCAGCCTTTCCTTTCGCATCCAACTATCTGGAAGTCAAAGGCAGTAAGCTGCACTATATCGATGAAGGGGAGGGAGAGCCCATCCTTTTTCTCCACGGCAATCCCACTTCCTCCTACCTCTGGCGGAATATCATTCCCTATTTGAGCGATCAGGCCCGGTGTATTGCGCCGGACCTGATCGGGATGGGCAAGTCCGGGAAGCCGGATCTGGCGTATGGCTTTGCTGATACCTACGCCTATTTACTGGAGTTCATCCAGCAACTGGACCTCAAAGATCTTACCCTGGTGATTCATGATTGGGGTTCCGGCCTGGGCTTTCACTATGCGCACCAGCATCCAGACAACATCAAGGGCATCGCCTTTATGGAAGCCATGTATAAGCTGGTGAACTTTTCGGCTATGCCGGCCCGGGTGCGCATCGCCATGCCCATCATGCGCACCCATCCTTTCAACTGGTTGATGCTGGGAGCAGGAAACCTCTTCCTCAAAGCCATGCTGCCCCAGGGGATACAGCGGAGCCTTTTACCCGAAGAAAAAACCATCTATCAAGCTCCCTATCCCACCATCAAAAGCCGTAAGCCGGTGCGGGTCTGGCCCCAGGAAATCCCTATCAACGGCAAACCCGCTCACACCCATGCCGTGGTGTCGGGCTATCATCAATGGCTGAAGGAAACGCCCATTCCTAAACTGTGCTTATACGCCAGTCCGGGAATGCTGATTCCCGAGGAGGAAATTCCCTGGATCGCCGAACATTTTCCTAACACGACCACGGTGCATGTCGGGGAAGGCTTGCATTTTCTGCAGGAAGATCAGCCGCAGGCAATTGGAGAGGCCTTACGGGAGTGGTGGGGAACCTTGGGGGCTTAGTGCCAGCCTTAGGGATCCTCCTTTTAGAGGTTCGTTACAGAGTTGCTGAAGCATCTGGATAGGAGCGCGTAGGCGGCCTGTGCTTTTATTTCTGCCTAATAATCAGTAGCTTAGCTAAGCCTTTGGTGCTGTCTGTGCGATAAAAAGGCTTCCCCGAATTTTCTTTCCCTTTAAGTGTGTACTGCTTGGTTGAACCTGTCACCCGTCGGGCTTAATAGCTACGTTGACCTGACTAAGCAAGGTTAAACCATTCTGCTTCTTCTGTTTCCAGAGGAAGTAGGACTTTTGTTCACCAAACCTCATTTGCCATGAGCGCTTTATCACACTTTGCTGCCCAAAATGTATTTCTGGCTCGTCTCCTGATTATCCTGTTATCCCTCTTGCTATTAGGCCTCGGCTTACTCCTGGGCCTGTTACTGTACGGAGACCTAAATCCCAACCCTTACCTTTGGCTGCTTGCTGGCCTCAGTCTGATGACCGTGGCCTTGAGCCTCAGACTTTTGTATGGTCGAAAATCAAAGAAAGTAACCCGAACTCAGAGCCAAAGACTCATGGTGTTGGGTTTTCTCGCTTCGGCTTGCCTCCCGGTGAGTCTAGGCATCTTCCTGGGAGAAAGCGTTCAATCAGGGAATAGCCATGATGCGACCCTTTCCCACCATGTTCACCGGATTATCCAGAGAAGTTCGGCTCCCCAGGCCTCTGAGGCCCGTCCCCAGATAAGACATCGCATCAAGCGCTGGCTGACCAAAAAAGTGGCTCCCTTGATAAGGAGGCAAAGCGGACAGGAAGATATTGGTGAACGGGGCTGGTGGTATGTGCTGGTTATACTCGGGATGATCGCCGCGGAAATCGGCTTGGCTCATCTGGCGTGTGGATTTATCTGTTCAGGTCCCGTATTCCTAGGCTATCTCATCCTGTTTGGGGGCGGCTTTCTGGTCTTTTTACTGGGAGGCTACGCATATGCTGCCATTTTTAAATTTCGTCATCGTGAGCAAAGGAGGAATTTGATTTGGGCGCATGCGCTGGTCCTTACCGGTCTGTGTAGCGGGGCCGTGTTTATCGCTGGGGCGGTACCGCTGATCCTGACTGTAATCATAGGGATCATATTTATGATCATGGGATATAAACTCAAGCGGAAAAAAGCAGCCGGAGACGATGGGAGTGGTACTGAGAAGGAGGTAGGAAAAGCTCGGCTGTAGAGGTTTGGCGGATTAATGGCAGATTTTGCTATATTAAATATGTTTTTCGTAAGCACGTGCTTTTTTCCATAAGCTCCCCCTTAGGGATGTAGCGGTTTGGGGAGCAATTGATTTTTGCAACCGATTTTTAACCAATACATGTACTTATGAAAACGATCTTATCAAGCCTGCTGCTCTTGCTGGCTTTTCCTACCCTGCTTAGTGCCCAAACTTCCTCTCCTCATCCCCTGGAGGGAACCTGGAAGATGTTTCGCGCCCAGTGGGGCAGCTCTTCCGAAGCTCCCAAAGAGACCAAACAGGAGATTTACAAGGTATTTGGACAGCGCCACAACTTTTTCATCTACTACAGTGAGGACAAATTCTCCGGCGCGGGCGGCGGAACGTATACGGTGGAAGAAGGAGCCTTCACCGAAACCCTCAGCTTCTTTTCCTGGGACTCAACGGCCGTGGGTACCGCCCAAACCTTCGAATGGACCATCCAAGGTGATACGCTGCGCCAGTATGGAAAATTGAAGGGAACCGACGATTACGAAGACTATGTCATTGATGAATATTATGTGCGGGTAGAAGGACCGATGTCTACCAGCAAAAGTCCGGTGGCCGGTATTTGGCAAATCGAACAAGCCACCTATGGCGAAACCACCCGCTCCGCAGAGGAGGGACCCTGGAAGATCAACAAGCTCTTCACCGATAGCTTCTGGATGGGCGCCTTTTACGATCCTAAGACCGGGGCCTTCAATGGCGTAGGTTTCGGCACTTACGAACTGGAAGGCAATCAGTACAAGGAGACCATTAAAGCCTATTCCTGGGATCAGACCATGGTAGGCACTCAGCCGGTATTTACCATGGAGGTCAAGCCCGAAAAGCTGATCCAGAAAGGGGAGATTAATTCTGAGAAGTATCAGAATTATAAGATTGAGGAGTATTTTAGGCGGGTGGAGTAGCATAGCTCCTTGATGATCATAGCCCTCCTGGGCCTGTATTGCTCAGGAGGGTTTTCAATACCTCCTCTTTATCTTAAGGCAGCCCATTGTCGGTACCGTGGCTCATGGTTCTAACAATAAAAAAAGTACCGGATCCTCCCTCTACACGACCAATCCCTTTGGTCAAAATAGAAAGCCAAGGTTTTTACCTTCTCAAACCCCATTTATTGGGAGTCTTAATAGATGCTTTCAAGTTGCCTTTTCTGAGTCTAGAAAGCATTCTGATAGGAGTGGGTTGTAGCGAGGATTGGTTCCCGCAGGAGGAAAGCAAAAAATTCTTTTAGCGAAAGGTACGTTTAAGGTTGGTTCAAGGAAACTTTATCTATCTTGTATGCAAAGATTCTACTCTCCTTCACCTTATGTAAATGCTTATGAGGTTACCGTCTGGCACCAAAGTATTTATTGATTCAGAGTTTACCAGTTTGACGCAGAGGGCTCAGCTGATCAGCCTCGGCCTGGTCGCAGAATCGGGTGAAACTTTCTATGCTGAGTTTACGGATTTTGAAGAGGGAAGAGCATCTGACTTTGTCCGAGACCATGTCATCCCCCTTCTGAATTTCCGCGAGAAAGACGTACAATTTATTCGTAAGGAGAAGCAGCATTGGGAGCTAAAAGGGGATAGAGAGTTTGTTACCCGGCATCTTAGGGCTTACTTAGCTCAGTTTGAGAAAATAGTCTGCTGGCTGGATTACGGAGCCTATGATTGGGTGCTCTTTTGCGAATTGTTTGGGGGAAGTTTTTCCTTGCCAAAGGGGGTATATTATATTCCTCTGGACCTGTCAAGCCTACTACATGTTAAGGGCGAGGATCCTGATCTTGATAGAAAGGCCTTTTTTACTCAAACACTTGATCCGGAATTTGTGCCGCGTCGCCATCATGCCATGGATGATGCATTAATTTTAAAGGAACTAGTAGCGTACTTCTTAGGGTAGAATAATTTTAATGAAAAAAATGATTCAGCCTTCCAACTTTTGGGAAGTTAGTAGCTCTTTTTCTATATTATAAGGCAATTTTTATCCTAGGACATTTTAACCTCTAGCAAAATCGACATGTATAGTCGACACATATTTCTATTCCCTTTTAAGTGGGAGAATATTATTATGCCTGAAAAGTCCTTTCACACTTTTTCGGACAGAAATGATATCCAAGCTTTTGACCACATCATAATTAACCCCAACATAATCTCTCAGCCTGGAGGTAGCCAATTCAAATGGGAAAAGAACGCCTTTGACCTACGTGATATAGGAAGGTATAATGAGTTTAATTACTTCTATGACTTTGTCAGGGAAGTGTTATACGATACGGGAGAGGCTTTACATCATGATCGTTCTGGCACGCGGAGCCTGCTCAGGCACTATTCCTTTCAGTTTGGAGAGACTGATTTGCGATACAAGATTTCAGCTAAATGGAAGGAGTCTGGTGAGGTAGAGGAGAAAGATTATGATTTGAAGGTGGATGATATCCATCTAAACATCTATAAGACGGGAGTAGGAGTCCTCTCGTTTTTTCTCACTAATGAGGATGAGAATCAAAAATCAAAGGAAGATATTCTCAGGATAAATCAGTTTGGAAGACGAATTTATCCCCCCTTCTTTGAAGTAGATCAAGAAAAGATCATCAATTATGATCTTGGTGAGGCGTTTGAGCAACAATTGAAAGGAACTCAAAATAAGGAACTTAGCTGTGAGATAGGAATTGAAGCATCAATCGGACATGAGGATGGAAGTGAGTTAGGCAAACAGAGAGGGGGCAAGCCGTTTTCGGCTTTGGAAACCTTTAAGGATTATTTCAAGTCCGAGTCTTTTTCGAAAGGACCCTTCCGACTTCCCAAGTTCATCATTGCCTTGTTTCCTGAAGGGATATTTGTAACTACAGAAAAGGAAAGAGGGGATCAAACTTCCTATGGCAAGATTTTCCTAAGCCCAGTATTAGATGACCGGATGTTTGTTGTTTGCTGGTATGGCAATGATGACCTCGCTAACGCGATGAGACCCACTACCACCCCGAATCACCATGGGGACCTGGAAAGGTATTTTCCTTACAAAAAAGTTCAAGACCCTCATTATCACTATGCCAGACCCTATGGTAACTTTTGGCATGAGTTTACTTTTGTTGATAATCCAGGAGGACTTTCCTCCCAAAATCCCTACCTGACCGAAGAATTGTTGGATAAACATACATACCAGAGATGGGTAGGATACGGAACTTACTATGGAATTACCCGATACTCCTTGGTGTGTCTTACTTCCAGCTTCGAAACCTTAAAAAAAGATCCTATCAATGCAGCCTTCCTTGTCCAGCACCTGCAATCCATTTACTATAAGATGACCGAACTGGTGCTGGTTCAACGTGCTTCATTGTTAAAGTTTTCGGATGAAATCACCCACCTTTCCCATTTTTCACCTAAGAAGGGAAACCAAATTGATGTCTCCCTTTTATCTACTCAAATCCAGGACTTGTATAAGCATTATATCCTCTATGTGAACAAGATTTACTATCGGGAGATTACTGCTCAGGAACAGGGGATCGAGATGTATAATATGATGCAAAAGCATATGAGTCTCGAACAACACACCAAAGAGCTCGATCACGAAATTGAAGAACTGCATAAGTATTTAGGTGCCCTCGAAGAGGATGCTCAGAACCAAAAACTGAACGGGATCACCATCATTGGAGCACTCTTTCTCATCCCTTCTTTCATTTTAGCCCTATATGGTCTGAAAATATATGAACCCTTTACCCAATCCATGCAAGCCAAAGATTTGATGTTAATAACATTGGGTATGCTTTTTTTAGGTGGCTGTAGTATTGCTGGGGTAGGGATCTGGGTCAAAAACCGATTATGGAGAGGGCTATTGGCCCTTAGCGGTTTCGCGATAGCCGGATTGTTGATTTTTGGGCCTCTTTATACAAAAGAGAAAGCATTACCTAAGAATAGTTCTGAAATAACGCTTTCACCTACAACACCATCCTCAAGTGTAATGGAATCCTCTGGTGACAGTTTATCGTCGGATTCGGTAAACACACCAGGGTTAGAAAACTCTTTAACAACCTCACCATCAGATACTCTCTAAAGAAACTAGTAAGTTTTATCCTCATTTACCACTGTAAATCCTTTTTCTATGCCCCAAAAACCCTTTAAGCGAAATTATCGTCTGGTTCAACACACCCCCATGATCCACTTTCAGCATGATCAAAAGGGGGCAACCTTGCGGGCGAGTGATGTCAAGCCCAAGATAGACCGGTATATCTGGGAGCACCTTACTGCACGACATGCGGAGTGGGCAGAAGCCTACCAGCCTTTTTTATCTGAAAAGTACTTCTCTAAAGCTGGATCCCAGAAAAAAAGTAGCTCAGGCTATAAAATTCATATTACTGCTATCCCTCAGGCGCATTATATTCCTACGGCTTATATCAAAAACCAGGATAAGGGACCAGTTATCCGCCAGGTAGAGGATATGTTTGGGCTGTCAAGAATAGAAGTGATTGGCAATACTCCCTACTTCGCTAACGTAGAAAAGATTTCTAAGGAAATATGGGGTGAGATTCGGTTAGCTGTCAGCTATAAAAATGTTGCGCTCAGTGTTTTTTCGCCAGAGCCTAAAGTAACTGAACTCATCGGCAAGGTCTTACCTTATGTATTGGCTAACCACGGCTTTGGGACGCGTAGCAGTAAGGGCTTTGGAACCTTTTTGGTGCCGGGTACAGAGCGGCAGGTATTGCAACGGCTAACTCCCTATCGGTTTTCAGTAAGAGTAAATGAAAACAATGAAACCCTGGCCTACGAACGCCTGTTTCAGCGGATCGATATGTTGTATAAAAGTTTGCGAAGTGGGATCAATCAAAGTTTTAGGCGTGACGGGCTTTATTTCAAATCATTGATCTTTAAATACTTCTACGAAAGAGGAATTCAATGGGATAAGAAATCGATTAAGCAACATTTCTATTCCCGGGATTTAAACAATCAACAAACCAAGCACGGGGGTGGGGACGCAAGTCCCCTCCACTTTAGCAGTACCCAAAAGTATCTGGTAAGAGATCTTCTGGGATTAGCTACCCACCAGGATTGGTTAAAGCCTTATGGGGATAGGATCACCAAGAAAAGTAGCCCTAATGATAAAGCGATCGAGCGATTTGCTTCCCCCATTTGGTTCCGGCCTGTAAGAAGGCCAGATCGGAAATTTTTCGATGTGTATGTAGGTTGTACCCGCGTGCCACCGGGCATGCGGAATCAGACTTTTGAGCTCACCAATCAAAACCGCACCAATGGACCTTTGTCCTTATCCACTCCTCCAGCGTTCGATGTTGAGGACTTTCTCCGCTTTGCTTTTGAGGAGGTCGAATTGGAAGAGCATGTAGAAGGCCGCTTCCAGAACGACCGCGATTATGAGGACTTATCCAGCATGTATCAAGACATTAGAAACAACCTATAATCCCCCGCCAGTATGAAATATTTTTATGGCCTGACGATTGGGCCTATTGTAAAAACTATTCTTCAGGTTAGGGCCACAAGAGAACTGTGGGGAGCTAGCTATCTCTTCTCCGAAATGATGAAACGCATCGTAGGGGCCTTGGAGAAGGAAGATGAGCTGAAGATTCTTTCCCCTTCTAAACAAGGACCCAAAAAAGCATTAGGCGTTGGCTTGTATCCCGACCATCTTTTCGTAGAAGGTCCTGAGGAAGGGGGTACCAAGATTCAGACCATTATCCGAGAGGTATTAGATGGCCTTTCCGGAGAACTCGCTGATGACATTGGGAACCTGGGAAGAGCAGATATGGAAAGCCGCCATGCTGATTTAAAGCACTTTTTTCGGAACTACTTTCAGACTTATCTGGTCTCTTTGGCCACGGATCAGGATGAAATCCCAATAAAAGACCTGCAACAACTGATGCATAATGCCGAATTGAGTCCCCCTTATCAGGCGCAGGAAATGAACGGATCAGATGCTTTTTTCTACTACCTGGCAGCCATTAATCAATCTAGCCTAAAAAAGGGAGCCTTTGGGCAGGATACACCTGAAATAGCATCTTTGCCGGAGATTGGTATCAAGGAACTCATTCATCCTAAGCAGGAAGCGGCCTGCAAAGAAGCAGCTGGTAATATAGTAGACATTTGGCGACGCAATCAAAGTGCTGCGCTTCAATTGGAAATAAAAGCGCAGAAAACAGATAATCCGACACAGAAGGCAACACTCAGGGAAGCTCAGCGAAAGGCTGAGCCTGAACAGCACCTTAAACTTCTGGCCGGAGATATACGGGTTCAGCCCTATATGCGGAATTATCATAAGTACGTAGCCATCGTCTACGCAGATGGAGATAACATTGGAAAAACCATCGGGAAGTTAGAGGCCAATCCAGATACTTACCAGGCCTTATCTCACGATATGCTGAAATTTGGCGAAGCCGCGGCCGAACGCATAAAAGGCTATGGTGGACTCCCTGTTTACCTGGGGGGAGATGACCTCCTGTTCTTTGCTCCTGTTAAAATTCTGGATCGGAATATTTTCTCTCTGTCAGCTGAGCTGGATGATCTTTTTCGGGAATACATCCCGGAGAAAGATGATAATTACCCTCCTTCCCTGAGCTTTGGGATCTCTATCAGTTACCATAAATTCCCCTTAAGGGAGGCCCTTTCCAAAGCTCATGAGCTCCTGGACAGCCGAGCTAAAAGATTTCCCTTTGAAGACTTTCCGGAAAAGAAAAAAGGGGAAGAGGCGATCAAAAATACGGTAAGCTTTCGCTTGCTCAAGCATGCAGGCCACGAATTTGGACAGAGCTTACCGATTAGAAAAAGTGCTTGTTTTCCTTTATTCAGTAACCTCCTCTCCGCCTCCTTTGATGAGGGGAATAAATTGTTGAGTTCGGTGGTGTACAAAATGAGTCGCTCCCCTGAATTACTCGATACCATCGGGGAGGATGAGGAAAGGCTGGCCCACTATTTTAAAGAAACCTTTCAAAAGGAAGTACATCAAGGAGCGGCTGCCCGTTATCTCCAGCAAACCAGAGCCCTGGTTTTGGCAGCCTATCAGGATGCCGCGAAGTATGCAGTTCTTAATCCCAACATAAAAAAAGGGAAATATGCCCGGGAGACCATTTATAGTTTACTCCGTACCCTTCAATTTCTAAACCAGAAGTATCATGACTGAAACCTATCTCGTGAAGCTCCGGCCTCACTCACATTACTATTTTGGAGGGGAATATGGCTTGGGAGAGGGTGATCGTAGGAACTATCTGGTTTTCTCCCGTCAGTGGCCCCAACAGACCACCTTGCTGGGCATGGTGCGCTACCGCCTTTTACAAGCCAAGGGTTGGCTGGCAGAACCGGGAAAACCTATACCGGATAAGGAGGCTGCCGCTAGTCTTATTGGAGAAAAAGGCTTTCGTCTTCCCACCGAGGAGCAAGGGTTGAAAAACCCACAGGATTTTGGGGTTATCAAAAAGTTAAGCCCGATTTTTCTGATGAAAAAGGACGAATCCTATCTGCGAGCCTACCCGGCTTCTGCATTGGATGCTTCTCCTATTCCCAAAGCAAGCATTTGGCGAGGTGGAAGCCAGGAGGCTTTTCAAGCTGCTTATGTCCTCAAAGACTTTGATCCAAAGAAGGGCCTATCCCAGAAGTTGTACGGACAGACCTCTGGAGATTGTCTGAAATCTGGCGAACCTTTCCAGGAAGAACCTCAAATAGGGATTCATAAACATGGGACTGAGCAGGCTTTCTATAAGCAGACCTTTTATCGGATGGCCCAGGATTGGACTTTTGCCTTTTATCTCACGGTCGAAGATTGTGAGGTCAACCTGGCTGAGTCCGTAGCCATTCCCTTTGGGGGAGAAAAATGTTTGTTCCAATGGCAGGCTACCCGCTTAGAGGCTGGATTGCCTTCAGAGCTTAGCTTTTCCTATCCATCCGCGGATGGCGCTGCTGAATCCCTTCCTCCGAAGGAAAAAATCCTGTTACTCAGTGATGCCTGGGTACCGCATGAAGTGCTGGCCCAATGTGACTTCGCCATTACACAGACCGTAGACTTCCGTTTTCTTCAGACAAACCTGAAGAAGACTACCTCTTATGCCGAAATAAGCCAGGGAGAGCAGAAGGATGGCATCATCTCCAAAAGCGGTAAATATAGCCTGATCGCTGCTGGTTCGGTCTTGTTTCCGAAAGCGGCTCAGCCAGCGGAGGTCCAGGGCAAGCTCGGTCTGGCCCGCTTTCAGCAAATCGGCTATAATCATTTTCAACTACTCAAATAATTCTCACAGATGAAGACCCATACCTATATATTACGTAACCTTAGCAATCTGCATGTCCGGCAGGGAGATTCCGACATGGATGTGATCGACAAAAAAGTACAGCGAGATCCTACTACCAGTTTTCCTACCATTCGTAGTTCCGGGGTCAAAGGAGCCTTAAGAGAATACTTTGATCATAAAGATTCCAGCGATATCGATCGCCTATTCGGAACGGGGACTCAGGGTAACGAAAGGGGGGAGAAATTAAAATATGCCACAGGAGCCCTATTCTTTGGACAGGGCTATCTACTTTCCTTGCCGCTTAGGAGCGACCTTTTTCCCTATTTCCATGTGACCACACCCGGACTAATAAAGGCCTTCCTGGATCAACTCACCTTGCGAGAAGAACCCCTGGCTGCCGAGTGGAAACTCCTCCTGAGCCCGCTTGCCAAGATGGATAATGCAACCCTCAGCCGACCAGCAGTGTTCCGATCCGGACAAGATGGAGCCATACTTGAAGAGGAAAGTTTTAAGGCCGCCTATACCAGCATGCAAGCCCATGGAATCAGCGAAGATGCTCAACCTGCCTGGCGAAAGAAAGTAGAAGGACTGCTTGGAGGTCCCTTTGCAGTCATGCGGAATGAGGATTTTGCGGAGTTTTCGAGAGATCTACCCATCATCGCCCGAAACAGACTCAACCATGGGGTATCAGAAAACCTCTGGTATGAAGAAATTGTGCCTAGGGAAGCCCGTTTTTTTCTCCTTATGAAAGGGCCCGAAAAAGACCTGGCTGACTTTGAAAAGGTCGTCCATGAACATGTTATCCAATTAGGAGCTAATGCGACCATTGGATACGGCCAAACGTTATTTACCCGCCTTTCAACGCCTAAAGCCTAGTCATGTCAAAAAGAAAAATAGAAGCCTTTATTGCTCCAGCTTTAGACCTGATTCCAGACCATTTGGAAAAGGATGGGGCCGTAGAGCGTGTGTATAAGAGCTACATTTCCGCCATGGGAGCCAGTATGATTCAGTCAGGCTTGCTACCTACTTTGGCCATTTTTTCCGCGCCCCAGTCAGATTCCTCCGCCGGAGATAAGCGTAAACTGATTCGCTTGTTGACGGAATTGCTGAAAAAATGGGAAAAAAGCAACATTGAAAAAGCCATCGAAGCCCTGGGGGCAAATCCTGAGCAGGAAAAAGAGAAAAAAGTAAGGGACCGTATCAACTTTTACAGTCAGATAGGAGAATTTACCTCTGATACGGCTGAGGATAACCGCCTTTTATATTTTGCTGCTGACTATAAAGGCCATCCCCAATCTCTCAGGCGGATCCGTAGGGATCTGACCGACGCATCTGTAGCTGTAAAACTTTGTTTAAGAACCTTCAAACTCCAGGGAAATGAGTCATCATAAAAATGCAGGCTTACTTTTTTATCGGGGGTATTACCAGAATATTGATTTCGTAGGTACCACTGATAGCGTGAAGGAGGCGAATACAGCTGCGTTCAAAGAGGCCAATCGTCTCCTGACGAGCATCCCCTTGCCTTCCGAATCCCCGGCTGCGTCCTATGAAAAGATACCTGGTACCCAGGGTTTTCAGGCCCAAACGCAGTATCCAGGCCTGATCCTTGGCAGTGGATACCAGCATGAAACCCGGCAGGAAGGGGAGCTAAAGCTGGGATTTTTCTTTGATCACACCACAGGTTTACCGGTTATTCCTGGATCCTCCATTAAAGGGCTATTACGATCTGCTTTTTCGCATCCTGCTCTGATCGGTCACCTACTGGGTAGGGAGCTCTCTCCTGCGCAGGTAGAGCAGCTAGCCTTAGCCATCTTCGAGGGAAAAGAGCCAACCGGAGAGTTGGATGAAGCTGGTAACCCGGAGTATGCTGTTATGTCCATGTCACGACACGATACGTTTTTCGATGCTTTTCCCGTAGCACAGGAAGGAGAGAAAGGTGTTTTTGCTGAAGATTTCCTGACGCCTCATGCCCCTGGGCAGTCAGATGGGGCCTTTAAAAACCCCATCCCGATTAGCTTTCTGAAAGTGCGGGCCGGCATTAGCTATCGTTTCTTATTTCGTTTGCATGATTCCCAGGAACTGGGAGTATCAGCCAAAGAAAAATTAAGCCTTTTCGAGCAACTGATCCTTACTCTGGGCCTGGGTGCTAAAACCAGCGTTGGGTATGGGCAATTCACCAATTCACAAAAAAAGATGGAAATAGAGCCCTCGGTTTCTTCCGGCCAGCGGAAGCCAGGTCTAGTTGAGGAACCCGTTCCTCCCCTTCCGGCCCCAAAAAACGAGGACCGGGAAATGAGGCTGCTTCCCCTGGAAAAAATGCGTAGAGGTCGGGAAGTAGAAGCCCGGGTAACCGCCCATCAGGGCCGACAGCTGCTCTTGCAACTTGGCTTTGAGGGCTACGAAGAAATCGTGCGGGTACAGGCTGCAGTCCAACTATTCCCGGTGGGAACCCTCTGTAAAGTCCAGGTGAACAATGTACAAGGCAAAGGAGCCAAGGCCCGCGTGAATGTAGCCTCTCCCAAGCCCAAAGACATCATTTTTAAGCCTGAACCCTAACCATCAATAGAATTTCATTATGTCAACATCCATATCCACCCTCCTCACCACCTTTAACCTCCCGCTCCGTCCCTCTCAAATTTCTCAATGGCGTGGCGCGGTAGCAGAGTCTGCCGGCTGGACAGAAAATGATCTTTTCCACAACCATGCCCGAGTAGAAGTGGTTCCAGAAACCCTGCCTCCCTCTGGGAAATCGCAACATGAAATCAGCACCTTGGCCGCACCTGCAGTCACCCTCAAGGATCGCTACCTGTACCGCTATCCCCTCATCCAATACCGCGTAATAGACGGACGGGCCGCCCTCTTTGCGGTCGGCGAAGGCGTACCTGCCTTGCGAAGCTGGCTGATGAACCGGCCCGACGAATTCATCATCGGCAAGCAAAAGGGGAGGCTGCTCATCCAGGGTCTGCAAGAGCAGGTTCATGAGCTTAAGGTGCTGCCGCAGGCCCGGTTGTATCGCCTGATGGATTATCAGGCCCTGAACCAGGAAAACTACCAGCGGTGGAAAGCTGCCGATAGCCTGGTCGAGCGGGTACACCTCCTGGACCAACTTCTGAACAACCACCTGATCGGTCTGGCCAAAGGCCTCGACTGGCAGATTCAGGAGCGCTTTGAAGCCCGGCTCCTGAACCTGCGGAAGATCCGCACCGTGAAGACCCACGGCTCCGAACGGCTGGCCTTCAACCTCATCATCAAAACTAGGCTCGACCTACCCCCCGGCATCGCCATCGGCAAGGCTGTCAGTCATGGCTTTGGTACGCTCCAGCCCACGCGGGAGGTATGATCCAGAGCGGCTTAGCGCCGCCATCCTGAAGGGGAGGGTCGCCCTCCTCCCAGGACATGTTCATTGACGTGTGAGATAGACAGGATAGGAAAATATATTTGTAGAAGTGAGGACTGCGACTTGAAGACGACCCGATCAATGGCATCGTTTCCAGAGTACAAGTGCAGTCTATATTTAGAGAGGACTGCGACCCGAGAGTGCTGTGTACTGGCGCATTTATAGATGTACAAGTGCAGTCTATATTTAGAGAGGACTGCGACATGTTGATTTTCCTTTCTTTCCCTTCACAGGAAGTACAAGTGCAGTCTATATTTAGAGAGGACTGCGACTTATAACCTACAACAACTTTCCGTGCTCCGTTTTCGTACAAGTGCAGTCTATATTTAGAGAGGACTGCGACTAGTAATTTTTCCAGTCACCTTTGTACCGAGTTGTACAAGTGCAGTCTATATTTAGCGAGGACTGCGACGGAGTGCTTGTTCTTTTTGCTTGGCCAAAAAGAACCAAAAACCCAAGCACGAACCAACCAAGGCCTGCGCGATAGGAGTTTACCCTGACCGACGAAGGAGCGTCATGGGCCTCCCTGCGTTCGTGCACGCCAAGGCGCTTTTTTGGCAGATTTAGAGAGGGCTGCGACTTAAGGGGCCAAACGATCATGGCACATAGGGTAGGTACAACTGCATTCTATCTTTAGAGAGGACTCACCCCCCAACTCCCCCATATTTTCCTCCGCCCTATACCCCTTTCGGCAATTTCTGCGTATCTTAAGGGGAAGACGAGAAGTATGGGAGATTTTTTCAAACAAGCCCTTAACCTGCCCCAAAGCCAACGCTACCAGTTGGCCATGTTGCTGCTGCAAAGCCTGGAATCAGAACTGGTGCAGGAAACTGCCCTCACTGAGGAACAGTTGGCAAGCCTTTATGAGGCCCGTGAGGCGGTACTGGCTGGTCAGGAACCGGTGCTGGATCGTCAGGCCCTAAAAGACCGGATTCAGGTGCTGCGGGAGCAGCGTAACCAGGCTTCATGAGCACCTTCGAACTGGTCATTCGGGAAAAAGCCCAGCAGCAAATCCTCGATATTTACAGCTACTATGAAGACCTTCAGCCAGGGCTGGGAGATCGGTTTGAAGCGGAATTAGATTTGTTCTTTGACTTGCTGGAACAAGGGCCCCGGCAGTTTCAGGCGGTGGACAAGGTCTTTAGGCGAGCTCACCTGCAAACCTTCCCCTATACCCTTTTCTATTTTGTCCTGGAGAGTCGGGTTTATCTCGTAGCGGTATGGCCCCAGGCCGGCAAGTCAGATGCCTGGCTGGAGGTCATAGACCCTTTTTGAAGCCTGGGTCAGGGCAAAGATCCAGGATGATTCAGCTGAAAGAGATAGCCTGCTCATCTTGCCTCTACAAGCGGGACTACTCCAGAAAATGCGTATCTTTGGCAGGAAGGAAATTGACATAGAAAGCCTGTCAGAAAACAGATATACTTTGATATTTTGAATATTTCATTTTTTCCCCTCGAAAAAGGTGCTTTGCATGATTTCCCGGAAGAAGCGGTGAAGGATTCTTTAGGTAATGTGCTTTCAGTGAGGTGCTTATGTAGTTTGCAGGGTACAAGTGCAGTCTATATTTAGAGAGGACTGCGACTTTGACCTGAATCGATGCGAGCTGGTCTGGTGTAGTACAAGTGCAGTCTATATTTAGAGAGGACTGCGACCCTCATCGTTCTTCAGTAAAACGATTACCTCAAATGGGTACAAGTGCAGTCTATATTTAGAGAGGACTGCGACAATCAGAAAAGATATTCTCGCCTGCATTAGAACGGTACAAGTGCAGTCTATATTTAGAGAGGACTGCGACTATCAGCATAGTAGAGAATAGCCTTTGAAATGCGGTACAAGTGCAGTCTATATTTAGAGAGGACTGCGACCTTGACCACCCCCTTCTCCCGAAAGAACGGTTGTACAAGTGCAGTCTATATTTAGAGAGGACTGCGACTTGGAACATCTGTCGTGTTCTGAGAATGTCATCAAGTACAAGTGCAGTCTATATTTAGAGAGGACTGCGACCTTCTAGAGTTTGTCCGAATGCGGTCAGAGCACTGTACAAGTGCAGTCTATATTTAGAGAGGACTGCGACCCAGAATGCTACTGCAAGCAAACAAAAGAATTGGGTACAAGTGCAGTCTATATTTAGAGAGGACTGCGACCCAGAATGCTACTGCAAGCAAACAAAAGAATTGGGTACAAG
>JBCBGC010000152.1:0-19393 GCA_038527215.1 Bacteroidota bacterium
GGTGAGCGGTCCGGGTCAAGGACTCCAACAGCTATATCGTCGGAGGTCTCTGCGATCCTTATATAATCATGGAGACCCCGGATAAGTCATTTTCCCTGGTGGTCAAATGCCTTTCCGGGGTGACATATTTGTGGGTGGTTGGAGGTAGTTGGGGCTTCAATAAGCGGTTGATGAAATCATCTCTGCTTCCATATGCTTGTCACCCCGGAAGTTCCTCCGACTGAAAGGAGGTGAGCGGTCCGGGTCAAGGACTCCAACAGCTATATCGTCGGAGGTCTCTGCGATCCTTATATAATCATGGAGACCTCGGATAAGTCATTTTCCCTGGTGGTCAAATGTCTTTCCGGGGTGACATATTTGTGGGTGGTTAAGGCTTTATGAAGCGTTTTGGTGAAATCTTGGCTTACTCAAAATTTGGGAGGACTCATGTTTTATATCCTTACTGGTTCTGCAGCAGGCGGAAAAGCTAAGACCCAGTTTCGGCCAATACTCGGGCTTTTAAGGACTTCATGGTGTTGATGGGACCAATGGCTACGCCCAGGTTGACGATCCAGGCCGGAATGCTGCCCCCGGGGTCGGTTTTTCCCCAATACTCCACGTTTAGATGCCCATTTCCCATGGGAGTAATGATCCACTGAGACTGAAAATAAGGGATGCGCACCAGGCCATCCTTTTCAGGGATGAATTCCATTTTGCCCACCGACTTACTCTTAATGGCGCCGGTGACCGGGTCTTTCCATTGGGTTGAGAAAACGATCAGGTCCCGATTAGAAGCTGGAAAGGGCAGGTCGGTTTCTATGTAATAATAGAAACTGCTTTCATTCACCGTTTCCAATCGTTCAGATTTGATGCATTTGTACACCCAATCGGTATAGGCACTGGCATCATTGAGGACGGAGATAAAATGGTCCAGAGAAGACTCAATTTGAAAGGTGGCCTTCACCTCTTTGAAGCGGGCTTCTTCCTCTAGTCGAGTAAAAATGCTGATCCCTTCTTCCTCCGTGTGCAATTCCCAATCAGCATCCGCTGGCTTAGGGGAGAAAAATGAGCTAAATACGAAAAGAATAGTAGGGATGAAGTGTTGCATGGGTTTATGGAACGAAAATGATTAAAGAAAGCCTAATTCCAGTTTCGCTTCTTCTGACATCATTTCCTTATCCCAGGGAGGATCGAAGGTGATCTCCACTTCGCAATCATCCACAGCCTCCAATTCTTCCACCTTCTGCTTCACCTCTTCGGGAATGATTTCCGCCGCCGGGCAGGCCGGAGCCGTTAGGGTCATCAGCACGTGTACTTTTTTCTCTTCCGGTATATTCACTTCATAGACCAGGCCCAGCTCGTAGATGTTGACCGGGATTTCCGGATCATATACAGTGCTAATGCGCTCAATGATATCTTCTTTATTGATTTCAGCCATGTGTGTAGGGTTATGCCTGCAGCTTTGCCTGGAAAGCCAGGGCATACATTTTCATTTTTTTGATCATGGCGTTTAAGCCATTGGAGCGGGTAGGGGAGAGGTGCTCCCGAATCCCGATTTGATCCACAAAATCCAGGCGGGCATTGAGAATTGCTGAAGGCTGTTGCCCACTGAATACCCGAACCAGCATGCCGATTAGCCCTTTGGTGATGATGGCATCGCTATCTGCCTCAAAGACCACCGCTTCTCCCTCCAGATTGGCGGTCAGCCAAACCTGAGATTGACAGCCCCGCACGATATTTTCGTCTACTTTGTCAGGTTCGGGTAGACCCTGCAACTCCTGCCCCATCTCAATGATGTATTGATATTTGTCCATCCAATCATCAAAGAGGGCAAATTCTTCTACAATTTCCTGTTCTATCTCTTGTATCGCTTGCGCCATAAAGCTGTTCTTTTCTTGTTACCCAAACATGCTTTCCACCTTTTTCAAGGCCTGAATCATTTGGTCAATCTCCTCTCGGGTATTATAAAAAGCAAAAGAGGCTCTCATGGTCCCTGGAATGCCATATTGGTGCATAATGGGTTGGGTACAATGGTGTCCCGTACGGATGGCAATGCCTAGTCTGTCCAGGATAGTCCCTGCATCATAGGGATGGATATCTCCCAGCAGGAAGGAAATTACACTGGCTTTCTGGGCTGCTTCTCCTACGATTCTGACCTGAGGAAAGTGGGTCCGGAGCTGTTCGGTCCCATATTCAAGCAAGTCTTGTTCATGCTGCCCGATCCAGTCGTAGCCTATTTCCTGCACGTAGTCAATGGCTGCTCCCAGGCCCACAAAGCCTGCGATATGCGGGGTGCCCGCTTCGAATTTGTGCGGCAGATCATTATAGGTGGTTTTTTCAAACCGCACCGTCTTGATCATGTCGCCACCGCCCATAACAGGAGGCATGCTGTCCAGCCATTTTTCTTTGCCGTACAAAATGCCGGTGCCAGTAGGACCGAAGAGTTTGTGGCCAGAAAAGACCAAATAATCAATATCCAGGGCTTGTACGTCCACCTGCGCATGAGGAACCAATTGAGCAGCATCCACCAGCACGCGAGCCTCTACCGCATGAGCCATCTGGATCATTTCCGATACGGGGTTGATGGTACCCAGGGAATTGGAAGTATGAACGATAGAAACCAGGGCGGTTTTTTCACTGAGGAGACCTTGGTAGGCTTCCAGATCAAGTTCCCCCTTGTCATTGACGGGAATGACTTTCAGCACCGTACCCAGTCGTTCACAGAGCATCTGCCAGGGCACGATATTGGAATGGTGCTCCATGGCGGAGATGATGATTTCATCCCCTTTTTTGAAATAGCTCATGCCCAGACTCTGAGCCAGCAAGTTAATGCCCGCCGTAGTCCCACTGGTGTAAATGATCTCGTGGGTATGGGCGGCGTTTATCAGGTTTCTAACCTTTTCACGGGTGCCCTCATAGGCGTCGGTGGCGATTTGACTCAGATGATGCACGCCCCGGTGCACATTGCTGTTTTCCTGGGCGTAGTACTCCTGCAAGCGGTCCAACACCACCTGGGGTTTCTGCCCGGTGGCAGCATTATCAAAATATACCAGGGGCTTTCCATACACTTCTCGGGAGAGCACGGGGAAATCCTGGCGGATTTTTTCTATCTGACGTAATTGGGTGGAAGAAAGATGGGCCATACTCATGAATTATTCAGCCTTAATTTCCACATTCAATAAAACTTTCCTAGTAGCGCGCCTGAATCAGGGCGTCAACCATTTCACGGACACTGTCCAGGGAAATATGATCCACAACTTCCATGACATAGGCATGGATCAGCATCTTACGTGCTTCGTCCGCCGGGATCCCACGGGCCTGGAGATAGAACATCGCATCTTCCTCCAACTTGCCAGTGGTAGCTCCGTGGCTACACTTCACGTCATCTGCGTAGATTTCCAACTGGGGCCGGGTGTATATATTCGCCCGGTCGGTCAACAGGATGTTCCGATTGGACTGATAAGCATTGGTTTTTTGGGCTTCCTGGTACACGTGTATGCGCCCACTGAATACCCCCGTTGCGGTCTCATCCATGATGCCCTTGTATAGCTCATTGCTGTAACTATTGGGCTTGCGGTGATCCACCTGCGTAAAATTATCCACATGCTGCTGGCCATCCAGCAGATAGGTTCCCATCAACTTGGCCTCGATATTCTGGCCATCCAGAGATAGGTGCAGGTTGTTTCTGATTAGTTGGCCCCCAAAGGTCAGGGTGTAAATCCCAAAGCGACAATCATCAGCCAGGTGCACCTCCGTGGTGTCAATGGCGGTAGAGGTCTTGGACTGGAGCTGAAGTTTGATCCATTCCAGTCCGGCATTAGGACCTACATGAATATCTGTCGCGTCATTGCGGAAGCATTTTCCTTCTCCCAGGGCATAGAAGCTCTCTACTACCTGGGCTTCTGCGGACGCTTCCAGCTGTATCACATTGCGGTGTTGCTGGCCCAGCGGTTGGTCGTTGGCCTGGCTCAAATGAAGAATATGGATAGGGGCCGCGGCTTGCTGTCCCCTTTTCAGTTTGATCCAAACGCCTTCGGTGGCTCCGGCGGCATTTAAGGCACCAAAAATGCCGGATTGGTCGGCAGATGCTAGTGGCTTCAGGGCGTTGAATTCAGCCAATTCATCCTCGCTTAATTGTGAGAAGGCTTTGACCAGGAGTTGATCCTGGTTGCGGCTGAGGTCTGACCACTGGGCCTGATATACGCCGTTGAGGAAGACCATGATGTCTCCTTCCCAATTGGGAATGAGGTAAGGCTCCAGGTCAAGGGAAGCCTCTCCGCTATACCATTGGTAGCTTTCCTTGAACAGCCCACGCAGCTGAGTGTATTTCCATCCCTCGCTTTTGCGGGTGGGGAAACTGAGGTTTTCCAGTGCCTGGGTATGTTCCTGGCGCAAATCCTTGCCCCAGGCCATCTCATTTATCTGAGCGGGGATCAGGGCTTCAATGAAGCGGGTCTGATCCGGCGTTCTGGTTTTCTGCAAATTTGCCATAAAGGTTTGCTTAGAGGCTTGCCGCTCCGGCTTTGAGCCAATCGTAGCCTTTTTCTTCCAACTCCAGGGCCAGCTCTTTGCCCCCTGTTTTGACGATTTTTCCTTCGTGCATGACGTGGACAAAATCAGGGACGATGTAGTCAAGAAGACGCTGGTAGTGGGTGATCACCAGGAAAGAATTATCTTCACTTCTCAACTGATTCACTGCCTGGGAAACGATTCGCAAGGCGTCAATGTCCAGCCCAGAGTCTGTTTCATCGAGGATACAAAATGTCGGCTCCAGCATGGCCATCTGGAAGATTTCGTTCCGCTTTTTCTCCCCACCAGAAAAACCTTCGTTGACAGATCTTTTGGTTAGCGTGGTATCGAGCTCGACGATTTTCTGCTTCTCTTTCATCAACTTCAGGAAGGCCCCGGCGCTCAAAGGTTCTTCGCCCCGATAGCTTCTAACGGCGTTGAGGGAAGTCCGCATGAAGTTGGTCATGCTGACGCCCGGGATTTCTACAGGGTACTGGAAGGCTAGAAACAGGCCTTCTCCTGCTCTTTCATCTGGGTCCAGGTCCAGAAGGTCTTTTCCATTGAAGAGGACTTCTCCCTCTTCAACTTCATAGGCTTCCTTGCCAGCCAATACGGAGGCCAGGGTGCTTTTCCCTGATCCGTTAGGACCCATGATGGCGTGTACCTCTCCAGGATTGATCGTCAGATTCAATCCCTTGAGGATTTGTTTTTCCTCTACAGATGCGTGTAGATTCTTTATGTTGATCATGTATCGTTACTCCTAATGATGTGTGTATTATCCGACACTGCCTTCCAGGCTGATAGAAAGTAGTTTCTGTGCTTCCACGGCAAACTCCATGGGCAGCTGATTCAATACTTCCTTGGCATATCCGTTGACGATCAAGCCTATGGCTGTCTCCTCGTCTATGCCGCGCTGGTTACAGTAGAAAATTTGATCTTCGCCAATTTTAGAGGTGGTCGCCTCGTGTTCTACTTTCCCGCTGGGATTCCCTACTTCGATATAAGGAAAAGTATGCGCCCCACATTGATCACCGATCAACATGGAATCACACTGCGAAAAGTTTCGGGCATTCTCTGACCCAGGCATGATTTTCACCAGGCCTCGGTAACTGTTATTGCTCTTGCCAGCAGAAATCCCTTTGGAAATGATCACGGAACGGGTGTTTTTGCCCATGTGGATCATCTTGGTTCCGGTATCTGCTTGCTGACGGCCGTTGGTTACAGCTACGGAATAGAATTCTCCTTCTGAGTAGTCCCCTTGCAGGATCACACTGGGATATTTCCAGGTGATTGCAGAGCCGGTTTCCACCTGGGTCCAGGAGATTTTACTTCTTTTGCCTTTACAAATCCCTCGTTTGGTAACGAAGTTGTAAATGCCGCCTGCTCCGGTTTCCATATCACCAGGATACCAGTTTTGAACCGTAGAGTACTTGATCTCTGCGTCAGTATCTGCGATCAATTCCACTACGGCTGCGTGCAACTGGTTCTCGTCTCGCTGAGGAGCGGTACAACCTTCCAGATAGGAAACATAGCTTCCTTCCTCCGCCACAATCAGGGTTCTTTCGAACTGACCAGTATTCCTTTCGTTGATCCGGAAGTAGGTGGACAGTTCCATCGGACAGCGTACCCCCTTCGGGATATACACAAACGAACCATCTGTAAATACAGCGGCGTTTAGGGCCGCATAGTAGTTGTCCGTATGGGGCACCACGCTTCCCATATATTTCCGAACCAACTCCGGATGGTCCTGTATGGCCTCGCTGAAGGAACAAAAGATAATGCCTAATTCCGCGAGTTTCTCTTTGTAGGTTGTCTTGATAGAGACACTATCGATGACCGCATCAACTGCGACTCCAGCCAGCATTTTCTGCTCCTGGAGCGGAATGCCCAGCTTTTCAAAGGTTTTGAGCAGTTCAGGATCCACTTCATCCAGGCTCTCCAACTGTTTCTTGGGTTTGGGAGCAGCGTAATAGTGAATATTCTGAAAATCAATCGGTGGATAGTCAATGTGGGCCCAAGCTGGCTCAGTCATCTTGAGCCAGTGGTGGTACGCCTTCATACGGTAAGCTAGCATCCATTCCGGCTCGTTCTTTTTAGATGAAATCAACCGAATGATATCTTCATTAAGCCCCTTGGGAGCTTTGTCAGATTCAATGTCGGTGACCCAGCCGTACTTATACTTTTGCTCTGTTACTTCCTGAATGATTTTATCATCTTCGGAAATCTCTTCTAACTCTACGACATGATCTTGATCCATATCGGTATTTTTATTTAGACTTATTCTAATTAATAAACCAAAAATAAATGCGTAATGTTTCAAAAACGCATCTGAATTTGCCCCCTTTTTTTAGGTCTGGCAATCGAATCGCAAATTACATCTCACAATTTTAATTACCTAAAATTAGGTAGAATGTTTTGCGCCTTCGGTAATTAATTGAAAGTCGGGTATCTGAGAGGGGAATCTGAGATACCCGACCTGTCATAGTTACCTAATTTCCTTCCTGAGCAGGAGCAGGCGTAGCCGGAGCCAGTTCAGGAGAAACTTTGCTCATTTCATAGAAAACTGACGTAGCATCAAAGGCCTGAGCATCAGTCCCTTTTCGGATGATGGTGATAGATTCCAGGAGGTCGCCAATGGCGATTTTGTACACATTTTCCAGGCCGCGGGTTACATACCCAAAGACGTTGTAATTTCCGTCCAGTTCTGGCGTAGCTCGCTGAGTGATGTAAAACTGACAACCGTTTCTATTGGGGCCTGAATTGGCCATGGCCAGGGTTCCGGCCAGGTTATGTTTGAGTTCAGGATGGATTTCGTTATTGAAGGAATAGCCAGGGGTTCCCATGCCATTTCCCATAGGATCGCCTCCCTGGATCACAAAGCCCTTGTCAACCCGATGAATGGTCAGGCCATCAAAGAAGGGTTCTCCCTTGGGGCGAAAAGTGTTGGCGATGGTGCCTTCCGCAAGGCCGATAAAGTTGGCCACCGTCATAGGGGCTTTATCGTAAGAAAGCCGACATACAATATCTCCATTGCTGGTAACGATGTGGGCGTAGATCCCATCGGGAAGCTCTGCTATCCAGGCGGGTTGTTGGTCGCAGGCTAGTCCCAGCAAGAGAATTACGGATATAAAAAAGTTTCTCATTACTTCGTGTGTTTAGCGGGCAAAACTACATAATCAAACTCAACAAGGAAAGTAAGATTACCAGGTACATGATCGGTTTGATCTTTTTGCTTTTCCCGGTGAAGATGGCCAGTAGGCCCCAACTGATGAAGCCGAAGGCAATCCCTGTGGCAATCTGGAAACTAAACACCATGATGGCTACGGTCAGGATAGCGGGAAAGGATTCCTCATAGCGGTCGAATTTGATTTTTTGAAGGGGCTTCAACATCAACATGCCGACAATGATCAAAGCAGGAGCAGTCGCGAAGCCCGGCACCATCATGATCAAAGGAATAACCAACAGGCCCAATAAGAATAGCAGCCCACAGACAACCGCTGAAAAGCCCGTTTTTCCACCTGCTGCTACTCCAGTGGCCGATTCTATATAACTGGTGGTAGGGGAGGTCCCCAATAAACCACTGAGCATGGTCGCCAGGGCATCCACCTGAAGCATGCGACCGAGCCCTGGTATAGTGCCATCCTTTTTGACCCGGCCGGCTTCCTGGTTGACCGCAACCAGGGTGCCTATGGTGTCGAACATGTCTACAAAAAACAGGGCGAAGATAGGCCCCAGGTATTCCCACTTTAGGGCTCCCATGATGTCGAGCTTAAAGGCCACCTGATCGAGGTTGAATTGCGGAGAAAAAATGCGTTCAGGCCAGCTTACTTCTCCGCTAACCAAGCCCAGGATGGTACCTGCCAGAATGCCCACCAGGATGGCCGCAGGCTGCTTTTTTACCATGAGCCACATACTTAAGAGCAAGGTGAAAAGCCCAATCAATACCCCTGGCGTAAAGGTGCCCAAACGCACCAGGGTAGCAGGATCGTCCACCACCAGCCCCAGGTTTTTGAGGCCGATGAAAAGGAGAAAAAAGCCAATCCCAGCACCAATCGCAGCTATCTGACTAGCCGGGATAGCTTCGATGATCTTCTCTCGTAAGCCTAATCCCCCTAAGAGGAGGAAGGCTACCCCTGCCAGGAACACCATCCCTAGCGCTGTTTCCCAGGGAATCTGCTGTGTCTGGACCAGGGTGAAGGCAAAAAAAGCGTTTAAGCCCATGCCGGGCGCCATAGCAATCGGCGCTTTCCCGAAAACCCCCATGGCGATAGAAGAAATGGCCGCTACCAGAATGGTAACGGTAGCCAAGCCTGTTTCATCCATGCCGGTGGTAGAAAGGATGCTGGGATTGACAAACATGATATAAGCCATGGTGAGAAAGGTGGTCAATCCAGCCAGACTCTCCCGTGAAAGACTGGTTTTTTGCCGGGAAAAATCAAAGTAACGCTCCAACATAGGCTTATGGTTTAGGGGGCCTATAATCGGATTTTTGTTCGATAAATGGAAATGAAAAAAGCGGTAGGTGGGTAAAAAAAGAAGCACCTCCAGGGGAGGTGCTAGGCTTTATTGTGAGAAGAGAATGTTGACGCTTTATGTATATAGATACTAATAGAGGTCCAAATGGTTGCATCGGCAGGCAAGAGGTCTATCAAGCCTGAATGTTCCTCTGCCATCCTTGAGCTTCGTTCTGCAAGTGTATTGCAGACCATAGGCCTCCTTCGTAGTTTTCCTCTTACAATGAAGATTAATTTTTCACGTCCTTACATTTACATCCATACAGCCCTCTGGGCGCTCTTCTTTTTATGGTTGTTTACGCCCGGTACACCCGGTGGGGACGCGATTGGCCTGAAATTTCTGTCCAATTCAGAAAACCAAATCTTCTTCCTTTACGGTACGCTGCTCAATATGGCGGCCTTTTACACCTATGTGCATTTGGCCCTGCCAAACTACGTGAGAGCGAATCGCTTCCGGTACTTTGTCCTGGTCAACCTGGCTTATTTGGTGGTATTTGTCCTGGTAGAGACCCTCATTGACTTTGCCTATGTCAATTTCGTCATGACCTATTATCACCAGGGCAATCCCCCTTCTCCGGAAGCCTATTCCCTGGAAAAATTATTCAATGCGAATCTGGCGCTGACCGCTATCGTCCTGTTCGTGGCCAACCTTTACGGTTTTGCTTATACCTGGTTTAAAGACCAGAATGAACGTAGGGTTCTGGAACAAGAGGTGCTCAAAGCGGAATTGTCGGCCTTAAAACACCAGATTAACCCGCATTTTTTGTTCAATATCCTCAATGGCCTGTATGGGCTGGCCTTTAAGAACGAGGATGAGGATACCGCTGAAGGGATTGCCAAACTTTCCCAACTCATGCGCTATATGCTGTATGAGGCAAATGAACCCAAAGTGCCTTTATCCAAGGAGATTGCGTACATTGAAAATTACATTGACTTACAAAAGCTGCGCACCAATGGTAGCACCCATATTGATTTTCAGGTAAGCGGGGCCATTCAACAACAGCTGATTGCTCCCATGTTGTTTATTCCTTTTATCGAGAACGCTTTCAAACATGGAATCAGCACCGTAAGACCATCCAGCATTGATATTGAAGTAGCCCTGGAAGGGGACCAACTGGAATTCAAAATTGAAAATCCGATTCATCGTAACGGACAAGCAAAGCCAGATGAATATGGTGGAATTGGCCTAAAAAATGTTCAGAAAAGGCTGGAACTGATTTACCCGCAACGCTATGACCTGGATATCTCTGATTTTGACCAGAAGTATCGCGTTCAGTTATCTCTGACTTTATGAAAAAACTCCGTTGTATAGCGATTGACGATGAACCTTTGGCACTGGAAGTTTTACAACGATTTGCGGCCAAAGTCCCGGGCATAACCCTGGAGGCGGTTTTTCAAAATCCGGTCAAAGCCTCCCAATTCCTGCAGGAGGAAAAGGTGGATCTCATTTTTCTGGATATTCAAATGCCAGACCTCACGGGCATGCAGTTTTTGGAAACCCTTTCTGAAAAACCCCTGGTCATTTTTACGACCGCCTATTCCCAGTATGCTGTGGATAGCTACAACCTCGATGCGGTAGACTACTTATTGAAGCCCATCGTTTTTGATCGTTTTGTCAAAGCTGTCAATAAAGCGCAGGAAGTCTGGCAAGCTAAAAATGCTCAAAGGGATATTCCTGGTCGGGGGGAAAGTCTGGTCAACGGAGAAGAGTATTTGTTTATCAAATCGGATACCCGCTTTTTCAAAGTCAATTATGGTGATATCCTCTTTATCGAAGGGATGCGGGACTATATCGCCGTTCATACCCCCAAGCAACGCATCCTCACCCTCATGAGCATGACCAAAATGCTGGAGAGACTTCCTTCTGCGGACTTCATGCGGGTTCATAAAAGCTACATCATCGGCATTCACCACATTAACCTGATCCAGAATAACCGGGTGATCATTGCTGGCAAGGAAATCCCTATTAGTAATTCCTATAAAGAAGCCTTCTTGAAATTTGTCGAAAACCGATAAATCCTCTGCTTTATGAAAAATTCCTATACCTACCTTTTGCTGGGACTGCTGCTCAGTCTCTGTATAACCGGTTTACAAGCTCAAAAACTGGGCTATCAGGAACCTGTTTCGGCGATTAAGAACATCATAGATGCGCCGCCTACCCCAGGCGTGGATATGAGCCCTGACGGGCAATGGATCCTGCTGGAGGAGCGTTCCAGCCTGCCTACCATAGAGGAACTGGCTCAACCGGAATTGCGGATCGGTGGATTGCGGATCAACCCCCGCACCAATGGCCCCAGCCGTTCGGGATATGTAACCGGGCTGAAGATCAGACCCATGGAAGGGGGAGAAAACGTGGCCATTGAAGGATTACCTGAGACACCACGTCTGCGCAGTATTTCCTGGTCTCCTGACGGGCAACATATTGCCTTCACCCATACCACCGCTTCAGGCATTGAATTGTGGGTTGCCGATGTCGATACCCGGAAAGCTCGTAAGCTAACCGCCGCCCATGTCAACGCGGCCATTCGGGGCTCAGCGTATACCTGGCTAAGAGGAGAAACCCCCAGCATTATTTATCGTGCTTGTGTAAACGACAGAGGAGAGGTGCCCCAGAAAAAACTGACCCCCAAAGGACCGGTCATTCAGGAAAATGTGGGCGCTGCTGCAGCGGTTCGGACCTATCAGGATCTGCTCAAAAGCCCGCATGATGAGGACGTGTTTTCCTACTTTGCTACTTCTCAAATCACCCATCTGAGCATGGATGGCCAGGCTACCGCCTGGGGAGAACCGGGCCTATTCACCCGGGTAAGTCCCAGTCCGGATGGAAATTACATTCTGGTCAGTCGGATGGTCAAACCCTTCTCTTATTTGGTACCCTATTATCGCTTTCCCCAGATCATGGATATCTGGACCCGCGACGGCAAAGCCCACATGAATCTGGCTAATATTCCGTTGGCGGAACGCATGCCCAAAGGCTTCATGGCAGTCCGTACGGGACCACGAGGCCATAGCTGGCGGGCGGATAAACCTGCTACCCTGGCCTGGGTTGAAGCAATGGATGGAGGAGACCCCAAGGAAATGGTCGAATATCGCGATCAACTGTTCATGTTGGATGCGCCCTTTAAAGGAGAGCCAGTGGAAGGTCCCAAAACCAAGCTGAGGTTCGGAGGGGTTACCTGGGGCGATGGAGATATGGCTGTAGTAGAGGAGCAGTGGTGGAACACCCGTCAGGTAAGAGTGGGAGCTTTTTCTCCCGACCAGCCCGGCGAACTGAAAGAGCTATTTAGCTATTCTACCGAAAACCGCTACGGCCTGCCAGGCGATTTTATGACCCACCGCAATGATTGGGGCCGGCAAGTACTCCTGACCGACGGAAAGGGCGAGTCTCTTTTCCTCAGGGGGATGGGTGCTTCGCCTGATGGCAACCGACCCTTCATTGATCAGTATGATATTGCTTCTGGAGAGAAGGAACGCTGGTGGCGTTCGGAGGCGCCTTATTTTGAGTATCCGGCAGACATTTTGGATGTGAAAAAACGCCATATTCTCACCAGCAGAGAGTCTAATAAGGAACCCGCTAATTTCTATATCCGCGATCTGAAGAAAGAAAAAACGACCCAGATCACCGATTTTCCGCATCCTTATCCTGCCATGAAATCGGTACAGAAAAAAATGATCAGCTACACCCGGAATGATGGCGTGCCCCTTACCGGGACCCTTTATACGCCTCCCGGCTATGATCCGGAAGAAGACGGTCCCATTCCCGTTTTACTCTGGGCTTATCCTCGCGAATTCAAAAGCATGGCCAATGCCGGTCAGGTCAGTGGCTCGCCTCACACCTTTACCCGTATCCGCACAGGATCGGCTATTTTCTGGGTACTGCAAGGATATGCCGTACTGGATAATGCGAGCTTCCCGGTGATCGGAGAAGGCGACAAGGAGCCCAATGATACCTTCGTAGAGCAGTTGGTGGGCAATGGAGAAGCCGCGATCAACAAACTCAAAGAGATGGGTATAACCGATGGCACCCGCATCGCGGTAGGCGGACACTCCTATGGAGCCTTTATGACGGCCAACCTGCTGGCCCATTCTGACCTCTTCACCTGTGGCATTGCCAGAAGTGGTGCGTACAATCGTACCCTGACCCCCTTTGGTTTCCAGCGGGAGGAACGGACTTTCTGGGAAGCCCCCATGCTATACTTCGGCATGTCTCCCTTTATGCACGCCGACAAAGTGAACGAGCCGATTCTGCTCATTCACGGACAGGCGGACAACAATAGTGGTACCTTCCCTATACAGAGTGAGCGTTTCTATGCGGCCCTCAAAGGCCATGGTGCGCAAGCCAGATTGGTGATGCTGCCTCACGAGAGCCACGGCTACCGGGCCCGTGAATCGGTCTTGCATATGCTTTGGGAAATGGACACTTTTATGCAGAAACACATGGGACCAGGCTTTCAACAAGAAAGCAACTCACTGAATGCAGATAACTAAAACGAATATCCAGCAGGCCGGGCGGAAACTAACTCCGCTCGGCCTGCTTTTTTTATTACATCTGCTTTTTTTTGTCTATCAACTCTTTTCCGGTCAGTGGTACCTGAAAGATTCCCATGAATATGTGGCTGCCACGCAGAACCTCTGGGAGCTGGGCTTACCCTATGCTGGAGATTGGAGCGAGGTGCTGCGGATGGACCTTTTCTCCAAAAGACCTCTGATATATCCCTTACTGTTGCTGCCTGGCTGGTTGATTGGACAGGTTGAGGTCTGGGGGGCGCTGGTGCAAATGGGCCTGAGTTTGTTCAGCATGCACCTGGCTTTGAAGCTGTTTGCGTATTTTTTCCCGGACAAAAATCCCAGGAGACTGTGGATGCTCCTGCTGCTCACCTATCCAGCCCAACTCATATTCGCAAACCTTCTCATGTCAGAGCTTTTATTACAAGCCCTACTCATGGGTATGCTCTATACCGCGCTGATGGGCTGGGAGGGAAAGTTGGGAGGGTATTGGGTTTGGCTTTACCACTTGCTGCTAGGCCTTGCTATCTGGACCAAACCCCTGATGTACCTTTTCGTTCTACCAAACCTGATCCTGGGAGGCTATTGGGCCTGGAAAAAAGTATCTTATCTGGCTCCGGTGCTGGCTTTATCTTTGATCCTGGGGGTGGGAGGATTTATGGGAAAAAATGCCCAATTCACTACCCATGTTCATTTTTCCAGCATCCAAAACCTCAGTCTGCACCAATATTCCACCACGGCGGTGCTCAAAGCAACCTACGGAACGGAGCGTGGCTATGACCTGGCGGATTCCCTATTATTAGAGGCGCTGTCTCAAGCGGATTACGGAAGCGAGCAGCGCTTGCTGCAACAAGGCTCTGTCAATACGATCCTTGACCATCCTGGTACCTATGTGGTCCAGCATCTTAAGGGCATGCTGAGCTTTTACCTGGACCCTGGTCGGTTTGAGTGGGCGCATATGATAGGATTTGAGGCTACGGGAGAAGGTTTGCAAAGTCAGGCGGCTACAGGGGGCGTAGGAGGCATGCTGGACTATGTGCTGGGGCAGCCTTTATACCTTTGGCTGCCGCTCCTGCTGGTCTTCCTGGCCAACCTCCTGAAATTTGCCTTGATGGGGGTAGCTTTGCTGACCAAAAGCGAGGTCCCTCGCCTGAAATGGGCCCTCATCCTCAGCCTGCTCTATGTATCAGGATTGACAGGCATTTCCGGTGCCTCCCGCTTTGCGGTGCCCGTTTTTCCGATGATTTTCTTGCTGGCGACCCTGGGCTGGTTGGCCTGGCAGAAGCGCCTAGCGGCCCGTAAATAACTTCCAATAAAACCCGGGTTTACTCAACTCCTTGCGGATGTCCAGGTTGTCGAACATCATGGTCATCATGCTGCGGAGCGCTTCGTTTCGATTGGCTTTGCGGGCAATGAAGTTGAACAGCCAGGGGTAGTTCACCAGTTGCTGCATCTTGCGACTGATGGCCAACTCCTGCCAAATTTTTTTGTAGACGGCCTGGTCGTATACCCGGAGGTCCTCTGCCGTGAAGTCGCTATCCCGCAAGTTCAAGATGGTTTCAGCGGCAATTTTGCCACTGAGCATGGCATTGCCGATTCCTTCTCCTGAAAAGGGGTCAATCAGAGAGGCAGCGTCTCCGACGAGCATGAATTTGTCTCCGGAAATGGGCCTTTTTTTGCTTCCCAGGGGCAAACCAAAACCGGTGATCTTTCCTTCGAGCCTGGCATCCTTGAAACGGGGGGCTAACTCTGGATGGGAAGCCACTACTTCTTTTAGCCGTTCCTTGAGGTTTACTTTATGGCGGCTTACATCGCGGCTGAGCATGCCTAAGCCCACGTTGGCCCTGCCATTGGGAAGGGGAAAAATCCAGAAATATCCGGGGAGTAGTTCCTGGAGGAATTGTAACTCGATGAAGTTCTCTTCATGAAAGCCACTTACACCAGCGTAGTAGGCACGAATCCCCGCGCAATAGTGGTTTTTCTCTACTTTGATCTGGCCTAGCTGTTTGTTTACCACAGAATGAGCCCCATCGGCGCCAATTACTACCGAGCAGGTCCATTCCCTGGAGGTGGTTTTTACCCAGGCATGATCCCGGCTCCTTTTAATTTCGGTGACGGCTTCTCCCTGGTAGGTCTCTATGTGGTCGAAGTTAGCCAGCTGTCGCCAGAGGAATTCATCAAAATCGACCCGCTTGCTGATAAAGCCCGGGGCATGGGTCATGCCGGAACGATCGAGTTTGAAGGGGATATCGAGGGTGGTACGATTGGGAGAAATAAAGCGGATGCCCCAGGACCCTAATTTGGGTTGAAATTGGTAGAGTTCGTCCACCAACTCAGGGCGGGTATATTTGAGAACGGAGACGACTTTTCCACTTAAAGCGTCCCCACAGATTTTATCTCTTGGAAAGGTAGCCTTTTCCAGGACTACTACTTTCAATCCACTGTCGGCCAGTCTAAGGGCTGCGGTAGCACCTCCGGGGCCTCCTCCTACGATGATGACGTCTACGTGCGGAATACTCATGAAAAAGGATGCGGGCTAGCCTATTTGGCTAAAATCCACGCCTGCGCTTTATATTTTTGGTTATATCGACTCCTCAACTGAGACGCCTGGGATTTGTTCCCGAAGACCCCACAACTCACCCGAAAGCGGCCATTTTCTCTTGGCAGGACACTGGCTTGGTATCCGCGGCTTCTAAGGCTGCGGGCAAATTTTTCAGCGCCGTCCGAAACGGCGTAGCTGCCCACGATGACATAGAATTTCTTATCCACCCTGGGTGTTTGAGGCGCGGGACTGGCGGAACGACTATGGGCAATGGCAGGCAGGCTTTCTGGTCTGGGAGAAACGGAAGTAGGCTCATTGGCTGGGGCCACGGTTCTGGTCCGGACCGGACGGCCTTCGGCCATTTCCTGGTTAGCCTTCTCTTTATCCCGATAGATGTAATAATAAGGATCGCTGTTTTTGGCGTCTTTTCCGGGAATGTAGGACATAGGGCCATCCGGATTGCGAGAGGGCAGCGGCTGCTGATAAGAAGAAAGGGATTCATCCCGTTCTACCCGAAAGTTTTCGTAGCCTGTGTCTTCAAAAATTTGAATACTTCCTGAATAACAAGCTACCCAGACATGGCGCGTCAGCGGATCAAAGGTGATACCGATGGGTTTGTCGTTGGTTTTCACCGTCTCAATCAGGCTCAAATCCAGGGCACTTAATTTGCTGATGGTGTTGTCCAAATAGTTGACCACGTAGAGGTATAAACCGTCAGGACTGAGGGTCATGCTGCGGGGGGATTCCCCGGTATTGGTTTTGCGGATGACAGCCCGCTTGATCATGTCAATTTGTGCAATCGCGCCTTCGCCACTCAAGCTGACATACAGATACCGGTCTGAAGGCGTCATACACAGGTGGCGCGGACGTTTTCCAACCTGGGGAATCCAGGAAAGGGACATGTCCGAAAGTTTGAGGACGGCGATTCGATCATCCCCCATCACGGCGATGTAGGCATATCTTCCCTTGGAATCTACCTCGATGCCCCGCGGATATTCCCCGATAGAAACGCGCTCGATTTCTCTTTCCGTTTCTGTATCGACTATGCTGATGTCCCCACTACACCAGTTAGACACGATGAGCCGCCGACCATCTGGAGTAATGGTCAGGTATTTGGGTACACAGCCTACCTCAATAACTCCTTCAATTTTAAGGGAATAGGTATTGATTTTATATAGAAAACTGTGGTCATACCCTGGACTCTGTTTGCAGTCATCTTTGCCGGGATTGTCGAACCCCAAGCCATACATTTTGTAATTAGAAACCCAGGCATATTTCCCATCCGGACTAAAAGCCACTTCCACCGGCGATCCCTGATGGGTTCCCTTAAAGCCGGGAATGTTGTAATCGGAAAACATGATTCTGTCGGACAGGGTTTTGATCAACCGAAAGTTCCGGTCATAAACCGTCACACTGTGCCTGTACATCATGTTTTGGGCAAAAAACCGTCCATTAGGGGCCAGCGCAATAGACTTGGGGAAAATATTGCCATAAATGGTTTTGCGCAGCACGAGGTCCCCTTCCGTGGAAGGACCCTCTTTAATGGTAGTGGGAGGTGCAGCAAAAGTTTGCGACAAGAGCGCAACTAACAGGAAAAGAGGAATGAAAAAGGTGTTTGTCTGAGGAGTTTGGGTTTGGATCATAGGGACATTGCCTGTTTGGAGTTCCTTACCAAGACGACAATTCTTCATAAGTGAAGTTGCAAATAGCTGCTACTCCATTCGTTAAAGGTAAACATTTTTCCATTTAACCGCATACTGAGGGGAAAATGCAGGCTGCCCTTGCGGGCAGCCCTATCGAAAATGGTTAACTGTCAAGGAAGTAGTCTGGACAATTCCAGAATGGTCGTGGGGGTCTTTTCAATCTTGTAAATGGCCTGAGCGAAGATCTCCGCCTCTTCACGCGTGCTGTAATCTCCCAGCACCAGTTTGTAGACGGGGGTTTCCTCAATTTCTTCACAATAGACCCACATGGTATCTTTCCAGATCTTTTGGAAGCGGCCTACTTTATCCTGAAGCTGTTGAAAACTGGTGTAGGCCCCAATCAGCAGCCCATGTTTCTGCGGGGCTTCTGGGGTAAGGTCCAATTGCTTCAAGCTGTAGTCTCCCATGCCTGGCACATCAATGTGCAAAGTAGAGCTGGTTTCCCCCCGGCTAACCATGCCTGCTTCACGGATAGCTCGGGTAGCCAGGCTGGGTTTCGCTGGAATGGTGGTTACCTCCTCCTCTGCCTGTAGCGCAGAAGTGGTTTGGTAAGCAAACAGCGGTTTGGCTGGACCATCTGCATGGGCCACTTCTTGTTGGGGTTGGGTGGATTCAAACAAAAAGGGGCTGAGGGCCAGTAACGGCTTGGTTTGCGGCACTTTGTTGGATAAATCTAACAGGTGCTGGGAAAGGATGGATTGCAAGGTTGAAGCGGCTACAAACCCCTCAATTTTCCCTGATAATTCTCCATTCGGATGAAAAACCAAGAGGGTAGGGAAGGTATAAACTTCGTAGGAGGTAACCTGCTCAACCTGTCCACCGGATGCAAGGGCATTGATAGGTAGGGTGAGTACCTGGTGTTCCAGAAAATGCATGAGATCCGGATCCTGCCAGGTCTTTTTACTCATCTTTTTACAGGCCTTGGACTGGTCCTGATAAAAGTACAACAGATAGGGTCTTTGAGACACCTCGGCGGCTTCCTGGAGTTCGGCCAGAGAGCCCTGGAAAAACGGCAAAGCTTGTTTAGCTGAAAGAGCGGAACAGCAAAACGAGAATGAAAGGAGAAAGAGCGATAAAAACCTGATCATGATTGATAAGGTATAGAGTTAAGTGATAAGTTGGATTACAAGCGTCGGAAACGTCATGTGCAAGTATGACGAAACCACTTAACAGATTACAGTGGAATGAGCAGGAAAAAGTTGAAAGATTAATACCCCGAAACTATTTGACTACCCACACTTCTTAGGCCTAACGAAGATGACGAGCCATCAAATATTATTTATAAACGAAACAAAATTTTGTCGGCCTTTTTAGTCGTTTTGGAATAAAATCTTACATAAGACAATAAAGTCGTAATCGGACAAGGTGCCTCCGCTTTTTTTTCGTACTCCTCCTTCCCCCATTTTTCTATGCCGGATGTAACAAAAAGCCTCGGGATCATTAACCTTTTTTCCCGGATGGGTACTAATTAGAAAAAATTACGGCCCCAAGAACCTTTCCTCCTCCAAAAGTATTCTCCAGCCATGGCTGCTATATAGATGCTTTCTCATCGGTGTGTACGTTTCATTTTTCTACTACATAACTCAATGAAAAAGCTAAGTCTATTCTTACTTTGCTTAATGGCATGGCCATTAATCACG
>JBCBGC010000153.1:0-19220 GCA_038527215.1 Bacteroidota bacterium
CCACTAGCACCAGGCGTAGGAAGTTTACGGTTAGCAGGTTGAAGATGCTACGCAGACTGGCGCCCAATACTTTCCTGATACTGATCTCCTTGCTTCGCTGTTCGATCATAAAGGCCGATAGGGCAAACAGTCCCAGACAAGCCACGAAGATGGCGAGGATGGCAAAGAGGTTAAACACCGTGCCGGTCCGTTGCACTTCGTCATACATGCGTGCATAGCTTTCATCCATGAAGGTGTAGCGGATGGGCTGATTGGGCTTAAATTCTTTCCAGACCTTACCGATGGCGGCCAGGGCGGCTTCGGTTTTGCCAGTCTCAACCTTTACGCTGAGGATATCTCCATAGGCTGAACTCGCCATCGCCAGGGGACGGATTTGTTCTTTCATCAGTTCAAAATGAAAGTTGTCCACTACGCCTACGATGGTCCAATCTCTCCAGTTGAAAATTTTGGCCCCGATGGGATTTTCCAATCCCAGTTTATCCACCAGCATTTTATTCACAATCACGGCATTGGAATCACTGACCCGGTTGAGGTCAAAGCTCCGCCCTTCCAGGAGGCGCAGGCCTAAGGCTTCGATATAATCATCATCTACCCACCAGGTCTGACCGCCTACGCCTTCGTCGATTTTGTCCCGTCCGTCCAACCAGAAAGAGTTGCCGTTACGACGGGTGCCGGAGATGGGCAGGAAGGAACTTACGGCGGCATGCTGGACTTCTGGTAATTTTAATACCTCTTCCTTGAAGACTGGAATTTTGTCGCGCAGGGTGTTGGTGCCCTGGACCATGATCACCCGGTCCTTTTCGAAACCGATGTCTTTGTTCAGGATAAAATCCATCTGCTGATAGACGATTACGGCCGAGACGATGAGCACGATGGAAGTGGTAAACTGAAAGACCACAAGGCCACTTCTGAGGGCGGAATTTTTGCTCCCCATGGCCAGTCTTCCTCGTAGCACACTGATTGGCTTGAAAGAAGAGAGGTAGAAGGATGGATAAAGCCCTGACAGCAAGCCAATCACCAAGGTAAGTCCCAGCAGGCTGGGGATGAACCACCAGGTCGACCAGGGCATGGCTAGTTCTTTACCGGCAATGCTATTGAACAGAGGCAGGGCGGCGCTGGCCATCAAAAGTCCCAGGATGACCGAAATGCTACAGTAGAAGAGCGATTCCACCATGAACTGGGAAATGATGCTTTGCCGGTGGGAACCGATGACTTTCCTGAGGCCCACTTCCCGGGCGCGGTTGGCGGACTTGGCGGTGGAGAGGTTGATGAAATTGATGCAAGCCAGTAGCAGAATGAAGATGCCAATGGCTGAAAACAGCCAGACGATTTTTTCATCTCCTACCACCAGGAAGTCGGAGACGTCCTTAGATTTTAGATGGATATCGCCCACGGGTTGTACCTGGGTGTACATGTATTTTTCCATGGTATCCACCCGAGCGTCCCCTTCTTCTCGAAAATAATTGAAGATGTAGTCCTCGCGGATTTCGGCCAGCTTTTCCTCAAAGGCCTTATGATCGGCACCCGCCTTGAGTTGCACGTAGGGGCTGTAATTCCAGCAGCACCAGTCTGATTGTTCCCCCCGCCAGAATTCTACTTCCTTGAGGGTGATGAAAAAATCAAAACCAGATAAGTGGGTTTGCTTGAGGTTTTCCATCACGCCCCCGATGACATAGGGCTTGTCTTCTTCATCGTTGAAAATGACGGTCTTACCCACGGGATTTTCACCCGGGAAATATTTATTGGCTTTTCTTCGGGAAATCAGGATGGAGAAAGGCTTAGACAAAGCCTCTTCGCGGGTTCCATAGACCATGGGAATCTCCATCATCTGGATGAACTCGGGATCGGCATAGGCAAAGCGTTCTTCAAATTGATTGAGGGGTTGGTCTGCAGGGCGAAAGAGGTTGCTGCCGGCTTTATACCAGCCATCAAAGCTGATCAACCTTCCCGTTTCCTCTACTTCGGGAAAGCGTTCTTCTACCACCTGCGCCATAGGAGCAGGAAAGCAGGAAGCGCGCGTCCAGGGGTCCTGAGGATTATTGGTTTGATTCAGCAGCCGGTACAGCTGGGGCCCCTTTTCGTAATGTCGGTCGATGAGTAATTCATCTCTGACAAAGAGCCCGATCAACAGGAATAGGGCAATCCCGATGGAGAAGCCGCCGATTTTGATGGCGGAAAATGCCTTCTGCTTTCGGAAGTTGCGAAAAGATATTTTGAAATAATGCTGAAACATAAACAATCGAATTGAGGGGAAGAGCGAAAGGCGCTTCTTGAAGGCAAAGGGCTGAAAAAACAGCAGCACGTTCCAGGCAAAGAGAAAGTCTGCTCTGCGTTTGCTCATCTTTTCCCGTCTCCGGGCATAGAGCTCTTCCAGGTCGCCGAGGATGCCTTCCAGCAGATCCTCACGGCAAAACCACCGCAGAAATTTGATAGCCCACCTGGGGGGTTGGATGTGTCTCATGATGCGCCTCCTTCCCAGACTATGTTGGGGATTTTACTCCACATATCGTTACGTAGACTCCGTGTTTGTTGCAAGGCTGTTGCTCCGGAAGGGGTAAGGGTGTAGAGTCGCTTTTTGCGACCCCCTCTGGCTGAAGTTGCTCCTCCCATGTGCGAGCGGAGGAAGCCCTTTTCTTCCAGACGTACCAGGGCCTTGTGGACCGAGCTGATGGTGCTCTTACGGCCGGTTTGAGCGGCCAACTCGTCCGTGATCGCAAGTCCATACGCTTCGTCGTACAGGATGCCGACCGTGAGCAGGACCAGTTCTTCAAATTCTCCCAGATTGGTGCCTTTCATATTTGTTTCTACTTTGCCTAGTAACGACCACAAGGAAAGGAAAAAGTGGCAGCAAAAAAAATCCGAGCTTGATTCAAGGGCCTGATTTTGAACAGAAAAAGCATGGTGAGTTTTGCGAAAAAGAAAGCGAAATCGGCTCCCAATCTTGCGCAAGGCCCTTTTGTCCAGGTAAGATCGCTTCGGGAAAAAAAGGTCCAAAATTCTGCTGAACCGAACGGAAATGTTAGCTTGCGAGCCTGATAATTGGAGACTACAGTGGCGAAGCGAAGACGGTTTAACAAGCGCTTATTTGCGCTCTACATGCTCATCTTTTTCCTGCCCGGCATTGAACTAGGGCTACGGATATTGGGCTTTCGTCCTTACGAAATCACCCCTTACACCATTCAATCTGAGCCCGCTTTTTGTCTGATTCCTCATCCCCAACTGGGCTTCGGATTACAGCCCGGAAGCTTTGACATTTCGGTGAATCAGGGGCCGGGATTTAAAGCCCGACATGGGGCAGATTCCCTGCGCATCACGCCACCGGATACCTTGCCTGAAGCGCAACCGGAAATCTGGATGATGGGGTGCTCTTATACCTACGGCATGGGGGTAGGGGAGGCGCAGACTTTTACTGCCCTACTGCAACAGAAATTTCCTCATTACCGTTTCCGAAACTTTGGGGTGCCGGGATACGGGACGGTGCAATCTTATCTGCAATTGAAAAAATCCCTGGCCGAAGGAGAAAAACCCGCTTTGGTGGTATTGAACTATGCCGATTTCCATCCCAGCCGCAATGTGTTGAGCCCTCCTTATCGCAAGGCCTTGTTTATGGGCTTTCAGACTTCAAACGAGGCGGTGAGTCAGTATGCCTATCGCAGCCGCATTCCCTATGTAGATCCTTTGGCAGAAGGATTGGAAATTCGCGCTGAAAAATGGGAGCATCTCTACCAGAATTGGCCGGGTCGGCACTACTTTTCCCTGATCAACCTGGGGCAGGATGTCTCGGATTACTTCCGGGAAGGACGCATGCGGCCACGGGAAAAAAGCCTGGATTTGATCCTGGAGATGCAGGCGCTCTGCCAGGAAGCGGAGATTCCCTTTGTGGTCAGTCTGCTGACGGAGCATGAAACAAATGAAACCCTGCTAACCCAATTGGGTCAGCAGGGCATATTCATGGTAGATATGGCTTTGGACTTGCGGGAACCGGGCTTAAACATGTTGCCATATGATGCCCATCCCAGTGCCCGGGCACATGCGCTATATGCAGCGGCACTTTCCGAAGCCTTTCACTCCGGACCACTTCAGCTGCGCGCCTTATTCGGTACGGATACTCTCCGCGGGATTGGCACGAGCCGCTTTGATGGTCTGGATACTGACGGTCAGGAATGAGACGACCAGGGTCAGCAAACCTGCTGCCAGGAAGATAGTCCAGGAAATATCAATGCGGTTGGCAAAATTTTGTAACCATTGTTCCATGACCCACCAGGTGAGCGGACTGGCAATCACGATAGCGATGAGTACCAGGACGACCAAATCTCGCGTCAGCAGGAAAACGATGCCTTGGGCAGATGCGCCCAGTACCTTGCGAATTCCAATTTCCTTGGTGCGCTGGATGGTGGTATAGCCTGAGAGCGCAAATAAACCCATGCAGCCCAGCAGGATGGCCAGGATGGCAAAGACCAGGGAGAGGTTACCGAAGCGCTGCTCGTTCTGATATTGCTGGTTGAAATAATCGTCCAGGAAGAAATACTCGAAAGGATTTCCAGGGAAAGCTTTGGCCCAGGCGGCTTCCGCATGGGCTACGGTTGGTTCGAGTTCCGTGGTCTGAATCCGCATGGAATAAAACTCCCCACTATAGGCGGTGCAATAAAAGATCATGGGGTCTACAGCTTTTTTCAAAGACACCTGATGATAGTCATTGACCACGCCCACCACGATGGGATTCCAGCGAAATTGGATGATATTGATGGTCTGCCCAATGGCCGCTTCCGGGCTTTCAAAGCCCAAGAGGCGCGCGGCTGATTCGGACAATATCACGGCCGTATCCTGGTCGGTGACGTGGGATTCGGAAAATCCGCGACCGGCCAATACGTCCATTTCGAATACCTCGAGGAAGTCATAATCCATGCTGTTGACCCGGAGGATTTTGATGTCTGCATCGGAAGCACCGTAGCGCTTGACCGGTGCTTTATATTCGCGCTGCTTGCCGGGAATGGTCGCTGAAGTAGCCACGGCTTTGATTCCCGGATGCTGGCCCAGTTCCGCCCGAAAGACGTCGATGGCAGAATTAAAAGCCTGCCGATCCCTGGGAGAAATGCCAGGACGCTCTACCACCATGACCTGGTCGATGTTCATACCGAGATCCCCATTGAGCATATAGCGTATTTGCTGGTAAATGGTCAGGGTTCCGATGATCAGCATAACCGAGGCGATAAACTGCACTACGACCAGGCCTCGGCGGAGATTGATCCCACGGGTAGAGTTCTTGAGGGCCCCTTTGAGAATGGATACGGGACGGAAGGCCGAAAGAACCAAGGCCGGATAAAAGCCGGATAGAAAGGTCCCAACTAACCACAACAAAAAGAAAAGCCCCAGGAACCAGGCCTGAGTCAAATGACTCCAGCCCAGAGACAGCCCGGAAAGCTGGTTGAACCAGGGGAGGGTCAGCACGACTAGCAGACCCGAGATGATCAGGGCCACCAGGTTGATCACCCCCGCTTCGGTCATAAACTGTCGCCAGAGTTGGTGGCGTTCTGCGCCTACCACCTTACGGATGCCTACCTCCTTGGCGCGTTCCATGGCCCGGGCCGTGGAGAGGTTGACATAGTTGATCCAGGCGATGATGAGGACTAAAAAGCCGATCAAACGCAGAAAGAACACAATACGAGCGTCCCCATTAGCGGTGACTTCTTCGGCCAGATCAGAATGTAAATGGATATCGGTCAGCGGTTGGAGCAACAACCGGTCTTCCCGGTTTTCCTCGGCCAGGTCTGGGCTGTATTTCTGCACAATTTCCGGGAATTTTGCCTCAAGCGCCTTGGGGTCAGTCCCCTCCCTTACCTTGATGAAGGTATACATATCCTTGCGGTCCCAGCTCTGATTATAGCGTTCAGGGGCTCTTTCCCACCTGCCATACAGGGTTTTATAGGAAAAGAGGACATCGAATTTTAGGTGGGTATTTTCAGGGAGCGGGGCAAAAACGCCGGTAATGACGGCGAGCTCATCATTAAAGTCATCGTCCTGCAGCCGCAAGGTTTTGCCCAGGGGATTTTCCTCCCCAAAATACTTGCTGGCATACTCCTCTGAAATCACGGCTTTTAAAGGTTCTGCTAAGGCGGTTACCGGATCGCCCGATACCAACTCATAGCCCATCATAGGCAGAAAAGCAGAGTCGGCATACATGAAATGCCGATGCTTATAGGCAATGGGCTGCTCAGGGCTTTCCTCATTGGTGATGATGACGTTGTTTTTGTAGCCCATGTTGTACAGCCGGGCGAAGCCTTCTACTTCGGGCAGTTCTTTGTACAAGGCCGGGCCAGCTCCAGGATAGTTTTCTGCACTGGCCATTTCTAATTCCCCGTTGAGATACATCTCCAGGGTAAGCCGGTAGGTGCGATCCCGCTCCGGGAGGAAATCCTCATAGCTGGACTCGAAATTGGTATACAGACTTAGCAGGAGAAAAACGGTCATGCCGATCGACAGACCCAGGACACTGATCAGACTCGAACCCTTGCTTTTGAAGAGGTTCCGGAAGGCGATGTTGATGTGGTTCCTAAACATAGTAACATAATAGATGCGCCGAGCAGCTATAAGGTTCTATTTCTTCTCCATTAATTAGGGGGGAGGATTGCTCAAAATTTAGTGGAATCGGGAGAGATGGAGGGTAAAAGCTGCGAAAAGGGGGGATTATAAGGTTTTTGTCTTTGGCAATTAGCGCTGGATTTCTCCAAGGAATAGACAAACTTTTGGTGTGTTGTCCACATTAGCATGAATTTCAATCACTCGCCTAAAGAAGCCTAAATACTGTGGATTTTGGAATAAAATTTTGATAGCAATGGAATCCCCTGGAACAATTGAGGACTTCAAAGGAATATTGGGTATTAAGCAATCACAATCGGTTTCAATCTGGGAAATTCGGAGAGGATTCTTCCCCGTATTTTTAACCCAATAGGTACCAAAAATCGAGTCATTAGAAGTCTTGATTCCCACATCCAAAACCTCAGGGGAAACGCTAATTGAGGTGGTAGGCGACTGACAGCTAATGTTGAGGAGTGAGAGAAGGATAGGAATCCAAAGGAGAAGGGGCCCGCTTTTAGGCATGACTTATTTTAGATAAAAAATAATGATTAAGGGATTTTGATTCTTGACTAGTTGTGAACTGACGGCAAGTAAGGCAGGGGAAAATTCAGCTAATTCTTTGATAAAGTCGGGGTCTTTATCTTGAAAAAAATTGAACCACTTCGCATCAAGGACTGAAATTAGGTGGGTACCATGGACTCCCTTGACTTGTGTAAAAACACGTCCCAGAGCATATTGCTTCCATGTTTCAAAGGTATAAAGTTCTTCTCTCTCTTTACTCCAAACTGCTTGTTTAGATTTTTGCGCTTCCATATAAGAGAAACAAAAAAGTTCTTCAGTTTCCCAAAAAGGGTTTTCGAGAAAACTACTTATCATTAGCTTCCCCCAAAAATCAGGAGAATTAGCTTCACTATTAAAAGGAGGTGGACTAGATGAAGGTGCAAAGTCAACTATATAAGCTGGAAAGTTTCTAGAAGGAGTAATTCGAAAAATGGTATCGCAAAATGAGTAATGGAAAAGATTATCTTGAGGGCTTTCTTGAACAAATCCAGAGAATGCCGGAGAACCCATGCTACCTGTGTGGAATGGGTAATTTTTTTCTTGAATGAGGAGTTTCCGATCAGTTATGATGAGATTGAAGTTGCCAAAGGAATGGTGCGGATTAAAATTAACGTAAAATAGGAAATCACCTGTAGGAGCAACAGAAAAATGGCTTGCATAAAATGGGATAAGGTGGTCCTTCACCAATTGACCATCAAGCTGGAATTGACTCAGTTTTTGTGAGGACATTGAATAGGTGAAAATTGATTCGGATTGCGAATCGAATACAATATTAGTTAAATCTAAGAACTCTCCCGGACCTCTTCCGGTTTCTCCAATATCAAACAAAAAACGTCCCTCCAAGTCAAATACACGTATCTTTCCTAGATGCGTATCCTGGATAAATAGTTTACTATTTCGAATGACAACTTGCTCAGCAGATCCAATTAGCGCTTCCTTTGAAGTTGATAATGGTATTATTTTTTGAATGCTAATTTTATCCTTGAGGTCAAGTCCTTGAACAGCATTTTTTATGCGGATGACTGAAGCAATGGGAGGAGCCGAGTTAATGGGCAGGTTGTCTGAACAACTTGAGCCTAAGAAACTCACAAAGGTCACGCAGCAAAGCGAGAAAATGTATACACTTCCAGTGCGAAATTCGGTAAGCACAGCTAAAAGCATTAAGAGGATAAGGTAAAATAGACCAGGATGGGAGGGGCTGACTCCTGGCTTGAGGAGAGGATGTTATACAAGCCTGGATAATGCTGCTTGAGATAAGGGCTAAGGTCGGGATCTTCTTCCAGGTAATGCTGGTACCAGTTGGGCCAGATAGGCGTAACAAAGGTATTAGCGTTGACCACGGCAATGGGCCTGAAAAACAGCCTAGCTAATGAGGTTCGCTTATAATCCTTGCTTAAGTGCAAAGATTTCGAATGCTTATTGTATATCCCTGTTTGCCTTTCATTATCCATTAAATAGGAGAAGATGAGAAAATCCTCGCCCTCAACGATAGGCTTTTGGAGGCTACAGCTTCCTAGCAAATACCCCATTACGTTCCCCGCAAGTTGTTGTTGGGGTATGTTACTAAAGCCACATTCTGGCCATTTTGTGACATATGCGGATTGTATTTGTTGATCGGTAATGCGGAGAATGGTATCGCAAAGCGGCTTAACCATCAGAAAGGATGAGCCCGTGGAAGGATAAAAGCCAGCCAGGATTTCAGTCATGTCATGTTTCCAGGTGGTTTGAAGACTAACGCTCGAAGACACCAGATTCATGGCCCGGTCATACTGAAACAGGCATAGCCCTTTTTGGGGTTTCTCTTGGTAACTATAGCTATCGAAAAAGAAGTAGGTATGATCAGGGCCCAGCTTAAATTGGCTAGCAGAGAAATTAGTAGCTTGTTCTGAAAGGAACTTTCCGCTTAGATCATACTGAAGAATTCTCTTACTGGAGTTGGAATAAAGAAAGATGGTATTCTTGTCAGAATCGTAATCCAATCCTTCCAGAGAAATAAACTCACCAGGGCCTCGGCCCAGAGAACCTATTTGATTCATGAAAACTCCATCCGCAGAGAAGCGACTTACCTGATTCAACTTTTTATCCCCAATAATCAATTGATCATTACTATGGAAAAGGTAGGAAACCTCTCGGAAGAAAGGCCGGCCAGAGTCTTGAGTAGTGTTTAATGGCACGATCTTTTGAAGGATCACATCTTCATGTAATTCCTGATCTTGTAGGGATGATTGGGTAAAATCCAATTCCATCCATTCGTTGCTGGATTGATAAAGATTGGAACCGGAGTCCATTTTAGCGCATCCTAAGATGATGCAAAGGAGGCATATAGAAAACGAAATAGTGCGAACCATATTTAAGCAAGAATAAGTGGATGTTGGCTGGACCCCTACGAATGTGCCATGGGCTATATGCTTTTTTTGTGGGACTATTTTTTGTCTCTTTGAAGCATATCACATTGTTCGTAAGTAAGAAATATAAATGTATATGGATAAAATAAGTAAAACAAATAAGCCATATTGGAAATTTTATTCTATAATGGAATTATTCCATATTAGAATTTTAGGTTGGCTCATTAGAAACTGGGCGAAAGCGGTAAAAGCTGCGAAAAAGCCCTGCATTTTTTTTCTTGAGATATAAAAACTACATTTTAGGTAAAAATCATCTGTATGCCGAAACATCGACTAGGAGAGTTTGAAGAAGTGGTCTTGCTGACGGTCGCCATTCTGTATGGAGAAGCCTACGGCATCGCCATTATAGACGAGATGGAAAAGCGGCTGGCGCGCAAGGTGAGCATCGGTTCTCTGCAAACGGTGCTGCGTCGCCTGGAACAAAAAGGCTTCCTCAGTTCTGAGTTTGGGGAGGCGACTAAGGTCCGGGGCGGCAAGCGGAAACGCTTCTTTAGCCTGACCGCCGCCGGTAAGGCTGCCATCCGCAAAACCAAAGAAGACCGCATGGGCCTCTGGGAGGCCATCCCCAATGTAGCGCTTGAATAATACACCATGCCACAGCATCAACCATCACCACCACCTCGCTGGCTGCTAGGCCTCTTTCGCTGGTTTTGTCATCCCGATTTTGCGGAAGACATCGAAGGCGATCTGCGAGAGCGCTATGCCCGGCAAGCCGAACACGCCGGACGAACCCGCGCCAATTTGCGCTTGACCAAAGAGGTCCTGCTCCTGTGCAGACCCGGCATCGTACGTCCTTTTTACCGCCCACAACCCAAATTTTTCTTCATGTTTAATAACTATCTCAAATCGGCCTGGCGGAATCTCTGGAAACGCAAGAAATTCTCCCTGATCAATCTCCTGGGGCTCAGTATTGGCATGGCGGCCTGTCTGCTCATTTTGCAATACATCCAATACGAACAGAGCTACGATGATTTTCACCAGGACCTTTCTCGCCTCTATCGCCTCAACCTAGGTATGACCGACCAGGGCGGCTCTGAAATCGCGGTCAGAGCCACCAATCATCCAGCGGTAGGAGCCGCTATTAAGCAGGACTTCCCGCAGGTGGAAGATTTTGCCCGCATGGTAGACGTGAAGATTTTCTTTGGTTCGGCCATCGTGAGCTATAAAGAAGATGGAGAAGCCGTTCAGACTTACTACGAGGATGAACTATATATCGCTGATTCCTCGGTCCTGCGTATGTTTTCCTTTCCCATGCTCAAAGGGGATCCCAAGACCGCCTTGCGGGAAAAATTCAGCATTGTGATCACTGAAAGCATGGCCGAACGCTACTTTGGGGCGGAAGACCCCATGGGGAAGTTTCTCTATCTGAACGGCAATTTCGAAGTAAAAGTAACGGGCGTCCTTAAAGATTTGCCCCATAACACCCACCTCAATATCCGAGCACTGCTTTCCTCCTCTCTGTTTGGCAGCGGGGTGAATGATGCCTGGATTTGGCCGGAGTTTTATACCTACCTCAAACTGGCTCCGGGAACCCAGCCGGAAGACCTGACCGTACAATTGGACGGATTTGTGGAAAAATATCTGGGGGAAGTGATGCAGGAATTTGGCATCCGGGAAGAGATGTATTTGCAACCGGTAGCCGATATACACCTGGAAGGAAACCTCATGAAGGAAGTCAAAGAAAATGGCAACCAGGCCACCATTTCCTTCCTCATGCTCATTGCTGGTATGATCTTGCTGATTGCCTGGATGAACTATATCAACCTCAGCACTTCGCGTTCGCTGGAGCGGGCTTCGGAGGTGGGCATCCGTAAGGTAGTGGGCGCGCGTCGGGGCAACCTGATTTTCCAATTCCTGATGGAAGCTGGCCTAATGAATACCCTGGCCATCTTTTTGGCGGTAGCGCTGACCTTGCTGCTTACCCCGGCTTTCAACCAACTGGTAGGCCGACCCGTGATTGGCGGGATTTGGCTGAGTCCCTTGTGGCAGGAACCCATGACCTGGGCCCTGCTGGCGATGATGTTGATCGGCGGGACCTTTTTGGCGGGTTTATACCCGGCTTTTGTCCTCTCTTCCTTCCGTCCCGTGCGCACCATCAAAGGCAAGATGTTTCGTTCAGGCAAAAAAGTGCATTTCCGACACGTGATGGTGGTCTTTCAGTTTGCCATCAGCCTGCTGATGATCGCGGGGACCCTGCTGGTGTATCGCCAACTTTCTTTTATGCAAAACCAGCACACCGGCTTTGAGATGGACCAAATGCTGGTTACTCCTGCCCCTTCCATCGGAGACTCCACCATCATGGACCGGGCGGAAAACTTCCGCAATGAGATGGAAAGCCTGGCCCAGGTTGACCAGCTGACCCTGACCTCTGATATTCCCGGCCACATCATTCAGAATGTGAACTCGATCAAACTAAAAGGCCAAAGCACCGATGAGGCAGTCTTTGCCACCATGATTTTTACCGATGAGCATTATCTGTCTACTTATGACATCGAGTTGGTCGCTGGGCGCAATTTTTCCAAAGAATTCTCCACCGATGATGAAGCGGTGATGTTGAATGAAAAAGCCGTAGAAATGCTGGGCTATGCGCAGCCCGAAGACATCTTAGGAGAAGTGATCAGTCGGAAAATGTATAGCTGGCAGGACAGAAGGGTAGTGGGGGTAGTAAAAAATGTGAACCACCGTTCCTTTGCCCATAAACAAGTGCCTTTTGCCTATTTCAATCGCTATCTGGGCCCGGAGTATTTTACCCTCCGCGTACAGCCTCAACAAATGGAACAAACCCTGGCGGCGGTGGAGAAAAGCTATATCAGCCATTTCCCTGGCAATCCCTTTGACTACTTTTTCCTGGATGATTATTTCTCCCGCCAGTATAAAGCCGATCAGCAGTTTGGGAAAGTCTTCAGCATCTTTGCTGGTCTGGCCATCTTTATCGCCTGTCTCGGTCTGCTCGGCCTGATTTCCTATATCACTTCCAGCCGGACCAAAGAGATCGGCATCCGCAAAATTCTGGGAGCCTCGGCTCCGCAGATCATTTACCTGCTGGGTCGACCCTTTATTGCCCTGGTATTCATTGCGGCGGTGATTGCGATTCCGCTGGCCTGGCTAAGCGGAGAACAGTGGCTCCAACAATATGCCTATCAGGCCCCGCTCAGTATGTGGGTTTTTCTGGTGCCCTTGTTGATGGTACTGCTCCTGGCTGGCCTGACCATTTTCTGGGAGACCTCCCGCATCGCCCGAAGCAATCCCGCAGAAAGTCTACGCTATGAATAGCCCCAAAACCCTTTTAACCTCACATAATTCTATCGCTTAAGCTGCCCTATGGCCTCGAAACATCCTTCCCAACCTCCTCACTGGCTCCTGCGTTTTTTCCGCTGGTTTTGCCATCCGGACTATGTGGAAGACATAGAAGGCGATCTGCTGGAACGCTATGCAGCTCGCGTGCAAATTCGGGGCGGCCAGCCTGCTCCATGGTTCTTTTTCCGGGAAGTGCTGGCCTTGTTGCGGCCTAATCTCATTCGTCCCCTCGGTTTCTCTCACTTCTTAGCTATTACCATCATGTTCAAACACAGTGTACTGATAAGTTATCGTCGTTTTCTTCGGGATAAAACCAGCTTTTTGATCAACCTGACGGGCCTGTCTACCGGTCTGGCCTGTGTCTTATTCATTTTCCTTTGGGTAAGAGACGAGCGCAAAGTGGACAGCTTTCACCATGAGTTGGGGCAGATCTATCAGGTGATGCAGCATTTTGATACGCCGCAGGGGCTGGATACCTGGGATTACTCACCTATGATTTTGGGGGAAGCTTTACGGGGTAAAATGCCCGAAGTAGCGACCACGGCGACCACTAGCAATATGTACACCCATCCCAAGACGGTCTTTTCCTTTGGCGAAAAACAGGCCGTGGCCAAAGGACGCTTTGGCAGCAGCAACTTCTTTGAATTCTTTTCCTTCACCCTGGTGGCTGGGGATGAAAAAAATATCCTGCGGGAACTGAACCATATCGCCATCTCCCATCGGGTGGCAGAAAAGCTCTTCGGGACGCCGGAGGATGCCTTGGGCAAAATCATCCGTTGGGAAAACGAATCTTACACAGGAGACTTTAAGGTCGGGGGTGTCTTTGAGGAGCCCGGGCCGCATTCCACCATGAAGTTCGAATTTATCCTGCCTTACCAATGGCAGATTACCTGGGATGAGCATGCGGGCAAATGGTCCGGCGGTTACGGAGAAACCTATGTTCGCCTAAAAAAGGGAGCTGATCCACAGGCCTTTGATGAGAAAATGAGGGCTTTTCACCCACCTAGCCAGATGTATCAAATCAAGCGCCTCACCTTTTTTACGCGCCCCTATGCCGACCGCTACCTCCGGGGAAATTATGAGGCCGGGGTGCAGGTAGGGGGGCGCATCGTATACGTGCGATTGTTTTCGCTGGTCGCGCTTTTTATCCTGCTCATCGCCTGCTTCAATTTCATCAATCTCTCAACTGCCCAGGCCAATAAAAAACTCAAGGAAATAGGCGTTAAAAAGACCATCGGGGCACGCAGACCGGTGCTGGCCTTTCAGTTTTTGGTGGAATCTGTGCTGCTGGTTACAGCCTCTCTGTTGGTGGCGCTCTTGCTGGTCCAACTTTCCTTACCTGCCTTCAATGAACTGACCGCTAAAAGCCTTGCCCTGACCTGGGAAATGGACTGGGTGCTGGGTATTGCCGGTATCGCGATGCTGACGGGACTGGTGGCCGGACTGTATCCTGCCGTATTTCTTTCCCGCTTTCAACCCAAAGAAATCCTCAAAGGCTTGCGCAATACTGCTTATGGCTCAGCCTGGTTACGCAAAGGTTTGGTGATCTTCCAGTTTAGCCTTTCGGTCATCTTGATCGTTGGGGTGATGGTGGTACAGGCCCAGATTCAATACACCCAAAACAAGCATTTGGGCTATGACCGGGAGCAGGTGGTAAGCTTTGAGCGGGGCGACTATGATGAGGATCCTCAGCTTTTTCTGAATAAAATCCGGCAACTGCCGGGCGTGGTGCGGGCCAGCAATATGGTCTGGAGTGTGCTGGATAATAGCGATTCCGGCGGTGGCTATTCCTGGTCAGGAGAAGCCCACGAACGGGAACATTCTTTCAAATCCCCCCGGCTGGGATATGAAGCCATTGAAACCTTGGGCATGGAGATCATTCAAGGCCGGAGTTTTTCGCAGGAAAAAGGGGATGATTGGAAAAAAGTTATTCTGAATGAAGCGGCGCTGGCCTTGATGGGGCTTGAAAATCCCATAGGGTATATGCTGGACGTTGGCGATGATCAGCGGGAAATTATCGGGGTAGTAAAGGACTTTCACTATGGTTCTATCCATCACGCCATAGATCCTATGATCATGCGCTTTAGACGAGGCGGCCGGGATATTCTGGTCAAACTTAAAGCCGGAGCGGAACAACAGACCCTGGCCCAGATGGAAGAAATTTATCACGCCCATCATCCGGCATATGAGTTTAATTACCATTTCTTAGACGAGGATTACCAACGCCTCTATGAAGCTGAAACGAGAGTGGGTTCGTTATCCAGAATTTTCGGCTTACTAGCCATCCTGATTTCCTGCCTGGGCTTGCTGGGACTGGCCATTTATACCGCCGAACGGCGGGCCAAGGAATTAGGCATTCGTAAGGTGCTGGGAGCCACCGTGTGGAACCTGATGGAATTGCTCTCAAGAGATTTTACCCGCATGGTGCTGGCCGCACTGACCATCGCCTTGCCTGTAAGTTATTTCCTCGCCAAATCCTGGCTTACCTCCTTCGCTTACCATATAGAGTTGGAGTGGTATTACTTTTTGGGAGCGGGCTTGATTGCCCTGCTGGTTGCCTGGCTGACCATCGGCCTGCAAACTTATCAGGCGGCCAGCCTGAATCCGATTCATGGGTTAAGAGACGAATGAGAAAAGCCACGAATTTTCGAATGAAAGACGAATAGCTTCTGATTCGTCCTTAATTCGTGCATTCGTGGCCCTTAAAACAACGCCCCAAAAAATAGTAGACCGTTCTTTATTTACCCGTCCATGATACCGGGTAGTTTCTCCCGCTCTGACAGCGGGAGACTTTTTTTATTCATCCCTCAAACTCACCGCTGGATTGAGTCGGGCCGTCCGCAGGGCATGGAAGGCCGCTACCGCAAAGGTGAACACCAGCACAAAGAGTAGTACCAGCCCAAAGAGCCCGTAATGCATATCCGTCTGGAAGGCAAAATTCTCCAACCAGCGTTGCAGGGTATATTGAGCCAGGGCCATAGCAGGCAATGCCGCCAGTAGCACCAACCAGATATACTCCTTTGACAAGAGTTGGACCAGCCCCCAAACGGAAGCACCCAGGATTTTACGAATGCCAATTTCCTTGATCCGCTGGACCGAGAGGTAAGAGGCCAGACCAAAGAGGCCGAGGAAACAGATGAACAAGGTCAGGACAGAAAAAGAAAGGAATATTTCCCCTCTTCTTTGGTCCGTCTCATACATTTCCTGCATCAACTCATCCACAAACTGATAGGCAAAAGGTTCGGTTGGGAAGACCTCTTGCCAACTGCGTTGAATATGGGCCAGTCCTGCCTCCAACTCATCAATTTTGACCAGCATCAGAGGCAGGTCGCGGTCGCCTAATAGGGTAACCTGCGGCTCGATAGGGCTATGTAGCGATTGCTGATGGAAATCCCGCACCACGCCGACTACCCGCAGAAAATTCGGATTGCCCTGATCTCCCAGACGGATAATGGTCCCCAGTGGTTCCTGCAGGTTGAAATCCTGCACCAGGGCTTCGTTGATGATGACCCCTTGGGTAGAATCCGTGGGATAATCCGCTGAAAAATTCCGTCCCGTAACCACCGGGATGTCCATGCTTTCCCAGAAATCCGTATCCACCCAGCCCCGCCGGGTAAATTTCTGCACATAACCCTCGGGCGTTTCCACGGCGAGCGGAGCTCGAAAGAGTCCCCCCCAGCCGGGTACAAAATTGGTGGCCGTGGTATGGATCACATGAGGATTTTCTCTGAGCACCTGATGAAAGGCCTGAATCTGATGAATGCGTTGGCCGGGGGGCAGGTTGAGCCGCACCATTTGTTCCTGATCAAAGCCCAGATTTTTTTGCTGGATAAATGAGAGTTGGCGGAATACCATAGTCGTACAGACCAGGACAAAGATGACCACTGCGAATTGCAGCCCTACCAGGGCTTTGCGGGTAAAGGTTCGTCCTTTTCCTTGCCGAATGTGCCCCTTAAGCACCTGAGAAGGTTGAAAAGCGGAAAGGAAAAAGGCTGCATAACTGCCACCTGCCAGGCCCAGGATGAGCCAGATGCCCAACAAGCTACCTAGTATATGAAGCTGCAAGAGGTCGCTGGGCTGCACCTGTAACCCTAGCCATTCATTCAGCAGGGGGATGGTAATTTCCAGTAAAGTGATCCCCACCAAAATGGCCAGACCAGTAAGCACAAAAGACTCTCCCAGAAACTGCCCGATCAACTGCTTTCGATTGGACCCAAGGGTTTTGCGTAGGCCCACTTCCACCCCGCGCTGGCTGGCCTGGGCGGTGGTCAGGTTGAGATAGCTAATGCCCGCGATCAATAACATGAGCAGCCCTACGGCTCCGAAAATATAGAGGTAGGTGGCTCCACCGCTTTGGTCCAAATGAATCTCCGTCAGCGGCTGGAGGTGATGTTCCGCCCGTACCATGACGGGCTCCCGGTTTTTGTCCAGATAGCGGTCATAAATTTCGCTGATTTGCTTTTCCAGTTGGGCTGGATCGGCCCCGGGTTCCAACAGGGCATAGGTGGGAAAAGCAAAAGAGTTGTAATAGTAATCATCCAGGCCAGGGTCCGTTTCGGCAGAAATCATGCCCTCCGCCCGCCAATGCGCGTTGCGGGGCATATCTTGATAGAGGCCACTGACCATGAGTTGCAGCACGCTGTCTGCTGCTTCCGCAAAAGGAGAAGGGGCGGTGATCACTTTGCCGATGGGATCTTCATCTCCAAAAATCCGTTTGGCCAGGCTTTGCGACAGGACGATTTTATTGGGACCGGTCAGAGCCGTAAGGCGATCTCCTCCCAGCCACTCAAAGGTGAAAACATCCAGGATGGAGGCATCGACGAAGCCCAGTCGTTCGGCGTCGATTTCTTTGTCGCCAAATTTCAAGGGTGCCTCATCCTCGGGAAAGAGGCCGTGAGAGCGAAAAACCTCCTTGACCGCGGGATAGTCTTCTTTCATGCGCAGGCCCAGGGGACCGGGCACACTTTGCCAGTCTACATCGAGATGGCGATCTCTGGTTTGGATGCCCACCGTATTTACCCGGTAGATGTTCTCCGCCTGGGTATGAAAGCGGTCATAGTTTCGCTCGAAATCTACGTATAGCCCGATGTATAAAACAGCGGCTACACCCAGGCTCAGGCCGGCCAGTTTAAGAAAGGAATAGAATGGGCGTCGGCGCAGGTGTCGCCAACCCATTTGGAGATAATGGAACCACATAGGTAGAAAATGTTTACAGTGCGTCAACTTCAAGTAACTCAAAATCAGGGAGAAAAACCGCCGTATTAATTGCACAATTTAGCTGTTGAAGGAAAGGTGGACGCCTGTGATGACAAAATGAGCTCCCATCCGATGGAGGAGAAAGAAACATTCCTAGCCATCATTGATATGAACGCCTTCTATAACCTCCGCCTGAGCCTGGGTTGCTGCCTGGCTTTTATGCTCCTCTCTTCCTCCCTATATGCACAATTGACATTTTCATGGGCCAATACCGCCGGAGCAGGTCCTCGGGACGAAATTACCGCCCTTAGCCGGGATGCTGCCGGGAACGTCTTTGCGACCGGGGTGTTTCAGGACTCCGTGGAACTCTTTTCCGGTTCAGACGAAACCTGGGTGAAAGGCGGCGGTTGGAAGGATATTTTATTGGTGAAATACGGCCCGGACGGGCAGCGTCTCTGGTCCCACGGCTTTGGCGATGCGGCCTGGGATCGCGGCTGGTCGCTGACCACCGATCCTCAAGGCAATGTTTACACCGGGGGCGTGTTCTCCCGCTCGGTAGATTTTGACCCGGGACCAGACAGCACCATTCTGACTTCTAATCAGGCAGGCTTTTGGCCCGATGGCTACCTCGCCAAATACGATACCGATGGAAACCTCCTCTGGGCAAACCATCTTCTCACTGCCCGGCCACAGGGCACCAGCCAGACCGCTACTTTATTGTCCATTGCGGACATGGAAATCGATGCCGACGGCAATCTGATCATTGGCGGAGCCCTTTGGGACTCTGCCTGGTTTGATGCCAGTACCTTGTTGGTGGGCGGTACCCTGGCCGACCCTTTTCTGGCTAAATACGATGCGGATGGCAAGCTTTTATGGGCCCAACTCATGGCTGGAAGCGGCGATAACCGCATTCAATCCCTGGCGGTAGACACGCAAAACAGAATTTACGTCAGTGGCTTCTTCTTTGGCGCACCGGACATGGACCCCGGCAGTGGTACCACCACGCTAAGTAGCCAGGGGCAGGAAGATATTTTTCTGGCGGCCTACCAGCCAGACGGGAGTTTTTCCTGGGCCAAAGCCTTTGGCAGTAGCCTGGGGGCTGCCGTGCGGGTGGAGTCAGGACGAAGCGTGGATGTGGACTCCCTCGGCAATGTCTACCTGACAGGTTTGATTTATGGGGATACG
>JBCBGC010000154.1:0-18555 GCA_038527215.1 Bacteroidota bacterium
TCCATACCTTCGTGAGCACTATCCACTATAATGAGGATTGAAACCCATGATGATAGGGGATTATCCTAGGCTATCTAGGCTTCGTGAGCACTATCCACTATAATGAGGATTGAAACAAGGCTTGGTGTTCAAGTGTAGATCCCAGACTCTCCTTCGTGAGCACTATCCACTATAATGAGGATTGAAACCATAACCAGCATTCAATGCAGCCTGTCCTTTTTTCTCTTCGTGAGCACTATCCACTATAATGAGGATTGAAACGTTCCGGGGAAGGCGTTTTCCCCGCATGTCGCCATCTGCTTCGTGAGCACTATCCACTATAATGAGGATTGAAACTCAACGATAACAACGGCCCAATGATCTTCCAACTGCTTCGTGAGCACTATCCACTATAATGAGGATTGAAACTCGCTGAGATCTAGCTCCACCAACGCTGGATCCAAACTTCGTGAGCACTATCCACTATAATGAGGATTGAAACTTTCAAACTTGCTCTCCACTCGGGGAATATGCAAGCTTCGTGAGCACTATCCACTATAATGAGGATTGAAACATGACGACTGCAAGAACGGTCACCACGACTTCAGTATGCTTCGTGAGCACTATCCACTATAATGAGGATTGAAACATATAGTTGATCTTATTCTTACTGTTTCCCAGAAGCAGCTTCGTGAGCACTATCCACTATAATGAGGATTGAAACCCTGCTTATATGACCCCGTACCCGATGAAATACACCCTTCGTGAGCACTATCCACTATAATGAGGATTGAAACTCCTACCGTCGGGGTCTATAACAAAGTGATAGCCTCTTCGTGAGCACCTTCCACTATAATGAGGATTGAAACCTCATGAATGTACCGTACAACCAGGTAACGGCGAAAAAGCTTCGTGAGCACCTTCCACTATAATGAGGATTGAAACATCGGAAATGGTAACCTTCCAGCCGTCGACCCTAAAGCTTCGTGAGCACCTTCCACTATAATGAGGATTGAAACCCCCAACCACGCGGAATTGCATTCGTCCGACTGCTCTTCGTGAGCACCTTCCACTATAATGAGGATTGAAACCTCCCCCAATAAAGGACCCAAAGCTAAGGCTTCTGCTTCGTGAGCACCTTCCACTATAATGAGGATTGAAACCCGAATTGCCGGACTTGCTGATATACTTCTGTGGTCTTCGTGAGCACCTTCCACTATAATGAGGATTGAAACTGAACTTGATTTAGGAAGTCATATCTATACGCCTGCTTCGTGAGCACTATCCACTATAATGAGGATTGAAACTCAAAATCCAAAACGAGCAGGCCCCTATGTGCAGAACTTCGTGACCACCTTCCACTATAATGAGGATTGAAACGCTTTATTCTTCTGAGATCAAGGTTTCAGTTTGCACATCACAAGCCCTATCCCCTACAACGAGGATAAAAAAAGCCCCTGCCATCCGGCAGGGGCTTTAACATTAGCTATCGTGCTAAACACGCTAAAAGAATATACCTAAAGAAATGCCGGAGCGGAAAAATGGGATCAGGAGGCTGATTTCGGCTAGCAATTCATTGCCGGAGACAGAGTACTCCAGACGATCGCCGATAATGGGCAGATCATTGATCTGCTGGCGGATGTCGTCTTCGATGCTGAGGATTTCGTCCGACACAAAGCGCCCGCTAAAGGCCTGAAAGTTGGCGCCCAGGCCGAGGAAGTACCAGTCAATGGACACCCGCTCTTTGATGAGCCATTGGGTACCGAGTTGGAAACCCGCTCCCAGGGCGGTGGTGCTGAAATCTATATCGGCACTTTGTCCGTCATAAGATCCGGTAGCTGTGATATTTCGGTTACCAAAGCGGAGAAAAGGAGCGATATAAAAGCCCTGAGGGGCGCCTTTTTTGGCGCCATAAAAACGGTATTGCGGCGTAATAGAGAAACCAGATAAACTGACGGCGCCCGTGGTTCCCCCGGCACTCAGTTCGTCCGCCAGGGCATCCGAAGCCGCGCCTGGCAGGCCCAGAGAAAGGTTTAGGTTCACCGCTACAGATTGCCGGTCATTCGTCACATATTCATAGCCGATGGTCAGGTTGCGACCAGCCAGGCCCAGGGGATTGACTTTGATACCGTGGGTCTGACCGAAAGCCTGTCCGAGGCTGGTCAGTAAAAGTAGGGAAACGAGCGTTCTAATCATGAAAAAATGAATTGAAGGATAAAAAAATTGTGTTTTCAGAAAAAAGGGGAGGACAGCAAGTCCTCCCCCACCAAGAATGCATCCCTAATAGAAGGATAGATGGTTCTTACATTCCTTTGGGTAGCTCCCAGCCGCTATTGAATGATTTCTACCTGGTTCAGGCTGCCTTTAATGGAGAGAGAATCGGTGTCATCATAGATGTTGTAAAGCCATAGGGAAAAGCTGGCAGAGATTTCCAGGGCTTCCAGGTCCAGTTGCGTTACCTTAGCCTGTCCTCCATAGGTGTAATAAACCGCGGTCGAAGGGTCATCCGTGTAGGTTGCATAGCAGATGCGCTTTCCCGTATTGTTTCCGAGGGTCAGCTCAGCCTCTTCCAGAATGTCAAAGGCCGGCCCTTCAAAGTTTCCTTCATCAGCCAGGAAATTCAGGGTGAAGAGCTTGCTGCCCTCGGTGAGCTGGATGATGTTTGTCATATCCAGGCCAAAGACCGTCCCATCCTGGTAGATGGCAGTGGCAGCGCTGGTGAAAGTTTGGTTTTCAATCTCCAGCGAGATTTCTCCTTTAGAGGCTTTGGGTACGCCATCGGGGTTACAGGCTAGCCAGCAAAAGCTCACCAATATCATCAGCCACAAGCCGAATAGGGTAGGTCGTATGTGAAACATATATTTAGGATTATATTATTTGCGGAATACCACGCCCACACTGAGGCCATTTACGCCGATGGCGGTTTTGCCGCCTTCTATGGTCAGGCCGAAGCGATCCCCAATGAAGTAGCGCGCCCCACCGATCAGGCCCCAATAGGACTGACCATCTACATAGTCCGAGAAGCGATCAAAATTTTCTACCAGGCCACTGAAGCCCCCAAAAGTGATCAGGTATCCGACCGTAAGGCCGACAAATACTTCTAGTTCTTCTGGCAGGGGCAGCGGCTCGTCCATGGCAGCATCGATGATTTCCACCAGGTTTCCTTCAGCCCGTAAACCAGCTCCAAGGAAATGGGAGAAAAATTGCTGATAGCCAAAGCTGGGACCGAGTCGGGCAAACTCGCTAAGGCTTCCCACCCGAGTGTAATTCAGGTTGGGAATGGACACGTCCCCGACATTGCGCAGACCAATGGTCAGCGAGGTACGTTTGCCAGGTTTCTTGGGCGGGTCCGGGACCAGGTCCTGAGCCCAAACGGAACTGCCTAAGAAGGCTAACAGGACGAGAAAGCTGATGGTGTTTTTCATGATAAATGCAGAAAGGTTAATGAGGCAACAGATGAAAAGAACGAGGCGGGCTGAAGGCTGAGCCTCCCGGATTGGGAAGGCACTGTTGATCAGCAAGCCCTGGCAAGGAGTCATAATTCCGCCACGCTTTCAAACACGCTTTTGGTCCATTGTTAAGGGAATTTTGCGCTGCTTTTATCCCTGAACCTTTGAAGAATCGTTATATTCAACCTTTAGGACCATTATGCCCATGTTTCCCTTTGGTTGGATTAACAGGATAGATGGACGTTGTTAATAAAAAAGGACTGGGAGCATGGAGAACATTTCTCAATGGAAAGCCTTTCGCCTGCTGGAAATCCTGAGTAAGGCGGAGAGAAAGGTATTTTTTCAGGCGTGGACCGGCAGCCCCGGCGCGCAACAGTTGCTCAGCCATATGCTCTATGTGTTGGGAGACAAGAAGTTGGGACAAAAAGACCCAGCAGGCCTGAGTCAATCCGAGGGTTCCTGGCGGGTGTTCGCCAGTGAAATCACCAAAGCCCTGGAAGTTTTTCTGGCGCAGGAAGAACTCAAAAAGGACCGCTTCCTGGCAGACCGGCTGCTACTAAAAAGGCTCAATCAAGCCAAAGCCTACCACCTATTCGATCCCTATGCCAAAGCTGCTCAAAACCGACTAGCCAAATCAGGCGAAAGGGGGCCTGAATACTATCAGCATCTTTTGCAATTCCATACAGAAATTCAATCTCGCTCCGTGAGTAGTTCGGGCCGGGGCGCCATGGAACCCTTACAAGCTGCCTGGCAAGCCCATGAGACCTATACCTGGCAGAATACTTTGCATTTGCTGACCATTTTGACCAACCAAAATCGGGTTACCCGGGAAGCCTTCGTCCCGCCAGCCTGGTCCCAAAACCTGGTGGAGCAAATCGAAGCCCTTCCCCTGGCCCGGCAAGGAGCCCTGGTTCATTTGTTCTTACAAGCCTATAAACTAGCTCAGGGTGAAAAAACGGACCTACCGGCTTTGGGAAAACGCATTCGAGAGGAGGCACCCCAGCTGCCCCGGGTGTTGCAACAGGACTTCTATTTTTTGCTCTACAATCAATTGATCAACAAAAGCTGGCAGGACCCTGGGCCGGAAACCTATCTCTTCCTGAAAGGCTGGCTTCAAGAGGGTTTCGAAAAAAAATTGTGGCAAGTAGAAGGGCATCTGCCGTTTTTGATATTCCTAACCTGGCTCAGGGTACATTTTTACCTACAAGATCCGGAACATATCGAAGCCTCCTTCTCGGCTCACCTGCAAACCCTCGCACCTGCCTATCGGGAACAAGCCAAGCACTTTGGGCAAGGCTTTATCGCTTACGCCAAAGGAGATTATCAGACGGTGCTGAATGCCGACCTTTATTTAGAGAAGCAACCTTTGCGGTCTTTGCAGGCCAGCTATCAATTCCTATTGCTACAAGCCTGCTATCACTTAGGGGATGATGAACAACTCGAAAGAAAGCTCAGAAATTTTTCGCAATGGTTGCAACGGCAACCCCAGGCTTCTTTGAAACGCCTCTCTACCTATCAGCTTCGGCTGAATACTTTTCGGAAATTTATCAAACAGAAGACCGACCAGGAGGAAGCTGCTTTTTACCAGGAATTGGAGAGCAGCGCACTGCCTTTTCATGCCAGGACCTTTTTCCTTAAAGCCCGAAAAAAACGATAGCCCCCTGCCCAACGGACAGAGAGCTACCAAACAACCGCAAAATGTTAGCTTAAGGAAGCTTCAGCCATCGAAGAGGCGACCAGTTGGACCGCCCTTCCGGCAACAGCCAATAGCTTCCAGCAGGTAGGTGGGGAAGCGAAATCCTGTTCTTACCTGCTATGACCTCAAATCGGGCCATGGTTCTTCCTTGCACATCTACCGCTTTGACGGATAACGGATGCTCCACGGTTTCAGGCAGAGCAATCAGAAGATCCCGAGAGGGGTTGTGCTGTAGGGACCACTGCTGAGCGGTAGGAAGGAAACGGCCACTCCGACCTTCCAGGTCTTCCAGGGTAATCAGGGGACCGGTAGCCATCAGGCCATAGCCACTGATCAGTCCCTGATAGCGGGTAATAATCAGGGTCAGCTCGGTCTGTGCGGGATTCACACTCACGGTATAATCCCAGTCCTCTCCTTGAGTCCCGTAGGCCACCCAGGAGGAAAAAGTCCAGGGCCCATACTGATCAATGATTTCTCCGGCGGGTACTTCAATGGTCAGGCTCACACTGCTCACTGGCCCAAAAGGCTGGTTCACCGTCCCGGCACTCCAAGTGACTGTGTACGCGAAAGGACGGTTTTGTGTCAGTTGACCGGTCTGCGCAATAGCGCTCAGGTTAAGGCATAGAATGCCCAGGCCTATAAATAGGCTTTTTACGGTTTTCATCTTTTTTTCTTTAAATGATTATTTAGGATTCAGTTCAAGAATCAGGAAGGAGCTCTGCTTGGTAATGCTAGTCGACAATCACCAACCGAAGAGAACTCAATTCTAATCATGATCGAATCATTTGAACAATCACAAATCAAACTGATAAAAACACCCTATACAACTCATTATACATGTTTATTGGCCATTTTTCACAAGACACGATACTCTGTCAAAGATTACGATAGTCTCTTGAAAATTATCATGAAATATCCTATCAATGTTATTCAATCATGATATAACTTGAATAATTCATGATTTGACATTACATTTGGTACCATCAATTACTGCCATACTTTCGAAAACAATAATCCTAAAACTATGAGCAAACAACTTTCGGCAGCCATCAAGTTGTTTCGAATCCTTTATCCGGATTGGAAACTTAAATATGATTGGCCTTTTGAGGGAACCTCTCTTGCTACCCTCCATAAAGTGGCTACTACAGACTGGGAGATCAAGATTTCGGAATCGTACTTTTATGCCGCCATTCGGGATCCGGAACATCAGAAATCTCAACGACTCTTGATTAAGCTGGACGCTTTACATAACAAGGAGGGATACCATTATGATGAGAGAAAGGAGAAATACATAAAAACTCCTTCTAACACAGAAGATTTTTATGAGCCTATCAAAGCTGAGGACTTAAGCAGATTTTTCCAAGAAGCTCTTATGGAAAAAAATCCTACAGCAAAATTACTCACCACCTACATGGGTAATTGTCTTGAGTTGGAACCCTGTATTGAAAAGATGATAGTTGAAGGTATGGATCTGACCATCTTGCTCGCCCATCCAGATGGAGAATGGGCACGGTACCGGAACCAGTACCCCCACCCTAAGCACATGATTGACATTTCTTCACAAGTGAAAAGCGAATTGAAAATCTTGTATTCTATCAGTGAAAGTCATGAGTTTACCCCTAACCTGAAGGTTGGATTATATCATGGCATGACTCCGGAATGCATGTACATTTTTAACCAAGATTATTATTACTCAGGTTTCAGTGCCCGACAGTTTGCCATTCATTCAAAATTTCACCACAGCAGGTATCCTGAACCAAAAGCGATTGAGCGAGAAAAAGACTTTGCTTTTCTCCTAGCCAAAAGTGAAATGGTCATCCCTAATCCGAATCCTGAATACTTGAATAATTTTTTTGACAGGAAGGTAGTTCAGTAGGCCTCCTTTCACCTTTTCATAAGTCTTCTTTTTCACTCCTTATAGTCAACCAAAGCATCTTCATATGTCCTCGATAGAACAACAAAAAAAGGACGCGTATAAAACTCGCATCGATAAAGCCCTCGACCTCATACGGGAGAAAGCCTGGGATACCCAAAAAAGGTTTTCTGCCCGGGCTTTATTGGCGGAATTACAGGAAAGAGGTATAGATGAAATATCCCTGCCTACTTTCAATCGTCTCCAACGAGGAGAAAAGTCCGTGAGCCTGAACATGTACTGGCGGATTCTCCAGGCGCTTGAAGCTTATCTAAATCAAAATCTTTCCTTGGTCTATGATCAGGATACCGAATCATATGTCCAGTCTGAGGAGGGACATTCAGACAATGAAAAGCAGCGAAGCCGTCAAACAGAAAATCAATTCAGCAAATTTCCTACGAAAGAAATCAGGCATTCTATCAAAAATGCTAAGGAAGAAATCATTTTCCTTCAATCCTACATGTCCTTTTTACCAGAACTAAGGGATGTCCTAGAGAAAGCGGTTCGAGGAGATGTAAAAGTTCGAGCCTTAGTATACATGCCAGGAACTACCGCGCAAGCTCAGCGAAATGAAGAATTAGGAGAAGAAAAGGCAGGAGAACTGAAGGCAAAAAGCATCACCACCCTTGAAGAATTATATAAAATAATCAACCTACGAAACGAAAGTAAAGGGGAACTAAGAGTACTATCTCATAGAGGAACTTCCATCAACTTTATTAAGATAGATCAGACCATATTCCAGGGATACTATCTGGAAAACCAGACCCTGATGGATAGCCCCTTTGAAATAAGGGAAGCCTCCAGTACAATTGGCCATGCATTGGAACAACACTTTAACAAACTGTGGGTTGAAGAAGGGTTACCTTATGCAGAACTCAAAGAGCAGCAAAAGGAGGATCAACATGAAGCTATCAAAAACACCTCTATGCTTCCTTCAGCACAAGCTGGAGAGACCTATTTTCGAGCCTTCTATATCCATCGTTTAGGTGAACGTAGAGAATTTTTACTGAAGGTTCCCCACCTTAGCCCAGACAGCGAACCCCCGCACGTCCACCAAGCCGAAATCATTCACACCCTTAGCGGCACTCATTACACAGGAGAGCTAACCTACTTCGAAGGCGAAGCCCCTAAAGATGTAGGATATCCGAATCAATCCCAGCGAAGCCGGGTCGTTTCTGGTTTTTTTAAAGGGCATACAGACAGCCCACTTAAACGCTTTGCTCATATATCTATTAACCTCAAAGATCATGACCGGTCTTTAGTAGACCGCTACCTCCTTCAAGGAGTCATTCAAACCACAGATCCTTATCAAAATACCTTGATCTGCAGCCGCTTATTATTGTTTCGCATGGATCGAAATGCGAATCAGGTTGAAAAATATAAAGCAGAGGGAGAAAAGGATAAAGGGAAGATCATGGGCCTTCCCATTAGGGCATTGGAGGAATTCTTCAAGCCTCTATTCTCCAAACTCAAAGACAACTATGATACGTATAACGGATTCCTCAAAGCTTATGAAGGGGATCTTGATGCTAGCCTGGTCATCAAAGACTTGACGGGATATTTTGATTTTTTCACCATCTCACCTGACAAAGAAGGAAAGCTGCTCCGAAGACGGGTAGAAGTGCTGGGAAATGGAGTACTCATGCTGATTCGCCGGCCTGACTATCGAACTTACTTAGGAAAAATAACCAAGGTAGGTCGGGATTTTGTCATCATGGAAATGCGTTTCGAAGATCGTAATGGTAATTATTGGATCATACTCAAACTCAGTCCCAAAACCGAAGAGGTGATTCTCAAAGGGATTTTTACGGGTACACACGAAAACGAGCTTACAGAAACCCTTTTCAATGGAGGTCGGGTGATGGGAATCAAACTAACCGAAAACGAAGCGGAGGAGCCCTTGACCGACGAGTTTGAATCTTATGTGTGGCACGACCCTAAAACCAAGAAAAAATTCAAGAAAAGGTGGAAAAAAATGGTCCACTTTTTTGCAGGGCTAGATAACCACTTCATTGAAAACAGTCGAGCCTTGAACAACTCCTCCAACTGGGTAAACTACCATCCCAGTGACGATATGGATTCCCTGGCTGGAACCTATGATTGGTATTATAAAAGTTCAGCAGAGCGACAAATGGGCGGAATTCGTAAACTAGCAATCGAAATTAAGGACGATTGTGAAGTAACGATGCTGGAAAAAACGGGCGGTTTACTAAAAGGACATGCCATGAGAAATGGGTCCCAACTCATTATTCGGCAGTTTAAGTATCCCAACTTTTCTGACTACAAAAACCGAGAAGAATATCAGGACTATGGTCCCAGGGTACAATTCCAAAGCTTGATGCTGCTGTATATGGATGATACCAAAGATCCCAAAATATTAACAGGGATTATATCCGAGCACTCTCGTAGAGGGGAACCCCTTTCCAGAAAGGTGGTCCTGGTTCGAAATGATGCGATCGATATAAAAACAGAAAAGCCAACCAGGATTCCTATCACGACTGAAAGCGCTCTGCAGGAAAGTAGCAGTTATAGCGAAAGAACCATGCAAGCCTTGGAGTATCTGCGTACGATTCCCTTCCACTTTATCAAAACAGATGTGAAGCCACTAGTGGAACTGGAGAAAGATCACCAACAAGAGGAGTTTGTTCATGTCTTTTTACACGCGGCCCTTGAAGTAGCCCGAAAAGGAAAAGATCGGATGGCCCTGCAATATGTGGAGCAATCCATCAGATATGGGTTGAGAAAAGATGATGAGGCATTAGTCGAGAGCCTCCAAGACGACCAACCCCTGGCCCACTTATCCCCACAGATTGCCTCCTTACTGGATCAATAAGCCCAAATCAGCTTCTCAAAAACATCCCTATCTTTAGGTATGTACAGATTTCTCTTTGTCTTATGCTGCCTGTGCACCTGGGCGTGTAGCCATACTCCTCCCCTGCCCCTTTCTCCGGAAGGGACCTTTGATACCTGGATAAGCGGAGGCATGGTGGTAGATGGAAGTGGACAAAAGGCCTATGCGGCCGATCTCCTGATCCAGGCAGATACCATCGCCTTTGTGGGAAAGGTGGACAGCAGCCGCAGCCGCGCCCTCCAGCGCATAGATGCCCGTGGAAAGCTGATCAGTCCCGGCTTCATTGATCCCCATTCCCATGGAGACCCGCTCCGCCGCCCTGTTTTCGCCAATTTCCTGGCCCAGGGCGTAACCAGCATATCCCTGGGACAAGATGGTTATAGCGCCCCTTTCAGGGATTTTGGGGCCTGGATGGATTCGGTTGAGCAACAGCAACCCGGCGTAAATATCATTCCCTTTGTGGGGCATGGCACTCTACGGGAGCTTTCTGGGGTCCGCTTCAAAAAAGACGTCCCCAAGGAAGGCCTGGACAGCATGCTGGCTTTGCTGAGTGATGCCCTGCAAGCCGGGGCCTGGGGCATGAGTACCGGCCTGGAATACACCCCGGGCCGCTTTGCCGGAGAAGAAGAATTGACCGCCCTGGCGCGTCGCATCGGGCAGGCTGACGCCATGATCATGAGCCACGTCCGCAACGAAGACGATCCAGCCATGAATCAATCCCTGGCAGAGTTGCTCCTGCAAGGCCAGCACTGCCGGGTTCATGTTTCTCATATGAAATCTGTCTATGGCCAGGGAGTTGCCCGGGCGGAACAATTGTTACAACTCATGGACAGCGCCAGAACCCAGGGCCTGCTGGTAACCGCGGACATTTATCCCTATACCGCCAGCTATACCACCATCGGCATTGTATTTCCGGATTGGGCGCGTCCTCCGGTTAGCTTCAGTCGCATCCGTCGCCTCAAGCGTCAGCAATTGACTACCTACCTGGAAAAGCGCATCACCCAGCGCAATGGGCCTGAAGCGACCCTCTTTGCCACCGCCCCCTATACCGGCAAAACCCTGGCCCAGGTCGCGGAAGAAAAACAAAAATCCTTTACTGAAGTCTTGATAGATGACATCGGTCCACGCGGGGCCAGTGCGGCCTATTTTGTCATGAATGAAGACTTGCAAAAACGCCTGATGCAGGATTCCCTGGTCATGATCGGCTCTGACGGGAGCCCTACCATGTTTCACCCCAGAGGCTATGGCTCTTTTACCAAAGTCCTGGAAACGCACGTAAGGCAAGATTCTCTTTTTAGCCTGGAGGAAGCCATCCGAAAAATGACCTCCCTGACTGCCCAGACGCTTGGCATGCCCAGACGAGGCCTCATTGAATCGGGCTACATCGCCGACCTGGCCATCTTTACACCGGAGGCCCTGCAGGCAAAAGCCACCTTCGCCAAGCCCCATCAGCTGTCAGAAGGCATGGACCTGGTATTGATCCGTGGCCAAATCGCTTTCCAGGAAGGCGAAGCCGTCACACCTCGTTTTGGGAAGGTGTTAAGAAAAAAATCATCCCGCTAATCCATTCTTTTTCCAACCACAATGAAAGACCGTCTCACATCCGCTGACCTGGCTCGCATTCAAAAACTCCTCAAGATGTCCTTACAGGATATCACCGAAGAGAAGTTGCAGGACCTCAAAAAGTCAGCGCGAAAAAAATACCATCCGGATAATTTTGCCTCCTACGATGACGCCGTGGTACAGGAATTGGCCAAGGAGCGCTTTCAGGAAATCGAAGAACTCACCGCTAAAATCGACCTTTTTCTCCAAAGTGGTCAGCAACTCTCAGACCTCCAGGATAATCCTCAGTTCGAAGGCTATCAGGAAGAAGCGGTGTATGGAACTGAAGGTATCCAAATTGAAATCATGACCCGGGAAAAAACCCTCAAATATCAACTCTTCAACCGGCGGGTGATTTATGCCGGAGACTCGGGCATCATCCCGGAAACCAACGCCCGCCTCATCGCCCTGGAAAGCCACGCCGGCAATGTGACCATGGGCTTCCGCGATAACATCAAAACCAAGCTAATCTTCGGACCAGAGGACTCTGTATTGCAAATCGTTTCCTGGCTTTTCCGTCGCATCAATGGCAAGACCTCTTCTTTTGTCATTGAAGGCAAAGTAGTGAAGGTCGACCCTTATGAAATCCTCAAGGCCATCCGCAAAGAAACTCTCATGGAGTTGAAAGGATAATTCCCCCATTCAGGCCCTGAGAGATTCCCCATTTACCAGCCTTGATACCCGTTTTGCAATTTCTTTCAAAACCTGAGAGGATTTTCTAACTTCCCCTCATGCTACTACTTGTCATCCTACTAGGGGTTTTATCCCTCCTCCTCCTTATTGGGGTCCTTCGCATCAACGCTTTTCTCGCTTTCATTCTGGTCAGTTTAGGGATAGGTCTGGGGGTAGGCTTACCGCTGGATGTAGCCATCCAATCCGTGCAAAAAGGCATGGGCGACACCCTGGGCTTCATCGTCCTGATCCTGGGCCTGGGCGCTATGTTGGGCAAGATGGTGGCAGAAAGTGGGGCCGCTCAGCAAATCACCCAAAGTCTCACCCAGCTTTTCGGACAAAAAAACATCCAATGGGCCCTGGTCTTAACAGGTTTTATCGTGGGGATTCCCCTCTTTTATTCCGTAGGCTTCGTGATCCTGGTGCCCTTGATTTTTTCCATCACCCAGTCAACCCGTCTGCCCATGGTCTATCTGGGGCTGCCGATGCTTTCGGCCTTGTCGGTAACCCACGGTTATTTACCGCCCCATCCAGCTCCTACCGCGATTGCCGCCGATTTTGGAGCAGATATCGGCCTGACCTTGCTCTACGGGATCGTGATCGCCATCCCAGCCATCATTGTGGCAGGGCCGATTTTTGCCCGGACCCTCGGTCATATCAAAGCCAATCCGCCCAAGGAACTCTTCAATATGGAACAAAGGAAACCTGAAGACCTCCCGGGCCTGGGCATCAGCCTTCTGACCGCCTTAATGCCCGTAGTTCTGATTGGCGTCAGCGCTCTCCTGCAAATGGTCCTGACCGAAGGCACCTGGATATATAAGCTGGTGTCTTACCTGGGCAATCCGGTTTTCGCCCTATTGCTCTCCGTATTGGTCGCGGTAGGTACGTTGGGGATCGGTCGCGGACAAAAGATGAAAGCCGTCATGGATGATTTGGTCGAAGCCATCAAAGGCGTCACCATGGTCATGTTGATTATCGGCGGGGCCGGAGCCTTTAAGCAAATCATGAAAGACGGAGGCGTCAGTGATTACCTGGCCCAACTCCTGATTGATAGTCCCCTGCCGCCCCTTGTCCTGGCCTGGGGCATGGCGGCTTTGATTCGGGTCTGTGTGGGTTCAGCCACTGTTGCCGGGCTCACCACAGCAGGCATTCTCCTGCCTTTTGTCCAACAAATCTCCGTTAGTCCTGAACTCATGGTCCTGGCCGCTGGTGCCGGTTCCCTCATGTTTTCCCACGTCAATGATGGAGGCTTCTGGATGTTTAAAGAATATTTTGGTCTGAGCCTAAAAGATACCTTCCGATCATGGTCCGTCATGGAAACCATCGTCAGTGTAATGGGGCTCCTGGGCGTCTTGGTCCTGAATATTTGGATATAAAAAAACTCTGTAAATCCTTCTGTTATGTCTACCATTGAAGCCCGTCTCGCTGAATTGGGGCTGGAATTACCACCTGCTCCAGCGCCTGGGGCCGTGTATCAGCCTGCCGTCATTACTGGCAATCTTATTTACCTCTCTGGACATGTGAGCATGAAACCGGATGGGACCTTTATCCAGGGAAAAGTAGGACGCGACCTAAGCCTGGAGGAAGGACAAGCTGCGGCCCGACAGGTGGCGCTTCTCATGCTCTCCACCCTGAAAGCCACCTTAGGCTCTCTGGATCGTATGCAGCAACTGGTCAAAACCCTGGGCATGGTCAACAGTGAGCCGGAGTTCGATCAGCACCATTTGGTCATCAATGGCTATAGTGAACTGATGCGGGAAGTCTATGGGCCAGGCAGAGGCGTGGGTGCGCGCAGCGCCGTGGGCATGATCTTACCTCATGCGGTAGCCGTGGAAATCGAAGCCATTTTTGAGATCAGCCCGGCTTAGGCCAACAGACCAGCATTCCCCTGAAGAATAAGGTTGAAACAGGCGCTAAAAGTGCAGGTTTAGCTGGAATCCCATATGGAGGCCTCCGGCAGCAATGCGTTCTCCCGCCACGGTTTGGGGAGCCGACATACTGGGATGATCGTACGTATAGCTTTCGGGTAAAAAACCCGGGTCCCACAGATATCTTCCCCAGGCATCTATGGAGGCCCAGCGCCAGAGGTAGCAGGACAGCCCTGCCCCAAGCCCCAGGCCCGGACGCCAGACATCCGGCCTTTCGTCCGCCACATTCACCGCCTCTCCATCTACTTCCCGTTCCCGATATACATGGTACCCCCGAAGGTTGTGGGCACCTAGCATAAAGGTCGCATAAGGAGAAAGCCGCTTACGAAAAGCCTCTTTTTGAGGAAAGGGCACATAAGTAGTTTGCAGGTAGCCACCCCATTTTTCGATTTGGCTAGCGGCAAAACCCCAAAACTCATTATTGATAGGAATATAAATTTCCCGGCTGATCTGGCCCATTTCACCAGCCACACCTACCCGCCATTGAGGCCGCAGTTGATAGGCCACCTGAAAGCCGATTCCCCCTGCGCTGCGATCGGTGCTGGGATTAGAACCCCCAAAGATGTAGGCTCCCCCGTGCCAGGTCCTGATTTTTTCAGGATTAGCATATCCTAGTTGGTTGGCGGGCAAAAAATCCAAGGGCAGCTGGAAGATTTCATCCGGCTGGTCAGTTTGCTCAGGGGACCTGGCCAACAGACGTAATTTTTCTTCCCCTACCCTTGCGTGACTGGCATACCGCTGCCAATCCGGCAAATAAGCCTGGAAAGAATCATCGAGTTCGTATTGCAGGTTGATGGACTTGCGAAATAAATACTGACCTGCCAGGGTGCCCACGGTGGCCATAGAGATGAGCGTGGCGATCCTTAAAGGCCAACCTTCAATGGCACCCCAGTATTGGCCTCCGGCCAGGGTCATAGGAGCGGTTCCAAACAGCAACCAGATATGCGCCGGGGCAAACAATCTTCCTTTTACCCTGATGCGGTTGATATCCGATCCTTGCAGACGCACCACCGGGTAGTCTACGGCTTGCTCTGGCAAATAAAGACCGGAAAGCGCCAAGTACAAGGCTCCACTATCCACCGCTACAATTTGCCCCTGCAGGTGTTGACCGCTATGGGTTTCGACCACGCAGCGCAAGGCTTGCTTCCATTCTTGTGCCTGAGAAAGACCAGGCAAGAGCCAAGCAAATAAAAAAAAAGGTAATAGGCGATTCATGAGATGGAGCTGTAGGGACAAAGATAATGCGGTGGATAGATAGAGTCTAAACCTGCCAATGGCCTTTCCACAAGCTAAGGAGGGGATTATTTAGGGGAATTCCTCCGCCTTGGGATAAATGACCCTGTTTGGGGACAAAATTCAATCCTGGGGACAGGAAGCAGGCGACGTTCCGGTGGCCCCTTTGCTTTTGGGCAAATCTGGGAATAGACGTATGTTTAGTCCTTAACCCATTTCCCATGATCGTTGACGCTCACCTTGATCTTTCGATGAATGCCCTGGAATGGAACCGCGACCTCCGCCAGTCGGTGGAAGCGATCCGCGCCCGGGAAGCGGACTGGACCGATAAACCGGACCGTGGTCGGGCCACCGTTTCGTTTCCTGCCTTGCGGGCAGGAGGCATCGGCCTTGTGGTCGCCACCCAAATCGCCCGCTATGTGCACCAGGACAATCCCTTACCCGGCTGGCATTCTCCGGCCCAGGCCTGGGCCCAAACCCAGGGGCAACTCGCCTGGTATCGGGCCATGGAACGAGCGGGAGAACTCCGGCAAATCGTGGATTTGGCCGGGCTGGAATCCCATCTCAAGGCCTGGGAAGCAGAGCATTCCGGGCCCATTGGCTATATCCTCAGCCTGGAAGGCGCAGATTCTTTATATGATCTCGCCTTGGTGGAAATGGCCTGGAAACAAGGCTTGCGAGCCATCGGCCCCGCCCATTACGGACCGGGCACCTATGCCTTTGGGACCGATGCGGAAGGAGGGATTGGACAAAAAGGGCGAGCCCTACTCAAAGAAATGCAACGATTGGGCATAATCCTCGATGCTACCCATCTTTGTGATGAGAGCTTTTGGGAGGCCATGCAAGCCTTTGAGGGTCCGGTTTGGGCCAGTCATTCCAATGTCCGGACGCTGGTGCCCCATAACCGGCAGTTTGACGATGAGCAAATCCGGCACCTGCTGGACCGCGGCGCGGTGATCGGCATGCCGCTGGATGCCTGGATGATGATTCCTAACTGGGAAAGAGGCATCTCCACCCCGGAAGCCACCGGGGTTTCCCTGGAACATATGCTGGATCACCTGGACCACATTTGCCAGATTGCTGGCCATGCCCGACAAGTCGGCCTGGGGACGGATTTAGATGGCGGTTTTGGCAAGGAACAATGCCCCCACGATCTGGAAACCATTGCGGACCTGCAGAAAGTGCCCGACATGCTGGCCAAAAGGGGCTATAGCCCGGAGGATATCCAAGGCATTATGGGCGGAAATTGGCTGGGATTTTTAAGGCGGGTTTGGGGCTAAAAGGCTTTATATCAATCCGCTTGCCTGGGCATAAATCCCTGTTCCCGTAAGAAACTTTCTTCATGCGGCTGCAATTTATCAATGGCGTATTTCTCTATGCCAAGGTATACGATGACGTCCAGCATCGCCACCAAATCTTCTTTTCGTGCGTAATCCGTGGCTTTGATGATGATGACCGGCTGTGGAGCGCCTTCCTTTATCAGAGCTTTGATATGCGTGGTATCGATAGGGTATGCGATTGCCCCTAGCATCTGAAGATCAGGATCCATCTGGAGATGGACAAACGTATCCGCCTGGGTTAGCACCAGATGGCTTACCACCGGGGTAGGTTCATCAGGCATACTGAGTTCAAGGCTAGCTGGATTATTTTCCTCAAGGTTGGACTGCTGCTCAAGACAGCCTATGAACATAAAACTAAGGGTCAGCAAGGTCATTTGTAGGTATGTGCTTTTTTTTCTCATCTTATAAAGACGGATTTTCATTCATCTAAAACTACAAAAATGCTACGTATCCTTCCCTGGCTGTTTAGCCTGATCCTCTTAATACCTAATCTTTTTGCCCAGGATGACCTAAGCGCCCTCAAATCTCAGGTCAAACAACTCGAAAATCGACTGGCTAACCTCCGCCACCAGTTTGACCAAATCGATAAAACCAATGATGACCTGCTTTGGTATCACAAAGTGGGCGACGTGGCGCATGTGGACAAAGTGTACCTTACCGGCCCTCCTAAATCCAAGCAACAAACCCCTAATAAGACCGCTCAAGGCGCGGGCAATCCACTACGGTTCTGGTCCTACGTGTTTATTCCGAAAGGCCTGAATCCTGATAAAAAGTATCCCCTGATCGTCTTCCCGCATGGAGGCGTGCACAGCAACTTCAATACCTTTTATGCCCACATTATCCGGGAACTCATGGCCCAGGAATATGTGGTGGTAGCGGCAGAATATCGAGGCAGTACGGGCTATGGCCGGGGTTTTTACGAAAGCATTGATTATGGCGGGCTAGAGATCGAGGATGTAGATGCCAGTCGGGACTTTATGCTCAACAACTATGATTTCCTTGATGAAGACCGGGTGGGCATCATGGGTTGGAGTCATGGAGGACTCATTTCCCTTATGAACCTCTTCGAGCATGCAGAAAACTATAAGGTAGCTTATGCAGGCGTACCCGTCAGTGATTTGGTGGCCCGAATGGGCTATAAGACGGAACGTTACCGCGATCTTTATTCGGTAGACTACCACATCGGAAAGACGGCTTATGCAGACGTCAATGAATATCGTCGTCGCTCTCCTGCCTGGAATGCTCACAAGCTGCAAACGCCGCTCCTGATCCATACTAATACCAACGACGGGGATGTCAATGTGCTGGAAGTTGAGCACCTCATCAAATCGCTCAAAGCAGAGGATAAAGACTTTGAATATGAGATTTACGAAGACATTCCGGGCGGGCATTCTTTTGATCGGATGGATACCAAGCATGCGCGGGAAGTGCGGCTTAAGGTCTATACTTTCCTGGCTAAATATCTTAAGCCTAATAAGCCGTTGAAAAATATGAAGGCCTTGAATAAGGCGAGCTATGGGTTTTAAAACCCCACATGCTACATGTCACCCCGGAAATACCGCGACGATCAGGAACGGGATTATCCGGGGTCTCCATGACTCGGATAATCCCTGCTTCGCCTAAATCGCGGAGACCCCGGATATGTTCCCTCCCTATGGTCGGGACCATTCCGGGGTGACATATTAGCTTGAGGGAAAAGGCTTATGATAGAATATACAAAACCTGACTTTTCCCTTACACCAACCCCACACACACCTTGTCACCCCGGAAATACCGCGACTTCCAGGAGCGGGATTATCCGGGGTCTCCATGACTCGGATAGGTCTTGCTACGCCAAAATCGCGGAGACCCCGGATATGTTCCCTCCCGGTGGTCGGGACCATTCCGGGGTGA
>JBCBGC010000155.1:0-649 GCA_038527215.1 Bacteroidota bacterium
ATTGCTGCCTGGCCTGGCAAGATTCAGCCCGGTTCAGAAACAGATCATCTTTCAGCTTTTTGGGATGTCATGCCTACCTTATTGGATGTGGCTCAGCAGGCGGCTCCTCAGGAAATCGACGGCTTGAGTTTTTTACCCACCTTGCTGGGCCAGGAACAAGCCCAGGAGCATGCTTTTCTCTATTGGGAATTTCCTGCCTATGGAGGACAGCAGGCGATCAGACAAGGGCCCTGGAAGGCGATTCGAAAATCTCTGATCAAAGGATCGCCAACGATTTCTTTGTACAACCTGGACCATGATATTCAAGAACAAAACGATCTGGCGGATAGCTTGCCTGATAAAACCGCAGAACTTCTTGCCCTGATGCAAGGAGCTCATCAAGAGGCGCTCCTCCCCAAATTCCGTATGAAAGCCTTGGGAGATAGTCTCCCTTGATATGCCTTCAACTCATGACAACTTTATTATCCTCAGTAATGAAATACACCCTTTCACCCCTGACTATTTTTGCTGTTCTGTTCCTATGTGGGTTACTCGCTTGTACCCCTAAACCAGCCCCCGTGGCCCTTAATCTCGCAGATTATAGCATGATTCCTATGCCCGTAAAAGCTGAAGCCAGCGGCAGTTCTTACGCCATTACCGGGGCCACCCA
>JBCBGC010000155.1:659-18394 GCA_038527215.1 Bacteroidota bacterium
ACCCATATCTATGTGGATCAGGCTGACGAAGGCGCGATGCTGGCTGCCCAGGGACTGCAGGACTTTTTAAAGGTGCCTACGGGATTTGAATTAGCCATCAAGGATGTGACTAGCCACAAGGGGCAAGACGGTATAGCCTTAACCCTGGATGGAGAAGCCTTCTCTTCCACGGAAGCCTACGAAATGGCGATCAGCGAAGAAGGAATCATGGTAAAAGCCGGTGGTCCGGCTGGGCTATTTTATGCCGTGCAAAGTTTGCGTCAACTGCTCCCGGCCCACGCAGAGAGAAGGAACCAGCAGCAAGGGCCCTGGCTCATTCCCAGTGGCATGATAGCTGATGCCCCCCGTTTTGCTTATCGCGGAGCCATGCTGGATGTCTCACGACACTTCTTTGGGGTCAATGATGTTAAACGATACATTGACTATCTGGCTATGTATAAACTGAACTATCTGCACCTACACCTTTCGGATGATCAAGGCTGGCGGATTGAAATCAAGTCGCGACCAAAGCTGACAGAAATTGGCGGAAGTACCGAAGTAGGAGGAGGGGAAAGCGGATTCTACACGCAGGAGCAATATCAGGATATCGTGGCCTATGCTGCTGCGCGTTTTATCACCATCGTACCGGAGATTGACATTCCCGGCCATACCAATGCTGCGTTGGCTTCTTATGCGGAGCTGAATTGTGATGGAAAAGCGCCTAAACTCTACACGGGCACCGAAGTAGGATTTAGTACCCTGTGTACGGACAAAGAAGAAACCTATGCCTTCCTCGATGAGGTGATTGGCGAATTAGCCGCGATCACGCCTGGACCTTATATCCACATTGGTGGAGATGAGTCCCATGTTACCCCTATGGATAAGTATATCCCCTTTATCAATCGGGCCCAGGAAATCGTGGTCAAGCACGGAAAACAAGTCATGGGCTGGGACGAGATTGCCAACGCTACCCTGGTTGAAGGGGCAGTGGTTCAGTGGTGGGCCAATGTCAAAAACACCCAAATGGGTTTAGCGCAGGGGGCCAAAGTGCTCGTTTCTCCCGCTACCAAATCTTACCTGGATATGCAGTATGATTCTACTACCTATCTGGGGCTACATTGGGCGGCCTACATCGAGGTGGACGATGGATATAATTGGGAGCCTACCGACATGGTTGAAGGTCTCGATGAGGAGCAGATTCTAGGGATAGAAGCGCCCCTTTGGTCCGAAACGGTAACCAAGATGGATGAAATTGAATACATGGTCTTTCCACGTTTACCCGGGATTGCTGAGATCGCCTGGTCTCCCCAGGAAAATCGGAACTGGGAGGAGTATCGCTTGAGATTGGCGGACCAAAAAGAAAGATTTGAAGCCCTGGATATCAATTATTATGCTTCTCCTCGGGTGCCCTGGAAAAAAGAAGATGCGCCCTTATAAGGTCTGATCATGCAACGTCTACTCCTACTTTTTTGCCTGTTGGGAAGCCTGGCCTGTAATCCGGTTTCTCCACCTGCCCCTGTATTGCCTATCCCCAGTGAACGCCAACTCGCCTGGCAGGAGTTGGAATTCTATGGGTTTGTTCACTTCAATATGAACACCTTCTCCAATATGGAATGGGGCTTTGGCGATGAACAACCCAGCCAATTTAATCCTACAGCACTGGATTGCCGGCAATGGGCCCGGGTTTGCAAAGAGGCAGGCATGAAAGGCATCATCCTCACCGCCAAGCATCATGATGGTTTTTGCCTTTGGCCTTCCGCATATACCGAGCATTCCGTAAAGAATTCCCCCTGGAAGGAAGGCAAAGGAGATGTGCTAAAAGATCTTTCTGAAGCCTGCCAGGAGTACGGGTTAAAATTTGGGGTCTACCTTTCTCCCTGGGACCGTAATCATGCGGAATACGGTAAGCCGGAATATGTAAGCTATTTCCGCAACCAATTGCGGGAGCTGCTCACGAACTACGGGGAGGTATTCGAAGTCTGGTTTGACGGGGCCAATGGCGGCACCGGCTATTATGGGGGAGCAAATGAAGAAAGAAGGGTGGACAAAAAGGCTTATTACGATTGGCCTAATACGTTTCCCATCATACGGGAATTACAACCGCAAGCCGTGATTTTTGGGGATGCAGGATTGGATGTACGCTGGGTAGGAAATGAGCACGGTTTTGCTTACCCCACTACCTGGTCCAACCTGATGCGAGACAGCGTTTATGCGGGCATGCCCGAGTACGCGGCTCGGTACTCCTCTGGTCAGGAAAACGGCTCGCATTGGGTACCGGCTGAAGCAGATGTTTCCATACGTCCTGGTTGGTATTATCATCCCTATGAGGATCATAAGGTAAAAACCTTGCCTCACCTGATGGACATTTTTTATAAATCCGTGGGGCAGAATGCCAGTTTATTGCTGAATCTTCCGGTGGATGACCGCGGGCTTGTCCACGAGCACGACGTGGCAGCCCTGCAAGCCATGGCGGCAAAAATCAAGGAAGATTTTGCGGAAGATTTGGCTCCGGGGAATCAGGTTGCCGCCACCCCAGAACGCGGCAGAGGATACGAGGCTACCCGATTATTGGATAACAATTATCAAACCTATTGGGCAACGCCAGACGATAGCCTGCAGGCAACTATCCAACTAGCCTTTAAGGCACCAACCAGCCTAAATCGCCTGGTACTTCAGGAGTATACGGCCCTTGGTCAGCGCGTCAAAGCATTTGAGGTATGGGGCCAAACGGATGGGAGCTGGCATAAAATCGCCACTGAAACCACCATAGGCTATAAGCGGATCATGCGTTTCCCCGAGCAGAAAATATCCGCTATAAAAGTGAAAATTCTGGATGCTAAAGGCTCTCCGGCTTTGAGCAAGTTAGCGGTTTATCATGCTCCGCCCTTACTGTATCCGCCCCGGATTCTTCGAGACCGCGAGGATATGGTCAGCATATCGGCTGCAGATGAACAATTGGAGGTATACTACAGCCTGGATGGAGGCGAATTTGTCCGGTATGAGGCCCCTTTTTCTTACCCCCAATCCGGAACCATTACCGCTTATGTAGCAAAGGCTGATCTGAAAGGACTAGAAGCCAGCCTAAAGATTGGGCCTTCCCGAGCGGCCTGGCAATTCAAAGAAAAGCTGGAAAATGCCAACCTCATTCTGGATGGCAAAACGGAAACCTGGTCTGAACTACCTGCCGGAAAGTTAACGGTAGACTTAGGAAAACCTATGACGATCGAGGGCATCAGCTATCTGCCTATGCAAGCCCGATGGATCAAGGGCTTTGTGCAGGCTTATACCGTTGAGGTCAGTCTGAATGGTCGCAGTTGGCAGAAGGTTGCCGAAGGGGAATTTGCCAATATCGCGCGCAGTCCGGTCTTGCAGACCGTAGAATTTGCGCCCACGACTTGTCGCTGGGTGCGTTTTGTTTCTCGAAAAACAATAGACGATCAAGTACCAACGATTGCCGAATTTGATGTATTGATTCCTGCCTCTTAATCTCTCGGTCATGAAAGTTTTCCATGCTCCCATTTTGTGCTGCTGCATTTGCTGGATAAGCCTGAACGCCTGTAGGCCTGGTGGAAAACTGACCATCGGCAGCGGTTCGGATCAAGTCTGTCAGATGATGCTGGAAGGGAGTTTTCGTGAACCAGAACTCTTCGAAGCTGGGGAGGTCTTGCAAAAGTATATAGCGGCCATTTCTGGGGAGGAACTTTCCTGGGCAAAAATTGATGAGGAAGGGAGCGGTTTTTATTTGAGTATTGATGAGGAGTTGCCGAATCCACACACCGTTTTCTGGGAGGTAGGGAGTGATCGAATTAACATCAGGGCTGGGAGTAAAGAAGCCATGGTGAGCGCAGTTTACACTTTTCTGGAGGAAGGCCTGGGATACCGTTTTTTTCATCCTGAGGAGATCAGCGTGCCGCCCAAGAGCGCCCTAAGCCTGGATCGAGGAATTTCTTTCAGCTACACCCCTCCCGTAAAAATTCGGACCGTGCATTCTTCATTATTTTATGAGCAACCCAGCTTCGCCGCCGCTCATAAGGTAAGCACCGAAGCCTTTCCTTATTATGCCCCTTCAGCCCGGGTCCATACCTTTCACCGATTATTGCCATCCGAGGAGTTTTATGAAGCGCATCCGGAATATTACGCCTTGAGGAATGGCAAGCGCATCCCTACGCAGCTTTGTTTGACCCATCCGGAGGTCCTGAACATAGTCAAGGAGAGGGTGAGAAACCTGCTACCTGAAGCAGGGGAAGGTGGCGTCATTTCGGTAAGTCAGGACGACAATACCCAGTACTGTCAGTGTGATCAATGCGAAGCCATCCATCAGGAAGAGCAAGCTGCTTCGGGCAGCCTTATCCACTTTGTCAATGCCGTAGCCGAGGCCTTTCCGGAAATCAATATCTCTACCCTGGCTTACCAGTATAGCCGTAAGGCACCCGCCAAGGTGAAACCCCGCTCAAATGTCCTCATCACCTTATGCTCCATCGAATGTGATCGGAGCAAACCCATTGCCCAGGGCTGCCAGGAATTTACGGAAGACCTGCAAGCCTGGGCCGCGCTGACCGATAACATCAGGATATGGGATTATACTACCCAGTTCACCAATTTCCTGGCCCCTTTTCCCAACCTGCGGACCCTGCAACCCAACCTGCAGTTGTTTGTTGACAACAACGCCCAATGGGTGTTTGAGCAGCATAGCCGGCAGCCCAGTGAGTTGTTTGCCCTCCGTTCCTACCTCCTGGCCAAATTACTTTGGAACCCCTCCCTTTCACCGGAGGCAGTCATGCAGGAATTTTCCGCTGGATACTACCAGGATGCAGCTCCGGAGATCATGCGGTACGTGGATTGGATTCATAACGAAATGGAAAAGGACAGCAGCTTTTTCCTCTTTTTGTATGGCGATCCTTCTCAAGCATTTGGTAGCTATTTGCGTCCTGATTTATTGCTGGCTTACGACAGTCTTTTTGCTACGGCCGCTGAAAAGGTGAAGGCTAGTCCAAAACTGCTGAGCCGGGTATCGGAGGCCCGACTGGGCGTAGACTATGCCATCCTCGAGCTAGGCAAAACCCAGGCGCGGGAAGCCTGGGCTGATGCTACGTGGACGATTCCAAAGCGGCTCAATCGTTTTGAACGGACGACCCGGGAGGCAGGCATCACCGCCATGAATGAAATGCGTCTTACCGTAGCGGAGTATTTGGCGGCCACGCGTCAAACCTTTCAGCAGGCCCAGCAGGAGAATCTGGCCCACCAGGCCAAAGTCGAATTACGGACCAAGCCCAAAAAATACGCAGGAGAGGATCCCCAGGCCTTGACCGATGGGGCTTTTGGGGGGCTGAGCTTCTACGCCAATTGGCTGGGATTCGAAGGCAATGATGCTGAGGTTGTGGTGGACCTAGGGCAGGAAATATCCTGCTCGGAGGTATCTCTCAACTTTTTACAGGTTACCAACCATATCGTCTTTTTTCCGCTTGAAGTAGAACTTTGGACTGGAGAAAAAGCGGGACGGAAACTAGGGTCCCTGGAGAACCAACATCCCTTATCACCTGCGAGCAAGATCAATGACATCCAATCCTTTGATTTTTCCTTCCCTACTCAGAAAATACGTTTCCTCCGACTGAGGGCAACCAACATGAAGGCTGCCCCAGTATGGCATAACGCAGCCGGGCTACCCGCCTGGATTTTCCTCGATGAAATTGTGGTACGATGAAACACCCCTGGATATCTTTGCTGGTTATACTCAGTCTCCTTCTGACTAGCCCTTCCTGTCAAGAACAGCAAGCAAAGGAGGCCTCCCTGCCAAACATTATTTATGTCCTGGCGGATGACATGGGCTTTGGCGACCTAGGCGCCTTTAATCCGAATAGTGCCATCCCCACGCCCAATCTTGACCGCCTGGCCAGGGAGGGCCTGATGGGCGTAGATGCACATAGTTCTTCCGCCGTATGTACCCCCACGCGCTACAGCACCCTGACGGGTCGCTATAGCTGGCGGAGCGAATTAAAGCAGGGCGTACTGACCGGTAAATCCAAAGCGATGATCCCGCCTTCGCGTACGACAGTAGCCTCTATGCTAAAAACCCGGGGCTACCAGACCGCTTTTATTGGCAAGTGGCACCTGGGGTGGAATTGGGGATTAAAGGATACGGCGAATTTTGGGGGGAGCGGCTGGAATCCCGAGGATTTTGAGAATCTGGATTTTTCTCAGCCGGTCACCCATACCCCCAATGATCTGGGCTTTGATGAAGCTTATGGGATTTCTGGTTCCCTGGATATGGCGCCCTACGTGTATGTCCGCAATGGGCAGATCACTGCAGCCGTGGACTCGGTAACTGTCAACAAGGATAAATACACCTGGTGGAGAGAAGGGCCCACTGCGAGTGATTTCGTGCATGAGCAGGTGACGCCCAACTTTTTTCATCGGTCTCTGGATGTCATCAGTCAGTATGATGCCACCCAACCGTATTTCCTGTACCTGGCTTTACCTTCTCCTCATACGCCTATTTTACCGACGGAGGATTGGTTGGGCAAAAGTGGCATCAATCCCTATGCGGATTTTATCATGATGATCGACCACTATATCGGCAAGATGATGTTCTTACTCGAAGAAAAGGGGCAAGCCGAAAACACCCTGTTCATTTTTACCACCGATAATGGCTGTTCTCCTGAAGCTGACTTCGATCTGCTGGCCTCTTTTGGACATGATCCGCAGGCAGGCGGAAGAGGGCATAAGGCGGATATATATGAAGGCGGACATCATGTACCCTATATAGCCCGCTGGCCTCAGCAAATCGCGGCTGGCCAGGTATTTGAGGGGCTAATTTCCTGCACGGATCTCATGGCCACTTGTGCAGAGATCACAGGCTATTCACTGAGCGAAGCAGAAGCGGAAGATAGCTACAGCCTGCTTCCGGTTTTCACCAATCAAGTGGAAGCCTTCCAACGCAAAAACCTGATTTCTCATTCCGTCAATGGTCAGTTTTCTTACCGAGAAGGACCCTGGAAATTTATTGCTTGTCCCGGCTCAGGAGGCTGGAGTTTTCCCACAGCCAAAGATGCGGAACGACTGGATAGCTTACCAGCCTATCAGCTCTATCAATTGGCTCAAGATCCCGGGGAAACTGAAAATCTCTTTTTGCAGGAATCTTCCCGAAGTCGCCACATGATGGATAGCCTGGTCAGTCAGATCGCGCGAGGAAGGACCACGCCTGGACCCGCTCAGAAGAATGATGCAGGCAAGGATTCCTGGCCCCAATGGGAAGCGCTCTTGCCTTATTGAGGAATTTCCAGACCCGAAGGTCCAAAGCAATGTACTTTTTCTCCTGGGCCTCATACCAGGAAGATAATACGTTTTTTGCGTTCCATGACTCGGTTTCAGCCTGAGTTTGGCAAGCCTTCTTGAGGTGAGCCTGAATGAGCTTTGCTACTTTTGTCCTGATTTTTAGTCAGTATTGACTAAATCATTTGTCTTGTTTATCTTGCCATGAAACGAGACAATATGAGTCTGTCCACTAAGGAAAAGATCATGGCCGAAGCCACCCGCTACTTCAACGAAGTAGGCTTTGGGGCAGTGACCTTATTTGAACTGGCCAGGGAGCTCAATATGAGTCGGGGAAATCTGGCCTACCATTTCAAAGATAAAGAAGCCTTACTCGCCGCGATTGCCGGACAAATGTGGCAGAAAATTGAGCGGGAGCGGAGTAAAAGCCGTCAGCTTCCTTCCTTTGAGAACCTGCATAATGAAGTCCAGCTCTATTACAAATTCCAACGGGAATACGCTTTTATTTTTCTCGATCATCATGTCCTGAATCATCCGGTGATCAAAGAGGATTCCCGCAAGATGACCACTCAGACCATACAGGATAATAAGGCTGCGATTGCTTTCTCCATCCGACTGGGAAACATGAAGCCCGAACCTTATCCCGGAGTCTATAATAATCTTGCCTTTATTTCCTGGATGATGGCCTTTTTTTGGTTACCCCAGCAGGTGATTCGGGGTGAGAAAACTGAGGAAGACGGAGAAAAAATGATCTGGAGCATGCTGGTGCCGCATTTGACCGAAAAAGGGCTGGAGTCTTTCCAGGCTTTCTTTGGAGAAGCTTATCTGCAGAGCCTGGGCGAAGTTTTTGACCTGGACCTTCACCAATTTATTTCTTTCTAACAGCCGACATGCAGCTTTATACTCAAGGACAGACCGCCCAATTTTCGGAACAAAACTTTGCCTTTTTGGAGGTTGAGGAAGAAGCGCACATCCTGATCATCAGGTTGGATCGGGAGGAAAAAAAGAATGCCCTGCATCCCCAAATGGTGAATGAAATCGCCTATGCCTTTCAATATGCTCACCATCAATCGCACATCTGGTTGATTCAGATAGAAGCCAAGGGGCGGGTATTCTGTGCTGGGGCAGACCTGAAGGCCTTTGCAGGCATGGTAGAGCCTAACGATTCTACTATTCCTGCTCCAAACGGAGATATCCTCATCGCGGAATTATTTAGGAAAGTGCACGTGCCGATCCTGGCCAAGATCACAGGCGATGTTTATGCCGGTGGCTTTTTCTTCCTGGCAGGCAGCCATTTTGTCCTGGCAAGCGAAGGGATCAAATTGGGATTGCCTGAAGTGAAAAGAGGCTTGTATCCTTTCCAGGTGATGCAAGCCTTGTTTTCTGTCATGCCCAAAAGGAAAGTCCTGGACTGGTGTCTGCGCGGATATAATCTTCCGGTGGAGGAGGCGCTACAATATGGATTGGCAACAGAAATTTCCACCGCTGACCAGATAGATCAAAGAGCAGCGGATCTGGCCGCGGAAATATTAGCCAATAGTCCCACGGCCTTACGGAAAGGCCTGGAAGCCTACGATCACATTCAGCCTGTGGAAGAAACCCATAGCTATCTGATGGATATGCTTCGGCAAACCATCATGAGCAAGGATGGGCAGGAAGGACTGGCTGCTTTTAGACAAAAGCGCGCCCCGGAATGGACGGGCGCTTAAATGATAGGCATGAAAAAACTTATTTTATCGGCTGCCCTCACGGGTGCTGCTACCACCCGGGCTCATTGCCCGCATATTCCTTACACGCCTCAAGAATTGGGCGAAGAAGCTAAGCGGGCCGTGGATGCAGGAGCCAGTATCGTCCATATCCACGCGCGCGAGGACAACGGCCAGCCTAGTTGGCGACTGGAAGTATTCGAGCAAATCCACGATGAGGTACGCAAGCGTTGTCCCAAAGTGATCATCAATTATTCCACCGGAGCTATTGGGGTTTCGGATGAAGATCGGATCAGGCATGTAAAAGCCCTGAAACCTGATATGGCTGCTTTTAACATGGGCAGCATGAATTATGCGATCTACTCCAAAAAAGCTAAGCAGTTCTACTGGAACGGAGTCTTTGAGAATTCCTTTGACTCCATGCAGTTTTTCGTGAAAACCATGAATGAGGCAGGCACGACTCCGGAGATGGAATGCTTTGACACGGGCCATATCAGAAACGCAGAACCCCTCCGGGATATGGGGCTGATTCCTGAAAATGCCTGCTATAGCCTGGTCATGGGCGTGATGGGCGGCATTCCAGCTACCACGGAAAATCTGATTCATCAGATCAAACAGGTGCCGGAAGGGGCTTTTTGGCAGGTGATCGGCATCAGTCGAAAACAGTGGCAGCTGGCGGCGGTAGCCTGCACCATGGGTGGTAATTTTCGGGTAGGCTTGGAGGACAACTTTTACTTACCCAATAATGAAATGGCCAAATCCAATGGAGAATGTGTAGAATGGGGCGTAAAACTGGCCCATATGATGGGGCGGCAAATCGCTTCCATTGAGGAAACCCGTGCGATGCTCAATATTCCTTTAAAAGAAACTGCTCAATAAATACGCATGTACGCAAAGGACTTATTTGCTGGAAAAGTAGCCCTGGTAACCGGGGGAAGAAGTGGGATTGGGTATGCCATCGCCCAGATGATCCTGGAACATGGAGGAGAGGTGATCATTGCCTCCCGTAAAGAGGAACCACTTAAGACGGCCGCCGAAGCCCTTTCCGCTTTGGGCCCTTGTCATTACCAGGCCTGTGATATCCGGAAAACGGAGGAGATTCAGGCCCTTGTGGCTTTTATTAAGGAAAAAACGGGCAAGCTGGATATTCTGGTGAATAATGCCGGAGGGCAGTTTCCAGCCCTGGCCGAAATGATCAACGATAAAGGCTGGCAGGCAGTGATCAATAACAACCTGAATGGCACCTTTTTTATGAGCCGGGAAATGGCCAACCATTTCTTTATTCCCCAAAAAGGAGGCACCATCCTGACCATCACCGCTAACGTCATGCGCGGCTTTCCTGGGATGGCCCATACGGGAGCAGCCCGGGCGGGCGTAGAGAATCTCACCAAAACCCTGGCCATGGAATGGAGCGACTACAATATTCGCTTGAATTGTGTGGCACCGGGCATCATCGAATCTTCCGGCCTGGACCAATATCCCAAGCCAATTCAGGATATGTTTGACGAAGCCAAACAAGCGATCCCCTTGCATCGCTTTGGGACGGTGGAAGACGTGGCCCAGGCCGTATGCTTCTTGATCAGTCCGCTGGCCAGTTACATTACAGGGATAACCCTTTATGTAGATGGAGCCCAGCATTTAAGTTATGATGGGATGGGCCTTCGAAGAGTAATGGAATCTTTTTTAAAACCGAAAACATGAGCAAAACCGCATTTATAACGGGAAGCAGCCGAGGCATTGGCAAGGCCATTGCTTTACGACTTGCCCAAGAGGGCTACAACATTGCTATAGCCGCCAAAACCGCTGAGCCCCATCCAAAATTGGAAGGCACCATTTACACGGCCGCGGAAGAGGTCGAAGCAGCTGGCGGTAAAGCCTTGCCCCTGGTGGTGGACATTCGATCTGAGGAGGTGGTGCAAAGCGCGATCGAAAAAACCGTGGAGACCTTTGGGAGTATCGACATTCTGGTCAATAATGCCAGTGCCATCAGCCTGACTCAAACGCCTGCCACTGCGATGAAGCGTTTTGACCTGATGCACGCCATCAATGTACGGGGTACTTATATGGTTTCGAAGTATTGCCTTCCACATTTAGTCAAGGGAGACAATCCCCACATATTGACCTTATCTCCCCCTTTGGAACTCAAGCCTGCCTGGTTCGGAGCCCATCTTGCGTATACCATGAGCAAGTATGGCATGAGCATGACGGTCCTGGGATTAGCCGAGGAGCTGAAAAAAGTGGGAGTAGGCGTAAATGCCCTCTGGCCACAAACGACCATCGCCACCGCGGCGGTCAGAAACCTCCTGGGAGGAGAGCAAATGGTACAGGCCAGTCGCTATCCTTCCATTATGGCGGATGCTGCATTTGCCATTCTGCATAGAAACAGCAGGGAATGCACTGGGAATTTTTTCATCGATGAAGATGTATTGAAAGAAGAAGGAGTGGAGGACTTTACTGCCTATGCCGTCAATCCTGAAAAGTCTCTGATGAAAGACCTATTTGTATGAGCAGTAGTGCCCACACCAGTCGCTTTCAGCCGGTCATCACCCGCAACACCGGCTTCCAGCCGGTCCACACCCGTAACACTGGCTTCCAGCCGGTCATCACCCACACCATTGGCTTCCAGCCGGTCATCACCCACACCACCGGTTTCCAGCCGGTCCGCGCCCGTAACACTGGCTTCCAGCCGGTCCGCGCTTGTAACACTGGCTTCCAGCCGGTCATCACCCGCAACACTGGCTTCCAGCCGGTCCGCGCCCGTAACACTGGCTTCCAGCCGGTCCGCGCCCGTAACACTGGCTTCCAGCCGGTCATCACCCGCACCACCGGCTTCCAGCCAGTCATCACCCACACCACCGGCTTCCAGCCGGTCATCACCCGTAACACTGGCTTCCAGCCGGTCATCACCCGTAACACTGGCTTCCAGCCGGTCATCACCCACACCACCGGCTTCCAGCCGGTCAAGCTCACAAAGAAAAAACCGAACACAACAATCTTACCAACAAAAAAATAATTACTCGCCATGTCATCTTATTATTTCACCGAAGAACACGAACTCTTTCGCGAAAGCCTCAAAGCCTTTTTGGACAAAGAAGTAAAACCCCGCATTGACGAATGGGAAGAAGCAGGCCGGACCTCCAGGGACGTTTGGAAAAAAATGGGCGAAATGGGGTTCCTGGGTCTGGGATATCCCGAGCAATATGGCGGAATGGAGCTGGATTTCTTTTATGACGTGGTATTCACGGAAGAAATCTCTAAACTCTTTTCCGGAGGATTTGCCATTCACCAAATGGTCGTCCAGTATATGTCTGCTCCCTACATCTTAAAGTACGGCTCAGACTACCTCAAGGAAAAATATCTGCCTGGCATCATTTCCGGGGACCTCATTTGCAGTATCGGCATTTCAGAACCTACCGCTGGCTCGGATGTAGCCAACATCAAAACCACCGCCATTCGCGAAGGGGATCACTACATCGTCAATGGCTCCAAAACCTTTATCACCAATGGCGTGTATGGAGATTTTATTGTTACGGTAGTGAAAACCGACCCTTCAGCCGGACCGGCTGGGGTGAGCTTACTGGTGATTGATCGACAGGCAGAAGGCGTCTCCGCTACTAAGCTGAAAAAACTGGGTTGGCACTCATCCGATACTGCCGAGCTAGCTTTCGACAGCGTGAAGGTGCCGGTAGAAAACCTGATTGGAGCCGAAGGTCAGGGCTTTTATTACCTCATGGGGGGCTTGCAATTGGAGCGCTTGATTGCGGGTGTAGCTGGCTATGCGGGCTGCGAATCTGCCCTGGAGTATTCCCTGCAATATATGGCCCAACGCGAAGCCTTTGGCCGTCCGATCAATAAGTTCCAGGTGCTGCGCCACCGGGTAGCCCAGATGGCCTCTGAAATTGAGGCCGTGAAGCAGTTTGTGCTGCATTGTAGCCGCATGCATCAGGACGGCCACTATGTGGTGAAGGAATGTTCCATGGCTAAACTGCTGGCAACAGAGTTATCCGATAAAGTGGCCTACCAGTGTATCCAATTCTTCGGAGGCTATGGCTATATGGAGGAATACAAGGTGGCTCGCCTTTTCCGGGATAGCCGGGTAGGCACCATTGGCGGAGGAAGCTCCGAAATCATGCGGGAGATCATCGCCAAAATGGTGATTGATGATGTGTCTTATGACGAAGCGAGCAGCGATTTACCCAAACCTTCCACTACCAAAGCCCATCCCATAACCAACGGACATCAGGCGGAAAAACCCAAAGCAGACATCTCCTTTGGGGACTTACAAAAAGGCATGCAGGAAAAAGCCGGCGCTGCCGCTCCGCTGGGCCATACCTTGAAGTTTAACTTTGGGGAAGAACAACTGGTGATAGACGGTACTGGCGATCAGAATGCCGTGCATCAGGGAGACTTGCCCGCAGAGTGTACGGTGAATGTGTCCGTGGAAGACTTCCAGGGCTTGGTGAGCGGAAAACTCAATCCCATGAATGCGGTGATGAGCGGAAAGGTTCGCATTGAAGGAGATATGGGCGTAGCGATGAAGTTACAATCCTTATTCGGCTAATATGAAAACGGTGCTCATCACGGGTGGCTCCAGTGGACTGGGCTATGGCATCAGTCGCCATTTTGCCCGGGCCGGCTTTCAGATTCTATGGGTTTCCCTCCATCAGGAAGAATTGGATACCGCAGCCAAAAAGCTGGAAGCGGAATTCCCTGCGCTGGTGCTCCATAGCCTGGCGAAAGACCTCTCGCAGGATGGGGCGGCGCAGGCCGTCAAAGCCTGGACCGATCAGCAAGGCTGGCAGGTGGACGTCTTGATCAATAATGCGGGCTTTGGGAATTATGGCTATGTGGAGGAAATTCCCCTGGATCGGGAAATGGGCTTGATGAAGCTCAACATGCTCAATCTGTATGCCATGAGCAGGATTTACCTTCAGGAGATGAAGGGCAGAGACCAGGGGACCATCATCAATATTAGCTCCAACTCTTCCTTTCAACCGGTGCCCATGATGAACACCTATGCTTCTTCCAAAGCCTTTGTTACCCACTTTTCCCGGGGCCTCAGTGAGGAATTGAGGTTGGCGGGTTCTAAGGTAAAAGTGCTGACTGTCTGTCCGGCGGCCATTGCGGACACTCCCTTTAAGACGGTTAATCAAATGGAGAAGGTCAAAACTTTCTCCGGCATGGCTTATACCACGGTAGAAGAAGTTTCTAAAGACGTGTGGCGGGCTTATCGCAAGGGGAAATCCTTTCAGGTCAGCGGCGCGAAAATGCGCGCCTTATTTTTCATCAAAGATTTAGTCCCTTACCGTCTGCAACAATGGATGGTCCAGCGGGAAATCAAGCTATCTTAATCCATGACCCCAAGTTATTATTTCACCGAAGAACACCATCTCTTTCGCCAGAGTATGCGCGACTTTCTTCAAAAAGAAGTGATCCCGCATATTCCCGCCTGGGAAGAAGCCGGAGAAGTCCCCCGGGAGATTTTCGAGCAGTTTGGCGAAATGGGCTTCTTAGGGTTGGATAAACCGGAAGCTTATGGAGGCAGTCAGCTGGACATTTGGTTTACCGTCATCTTTTATGAAGAACTGGCCAGAGTCAATTCTGGAGGCTTTGGAGCCGCTGTGGGTGCCCACGCCTATCTGGCCCTTACCCACATGGAGGCTGAGGGCAACCCTACGCAAAAGGAGCGATATCTCCGACCTGGGATCACCGGTAAAAAGATTGGCTGTCTGGCCATCACCGAACCGGGAGGCGGGTCAGACGTACAGGCCATGACCACCTCAGCCAGGCTCGAAGGCGACCATTATGTGCTGAACGGCTCCAAAACCTTTATCACGAATGGAGTCAACAGCGACTTCCTGATCGTAGCAGGCAAGACGCAGCCAGGGGAAGCTGGCATAAGCCTTTTTATCGTTGACAGAGACGCGCCTGGCCTTACTGCGACCAAACTCAAAAAGCTCGGCTGGCATGCTTCTGATACCGGAGAAATTGCTTTTGATGGGGTGAAGATTCCGAAAGAAAACCTCCTGGGAGAGGAAAATAAAGGCTTCTTGTACATTATGCAGCACTTTGTATCAGAGCGTCTGGCCATGGCCATTGGCGGAATAGCGACGGCTGCCTATGGCCTGGAGGTGACCTTGCGATACATGCAGGAACGAGAGGCTTTTGGGCGGAAGCTCAACCGCTTTCAGGAATTGCGCCATCGTATCGCTCAGATGGCTTCGGAGATTGAAATGAACCGGCAGTTTGTATATCACCTCTACCAGCGCTTTCAGGATGGGGATTATCTGGTAAAAGAAGCCTCTATGGCGAAACTACTGGGCACCCAACTGGCGGATAAAGTCACCAACGATTGTTTACAGATGTTCGGGGGCTATGGGTTTATGGAAGAATATCCCATGGCCCGCATGTGGCGGGACGCTAGGTTGGGAACCATCGGAGGAGGTACCTCTGAAATCATGTGCGAGATCATTGCCAAGATGACCATGGATGGCAAAGCCTATAAGGCAGCCGTCAAATCCTGATTTTTTTTCTAAAACACTAGAATTGTCCACGAATAAAGGGCAAATTTGCTTTCCCAAATCTGTTCTTGGGAAAGTGGAAAATTTATGTTTGGAAGAAGAAATAGAGAAGAGAAGCCGAGAGAGAAAGTTACCAGGGAAAGCCTGAAAGAGGGATTGAAGGTATTCGAATTCGTTCGACCCTATCAATGGTACTTTTGGGGGGGCATGTTGATGTTGTTTGCCTCTAGTGTAGTATTCATGGTTTTCCCATTTCTGATTGGCCAGTTGGTAGATACAGCCAATGGAGAAGCAATCATCAATTTTAGCCTGTTTGAAATTGGTCTAGTCTTACTAGTTGCCCTCATTTTCCAATCGGTTACTGCCTTCGCCCGCGTCATGCTTTTTGCTCAGGTAAGCGAAAAAGCTACGGCTGATATTCGGGCTACGCTGTACAAAAAGTTCGTCTCCTTACCTGTATCCTTTTTTGAAGAGAATAAAACCGGTGATTTGATCAGCCGGGTCAATGCGGATGTAGAAAAGCTCTACAATGTCTTTTCGGTAACCCTGGCTGAATTTGTAAGGCAAATCATTACCCTGATTGTGGGAATAGGTTTTTTGGCCATTGCTACCCCAAGGTTATCGCTTGTTATGGTTTTGACCATTCCCGTAGTCATGGTTGGCGCCATCTTTTTTGGAAGATTTATCCGAAAAATTTCCAAGCAAAGACAAGAAATCCTGGCTGAGACCAACTCTATGTTGAGCGAGTCTATCATGGCTATATCGCTGGTCAAAGCTTTTGTTAATGAATGGTTTGAGCTCAACCGATATCGAAAGAAAAATAATGAGGTGGTAAGTTTTGGGATTAAGTACGCTTTTAGCCGAGCTGTATTTGCCGTTTTTATCATCCTTTTCATTTTCGGTGCGATCTTTTTCATTATCTACCAAGGAGTGCTAATGGTTCAAGAGGGAGCTATGACCTCAGGCAACCTGATTTCTTTTGTTTCCTATACTTTCGTGATCGCCGGTTCGATCGGAAGCCTCGGTAGCTTTATTGGAGATTTGCTAGGATCAGTAGGTGCGACTGAACGAGTCCGTGAAATCCTAAATACACCGAACGAGCTGGAGCTTGGGGATAACGAAAGCCTGACACCTCATTCTATCCAAGGCTCCGTCTCCTTTGAAAATGTAGCCTTTCATTACCCGACTAGAACTGATGTTCCGGTTTTACAAGGCTTGAGTTTCCATATTCAGCCCGGCGAAAAAATCGCCCTGGTAGGGTCAAGTGGTGCGGGAAAATCTACCATCATTCAGCTCCTCCTCCGATTTTATGATATCCAATCCGGAGACATCAAGGTAGACGGGCAAAGTATTTTTGGACAAGAGCTTCGGACTTACCGACAGAACCTGGCGCTGGTTCCGCAGGAGGTAATCCTGTTTGGCGGCACCATTCGGGAAAATATTCTCTACGGACGCGAAGACGCCACGGAAGAAGAAGTCATTTCTGCGGCTAAACAATCTAATTCCTGGGAGTTCATTACCAAATTTCCCGAGGGGCTGGATACCATCGTAGGGGAGCGTGGGGTAAAACTTTCTGGTGGACAACGCCAGCGGATTGCCATTGCCCGGGCCATCCTCAAGGACCCTGCTATTTTGCTGCTGGACGAGGCTACCTCTTCCTTAGATGCCGAGTCTGAAAAGGTGGTGCAGGAAGCCTTAGACAAGCTCATGGAAGGTCGTACGTCCATCATTATTGCTCACCGCCTGAGCACCATTCGGGAGGTAGATTGCATTTATGTCCTGGAAAAAGGAGTGATCAAGGAAAAGGGTACCCACACAGAACTCTCCCTCTTGGAAGACGGGATTTATAAGGGACTGGCCAATCTGCAATTCCAGTAATTTTTTCCGAAAAAAAGTACAGGCACAAAAAAAGGGCAACGCGGGTGGGAGGAAGCGTTGCCCATGTCAATTAATAGCGGATAGGAGTAAGTAGTAGTAGAATTTTGTCTGTGTTTCTGATTCAAGATAGGCAAAAACCTAATATGAAACAACTCTTATAAGTTCATACGCTTGAGTTCCTGGACTGCAAAATCACATGCTCGGGCCGTGAGGGCCATGTAAGTGATAGACGGATTTTGGCAGGCGGAAGAGGTCATACAAGCCCCGTCCGTAACGAAAACGTTCTGGCAATCATGCAGTTGGTTATGGCCGTTTAGCACGGAAGTTTTGGGGTCTCTGCCCATGCGAGCGGTACCCATTTCATGGATGCCGAGACCTGGAA
>JBCBGC010000156.1:0-18188 GCA_038527215.1 Bacteroidota bacterium
GGGCCACATACACTTCTTTGGATAGAAAGTGTTTCATGACCTTTTTGGTAAAAACATTCTCCCCGAATAACGTACTAGGCGAAGGAGTCTGAGCAGGTACAGTGGGCTTGGGACGGGATTGAATCGTTTCTAACGCGCGATAGCGGGGATTCATAAGGCTCTATTCTATTTCAGCACTAAGGTAGCTAATTTTTACTGAGTATGAGGGCAAAAGGGAAAAAGGGACCCACAGCAAGCTGTCGATCCCTTTTTTGTAGGTATTGCCGAAGTATTAGCCGCCTTGTCCAGGTTCCACCACTTTGACCCATTGCCCTTGGGTCCGGGCATAAATGGTTTCATCGTACATAGCCGAGGTATTGACAGCGGATAAATAGTATTTTCCGAGATAACTCGCGTTTAGCATCACCCGATAAGTCTGGGTTTTGCCAGGTTTCAAATCGTAGAAAGTATAGACGCGATCATCCCTGAAATCCCGGAATTCGGGCGTGTCTCCTCCTGCACTGGTTCCATCCAGCCGGGTATTATGAATCTCCCAGCCCGAAGGGAATATTTGGTCCAGAGACATTTCTTCCAGGTTCCGTTGACGAGGGTTGGTTACTTTTACCTCTGCAACAAAATCCGTCCCTTGTTCGAGCGTCGTAGGATCCAGGGAGTTCCCGTCAAGGGTCAGATATTTCACCTCGATTTTCAGGTCTTTGGCACTGGCCGTTTCTTCCCCGGCCATCGGAATGCCATCCAGCACCACCTGGGCAAACAGCATACTGCCGGATTTGCTCTTTATGGCCCATTTACCGGTTTTAACCTGGTCGGTTTCGATCTGCCAGACGGGTTTGCGAGAGGTAACGTCCTCCCAGTTTTTGCCATCCAAAGAATAAGAAAACTTCATTTTACTATCAGCACTGATGCCAGCATACTGCGCCATAGCAACCAGACAATAGGCCGTGGCGTGGGTATTCATCCAGCGATCTTCCGCCAACCGGTCGGAGATTTTCTGGACCAGGGTCCCTGCCTTATCCCGTTGGTCCATCAGGCTAAGGGTGCGTAGCATGATGGCCATGTCGCGATAGGTAGATCCGTAGGTTCCACTCAGGCTGCGGTAGTTTTCAGGGATCAGGTCAAGCCCCCGGGTGAGTTTGCGGGCCATCTCTTCCTGACCACTTAGTTGATAAGCCGCTGCCAAATACCATTTGGCCATATCCTTGAGCCCTTTCTGCTGTTGCAGTCGGTTCATGGCACCTCTTTCGGCATCTCCCGAGAGCGCCAGGATATACAGACGAAACGCCTGGGTCAATTGATCTCTGTCATCTCCTGAGGAATAAGCTCTGGCCTGCCCTCGTACATATTTTTGCCAATTGCTTAGCATATCCGAAGGCACGTCAAAGCCTGCAGCTTTGGCTTCTATCAGGAAGTTTCCTGCATAGTTGGTGCCCCATTCATTAGCCCGGGGATTTCCAGGCCAGTAGGCCATGGCTCCACTGGGAAGCTGGAACTTCCGGAGCCGCTTGATGCCTGCCCGGATATTCTTGTCAATCTTCTCCTTTTTGGAAGCAGGCAAGGTCATCAGTTGGGTCAGGTATAACTGTGGGAACACACTTGAAGTGGTTTGCTCTACGCAGCCATAGGGATAGCGAATCAGGTATTGCAGGCGCTTCCCAAGATTCAACGGAGGAATGGTTGAAACCTCCAGGACCCCGTGATTGGTGCCACGCATGCCCACGGGCTTGATATCCGGATTCCAGGAACTGCCCTTGGTGATGCTCTGGTTCATGACATCGCTGATCCGCGGATTAGCAGAGCGGATCTCGATATCTGTTTCGTAGACGGCAGTCTGGCCACCTGAGGAAGCAGTAATTTTAATATGGTCCGTTCCCAGGGAACTGAGGACGCCCAGATCAAAGACCGTCATTTTTTCTCCTTGCTCATAAAAGCGCATGGTTTGAGAGGCTTTGCCATTGACCAGAATTCGCTTACCGGTTTCTACCTTGATGTTGACTACTTTGATGTTATCTTCCAGGGCAAATACCGTGATCGGTAAGCCTACCGTTTCACCGGGTCCTAACACTCGGGGTAAGGTACCCATCACCATGAGCGGCTTTTTGACTGGGGTGGCCTTTTCGGTTCTTCCATAGGCACCCACCCGTGGATCACCCGCAACGACCATGGTCCTTACCGATCCGATATAGTTACCGATCTCTACTACATGGTTCTTTTGTTCACCGGCTTTTAACTCAAAGGGGCCTAAATATTTCACCACCGGGCGGAATCGATCTGGCTTTTTCCCACCAGGTCCTTCTTCTCCAGCCCCACCCCCTACACTCAGTAAACTATTTACCTGGCCGCCATAGGCTCCCAGGACATAATCATAAATATCCCAGGTCTTGACATCCAAGCCGATCCGCTGATAGAAATGATTCCAGGGAGATGGGGTTTTAAAACGCGTAAGGTCCAATAACCCTTCATCCACCACGGCCAGCGTATAGGTCATGGCTTTGCCCCCTTTTTCGCTCACTTTAATGCCTACCGAAGACTGCGGAGAGAGTTCATTCGGCATGCTGATCACGGGTTGTAACCTGGTACTCGGATTCTCTACTTTTACCGGAATGACCCCATACAATCGCATCGGCAGGTCATTGACCGTTTGGGAGTGAGGTTGCAATAAGCTCACGCTGACATAAGCATTGGGCGCCATTTCTTTAGTAGCAGGTAGCGTAAAGCGAGTGGTTCCCTTTTCGGCATTCACCCAATAAGATTGTAATACGCGGGTTCCAGACTCCACGGTTATCAAGGCTCTTCCGGCTTGCCCGGTTGGAATGGACAGTTGTACCTGTTCACCCACCTTGTACTGAGGCTTATCCGCCGAGAAGTTAAGCATCTGCGCGCCGCCTCTTTCGTCATCAGCGGCTCTGCCCGCCCAACCTGGCCAGTCCACATAGACGATTTTACCCGTAGCATGACCGGCTTTGTCGGTAACTCTGATCAGATAGCGTCCCCACGAAGGGTATTTGATGTTCAGGGTCCATTTCCCAATACCGTTCTCCGTGCTCACCTTTGCAGAAGAGAGTTCCTGAGCGTTGATTTTGCCGCGGTAGTTGGTGAAGCTCTCAGCAGATTTATCCCACCACCACTTCCAGCGCAGTTTATACAGCTTGACTTCTACTTCACTGGAAACTTTTTTGCCATCAGCATCCAGGGTAACAATATCGATCTGATGGTCAGTATCGGTTAGCAACATGCCTCTGGCCGCATCTCCTTTAGGCGTCTTTACGCCTGCATAGGTAGGATAGGGAGAATAAGGCTTGCTAAAGCGGTCCACGCTAAAAGCGCCGCCTGGTTCAAAGACTTTGACTTTGAAATTGGCAGATAGCATGCCAGGAGCCGCTTTGGCCGCTTTGATCTTGGCCTGGATTTTGGCTACGCCCGTTTCATCCAACTTGCCATCAAACAGGGTGATATCTCCCGAGTTAAAGGTGCGGATAGGATCATCGAAATTATAATCCGTAAAGGTGGCAAAACGGGTAGGCACGGAGGTCAGGCCCACTTTTACGTCCGCCTTGAGGTTTTTGGCGATAGCGCCATGCAGCCATCTGGAGCGAAGCTCTCCGGTAAGCCCAGAGGTTTGACTGCTCAGATATTTTCCAGGAAAATCAATTTCTATCTTCAGTCGATTCGGTATGATGGTTTCGACTTTGAGGTTACGGGTAAAAGTAGCTCCCCCCACTTTGACGGTGGCCCGATAGTTACCCGTAGGCGCATCCTGATCGGTCTGTGCCGTAAAATGGTAAAATCCATTGGTACCTTGGGTAGCGACACTACGCTGTACCACCGCTCCTCTGCTATCCTTTAATTCAAAGTTGACAGGGTGATTGGCAGGAAGATTTTTGTCCTTATCCTCCAGCACAAAAGTCAGGTACATAGGATCGCCGGGCCGCCAGACGCCACGCTCTCCATAAAGGAAGCCTTTGACGCCTTTGAAATATTTTTTTCCCTCCGTGTCAAAACGACTTAAAGACAAAGCTGTCCCATCGTCCAGGCGGAGGTAGCCCCGTTGTTGGCCTTTTTTAGCTACCATCAGGAAGGGGACTCGCTCCAGCTTCGCTTCTACCATGCCTTCATCATTGGTGGTGGCGGTGGTAATCAGTTGCTGCTGGAAGTCAAAAATCTCCAATTTGACGTCCGCCATGGGGCGGGTGGTTTTCAAGTCGGTGGCCACGAAAAAGGCCCCACCACTACCCCGTTTGGCTATCAGGCCCATATCTGAAGCCAGGATGTTGCGCTTCACAATGCGGTTAGGTCGATAATAGGAGGCGCTACAAGGATTATCCTCTTCGTCGTAATCGTAGTAGTAATAATCCCAAAAGCTATTTTCTGCTTCAGGAGCTCCTGTAATCCAGGAGTCGTCCAGAGCCAGCATATCTTGATCCTTTATGTTGGTTCCCTCGTCACAGTCATACAGGGTATAGGATTTCTGAAAACCAATGGCGACTTCGTATATGGCTCCGGGCTGGGTTTTGATCAATTTACCCAGATCAATAGCATGTCGATTCCATTTATTGAGGTCCAGGCTGCCATCCTTATTCAAAGCGACTTTTTGTTTGATGACTTGCTGGCCTACCCGTTTTAATTCCTGATCTCCATCCAATTGGTTGACTTGAAGGAATTGGGGAATATTTTTTTCGTTGATGCGAATGATCCGCAGGTCGATGCTATTTAAGCCAATCGCCTCGAAAATAAAGGGCATACTCTCAGACTGGGGAAGGATGACACCCTTGCCCAATAATCTGACTGAGGGTTTTATTTCCGCAAAAGTTACGGTCTGGGGAGACAAGGCAGGCAAAGGCGTCCCCGCTTCACTTTTAATCCCAGCAAATACCTGAACCGTCGAGGAACCGGAAATTTGTTTCTGGGGAAAAACCTTGATGCGGTTTCCATCCACCAGGAATTTAACGGGGGTCTTGCCCATTTTGATCAAGCCCTTTAAGGATTGTCCCTCTTTGATTCTCTCTGAGAATTCCAGCACCACATGCTGCTCAGGATCAACATAACTATAGGTATGTAAGTGCTTGAATATGCCAACCGCAGGGATGAAAATATCCGTCTGCCCGGAGTTCTCTACGCCGATGGTATTTCCATTTACCTTCAGGCTGACTTTATAGGCCTCTTTTTTCCGGGCGAGCTTGTCAATGCTAAAGGTATGGGTTTTGCCATCATCGGAGTGCTCCCAGGTAATGTTGGCCTCTTCAGAAAGCCCATCCAGCGAGATGGATTTTTCCAGTTCTTCTACCGGAACATAATCCAGGGTTCTCAGCACGCCCTGCACTTGCTGGTGCGCATGCTCTTGCTTCCCTACGACCCTATTTTCCACCAGGCTGACCTGGAAATCGTTTCGACGGGTGGCAAACTGGTAGCTAAAAGCAGTTAAAGCCTCAGGCAAATCGCTGATCAGCGATTCCATGTCCAAGGTAGCCTTAAAGACCTGGCCGGAAGGTAAAGGCTGTGCCGGAATAAATTCCAGTGTTTGGGCATCGAGCCATCGGGCCTGACCGGCAATCGCAGGATTGAATTCAAAGGGAGATTCAGGCAGGATCTCTCCTACTTGCTCTGTGGACACCAAAGGGTCTACAAAACGGAGTTTGATGGTCGACTTTCGAGATATTTCACCGGTGGTGTAAGCGGTGAGATACTGATCGAAGGCAGGATTGTAGGGGTTGAAGGTCGGGTGGTGCGGGGAGCTAAACCACCACATACTTCCGAATAAGCCACATAGCAGAGAAAGGCTTAAGGCTAATAGAAGCGTTTTCTGATTGGTCATAATAGGGAACTTTGCGCAGCCGGGGCTGGGTTGTAGTTATGTGGTTGATAATAAGCCAGTAATATCCTCCAGGATAAATTACGGATTTCAAGATGGAATTAAAATTAAGACCATCGGAGCACGTTTGGGAAGGACTTTGAGGATTCGGGCCTTAGCAGCCAGAATTCGTTAGGCGAAAAGCGAAAAGCGCTTTCAGGGCAGTTAAAGCATCAGTTGAGCGATCAGAAAGTCCGCAAAGACCATGGCCAGACAGCTGTAGACCACCGCTTTGGTACTTGAAGCCCCTACTTCCAGGGCTCCCCCTTTCGTAAAGAATCCCTGATAGGCCGAGACCGAGGTAATCAGGAAGCCAAACGTAAAGGCCTTAACATACATGACAATAACGGGAAAAGGCTCATAGTATTCCTGTAGACCCTGTTTAAATTCTGACATGGTCACTGCCCCTCCAAGGTCCCCGACCACAATTCCTCCAAAGTGGGCGAGGAAAGCGGACACGGTTACCAAAACCGGAATGGAAATCAGACCAGCCACAATTTTAGGCAAAACCAGATAAGCAGCAGAATTAATCCCCATGACTTCCAGGGCGTCGATTTGCTCTGTTACCCGCATGGTCCCGATTTCGGAAGCAATTTTGGAACCGATGCGGCCCGCCAGAATGAAGTTGAGCACCGTAGGAGATAATTCCAATAAGGTGGTTACCGATACAATGGTCCCAATGACCGAACGCGGGACAAAACTTGTTACCAATTGATAGGCAATCTGTAGGGTAGTTACCGCTCCAATAAATACAGATATAACGGTAACGATGACTAAGCTGCCTCCGATAAAGGAGACAATTTCTGACAGGGTAAGCCGATAGTAGATGGGAAAACGCTCCAAACTGCGGAACATATTCCCCAATAGCATGATGTAACGGCCAATATGGAAGAAAAAGCTAGTCAACGAAATGCTTTGATATTGCCAGTATAGATGAGCGACTTGGGCTCAGAACAGGGAACAGGAAGGAATCAGGCACGAAAAAAGCGATAATTGCGGAGGGATGCAACTGTAACTTTTCTCTACCTTTGGCATTATGAAGCAAAAGATATTTATCTCAGGTGGCTCCCAGGGGATTGGGTTGGCCATCGCCAGAAAATTCTACCAGGAGAACTTTGACGTAATCATTTGTGCGCGTGGCAAGGAAGGACTTGAGCGAGCCAAGGCAGAAATGCCATTGTTGCATACGATTTCCTGTGACATTTCGGACAAAACAGCCGTAAAGGCCCTGGCCGAGCAGCTCAACCAGGAATTCGGAGCCCTGGATATTCTCATCAATAATGGAGGGACCTATCAACCAGGGCAACTGCATGCCGAGGAAGACGAGGTATATGAGACCATGATGCGGACCAACATGGACAGTGCCTATTATCTCACCAAAGGGGTAATTGGGGCCATGATCGCCCGCAAGCAAGGCATGGTTGTCAATATGTGCAGCGTGGCCAGTTTGACAGCCTATGCCAATGGAGGGGCTTACAGTGTCTCTAAGTTCGCCCTACTGGGTTTTTCAAAAAACCTGCGGGAGGAAATGAAGGAACATGGCATTGGCGTCGTTAGTATTATGCCGGGGGCCGTCAAGACGCCTTCCTGGGATGGCGTAGACGTACCGGCAGAACGTCTGATGCCCCCAGAGGATATCGCTGAGATTATCTGGAATGCTTGTACGGTAAGCAGAAGGACCGTGGTAGAGGATATCGTAGTCAGGCCATTTCTAGGGGACCTATAGGCATTAGCTTTTCCCTGGATTCAACTTCCTTTTTTTCTTACCGTATTTAAATTAGGTAAAGCAATGGGTAAACGAAGTCATAGAATCAGTCCCGAAGAACTGGAAAGCTGGGCTCCTAAACTGATAAATCAGCCGGTACAGCTAGTGAAGTGGGATCAAAGCACCCACTCAGGTACATTTTTGGGCGCTGAGAATCAATCAGTTTCCCTGCAAGACCACAACGCCAAATGGTATAATAAACAGAAACACACACATCAGATCAGTTATCAAACGATCAGAGAAATCATTTTTGACGAGGTAAGTTCATGGTAAGCTTTCGTCCATTTATGTAGGAATTTTAACGGTCGAAAGTAGAAAAGCGGCAATTTTATTACATGATTTGTAATTTTATCAGACTGTAATTTAAGTTTTTCTTTTGTAGTCTCCAGGTCAGGTAATTATGAAATCTCGCGTATTCTCATTATTCCTCTCCCTTCTAATGATTGGCCCAAGCCTCTGGGCCGACGATGACAAAATCTATTTTGCGGGTATTGAACTCAGCAGATATGAGATTCCTTTTTATCGTTTCTCAGATTATACGCAACAAGTGGCGCTCCGCATGGAGTATGCGAAATTTGAATTGGGAAACGCCAGTGAATGGACCAAGCTGAAAGAGACGCATATCGCCTACGCGGTAGATCTCGTCTTTACCAAATACCCGGAGGACATTAAAGCCTGGCGGACTGATTACCATCAGCTATTATCAGACCGGCTAACCAACCTTTTTGCCCTGGATTCCACCTTGAAGCATACCAAGGTCCAATGGAATATGTATTTGCAGACCCAATGCGACACAGAAGAGGAAGCGAAAAAATACTTTCACGGATTTGTGATCAAATTTCGCCCTAAGCGAAAAAGATTTGTGGAGGAAATCCGCCGACCCCAACAATTGCAGGAAATGGTCTCCGGGAAAATCTCCTCCAGGGACTCTACCGTATTCAAAATCCTTGATCGAAATAATTGGGACGATATGCTGGTGGTCACAGACTGGACGGGGAGTATGTATAAGCACGGAGTTCAGTTGGTCATCTGGCACAAACTCAATCAACTGGTCTATCCTGATCGGGTAAAACACGTGGTTTTTTTCAACGACGGTAACCAGAAAAAGACCTGGCAGAAAAAGCCAGGCAGGACAGGGGGAGTATACCGCTCCAGAAGCAATGAAATCGAAGAGCTGGTAGAAACCATGGAATTTGTGATGAAGAAAGGGGATGGCGGGGATCCCGAGGAAAACGATATCGAAGCCTTGCTTACAGGCATCCAGTATCTGGAGGGATATCGGGACATCATTCTCATTGCGGACAATAAGAGTGATGTGCGTGATCTGGAACTATTAGAGAAAATAGATCGGCCCATTCATGTCATCGTCTGCGATGTACGGGGCCGCATTAATCCGCACTACGCGGAGATCGCCTACTACACGGGTGGTAGCTTACATACGCTTAAAAGCGACCTTGTCAGCAAGGATCAATTGAGGAAGTTTATTCGAGCCCGATAAGCAAAAACATCATACAAGATGCGTCATCCTCTGAGGAGGGTGACGCATTTTTCTATGGCCTTGATCCTCATGTTTCTCCCAGGGTATAAAAACAGTAAGCGGGAACACTACCTATTTGGAAGTATTCCCGCTTCACCATATTTAGCCGTAGCATAAACATAGCGCCGAGCTACTGTTACACATTTCCCGCCCACTGCTCACGCAGCACAGCGGAAGACTTTCGCGTTGATCCTTGTCCAAGGACAATGCCCGAAGGCATGGCCAACGTTCCAGCCAGTCGTTCCAGATATCCAGCTGATGTCCGCATCCTCTTCCTTCCTAAGATGAAATCGACGTACGTGCATCCTTCTTGTTCCAATCAAATCGAATCGGCCCGAGGGCTTCTTCTATCTGCTTTTCCCAAGAACCAGTCTTGCGACCTGGCTGGGATGTATTTCCCTTGTCCGAAGACCTGGGAGCTGCATCTGACCATTATTCGCATCCGTAGACACATTGAATGATGGTCCAATCTGAGCAAAGCCACCTTAGCTAAAAGTCAGAAAACTGAATCAGTTAACCTCCTTCCGGATGATCGTAAACCGTAGCTTACGCTATCCCACTCCGTAGAGCTCACCTTAGCGATGCTTCTGATTTTCTCAGACGAAAACCAAAGAACAAACATCTCAAAAAACGGTTTCCGAAGAAACTGCGAGAGACATGCTTCTAATAACCAATCTGTTATCCCTCGCTCGATGAATCTAATATCTTCATAAATTACACCTAATGCAATTTTTTGAACCCGAAGTTATCCACCAAATTATCCCCATTTCCACAATTCAAAGGATTATTTTTCCACAGCTGTGCATAACCCTGACACTAGCGATGCATAAAGCCTCATAATCAGGCAGTTAGGCTAGGTCGATTAAAGCAGATTTTCCACAAGAGAAAACGCCCCTTTTTTACAGATAAGTATTGGCCAGATTAGCCAATTCTGATCTCTCGCCCTTTTCCAGGGTTACATGCGCAAATAAGGGCTTTCCTTTCAATTTATCGATTACATAAGAGAGGCCATTACTCTGCGCATCCAGATAAGGTGTGTCAATTTGATTGATATCGCCCGTAAAAATGAGCTTAGTCTCCTCCCCTGCCCTCGTAATGATGGTTTTGATCTCGTGTGGGGTCAGGTTTTGGGCCTCATCAATGATAAAGATGACTTTGGAAAGGCTTCGGCCTCGGATATAGGCAAGCGGGGTAATCAGGATTTTCTCGCTTTCCAGCATGGCTTCGATTTGCTGAAAGCGTTTCTCTGAAGGCTTGAATTGGTTTTTGACAAATTTCAAATTGTCCCAGAGGGGTTCCATATAGGGATTCAATTTGGAATTGATATCACCGGGAAGGTAGCCGATGTCCTTATTACTCAAAGGAACGACCGGCCGGGCTACCAGGATCTGCCGAAAGTCTCTGCGCTGTTCCAGGGCTCCGGCAAGGGCCAGGAGGGTCTTTCCCGTACCAGCTCCCCCCTGTATGGTCACCAGTTTGACATCCCTTCGGAAAATGGCATGCATGGCAAAGGCCTGTTCAGCATTTCTTGGCTTCACCCCATAAGCCGTCCGCTTCTCTACTCTTTCCAGGCTCCCACTTTGGGCATTGTAAAAGGTGAGGATAGATTGGGTACCGTTCTTAAGGATGTAATAATGATTATCCAGTGGAGACTCTTGCAAAATCTCCGTGGCTTGAATGGCCCCTTTTTCAAATATCTTGTTGATTTGGTCTGAAGAGATGTGTTCCTGCTGGGTACGTCCGGTATAGAGATTCGAAACGTCTTTGATCTTGCCCGTTTCATAGTCTTCCGCAGGAATACTGAGGGCTTTCGCTTTCAAGCGCAAATTGATGTCTTTGGTCACCAGGACTACCTTGGCATCTTTCTCTTCAGTCTGCAGGGAGAGCGCAGCATTGAGGATTTTATGATCCGGCTTACGCTCATCAAATACTTTTTCCGCATTCACCCGTAAGTCCGAGGTCGGCATGATCACCTTGAGCCTTCCCAGACCGAATGATTCATCCTTGTCAATAGGAATCCAGTCCCTCAGGGTAAACTTCCCTGATATCTGGTCAATGAATCGGATAAAGGCCCGCGCTTCAAAATTCTTGTTGGTATTTCCCTGCTTGAAGTTATCGAGCTCCTCCAGCACAGTAATAGGAATGGCAATGTCATTTTCTTCAAAATTCCTGATTGCATTATTGTCATGGAGGATGACGGATGTGTCCAGGACGAAAATCTTTTTCTGGGCAGCTTTTCTCGCTTTAGCCATAGTGCATGGAGTGAATGTTTCAAGGGGTATACCCTTTGGCTTGGTTTGGAATTTTTTCGTTAAAAATCCAATCAGAACGGGCAGGGTGCAAATTAGCAGAATCCCCTTTTGCACCAAATTAATCCAGGCCTTATCCCTACCGATAGAAGATTTTGGGCAATTATGCGCAATCAGCCAACCCGTGAAAAAGAATTTTCGTATATTAACTTATTGTTACCAAATAGTAAACATAAGTTTAATACCAGCCTCGTTGATTTACAATAAGCTAACATCTCATCCCAGGAAACGCCTCCTTTTCAAAGGGCTCGGGATATTGATGCTTATGTTTTCCATCTCAGCCCATGCTTATCCTGAGGACTTTACGGCTGAAAATCCCGAGGGCACGGAAGAAATTCTGATCAATGGGGATGCTATTCGCAGAGATCATCTCTATCATCAGCTTTCTTATTGGAAAGGCCAACTGATGGTCGCAAAGTCAGAAAATTCTCCTCAACTAGCCTCTATCCAAAAAACCTACAAAATCGTCCGGAAATTGTATCGGCGCTATAAAACCATGGCGGTTTACACCGGACGGAGAATCAGCGACTTAAGGTCCACCAATCCCGCGCTTTTTGCGCATCTCGCCTCCATTCGAAATGAAAACGGGCAGGCCATTCGGGCATTTATCGGGTCCTTTACGCCCTTGACAGGGCATGATTATGTGGGAGAGACCTTAATTGTCTATCGTCGAAGCTTATACCATCCTCCTACCTCCTTTGCTCGCAGGGAAGTGATCAAAGGGGTGGAAGTATTGCCGCAGATTGATCATGCGATTGTTATCAACGTCTCTGTCTGGGAAGACCTGGCCACTTTACGCCATGAACTTGGGCACTTTGAGACCGCCGTGGTGCAATCTCAGGCCTACATGGGCTTTCTTCATCAGCACCAGCATGGTCCCGATCATGCCTGCCATCAATTTGGCCATCATCCTCTTGATCCTTCCGGCCAAAAAGCGATCCACTACGAATATGCCATTCGATGAGTCTCCGGTTTGGAAGCTAATTAAGTAGGAATTAGTTTCGCGACAAGCTTCGGGACGATGATTACTTTTCTTAGCCAAAATCCGCTTTTGCTGCTTTTTACGGTAGCGGGATTAGGTTACCTGATAGGTAGCATAAGAATTGGTGGAGCAAAATTGGGGGTAGCAGCCGTCCTCTTCGTAGGCTTGGGGATCGGCGCTTTAGATCCCGCCCTCAAAATCCCTGAAATCGTCTTATTGATGGGATTAGCGATCTTCGTCTATTCTATCGGCTTGAGCAGTGGGCCTGGTTTTTTCGGGAGTTTTCGGAAAAAAGCCTATAAGGAGCTGGGGTTTATCCTCGCCATGATCTTATTCCACCTCCTCCTGGTGATTGTGGCCGGTCTGATCTGGCAGTTATCCAGTGCCACCACCGCCGGAATTTATGCCGGAACCAGTACCAGTACTGCTGCCCTGGCAGGCCTTCTCAACGCCATTACCCAAAGCCAGCAGGGAACGGTGGATATCATGTTGGATGATGCCGTCATCGGCTATTCTCTCGCCTATCCCATGGGAGTCCTTGGGGTGATGCTGATGCTGGTCCTGATGGAAAAATTGCTCCGGATAGACCTCAAAGCAGAGCAAAAAGCCCTGAACCACATTTATCCCATCAACCAACAAATAGAAAACGCCTCCCTCCGCATTGATCAGGAAAAGGTTTGCCATATACCGCTACGGGACCTGAAACGGGATTTGTCTACCAATCTCGTCTTTGGCCGAATCAAACGCGGCGATGAGACCTTTTTATCCAGTTGGGGTTCTTCGCTCGAGCCCGGTGATTATGTACGGGTCGCAGGGTCTGAAGAAGCCATTGCGGCCTTTGTACAAATGGCGGGAAGCAGGGTCGACAATGTATTCCAGGAAGACGACCTGGAATATCAGCACAAACGGGTCTTTGTTTCTAATCCTGAGGTTGCTGGTAAAAAACTCGGAGAGTTGAACCTGGACGAAAAATTCGCAGCAGTGGTAAGCCGCATTCGTCGCGGAGATAGCGACCTCCTGGCCCAATCTAATACCGTCCTGGAACTGGGGGATCGTATTCGCTTCATAGCCCGTCGCAAAGATGTAAAAGGCTTGATGGACCTGTTTGGGGATTCGTATCATGCCCTTAGCCATATCAACCTCTTCTCCTTTGGTCTGGGGATGGCCATGGGATTGATTCTCGGCATGGTCGTTTTCGAGCTACCAGGGGGGCTGCGCTTTCAATTGGGTTATGCAGGTGGACCTTTAATCGTGGCGATGATTCTCGGTAATCTGAGGCGGACTGGCTCCATTGTTTGGACGCTCCCCTATGGTGCCAACCTTACCCTCCGCCAAATAGGCCTGATCTTTCTGTTGGCTGGGATTGGCATTCGCTCAGGTCATACCTTTTTCGAAACCTTCTCCGAAGGAGGTGCAGGATGGGTATTTTTGGCCGGCACCGCGGTCAGCATGCTGACCGTCCTGGTGATGGTTTGGGTGGGCTACCGCATGTTCCGCATTCCTTTCACCATCCTGATGGGCATGTTTGCCAACCAACCCGCCATCTTGGATTTTGTCCAGCAAAGAAGTAAAAACCAACTGCCGGGCATTGGATACGGCCTCATGTTTCCCCTAGCCCTCATTGCCAAGATCCTGCTGGTACAGTTATTATTTCTCTTTTTTCCCTAAAGAAAAAGAGGAACCCTGTGGATTCCCCTTTCAGTATACTTCAAACCTCAGGACAGTTTATCCATTTCCTTCGGTCGCCGTGGGTCCGTTGCGGGTAATCACTTTAGCGCTGTCGCCAGCGGGTTCTGGCACATCCCCATCAATTTTCAATAAGTTCAGTACATATCTTTCGGAGAAACCTGCGGCGAAAGCCAGCACGATAAAGGTACCAGCGGATTCAATCCTGATGCCTGGGAGCACATCCCAACTGAGCATGAGAAAGACCAGCATCGCTAAAATTCCACCTAAAATGGGTTTCAGCTGAAACTTCAACCTACTTTCCTGGTATTCCAGCAAGCCAACCTTGGTAGATCGAATCTGCAGAAGTCCACTGAAAAAGCCGCCGAAACCACCGATTAACATCAAGCCAAGCGGTAAAAGCGCCAGGGAATAATCACCCTCTGATAACCAGCTCTTCTTTTTGGGTGCCTGCTGGGTGGGATCGGGAACAGCCAGGCTAGCAGACCTGGTCGCGGCGGCTGGCTGAGCCGCTGGCTCCACCGCAACGGCTTCAGCCTCTGCCTCTTCTGTAGTATCCGTTTCCGGGCTTACCGCTGGGCTGGCAGCGGGATCTTCCGTTGGCGTTGCTTCAGCAGGGGAGTTTTCTCCTCTAATGATCGGATCAGCTGCAGCCATGGCCTCTGCCGGAGCAGCAGCAGCGCTCTGGGTTACCTGATAGAATACGCTATCTTCCCACATGGTGGCATTGTAGCGGGAGAAAAAGGTGGCTGTCGCCAAAAACAACACCAGGATGGCCAGGCCAAACCTGCGCAGCATTTGCAAGCGCTGTAATTGCAGCCCGGCGCTGATTTTGTCAAAAAGCGCTTCTTTATTGGCCAAGGCTTTATATTCATCCAGGGTGGAAGCTAACAGTTCCCGCTTATCCTCGTCATCCGCGCTACCAGTGTTCAGGGCATTGCTGACCACCGTGCTGAAATGGTGATTTTCTGCTTTTAGGTCCAGCTCCAGCCTTCGGGCAAATACGTTCAGGTTGTTTTGCGGATACAGCCAGACCATGTAGCGGTCAACCAAATCCAGGGTAGTGGAAATTTCCAATAGATTGTTGGGGTTCTCCTGCTCCAAACCAGCTTTGGCTTTTTTCAAGAGATCCGCAATCCCCAGACCTTTGGCCCTTTTGGGGTCCGTAGCTGCGAAGGTTTGGAAGTAACGGGCTAGTTCGATGAAGCGTGCCCGCTCATTGAGGAGGTTATAGCGGTGATAGTTATTTTGGTTCCAGCCAAGGCTCTGTCTGATTTTGCGCCAGCCTTTAATCTTCTTTTCTTCATTAAGCCAGTTAGGAAGAAAATCCTCAGCCGCCAGGCTTTCAGCCTCTAAAGCTTCCTCAGCTCCATTATTTTGCTGTTGAACTTTGGTTTTGTTGACGGTACGAGGAACGACAGGAATAGACTTTTGCAGGTAGGAATACTTTTTATCCATGATGGGAGGGGGTGTGTACGCTTGGGTAGGTCAAAAAATAGGAGTAGTAGAATATCAAGGTAAAAAAAACTGAGAGTGTACCAAAATTTCCTATTTCTCTGAATATTCTGATAGGGTAATAAGCCATGAAGCCCCTACCCTAACTCTCTTTACAATGGGGAAACCAAGTCCCTCATCTTCAGCACATCAACATCTGTTCTTCAGCTTTTTCTCTGCCAAAAAGGTGCCAAAAACGGAAATAAAAATCGCCAGCAGCCTTTTTTGACTGCTGGCGATGGGAAAATTCCAGTTTTAATTATCCCCTTGATAGCCAGTTGGCGGGGTTAGGGTAAAGCCCATTTGGAGCATTTGGGGCAGCTGATCTTCAAAGTTATAGATCAACGAAAGTTTGCCATCTTTGACAATCATCACCATGTGCATCCAGGAAACGATCGGCTTTTCCATCTGATGGGGCGTCCATCTGGCTTCCCCCCAGGCCAAAATTACGTCCTGCTCCTGTCCATTTTGCGTCATCTTCATGGGCACCAGCACCAATTCTTTGATCCCCAAATCATGGGCTTGTTCGTGGTACCTTTTCCAGATCCCGACATAAGCTGCCTTATCTAAGGGCTTTTCACCCAGGCCTATCAACTGAAAGTCCTCAGCCATCAAGATAGCAGCCCCCTCTAACTTAGCGGTCACCAGCCTTTCAAAGAACTGCTGTCCTAGCTGGGTAAGGGATTCCGCCTGAGGGGAAGGCTGGGCAGTGGTAGGTAAATATTCTACCTGGGCCTGGCTAAAAGAAATACTTGCGCACAAGCAGACTAGCGAAAAAATGAGATGTTTCATTGTAAAAGCGATTAAAGGTTTGTTCGTGAGGCATCCGCACTCATGTCGGATGACATCCACAAACCAAGCGCTTCCTACTTTTTTTCCCTATCAAGCTTGTTGCAAAACTTTACAAAATGGTCTCACCTCATTCAATTGGCTATATATCAGCAGCTTATCCATTTAAAAACCTTACTTTCGGTAATCAAGGGCAGGAGGTCTGTCTCCCAATAAGGCTTTGTAGGTAAAATCTGGTCCGGCTTGTTCCTTTAGCTCCTGTTGGGCTTTTACCAGGACTTCCGCATCTGTAAATAAATCGTGGGCCGTGAGAGCCAAGGTTTTCGCAGCGACCATCATGCCCTTCATGCCAATACTCATGCCCCCACAGGCTACCGCTTGCCAGGAATGGGCTGGTGTACCAGGTACCCAGGTGGCAGCTCGTAAACCCGCAGTAGGCGTTACCCAACTTACATCTCCTACGTCCGTAGATCCGGCGCCCTTTCTGACTGCATTTTCAAATGGCAATACCTTTTCCGTAGAACTAATTTCAGGCAACTTATCCCCCAGGGTGGTCCGAATGGTTTCTGCGAAAGCCACTTCTTTTTCCGTATAGGTAAAGCCCCCAACCTGAGACAGATTTTTGTGCATGAGGCGCGAAAGGGTAACATTCGGGAGGAGGTTATACAAGCCATGAATGACTTCATATTCCATGCGGGTTTCTGTGCCCAAAGCTGCTCCTTCTGCACATTTTACCACTCGCTCAAAGATCTGCCGATCCGTTTCTACATCCGGGTGGCGGATATAGTAGTAGACTTCGGCAAACTCAGGTACAATATTTGGGGCATCTCCGCCGCGGGTGATGACATAGTGGATGCGGGTTTCCATGGGAACATGTTCTCGCAGCATATTGACCATATCATTCATGGCCTCTACCCCATCGAGGGCTGAGCGGCCTTTATGTGGAGCCCCTGCAGCGTGGGCAGACTTACCATAGAATCTGAATTTCGCAGATTTGTTGGCCAAAGAACTACCAGGATTGGCCAGGTTGCGGTCGGCTGGGTGCCAGTGAATGGTGGCATCTACATCCTTGAAAAAGCCATCTCTGACCAGGTAAACCTTACCCGCTCCTCCTTCCTCGGCAGGGGTTCCATACAGGCGTAAGGTTCCTGCTATCTTGTTTTTCTGCATCCAATTCTTGGTGGTGATGGCTGCCGCCACCGAAGCGGTACCAAACAGATGGTGGCCACAGGCATGTCCGGAGACTTTGCCCTCGATTTTGGAACGGGTGGGCATGGTATCCTGGGAGAGGCCTGGCAGGGCATCAAATTCAGCCAACACAGCAATCACCGGACTGCCACTGCCATAACTAGCGATAAAGGCGGTTGGCATGCCTGCTACGCCGGCCTTGATCTCAAATCCCTCTTCTTTAAGCGTAGATTGGAGCAAAGCCGAGCTTTTTTCTTCCTGGTATCCGACCTCCGCATATTGCCAGATGCTGGTAGCAATTCGGGTGTATTTCCCTTTTTCCTTTTCCAGTTCTTTGATCATGCGATCTTTTGCCTTCTGGCCTAAGCTTAGCAGGGGCAGACAGCAAAGGAGGCATAAAACGGCGGGTATGAAAAAACTTTTCATTGCAGTAGTGATTTGTAGTTTCTCAGAAAATAAGGAAAAAGTGCCAAGGATTCTATGCAATGAGGCTTTTTGTCCTGCGAGGAGGGATCTGGCGAGGCCTGGGAAGTTTGCACAGGAGGTGGGGGGTAAAACAAAGAAGCCTCCCCATTGGGGAGGCTTAAGGCTGG
>JBCBGC010000157.1:0-18084 GCA_038527215.1 Bacteroidota bacterium
CAGCGCCCAAAGCCAGCCGCACTGGCCGCCCCGAATCCCGATGGGCGCTGCGCTTTTTTGCTCCACTTTTTTTTAAAAAAAGTGGAAAAGAAACTTTTTCTAAAAAAAGTGGAAGAAATACCTTTTCTAAAAAAGTGAAAGGAGAAATATCAAAAAAGATGAAAAGAGATTGAAAAAAATTACCCCTGCACACTATTAAGCGTAACAGAAGCCCAATCCCTCGGTACCAAATCCTCCAACAAAGCCGCTTCTCTAGACCCCGCCTCCGGATGGTGATTATATTCCCACCTCACCGTGGCAGGCAAACTCATCAGGATAGATTCCGTCCGGCCATTAGACCGCAAGCCAAAAGAAGTGCCTTTGTCATGGATCAGGTTAAACTCCACGTAGCGACCCCGGCGGATTTCCTGCCAGGTTTTTTCTGCTTCCCCATAGGTTTCATGCTGACGACGCTCTGCGATCGGTAAGTAAGCCGGTAAAAACGTGTCTCCCATTTTTCGAGAAAAAGCATGCCACTGTCCCTCATCCAACTCATGCTTGCCTGGGCGGCAGTAGTCATAAAATACGCCGCCTATGCCTCGGGCTTCTTGTCGGTGGGCATTGAAAAAATATTCATCACAGGCCTTTTTGTACATGGGATAAAGTTCCGTACCAAAAGGCTCACTAGCCGCTTTGATGGTCTGGTGAAAATGCACCGCATCTTCCTGCCAGAGATAATAGGGCGTCATGTCCATGCCGCCGCCAAACCAACAGTCCTTTCGGTTACCATCCGCATCATACAACTCGAAGTAGCGGAAATTGGCGTGTACCGTGGGGACCATGGGAGATTGCGGATGGATGACCAGAGAAAGGCCACAGGCAAAAAATTGTGCCTGCTCCACCTTCAGTTGCTTTTGCAGCACTTCTGGAAGTGCCCCAAAAACCGAAGAGGTATTGACCCCGCCTTTTTCAAATACGCGGCCACCGCGAATGACCCGGGTTCTTCCCCCGCCACCGCCGGGTCTTTCCCAGGGGTCTTCTTGAAAAGTTGCCTCACCATCCAGGGCTTCCAGCGCTCCACAAATGCGGTCCTGTAGCTCCAGGATGTAGGCTTGAAAATCAGCTTTTGTGTTCATTAACCATACGTTTTAACGGTGTCAATAAAAGCACGAGCGTGATCGACCGGCACGTTGGGAAGTATGCCGTGTCCTAAGTTGGCAATGTATCGTTGCTTACCGAAGCCTTTGAGCATGGCCTTGGTATGTTTTTCAATTTCAGGAATGGGAGAAAGCAGGCGACTCGGGTCCAGATTCCCTTGCAGGGTGATGTCCGGGCCTGCGAGCTGACGGGCAATTTCCGGGCGGGTATTCCAGTCGATCCCCAGTCCAGAGGCGGTGGTTTGGCTCATTTCTTCCAATCCGTACCAGGCACCTTTAGCATACAAAATGACCGGTACCTCCTCTACCGCTTCAGCGATCCGCTTCAGGTAGGGCAGGGAATAAGTCCGGAAATCATCCGGTCCGAGTAGACCGCCCCAGGAATCGAACACCTGCACCAAATCCGCTCCAGCCCGCGTTTGGGCTTTCAGGTAGGTAATGGTCGCTTCGGTCAGAATGTTGAGCAAAGCATGCGCCGCCTCCGGCTGCTGAAAGGCAAAGGCCTTGGCTTTCGCAAAGTTTTTGGAACCTTGCCCTTCGACCATATAGCACAGCAGCGTCCAGGGCGAACCAGCAAACCCTATCAAGGGTACCCGTCCAGCCAGGGTTTTTCTGGTCAGCGTCAGCGCATCCATCACATAATGCAGGCGATCGGCAATGTCAGGCATCACAATCTGATCCACCTGTTCCTTGCTGACAATAGGCTGAGGCAAACGAGGCCCTTCTCCAGGGTTGAGGGTAACTTCAAAGCCCAGGGCCTGAGGGATCACCAGAATGTCCGAAAAAATAATGGCTGCATCTACGCCTACCTGATCCACCGGCATAACCGTGATTTCGGTTGCCAATTCAGGGTTTTCTACCCGCTCAAAGAAGCTGTATTTCGCTTTGAGTTTGAGGTAGTCCGGCAGGTATCTACCTGCCTGTCGCATCATCCAGACTGGAGGACGGGAAACTTCTTCTCCCCGCAGGGCCTTCAGCATCAAGCTTTGTTGCGTTTCCTTTTGGTAGGGCAAGTTGAGGGTTTCAACTGAGGTCATATGCATTTTTTCCTTGTACTCGAATGAACAAAAGACGGACTAGTCCGTGGCGGGAACATGTGCGTTTTCCCAGGTCAATAATTTCTGTATGAGGGCCGCCTCTGAAGGGTAGCCCGCGGTCTCTATCTGCTTTACGCCCGCTGTCGCGAGCGCTTTGGCAGTGGTCGTGCCAATGGCAAAGGCTGTTTTTTCCACTGGCCAGCTATTCTCTTGGAAATAACTGTCTACTGCGGAGGGAGAAAAAAATAAAGCTCCCTTAGCAGTCTTCCAACTTACCTCCTGAGGCATCAGCAAGGTTTCGTAGACTGGATATGTTTCCAGTTTGAAGCCTGCAAACTGTAGCAGATTGGGCAGGGTTTCCATAGAGCGGTTCCCACAAAAGTAGGTAGCCCCTCCTGGTTCGTATGCTGCTATCAGCAACTCAGTCAAGGCTTCAGCCTGAGGCGCTGTAACGGCCACCGTTAAGCCTTGTTCTTTCAGCAGGCGGGTCGATTTTTCTCCTACCACAGCCAGGGTACGAGCCGCCGCCGCTGCCAAAAAGGCCTGCCGATCCTGAGCTAACAAAGACTTTACCGCCTTTGCACTGGTGAAAATCCAGCGTTCAGCTAGGCCATCGAGCGGACGCCCCAGCCTTACCTGCCTGCTGTCGATCAGGGGCACAGTGCGCAACCGTAACCCAGCCGCTTGGATCTGCTCCAAGCTTTGGGTCGACAATTGCCGGGTGGCGATGTATTCACTTTTCTGTGACATATCTGATTTCCTGCATGAGTGCTGCTCCACCAGCAGCCAACATCTCTTGTGCCCATTGTCTGCCTAAGTCTCTCGGGGCTCCTGTGCCTTCCCAGCTTTTGCGGATCGCTTGCTGCCCGTCCAGACTTAGCACCACACCTTCCAGGGAATATCCCTTTTCAGTGCGCTGGGCATATCCTCCAATGGGTGCGGTACACCCCCCTTCCAGGGTTCGCATGAAACTCCTTTCCAGCTCTGCACAGGCGTGGGTTTCGGCATGGTCAATGGCCTGTAGGGCCGAGATCAGGTCCTGCTCGCCCTCCCGGCATACAATGCCGATGATTCCTTGCGCCGGAGCCGGAACCATCCAGTCGAGTCTTTCCACCCGATCTTGTAGGTCCATTTCCAAGCGATCTAGGGCAGCCTCCGCCATGATGATGCCCGCCCAGTCATGTTCTTCCAGCTTCCGCAGCCGGGTCTGAATATTCCCACGTAGGTTTTCCAGGACGTGGCTGGGATATCGTTGATGCCATTGAGCACGTCTACGTAAACTCCCACTGGCAATAATGGTTCCTTTTTTATCCGAAAGGTCCTGGGCTACTGCTTTGTGAATCAACACATCCCAGGGGCAAGCCCGGGGGAGGACCGCTGCGAGGCTAAGCCCTTTGGCCAACTGGGTAGGGACATCTTTCAGCGAATGCACAGCCAGATCGACCCGTCCTTCTAATAAGGCGATGTCAAGGCTACGGGTGAAAATCCCGCTAATGCCTAATTCGTAGAGAGGTTGTTGTTGATTGAGGTCGCCCGCAGAATGAATCTGCTCTATGTCCACCTGAAACCCGGTTTGTTGTAGCGCGTTGGCAACTTTATGCGTTTGCCACATGGCTAGTTTACTCGCCCGGGTCCCTATTTTCCAGCTTTTCTTCATCCGCTTTCCCTATTCCTCCAAAATCTTGCGCATCAACTTCAATTCAGGATCAATGTCGTCCAGGTGGTGGTGTAAAAACTTGGCCAGTTGGCCAGTAGTTTTATGGATCAGCAGTTTGCTGATAGCTTCCAGTTGCTGGGGATCAGCATCAGGATTTTTTCGTTGAAAACCGGTTAGCTCTTGTTCGTGTAATTCTTGCAGTTCGGCTTTGAGGGCCCGAATGATGGGGGCGTATTTGCGCCCGTTCATCCAACTGAAAAAACCGTGCGCTTCTTCCAGAACGATTTGCTCGGCCTTCGGGACCTCTTCCGCACGTTCTTGCAGGACTTGCTGGGTTTGGGCTACCAACTCATCCATATCCAACAAAGTCGCCCCTGCTACCTCAGCCACTCCTGCATCAATGTTGCGTGGGACCGAGAGGTCCAGGAAAAGTGTTTCCTCTTCCAGCTGCACCATTTCTGGGAGTAAGATGGCCTGAGGAGCACCTGTCGCCACAATCACTACTTTGGCCTGCGTAATTTGGCTTTTCAGGTCTTGCCAGGGAGCCCAGTTTAAATCGTATTTGGCAGCCACCTCTTGCCCTTTTTCCGGGGAGCGGTTGGTGACCGTAATATTTTTCGGAGAAAAATGCTTGAGCAAATTGGAGCTGGTCGCCTTGCCAATATCTCCGGTTCCGATCAGGAGAATATCGGCCTGCTGCTGTGCAGGCAACCATTTTCGGATATAACTGGCTGCCGCAAAAGCCACAGAAGCCGAACCACGACTCAGGGAAGTTTCTGACTTGACCCGCTTGCTGGTCCGGATGGCTACATTGAGGATGCGTTCCAGGTAAGGATGGGAAACCCCCTGCTCTTTGCTTAGCTGGAATGCTTTCTTAATTTGTCCGATGATTTGAAAATCCCCCAGAATTTTAGATTCCAAACCACTGCCTACTCGCAGGAGGTGCAGCATGGCTTCATTACCGCTTTTGGCCCAGCCTTTCTCCTGCCATTCTGCTTCACTGCCTTCTGAAAAGCTGCACAACAAACGGCTCAATACCTCAGGGCCACTGCCCCAGGCATAAATTTCGGTTCGATTACAGGTGGATAAAGGAAGCACGCCTTGCAGTTCCAGCGCTGCGGCAGAGGACAAAAGTTCCTCTAGCTTATCTGCGGATAAGCTGAATCTCTCGCGGGTAGCGATATCTGCCTGTTGGAAGCTGATTCCGACGGCGCAAAATTGTGCTGAAATTTCTTGAGGGCTCTCGGCCATGAAAGCGTCTAATTCTAGTAACACCTCAAAAATAAACCCTGGCTGAGGAAAAAAATGCCGCGAAAAGGAATATAACTAACGACTTGGTAAGAAAATTTGCAAGATGCGTTATTTGTTTTCGCTTATTCGTTATTTTTTGTCAAAATATGCGTAAATTTTGAACTAACGCGCATTTTTAATGTTACTTTTGTGCTGAAAAAGAATATAACATGCTGTCTAGTTCTCCGTTGAGTTTTCTCCCTGGCTCAAAAAATAACGAAAAATGTGAATGGGAGTATTATCATCTAAATCCTGACACCTCTTTTGACTGGATCAATCATGCTGGCACCGAAGCTGTCCATTTTCTGGGTAGCATTGATAAACGCTTGATACAGATGTATTTCTGCAGGTCTGGTGAAATGACCTTTAGCTTCTACGGGGGTCGATATACCCAGATTCTCAAACAGGGGAGTGGTTTTTTGTTTTACAATCCTTTGGCTGATTTGCCTCAGGAGTTAATTTTATCTCCTGGTTCCCAGGCGGTATGCTTGTACATCACCGTAGAGCACCTCCATCAGCTCTTTGTACAGGATTTATCAGAGCTGCCTTTCCTCACGGAGGAAAACATCAATAAAAAGTTCTATGCAGAGCGGCCGATCAAACCTGCCTTAAGGCTGGTCCTGGACCAGATGTTCCACGATAAGACCTTGCCCTCTAACCGCCGGGTTTATTTCATGGGCAAAATTTGGGAAATGCTCAGTCTCTACTTCAATCAGGAGGCGGATGCCAACATAGAAAACTGTCCTTTTCTCTTAGATGAAAACAACGTCCTGAAAATCCGGTTAGCAAAGAAGATTCTGCTGGAGCGCATGGTCAATCCTCCGGGCATCAAAGAACTTTCCCGGGAAATAGGCTTGAACGAACACCAACTTAAGCTGGGCTTCAAGAATATTTACAGCAAATCCATTTTTCAATACCTGACGGATTACAAAATGGAATATGCGCGCAAGCTCCTGGATCGGCAGTCGCACAAAGTCAATGAAGTAAGCGACCTGATTGGATATAGTAACCCCAGTCATTTCATCGCGGCCTTCAAAAGGAAATATGGCATTACGCCTAAAAAATATATCATGGCTCGCATTTAGAGCCTTCACCTCAAATAGGAAACTCAACACGATTTATGGCAGGAATGGAAAACACTCGTGGCACCCTGATAGTAAACCTTGGCTCACCGGACTCCACCGAGGTAAAAGACGTCAAGACCTACTTGAATGAATTCCTGATGGATGAACGCGTGATAGACGCGCCTTTGTGGCTAAGAAAGTTTCTGGTCCAGGGCATCATCCTAAATACCCGTCCCAAGAAATCCGCCAAGGCCTATAAAAAAATCTGGTGGGAAGAAGGTTCTCCCCTGGTGGTGATCAGTGAGCGGGTCCTGGCTAAGTTGCAACACAGGGTGGACGAACCTGTAGCCCTGGGGATGCGCTATGGAAATCCTTCGATCAAAGCAGGGATTGAGGCCTTACTTGAAGAAAATCCTGATTTAGAGGAAGTCTTTATGATTCCGCTCTATCCTCATTATGCCATGTCCTCTTTTGAGACGGTGGTCGTCAAAGCCGAGGAAGTGATTGCGGCACATTTTCCTCACCTGAAGTTGACCACACAAAAGGCCTTCTTTGACGAAAACACCTACATAGAAGCGCTTACGGACTCTATTCGTCCTCATTTACCGGAACAAATGGATCACCTGCTGTTCAGTTACCATGGTATTCCGGAGCGACACGTGAAGAAAAGTGATCCGACCAAGCAGCATTGTCTAAAGGTAGAGAACTGCTGTAAGGTAGCCAGCGAGGCCCATGATTATTGCTATCGTCATCAGGTTTTTCGCACAACGGAATTGGTAGCAGAGAAACTCGGACTAGAAAAATCTCAGTTTAGCGTTTCCTTCCAATCCCGTTTAGGGCCTGACCCTTGGCTAAAACCTTCCACCGCCAAGCAATTGGAGGAATTTCCGGACGAGGGCATTAAGCACCTGGCCATTGTCTGTCCGGCTTTTGTTTCTGACTGCCTGGAAACCATCGAGGAAATCGGGATGGAGGGGCAAGAAGAGTTTCTGGAAGCAGGCGGCGAAAGTTTCACGATGATCCCCTGTCTCAATGATGCCGATAACTGGGTAGATGTATTGGCCGGCTATGTCCGCGCCAGTAAGCCAGCCAAAGTTTCATGAATCAAGCCTCGGTAGACGTAGTCGTACTAGGAGCCGGACTCAGTGGCTTAAGCGCTGCGCTTTATCTGCAGGAACAAGGTAAGTCGGTTGCGGTACTGGAGAAAAAAAGTGAGCCGGGAGGCGTGATTTCTTCGGTAAAAAAGGGAGCATATCTCCTTGACTTTGGCGCGAATTCCAGTGCCAATCATCCCGCACTGCTGGCGGTCCTGAAACTCCTGGGTGCGGAGAACCAATTGATTGATGCGCTGGCCGCCGCTGGCAACCGTTATCTGGTCCGCGATGGCAAACTCCACCTGGTTCGACCTTCCCCGGCCTTTATCTGGTCCACCGACTTGCTGAGCCGCAAGGCAAAATGGCGCCTGGCCAAAGAGCCTTTTGTCCGAAAAAAAACCGTGAAAGGAGAAAGTGTAGCTGACTTTTTTATCCGTCGCCTTGGACCCGAAGCCTATGCCTACATGGTTGAGCCGGTCTTAGGCGGAATCTATGCCGGAGATCCCCACCAGATGAACATGGAAGCTGTCATGCCGCAGGTCATGGCCTGGGAGCAGGAACATGGCTCCTTGTTCAAAGGCATGACCGCCGCCCGAAAAAACAGCCCTGGTCCCAGAACCATCCATTCTTTTCAGGGAGGGATGCAACAACTCCCCCGCCTCATGGCGGAGCACCTTGGAACGAGCATGCAATATCGCCAGGAAGTCCTGAGCCTCCGGCAGGAGGGAGATGCATTTTTGATCGATAGCCAAGGGCCGGAAGGCAAGCAACGATGGCAAAGTAAACAAGTGGTCTGGGCCCTGCCCGCTACCCAGGGAGCTCTCCTCCAGGAGCTATCCGGGGAGGCCTTTCAAGCCATGGACCAGATTCCTTACGTGCCTATGGGCATGTTATTTCTGGCTTTTCCTGCCGATAAGATCACCCAAAGCAGAGATGGCTTTGGCTTTCTGGTTCCCAAACTGGAAAGCGTCAACCTGCTGGGAGCAATTTGGAACAGCGCCATTTTTGCCGATCGGGCCCCTGAAGGATCGGAACTCTTTACCTTGTTTGTCGGGGGTGGTCGTCGCCCTATGGAGCAGAAGGGGGACCGTGAGGAGGCCTTTGCGCTGGCGCGGAAAGAATTCTGCCAACTCATGGGAATCCAAGGCGAGCATGATTTTGAATACTGGCATTTCTGGGAAAAAGCCATTCCGCAGTATGGTGAGGCGCATATGGGATATCGGGCCATCTTTGATCGGGCCGAGCAAGCCACGCCCGGACTCAAGTTGATCGGCAATTTCCGGGCTGGTGTATCTGTCGGCGATTGCCTGGCGGCAGGGCAAGAGGCAGCCTCCGCGCTTGCCTGAGCGGTATTTTCCCCTTAGTTTTGCGCTCATCCACTCAATAGGTATGGCATCCGGAAACTTTCGCAAAAACATCCACATTGGACAGCTGGTTGAAGTGGTGCAGAAGCACCATCAACGGACCGGAGAACTGACGGAAGGATTTGTCAAAAGAATTCTCACCAAATCTTCCCAGCATCCCCATGGCATTAAAGTCATGTTGTCGGATGGCATAGTCGGACGGGTGAAAAACATCCTCGATGAGGAGGAGGATTGAGGCAGGGAGCCCTGCGGTTTACGCCTGAGGTTGAACGGGGATATTTAGCAGGTTTTTTACATAAAAGGTAACCAAGAGTTAACAAATTCCTTGGTATCTTTATTCCAGATAAAATCCTTCAAGCCCACCTGCAGCAAGCCTACTTTTTTGTGTAGATGTTAAGCTCAACCAATCTCATGCATCAGGAATATGATCTTGTAACTGCTCATCATTATGCAGCCTATAGGCCCCCTCTGCATGCCTATGTGCTGAACAAATGTCTCGGGTGGCGGGAAAAAGTAGCACTAGGCTTGGATTATGGGTGTGGTACCGGCCACTCCAGTATTGCCCTCAGTCGCTACTGTGAGCGGGTGGTAGGCATGGAAATCTCAGAGGCTATGTATGCCCGGCGTTTGCTGCATCCCCAGGTAAGCTATGACCGCATCCGGGATGCCCAAATTCCTTTGCCGGATCAGTCAGTCGATCTGGCCACCTTCGCCGGCTCTTTGTATTATGCTCGTTCTCAGGCTTTGCTGGATGAGGTCCAGCGGGTGTGTAAAAAAGGCGGATTAATCCTGGCCTATGATTTCGAACTAGTCCTGGATACCCTCTTACAAAAACTCCTGCCTGCCGGGGCCTTGCCCGGCAGCAATGGCTATGACCATCAGGCAAACTTTTCCGGCCTCGATCTCGGACCTCTCCAGTTCCTGGACGAAGGAAGCGAACAGACTACTTTATCCATTTCCTCTTCTAATCTGGCCCATATTCTCTTATCGGTCCAGAGCTGGCATATGGCCCTTCAATACCACATTGAAGGCGTTTCGGTATATGAAATGTTGCGAAGAAAACTGAGTGATATCGCGACCGGGGAAGACCATCAGGTCAACGCCCGGCTATATTATACGCGCTACGGACGAAGTTAATCCTGAACCCATGCCGACCATCCGTCCTGCTCATCCCGAGGATTTGCCTGCCATCCAAGCCCTCTGGGAGGCCTTCATGCTGCTCCTCCATCAGACGCATGCGGGTTACTACCCTGTAAAACTCACTGAGCCCGCTTTTCAGCAGCAACTCCTCCAGCAAATCATGCTGCCGGAAACCTGCTTACTGGTGGCAGAAGAAAAGGAAGAAATCCAGGGATATCTACTGGCCTACATTACCCCCATGCCGCCCTGGTTTGAGCTGGAAAAAATCGGTTTGATTCGTTACCTAAACATCTCTGAACATCATCGGGGAAAAGGCCTGGGGCAGATGCTCTTCGATGAGAGCATGCGCTGGTTCCGGGAGCAGCAGATTGAGCGGGTAGAACTGTATGTTTTACAGGGATTATCAGCCAGCCAGTTTTGGGAAAAACAGGGATTCACCCCGCTGATGGAGCGGCGCTACCTGGAGGTTTAGCTACAGAATCATGGCCTAACAAGCAGGACTTGGCAGGAAAAAAGGCGAGCTGTAGGCTTCTCCGTTTGAATCGGTAAATTTGGTCCGCTTATTCATTCAACGCTTCCTCCTATGATCGTAAAATTGGCTACCGGCAACCTTAAAACGCGCTATGGTCTATTCCAGGAAACCCTCTATTACGACGGACAAAAAGAACTGATCGTCATGAGTATGGGAGACCTGAAAGGGGCCCAGGACGTCCTTTGTCGGGTACATTCCTCTTGCGTATTTGGTCACTATTTCAACAGCATTGAGTGCGATTGTCAGGAACAAATGGATGTTTCCCAGCAATTAATTCAGCGCGCGGGTAAGGGCCTCATCGTGCTCCTGGACCAGGAAGGCAAAGGGAATGGACACTTCGCCCTCCTGCATAGTGTGGCGTTTAAACGGCAAGGCCTGAAGCAGGCCGAGGCGTACGAAGCCGCAGGCTTTCCCAGAGATTCCCGGGATTTCCGAAGCGCAGCTAAAGTCCTGCAGGACATGCAAGTAGGATCGATCCGCATGCTGACGGATAATCCGCTAAAAATCAATACATTAAAAGAATTTGGTGTCAAGGTATCAGGCACCCATCCCATTCGGTTGGATAACCCATGATCCTACAGATTTGGGGCCGGAAAGGGGCTGAAAAAGCAATGTACAGGAGACCAGTTTTTAATTTTAGGTATAAAAAAGACTGAATAATAAAAAGAATTGGTAGTTGGTAAATCCTTTTTTGGTAAAAATAAAGCAGAATGAACTACTCGATTTCCGTATTAAATTCTCTGCTCAGAGGGTTGAAAATGGGTATGATTTTGGATAAAATGGCATAAGTTCTCACTGCTGGTTTGGAAATGTTGCACCGATTATCTCTCTTGATTTTCTTCTGCTTCTTTGGAGCAGAAACCCTTTTTGCCTTTCGGGTAGAGGCGGTTGACGATATCCAACCCGATACCATTGGCTGCCAGTTTTTTGGAGCCTATTTAGAAGAACTATTCGAAAGGGGAAATCTACGCGAAGGAAAAGCCGAAGAAATAGCCCAGCATTTTTGGGCTGCTCCTCAACTCCGGGCCTGTAAAGCATACCCTTTTTTTCTCAACTGGTGGGGCTTCCTGCAATACAGCAAAGGAGATATCATGTCTGCCCGGACCCTCCTATTGGAAGCAAATGAAATCCTCTTTAACCAGTCCGCAGAATCAAGCGCTCACTATATCAGAAATCTGATTTTTTTAGGCCTTACTTATAACCTTCAGCATGACTATTCCCATGCTATCCTGTACTTCGATCGGGCCCGGGAAGCTAGCATGATGAAAAAGGATACCGGCTTTACGATAGACGTGCTATCCAACCTGGGCTTGGCTCATCTGGAAAATGGCGATTTCCAGCTCGCTCAGAAATACTTATTGGATGCACGCTTTCTGACGGACAGCCTCAAAAATCAAATGCATCAGGGCTACATCAACCAGAATCTGGCTCGGGTATACCTTAAGCTGGAAGATTACACTCAGGCCCTGACCTATGCCGATCAGGCTGAACGTACGTGGGCCCAACTGGGGGATACTTCCGGACTATATTACGCCGCCCAAATAAAAGCCGAGATTTTTGGTGAGCAAAAAGAGCAAAACCAGGTTCTGGAATGCTATCAAAAAGCCCTCACCTACAGCAAAAATGGAGTCATCGATCATTTAAATGGGGAAATTCACAGCAAAATTGCGGCTGTGTATAGGGGATTTGGGCAGGCTGATCTGGCCGCCCTGCATTATCGGGAGGCCTTGAAGCATGGAGAAGGCCTGCCTTATCAAGCGGTAGAAGTGGCGCAGGATTTTCTGGCCCGGCATTATCAGAAAACGGGGAATGTGCAAGGGCTCACGGAAATGCAGGACCTGCTGATTCATATCGGCAAAACCAAGGCAGAACTTCAGGCGTTTGACAATCAAAAACGCTTGGAAAATGAGATTGCCCTGGAGAAAGAGCGGTCCAAGTCAAAACGGCTGGCCATAAGCCGGGCTTTTGATCAGGAAAAATTACAGATTACCCGCAGGTTCAACATATTCCTGCTGCTAGCCACTTTGGTTAGCCTCTTATTTGGAGGGACCATTTTTTCCCTGTACAAGTCGAATAAAAAGCTGCTCAAATCGCTGGGTTCCCACCATGTAGAATTGGAAAAGTTCCATGCAGAACTAAGTCATTCCGCAGCCGTCATCTCTGAACAAAATAGCCTGCTAGCCAATCAGAACAAAGAACTGGAGCGCTTTGCTTACATCCTCTCCCACGATCTTAAACAACCTGCGGGAACCGTGGTCAACTTTAGTAGGCTGATCATGGAGCAACGCGATACCCTATCGCATGAGGAACTGGAACGGATGTTAGGCTTTGTTTCCCGGGCTGGGGAAAGCATTCATCGCCAGGTAGGAGACTTATTGGCCCTTGCTCAATGGGAAAACCCCCGCCTGGCCCCGGGAGATCTCCAGGCTGAAAAAGTCCTGGAAGAACTTCTCCAGGACCTTGCGCCTACGATTAAGGCCACGGGAGCTTGTATTCAGCTACCGTCAGGTCCGATCCCATTGAGGGCAGACCCGATTAAATTGAAACTAGTCTTCCAGAACTTATTCACCAACGCCCTGAAATTTGTAAAGGAAGGGGAGCAACCGAAGGTCCAAGTTACCTATCACCAGGATGATGATTTTCACTATTTTTCGGTCAGGGATCAGGGGATAGGGATACCCCCTGAACATCATCATCGGATCTTTAGCATGTTCCAGAAAATTCATCCGAAAACCGAATTCGATGGGACGGGCGTAGGGCTAGCCATTTGTGAAAAGCTGGTTCGCTTACACGGCGGCACCATTGTCCTCCACTCTCAGGAGAATCAGGGCAGTAAATTTACCTTTTCCATTGCCAAAGAAGTGTAAAAAAGGCTATGTTAGAAGGCGAACCCGGACCAAACAATTCCAGGTAGGGCCGGGTTTACTTAATCTAGTATATGCCCATGTCCTATCTAAGAAGTCTGCTCCTGCTGTTTAGTTTTATTGGTTTGTTGGGGAATGCCTGCCATTTGCTGGGCCAGCAAACCTTTCCAGATTCCATCGTCCACGACGGAATGTTCCGCAGTTTCCTCCTCTACGTACCTGCCAGCTACACTGGTCAGGACTCCGTGCCCCTTTTATTGAACTACCACGGCTACGGCAGCAATTCAATCGAGCAAATGCTGTATGGCGATTTTCGTCCGCTGGCCGATTCCTTTGGGTTTATTTTGGTTCAGCCTCAGGGCATGCCGCTCAACGGTGTTTTTCACTGGAATGTGGGGGGCTGGACGGTGGGCAGTACCATAGATGACATTGGCTTCACCTCGGACCTGATCGATACCCTGGCCGCGCGCTATACGATTGATACCGATCGGGTGTACAGCACCGGCATGTCCAATGGTGGGTTTATGAGCTATCAATTGGCCTGCCAGTTGGGAGATAAGATCGCAGCCATTGCTTCGGTTACCGGTTCCATGACCCCGGAGATTTTCAACGACTGTACCCCTGCGCATCCTACCCCGATTTTGCAGATCCACGGTACCGTTGATCCCGTCATTCCCTACAATGGGAATTTTTTCTCCAAATCCATGGACGAAATTTTGACCTATTGGAAGGACTTCAACCAATGCAATGATACCGCCACCACCGTAAGTCTTCCCAACCTTAGTCAGATTGATGGCAGCACCGTAGAACGCATTACTTATGATGGCGGGCTGGACGGCACAGTCGTTGAACACCTGAAAATCACCGGAGGGGCGCATACCTGGCCTGGGACTGTGTTTATTTCTGCGGGTACCAATCTGGATATTGACGGCTCTGCCGAAATATGGGCGTTTTTGTCCCAATACGAATTAAGCTCTTTTTCGCCTACTACTTCGGTGGAACCTGAGCAACTTGCCTCGGACCCGCTCCAATTGTACCCCAATCCTACCAAGGGTATGGTTCGCCTGGCATGGGATCAGGCGGCTCCGAGAGACTTGCTTCTGACCGATCTTTCCGGAAAAATATTGCTTAGGGAAAAAAGCCTCGGCCAGCAACATGCTTTGCAATTAGACCGTTTTCCGGCTGGCATTTATGTGTTGCAGGTGGGAGGGCACTTTCATAAAATCGTCCGGGAGAACTAAGCGCTTGTTCGGACATTTCCTTTGGTCTGAGCATCCCGCTTTTTGGAACCTGAATTCACCCTTTCTCATCAGAATAGCTTGCTATGCTGATGAGAAAGCGCGCTTCAGAACCCCAGCCTCCGAATCGGCGTTAAAGCATCTGGTTGAATTCCAGGGCTTTTTCTATCCAGAAATCCAAATCTTCCTCGGCATCGAAGGCTTCAGGGCCTATAAAGAGGAATCCGCGCAGGACTTTGCCTGTGAAGTCCATGATCCTACTCCCTTCCTTGGCGAGCAGACTTTCATAATTCAATTTGCCAACCCGGACCATCAGCCGATCCTGGCCCGTCTTTTTGTCAATATCCACCCCTACACACATTTTCTGATTGACCATAAAAATCAATCCGCCCATCATTTTTTTCTCTTCTACCTGACCGCGATTATGGAGGCGCATCCGGACGCGGTCGGCAAGGTGTTCACTATAGGCCATGGGAGTAGGATTAAAGGAAAAATGAAACGCTATTGCTTTTTCAACATAAGGAAAATTCGCCTGGCTTTATGGTCAAAAGGCTCATCCTGCCAACCGCCCAGTACTTTTTCGACCGTGAAACCACTGTCCTTTAACATACGCTTGAGGTCTCCATAGTGGTAGGCATACATGGTGAAAGGCGTCTCAAAGCGTTGGCCGTCTTTGAGGTAAGTCCGCTGATTGGTGGTGGTGCCGCTGATGGGATCAAAGCTAATCCGGTCAATCATCAGGTCCTCTCCCTTTTCTGAAAGGTAAGTGGGTTGCAAGCCAGCGAGCAAGCGGTCCCGGTTTTGGATATCCAGACAAAAATAACCGCCGGGTTTAAGACTTGCCTCTACCTTAGCCAGAAGGGTGAGAATTTCTGTTTCGGTAAAAAAGCCCAGGCTATTGAAGAGGAGGACGGCCAGATCGAAAGAGGATTGCAGGGAAAGGTCCAGAATGTCTCCTTGCTGGAAGCTGGCCGCCATCTGCTGTTTCTCTGCTTCTTTACGAGCTAAATCAATGAAGGCTGCATTGAGGTCGATGCCTGTAACCTCATGGCCTTGTCCCGCCCAGTAGCGACTATGGCGACCATGCCCGCAAGCCAAATCCAGGATGGAAACCGGCCCGGTGATCCCTGCATGTTTTTCAATGTAGGTGCACTGTTTTCGGGTGATCTCATCGGTGATCAGCTCTTCGTAAAAGTGAAGGTAAAGGTCCGCCCGGTGCAGATCTTGTATGCTTTGTTGATAAGGAGAAAGGGACATGGAAATGACTTTCCCAAAGGTACGCAAGCTCCGGCCAGGAAGTTATTCTCCGCCTACTGCTACCCGCCAGGGGCGGACTTCCCAGGAGGTTACCAAGCCTGCCCGCACATAAGGATCGCCCTCAGCAAAGGCCTTGGCTGTCTCCGGATTATCCCCTCGAAATAATAAAACTGCCTCATTGTCCGGCTCGTCCAGGGCGCCCCCCATCATGAAATCACCGTTTTCATGGGCTTGCCTGACCCAACTCAGATGGGCCTCCCGGTGGGCCTGCCTTTTTTCAATAAATCCTTCAACCGTGCGATAAAAGAGTAAATAATAAGTGGTCATGTGAGATTAGATTAGGGCCCAGCCTCTAGCCTGCAAGCCAGAGCAGGTCAAGGTTCAGGAATAAAACTTTCGGGGGAGAATATAGGCATTGAGCTCATCTTGTTGGTCCAAAATATCCTGGGACAATCGGAACTGGTTACGGGCACGATCCAGGTTATGCTCCGGATAAGTGGTTTTATAATAAGCATCGCCGCCCAGATAATCCGTGAGAAAGCGTAAACCGATTAAATAGGCCATCATCGCCCCGGAAAGACCTAGCAGGCTCAGCTCCGCCGGATTCAGAAGGTCGCGTACCACCGACAAATATCCCTCCGCAAAGCCTTGGAACTTTTCCCGATCCAGACCAACCAGCGCCAAATCAGCTTCATCCTCCCTTGCCGTGCTGGCCGCAGTCCGGATTCCGTCTCCAAAGTCGGCATGGACGAGCCCGGGCATCACGGTATCCAGATCTACCACGCATCTTCCGATGCCTTTTTTGTCCAGCAAGACATTATTGAACTTGGTGTCATTATGGGTGAGCCGGGTAGGCAGCACCCCTTGGTCTTGCAGATGCTGAAACTGACACATCCGATCTGCGTGTAGTCGGACAAAGGCGATTTCCGCCGGGCAAGTCTGATCCCTTCCCTCAAATGGCCTGCTTACCTGATCCTCAAATAATGTCAGCCGCGAAGGTACATGGTGAAAGGCGGGAATAATTTCCGGAATAGAAGCCGGTGGAAGTTCGCTGAGAAAAGCAAGAAAGTACCCAAAGGAGCGGGCGCCTTGAAAGGCCTGCTCCCCGGAAAGCACCAAATCAAAACTGCTTAAGCCTTCAAGGAAAGGGAAGAGCCGCCAGGCGTTTCCTTCATCATCCTCAAAGAAGGCGGCCCGATCTCGGGTATAGACGAGTTGCAGGCCCAACTGACCATGTCCTTGTTGGGAGGCCATGCGCGCGCTAAGATGAGCGAGGACTTTCTCCAGGTTGCCCATGAGGAGGGGCAGGGGAGAAAAAATTCGATGGTTGATTCGTTGGACAAAAAGCGGCGCCTGCTCTGCTTCAGGAAAACTGAGCCGAAAAGAATCGTGGATATGCCCGCTGCCTACGGATTCTAAGGTGTAAGCGCTAGTGGGTAAGGCATAAGCGGTAAGCAGATGGGTCGGGAACCCTTCCTGGGAAACAGACATAAGGCTAGGGACTATTTCGCGCAAGCTACGCATTCCTTGCTATCCCTGGCAGAAAAAGCGTCCGAAAGAGGGGCTAAGCCTCCTCTTGGGAGAGTTTCTGTTGTTTCTGGTAGTGCAAAAAGGAAGGAATAGCGGCTATCAGCGCCAAAATGGTGAACACCAGGGTGGAAGTAGCCAGATATCCGTCGGAGGAGTAGCGGTAAATAACCGCTCCCAAAGCCAGGGTCGCCCCTGCTGCAACGGTCAGTAAGGCCCAGCGGGTCCATTTTCCTTTTGGATATAGATTCTCCATGAGGGGATAAGGTTGAGTGGATAAACGGGGCCAAGGCCCTCTTACCCAAAGATGAGGATCAGGAGCGAAGGTTGGAATAGAAAAAAGGGTGACGGAAAAAACCTGAGCCAGTTCCAGCAAAGGTTGCCGGGAAGGGGAGGGCTCAGGTTGGGGGAATGAATAAAAACGAGCTATGCCATAATTCTTTTTACATATTGACTGGGAGATAATCCGTAGCGGGTTTTGAACATGCGGGAAAATGTTGCCTGGTGCTCAAATCCACAGGTATAGGCGATTTCGGAAAGGGTGGGGATCAGCCCTTCCTCTAATTTCTGCCGTGCTACCTCTAATTGTATCTCCCGGATAAATTTAGAAGGGGCTATGCCGGTCAGGGCTTTGACTTTTCTTCTCAATTGTCGGGGGCTGAGAAAAGCTACATCAGCCAGCTCTTCTACCGAGAATGTTTTTTGCGTCAGGGATTCCTGGGTCAGCTGCTTGATCCGTTGCAACCAGACTTCATCAGCCGGAGATAAAGGAACCACCGTGGCAGCAGAAGTTTGTGCTTTAGGGGGCTGACGGGTGGAATCCTTTTCTCTGACCAGGGAGTGCTGCTCAACTTCTTTTCGGATGCTTAGCCCCCGGCAAAGCA
>JBCBGC010000158.1:0-17915 GCA_038527215.1 Bacteroidota bacterium
CTGAAAATTGAAATATTCAGAGATGCTTTTCTGCATATCATCGAAGATGGATTTATCACTCTGAATCCGGGAGGCATCAATGCTCACATTGACCAATAACTCCTGGGCCTGTAGCAGGCTGCTGCTCCATCCCATCATCAGGGCCAGCGCCCAATATTTCCATGCTTTCATCTTCCTTCTTTTTAGATCAACGTTAGGATACCGGAAAAAATATCTTTCGCTACCTCCCTTTTACTTTTCAGGTCAAAAGTCTGGGGAGGATGCTGCTTGCTCAATAAAGTAATCTTGTTGGTGTTATGCCCGAAACCGGCGCCTTTTTCCCGAAGCGAATTTAAAACTACGAAATCAAGGTTCTTAGCCTCCAGCTTTTTTTGAGCGTTCTCTAACTCATGTTGCGTTTCCATCGCAAATCCCACCAATATTTGCCCTGCGGGCTTTTTCCCGCCCAAATACCGCAATATATCCTGGGTCCGCTGGAGGGGAATGGCCATATCACCTTCTTTCTTTTTGATTTTCTCATCCGCCACTTCGGCAGGGGTGTAATCGGCTACAGCAGCCGCCATGATGACAATATCCGTGGGTTGTTCCCCGACCACTGCCTCAAACATTTGTTGGGCAGATTCCACGGCTAGCAGGTTTACGCCTGCGGGGGGCGCTAAGCTGGTAGGCCCGGAAACCAGCACCACTTCTGCACCAAGGGCCTGAGCTTCTTCCGCCAGGGCATAACCCATTTTTCCCGTGGAGCGATTAGAGATAAAGCGGACCGGGTCAATCGCCTCGCGGGTTGGCCCGGCAGAAATCAACACTTTCTTCCCTTGCAAAGGCTGAGGACCAAAAAACTGTTCCACCTGGGTCAGGATTTCTTCCGGCTCCATCATGCGGCCAGGCCCTTGAAGTCCACTAGCTAGGTAGCCTGAACCCGTTGGCAGGACCTGGACGCCATCCTGACTGAGGATCTTGATGTTGGCCTGGGTGCGCGGATGGCGATACATGTCGACGTCCATGGCGGGGGCCACCATGACCGGACAGCGGGCAGCCAGATACACCGCGGTTAAGGCATTGTCGCAGAGTCCGTGAGCCATTTTGGCCAGGGTATTGGCGGTCAGGGGAGCCACGATAAAAAGATCAGCCCAATTCCCCCACTCTACGTGCTCCGACCAGTTTTCTTCCCAGATGCCGGAAAATACCTTTTCGCCCGTCAGTCCGGAAAGGGTCAGTTCTCCCACAAATTCACTGACCGAAGGCGTGGTACAGACTCGCACCTCAGCCCCCGCTTTTTGCAGGAGTCGCAGCAAAAAGACGCTTTTATAGGCAGCGATACTACCGGTAAGGCCGAGAATGATTTTTTTTCCTTGCAGTATGCTCATGTCATTCGCTTGCGCGATCGCGGGATCGGGTAGAAAACGAGAATAAATTAGAGAAATTGCGGGCAAAAAAATAGGACATTCTCCTACCCTGAGCTATATGGACAAAAAGCGAGTCCGAGGACTCGCTTCATATTGTTGACATGTAGAGAAATGGCTATTCCTCTATGGCATGTGGGTCTCTGACGTGTACCTCCTCACCCATGTACTGTTCCAGGGCAATCTGAGTAGGCTTGGGTTTGCGCTCATAAAAGCGGCTAATTTCAATCTGCTCCTTGTTCTCCATGACTTCCTCCAGGTTGTCATAAGCAGGGGCAAATTCAGCCAGTTTCTGAGCCAACTCTTCTTTAATGTCCAGGGTAACCTGATTGGCACGCTTGCTCACGATCATGATAGAGCGGTACAGGTTTCCGGACATTTGTCCCAACTTTTTGGTGTCCAAGGGCACAAAATTATCTTTCATAATCTGCGGTTTATCTTACTCGCTATATTAAGGTAACGAAAATTCTAGCTTTCTGTTATCTCGATGCCTGAGCAGCCAAAATCTTGCCAAGGTTTTTCTTGGCTTTTAGGTAAAGACCTTCGGCTTCTTTCAGGTGAACACTACTCGGATACTTGTCTACAAATTTCTCATAGAATTCGATAGCATCCAAATAACGGTTTTTCTTTCTTCGCTCTGTACTTACACCCGCCAGTAAAACAGCTGATTTTACATGCAGGAACTCAGCCTCTTCCCGGTAGCGGGAATCAGGATAATCCTGCGTCATGGCTTCAAAAGCGGTCAAGGCAGCTTTATAGTTTTCTACTTTGAAGTAAAGGTTGGCGTTTTCAAAAGCTTTTCTCGCCAGTCGCTCCCGCAACTCCGTCATCAATTCAGAGCACTGATCTACCCTTTTGTCAAAAGGAAAACGGTTGATGAAAAGCTGAAACTGGTTGATCGCCTTAATTGTAAAAGACTGATCCAGATAATGCGGCGCGGATTCCAGATAGTAGCAATAAGCTACCTGAAAAAGGGCTTCCGGGGTGCGCTCATCATTCGGATACTGCTTGGCGTACTGTTCAAACTGGTAGGCCGATACGACGTAGAAGCCCACATTGTATTTACAGTAAGCGTAACGCAAAAGTACCTCTTTGGCCCGAGGCTGCCCCCGATAAGCTCCCTGAAGTTCTTCAAAGATAAAGGCGGCTTTTTCGTAGTCCTCCCGATTGTAGAAATAATAGGCAGCAGAATCTTTCTCTGCGATGGTCCCTTTCCGAGACCAGGCCGTGTATTTTTTGTAATCAGCGGAGCAGGCCATTCCGGCCATCAGGACCACGCCAAGCGTGATATATGTAAAGAGGGTTCGACGCATGAGGCGCAAAGTTAAACAATTCCTAATCGATAAAAAACCAATCCCAGGGCTATGCTGGGGAAAAGCACTCAACAGTCTAGACTGGAAAAGTGGATTTTTGGTTGCTTGCTCAGCGCGGCGAGATTTTTTTCCCCCACTTCCCTTTATTTAATTTGCGAGTCATACAACGCCTCCAATAGGTTCCGACACCTTAAGTTGTGATAGCCAAAAGGAAAAAGCATTGAATAAAATCCTGTCCATATTTAAACGCATCCCCATTCTGGATCGCTACCTCATCGGGCAGTTTGTGACGACCTTCCTCTTTATCCTGGGCATGGTGATTTCGATTTGTGTCCTGGTGGATTTCGTGGAGAAGGTGGATGAGTTTCTGGACAAAAAGCCCCCGATGAGCGAGATCCTGTTTGATTACTATCTCAATTTCATTCCTTATTGGGGAAATTTACTATCCCCGATCTGCATTTTTCTGGCGGTGATCTTTTTTACCTCTCGCATGGCGAGCCGTACAGAAATCATTCCGATGTATGGGGCAGGCATTACCTTTGGTCGGGTACTGATCCCTTACATCATTACCGGGATTATGCTGGCAGGGGTCTCTTATTATTTCAAATCTCACCTGATCCCTAAAGCTACGGAGGAGCGGATAGAGTTTGAGTATAAATATCTGCGAAAGCCCCGCCTGTCCCGTAAGCGGGATGTCCATAAAAAAGTGGCCCCAGACACCTTTGTCTACATTGGCTACTATAATGAAAAAAAGAAAGAAGGGCATACTTTCGGGCTGGAAAGAATCAAAGATGGAGACATCCTGGCCAAGATTGATGCCAAGCGAATCCGCTGGGTGGACTCTACCCGTAGTTGGAAGCTTTCCAATGTCGTGGCTCGCTATATCACCGACCTGAAAGAAGAAGTGGTGATGCATCGTAGCCTGGATACCACCTTTTTGCTTACCCCGGACGATATCTATGTCAAGGAACAAAAGGCCGAAAGTATGTCTCTGCCGGAACTGCTGGAGTACATCAAGTGGGAAGAAATGCGCGGGTCGGACATTCTGCGCGAGCTTTACATTGAGCGGCACAGGCGTTTTTCAGATCCTTTTTCCATCATCATTCTGACCCTAATCGGTTTTGCCATGTCCAGCCGAAAGTCGCGCGGAGGCATTGCCTTGCAGATTGGGCTGGGCTTGCTGATTTGCTTTCTGTATATCGCCCTCCTCTTTGCCGGGCAAGCCTTGATCAGTGATACCTTCCCGGCCTGGGCTGCGGTTTGGCTCCCCAACATTATTTTCCTGCCGATCAGCATCATTTTGCTGTATCTTGCACCTAAATGAAACTGCCTGATCCAGATCGTCCCATTCGTCTCGCCCTGTTCTGTCTGTTGCTGGCGGGGTTATACTTCCTGGCGTACGGCTTTCATGGAATGGGAGATACGGACCAGGGCTTCATTAGTGGGCTGGCCTGGCGGGTCAGTCAGGGGGAAGTTCCCTATCTGGATTTTCTGTACGTGCGCCCTCCCCTAAGCCTTTATCTGCATGCTTTGCTGATCAACATATTGCCGGATGACCTCTATTTATTGATGGAGCGATTGGGCTTCTATTTGATCATGGCCTTTACGGTACATGCTTGTACCCGTAGCCTACAGCAGTTTTTTGATTTTCGGGAAATCGGGCTATCTCCGGATTTATTTGCCCTGCTGGCTTTTATCCTCAGTGTCCACAATTTCCCGCCCATGGCCTGGCATACCATAGATGGGCTGGCTTTTGCAGCCCTGGGTATACGGCTGCTTTCTTTCCAGAATAGTCCTATCCGCTGGGGGATTGCCTTGACGGCTTTTCTGGCGGCAGCAGCTTGTAAACAGGCTTTTTACCCGATGCTGGTGGCCGGTCCGGTAGCCTTACTCCTCTTACATCCTGGCCGCAAAAGCTGGTCGGTACTGGGCATTTTTGCGGTGATGAGCTTATTCGCGGTAGGGGTCTGGGCAGGCCTGGCTCCCGAATACTGGCAGGCCTTCTGGGCACAAACGACCGGGGCTACCCGCTGGACAGAGCTCTTAGAGGTAGGCGTGATTGCCTACGCAGAGCCTTTCCTGGTGATTCTACTGCCGCTCATTCTGGTGTGGCGGGCCCAGGCTTTTTACCAATGGAAATACCTTCCGGCCAGCATCTTTGGCCTGACCTTCTTTGGGCTGTTGGGCATTCACGTTTACCGAGCGATCCGAGGCGAGGTGTATATCCCGCCTTCTCTGGGATTCAGCCAGGCCTTTTTTCTCCTGGCCGCAGGGATTGCGATCAAAGGCTTTTGGGTAAATGCCAAGGCCCATAGTATGCTTTTACTGATGCTGGTCGTCGCCTGGTGTTCGGGGATCAGTTGGGGCTATGCTACCCCCATGCTATTTTTTACGCCCATCCTATTTGGCTTCGTTTATGGGCTGTATGAAGAACTCGATTTCTCCGTGCCCAGATATGTCTACGGCATCGCGGGCATCCTCCTCTTATGGATTTTTTCCCTGCTTTATCAATACCCGTATCGTGATGCGCCCCGGGCCGATACCCAGTATCGGCTGGAAGAGCTTTCCCCCAAATTCACCGGGATCAAATCAGGTCAGCCGTTCTATGATCAGACGCAGGAACTCCTGCAATTGGTGGAAAAGTACGGCGCTAATGTTACCGTGCTCCCGGCTTATCCACTGGCCCATTACCTCACCGGTACCGATAATCCTATCGGTATTGGCTGGGCCCACAACGCGGAAATGGCCTTTGATCAAGGCTTTAAGCGGGTCGAAGGGGAACTCCAGCAGCGCCGCCCGGTGGTGTTGGTCCAGCGGAAGCCTGGTATCTTCGATGAGGCTCAGGATCCTTCACGCTACGGCAGCAAGATCACCCAATATGTGCTGGATGAGGGGATAAAAGCCGATAGTACCCGCTTTTTCTGGGTGTATGAATGGCCCTAAAAAAATTGCGCGATAGCCAGAAGCCATCGCGCAATGTTATTTTTTAGGTATGCTGATTAAACGTTTAGGTCAGTCAGCAATTCATTCAGTCTTTCCTTGGTCAGACGGCGGAATTTTACTTTCATTTTTACCGTAGGCAGGGCCTTAGAGGTGTTTCTCTTAGGCTTCTTGGCCAGGGATTCTACCGTAAAACTCCGCTTTGCCAGCCAGGGCTCACCATTATCATCATATTGGATGGCGATCATGATCAGCTTGGTTTTTGCGTCGAGGAATTTCACCTTTTTGGCTTCGTAGTTCCGGGTGTCCCGTCGCTTCATAGGAATGTAGGTTTTTACTACTTCTCCTACGATCATCACCTCGGTGGTTCTCACATATCTCCTGCCCTTTAGTTTTACCAGGATATCAACCCCATTATCATTGCGATCGGTATTCTGAGAATAGTAAAGCGGTCTGGCCGCGGCATATCTACCGGCACCAGGAATATTGAACTGGTAGGACTTAAATTTTCCAGAGTAAGTAACTGGGGAGTTCTGCAGGCCATTCCAGGATTTTACGGCATTGAAACCTGGATCACCATTCCCAAGGGCGGCATCACCACCGCGTGGTTTTCTTCTACCTCCACGGCCTCCTCCTGCACCCAGATAAGCACCCATGTCGGCATCGTTTCTGGTGGTAGGGACATAAGCCTCCATCATCACCCCTTCATTCATTCGTACGGGCCGGCGCTTGGCAGTAGCATTGATGGAAAAACTACCGGCAATTTCCAGCGGTCCGGATCGGGTATTGACCGAAGGCATGGAGTTGGTGATCATATCACTGCGACGGAAGAGTTCCTTCATGGTAATTTCTACTTCCGCTTCCTCCGTTTTGAAGGCATTGCGGGGAATAATCACCATGGTTTTTTCCGGTGTAATAATGACCGTGCGACGGGCATTTTTTACAGGGAAAGGATTATAGTCGCAATAAATCGTATCAGTGTAAGTAGAAGGATCTTCTGGCTCAGGTTCCTGGGCTACTACCGCAGTAGTGTCTTCTTCCACTGGTGGCTCATAGATTTCGTTGGAGAAAACCACGGCCACGTCAGCCCGGCGATTCATGCGGCGTCCTGCATAGGTATCGTTGGCCAATACTGGCTTGTTGGTGCCTAATCCTTCATATTTGATGCGATTGAGGTCCACCCCATTTTCCACCATGTAAAGGGAAACCGCCCGAGCCCTCAATTCAGAGAGTTGCAGGTTGTACTTATCAGAACCAATGCTGTCGGTATGTCCAAAGATTTCCACATAGTAGGAAGGATATCCTGAAAAGCGCCCAATCAGGGTGTCCAGGGTAGCTTTAGACAGATCCGGCAGATCGGCATTGTCAAAACGGAAATACACCGTATCGATCGCAAATTGTGCTGCTTCCTGGGCTTGAGCAGCCAGCATACTGAAGCAAAAGGCACATAATAGATACAGTCTTTTCATAGCAAGGCCGTATTATATTAGGAATAAATTATTTGCTTCGAATATAGCTAAAATTCATTGGACTTGATAAAAAGCAAAATTCCTCTTGCATGCTGATCGCAGCAATATCCCCCCGCCATAGCCTTTTAAAAAAAGGCCTGCTTTGCCTAGCACCCTGATAATGAAGCCTTTTAAAACAAGTAAGGGAGAGATAAAGAGAGGGAATTTGCTTCCAATTTTCCAAGCATTCACCATAAAAAATTTTGTCCGGATCACAGGAAGCCTCCGAACATAAAAATTTCGGGAAATGGTAATGAAAATAAGAGAGTCGGAAAAGAGAGTTTAGAGGAATTTGGCAGCGATGGTTTGGAATTTCTTCCCATCAAAGGGCTTGAGGATGTAATCATCCATGCCAGCCTGGCGAAACTCTGCAATTTTTTCGGGGATGGTATGCGCACTGAGGGCAACGATCGGTACTTGAGCACCATTCTGCTCAGCTCGAATCAAAGGAGTGGCTTCAAGACCATCCATGATCGGCATTTCAATATCCATCAAAATAAGATCGAAGCGTTGGTTTTTGATGATATCGACTGCCGATTCTCCATTATCTACTGAGGTAACCTCATACCCTTCTTTACCAAGGATATGTTCTGCAATCAGCAAATTTACCTCATCATCTTCTACTACGAGAATCCGCTTGCCATTCAGCATATTTCAGGAAGTGTATACATGTTTACCGATGGAAAGAAAATTAGTCCCTTTCCCTAGTTTATCAAAGGGGAAGTAAGATTGTAGCCAATTTGGAAGGCGTAATTATTCAGCCCCTGATCATGGTCCCCTTTCCAACGTCAAAAAGTGATCCTAATTATGATCCGCCAGCAATTCTTGCTAAGAAACTCCAAATAATGTTCTAACTTTTGTCTAAGGTTTTACTCGAACCAAATAAGGACTACTATAAATAAAAGACTCAATCATCTATGTCTACTGCGAAAAAGGATGTGAAGCGCGTCACTACCCATGTTCTAAGGGCGATGAAGGAAAGAGGAGAAAAAATTTCTATGCTCACCGCTTATGACTTTTCTATGGGAGGAATCGTAGACGCTGCCGGTATAGATGTGATCCTGGTAGGAGACTCCGCCTCCAATGTGATTCACGGCCACGAAACCACCCTTCCCATTACCCTCGACCAAATGATCGATCACGCTAGCTCGGTGGTGAGAGCGGTCAAGCGAGCCCTGGTGGTGGTGGATTTACCTTTTGGGTATTACCAAGGTGACTCCAAAAATGCGCTAAAAAGTGCCATACAGATCATGAAATCCTCCGGTGCCCATGCCATCAAAATGGAAGGGGGAGAATTCATTGTCGATTCCGTTAAGCGGATTGTCAGTGCAGGCATTCCGGTCATGGGACACCTTGGCCTCACACCTCAGCATATTTATAAATTCGGGACCTATACGGTACGGGCCAAAGAGGAAGAGGAAGCCCGACAACTGGTTTCCGATGCCAAAAAGCTGGAAAAGGCAGGCTGCTTTGCCATCGTCCTGGAAAAAATTCCCCGGGAGCTGGCGGCAGAAGTCAGCGGAAAAATCCAAGTGCCTACCATCGGCATCGGTGCGGGTGCAGGCTGTGATGGGCAAGTGCTGGTCACCCACGATATGCTGGGCATCAACAAAGAATTCAGTCCACGCTTTTTGCGACGCTACGCGAATCTCTTTGATGTCATGAAAGAGGCAGTGGAAAACTACATTATTGATGTCAAAAATGGAGCGTTCCCCAGCGAATCAGAATCTTACTAAAGGCCGTTTACCACATTCACGGGCTTCCCTGTCTGCCAACTGCGTAGGTTCTCCGTAGCAATATCCATCAATCGCTGCCGGGTTTCCCTGGCTCCCCAGGCATTGTGGGGAGTGATATAGCAATTGGGTACATGCAAGAGCGGGTGGTCAGAATCAGCAGGCTCCTTGACCATCACATCCAGCCCTGCGGCCTCGATCTCTCCGGAGGTAAGGGCAGCGAGCAAGGCATCTTCATCTACCAGCGGTCCACGGGCGGTATTGATGAGCATGGCGGTGGGTTTCATTTGTCGGAGGCGGGCTTGATTGACAAACGCATGGTTTTCAGCCGTCAAAGGACAGTGGAGGCTCAAAAAGTCGCTTTTTTCAAACACTGTATCCAGGCTAACCATTTCTATGCCTGCCATCTCCCGTGGGGAGCGGTTGTGCGCAATGACCTGCATCCCAAAAGCCAGGCCTAAGGCAGCCGTTTTCTGACCGATATTTCCTAAACCAATGATGCCCAAGGTTTTTCCCAGCAATTCCTGCATGGGTTTTTGAGTATAAGTCCACTGCTTTTGCCTAGCCCATTCCCCATTTCGGGTGCCTTGCAGATGGAGACTCAGGCGATTGGCGTGGTTTAGGATCAGGGCAAAAGCGTGTTGAGCTACCGCTTCACTGCCATAAGCGGGGACATTGGTAACGGGAATGCCGCTATCTCTGGCCGCCTCCAGGTCTACCGTATTATAGCCCGTAGCGAGTACGCCGATGTAGCCCAGTTCGGGCAGGCTTTCAATCAAACTCCTGGGAATCGGCGCTTTATTGGTGAGGAGGGCCGTGGCTCCAGCCGCCCGGGCCGCAATTTCTGCTTCCGGACTTTGCTGAAAGACGGTGAGCTCCCCCATTTGGGCCATCTCTGTCCAGGCCAAATCCTTTCCTTGTATTGTGGCAGCATCCAGAATCACAATCTTCATGAGATCAGCTTGAAAGTTTTATGCGGGGATCCAGTACCCGGTACAACCAATCGGTGAGAATGCTCACCAGGACAAACACCAGTCCGATCAGCAAGACACAGCCCATCACCACCGGTAGGTCCCGGTTGGTCAGGGAATCGATGAGCAGCTTGCCGATCCCTTGCCAATTAAAAATATACTCGATGAAAAAAGCCCCAGCCAGCAGAGAAGCCAGCCAGCCGGTAACGGAAGTCAGAACGGGGTTGAGGGCGTTGCGGAGCGCATGCCGCAGGGTAACCCAGAGAGGTGCCAAGCCTTTAGCCCGGGCCGTCCTAACGTAGTCAGACATCATCACTTCGATCATACTGGAACGGGTTAGCTGGATAAAAACCGCCAAAGGGCGGATGCCGAGGGCCAGTGCAGGTAAAAAAAGGTTTTTCAAAACCAGTCTCCTTCCTGGACTAAAAATCTCTTCTTCGAACATATAGCCGCTGACATTAAGCCCCGTAAAGGCTCGCCATTTCACCGCGAATAACCAGGCGATCAGCACCCCGATGAAAAAGGAGGGAGCAGAAATGCCCAGCACGGAAAAAGAGAGAATGCTCCGGTCTATCCAGGTTTCCCTTTTCAGTGCGGCAATGACTCCGAGAAAAATCCCCAGAAAGGCAGCAAAAGAAATGGCCGTCAAGGCCAGGATCAGGGTTCCCTCGAGCCGGGACCCAATCATTTCTCTGACCGGTAAATCGTATTTATAAGAATTCCCCAGATCTGGCCCTTTCAAGGCAAAGGTGAGGCTATCTCCCTTGATCAAGGGAATATGCGGTAGCGACTGAGCGGTTTGCGGATCGACCGTGCCTAGCGGAGAAAGGCCATTGAGATAGGAAGCATACTGCACGATTAAAGGCCGGTCAAGTTTATACTTCCTTCGCATGGCTTCCACCTCTTCCTCCCCGGCTTTGTCATCAATCAGGTATTGCACCGGATCACCCAGGGTATAGAAAATCAAGAAAAGGACGGTTACGATGCCCCAGACGACCAATATGCCTTGTCCGATCCGCTTGATTAAAAACATCTTTTGCGCTTGGGTTGAGAAAAGTATGACCAACTATCAGGAGGCCTTTTTTCCTATCAGCCTATTTCCTGTTCCCTAATATGCTTTTCTTACCATGATTCCCAAGCTCTTATTTTTTTCTGGCTAGACAAAATGAGAATGGGAAGAAGGTGCTTTTCGGGACAAAATACCTTCAGAAATCCTTTCGGGAATTGCTATCTTTGTATGTTGAACATAGCCCCCGGAATCCATGAGACCAGATTTTCAAAACATTCCTTTCCGGCCCACCTCGACTTCCCGGGCCCAAAAACCCCAGCAAGCTCCCTGGCTCAGTCCGGAAGGGATCGATATCGAGGGGCTATACACCCAGCAAGACATAGGTGGACTAGGCCATCTCGATTTTGGTGCGGGTGCGCCTCCTTTCCTGCGCGGCCCCTACGCCAGCATGTATGCTATCCGCCCCTGGACCATTCGCCAATATGCAGGTTTTTCTACAGCGGAGGCTTCCAACGCATTTTACAGGAGAAATCTAGCAGCTGGACAAAAGGGGCTTTCGGTAGCTTTTGACTTGGCTACCCATCGAGGCTATGATTCTGACCATCCCAGAGTAGAAGGGGATGTGGGAAAAGCTGGAGTGGCCATTGACACGGTAGAGGATATGAAGATCCTTTTTGACCGTATCCCGCTCGATCAGATGTCGGTTTCCATGACCATGAATGGCGCCGTCATCCCGATCATGGCTTTTTATATCGTAGCAGCGGAAGAACAGGGCGTCAAACCAGCACAACTGAGCGGAACCATTCAGAATGACATTCTCAAGGAATTCATGGTTCGCAATACCTATATCTATCCGCCTGCTCCTTCCATGAAGCTGATCGGAGATATTTTTGCCTACACCTCCCAATACATGCCCCGCTTTAATTCTATTTCAATTAGTGGGTATCATATGCAGGAGGCAGGGGCTACCGCCGACCTGGAATTGGCTTATACCCTGGCCGATGGGTTGGAATATTTGCGTACCGGGACGGCTGCAGGATTGGACATCGATGCTTTTGCCCCTCGCCTTTCTTTCTTTTGGGCGATCGGCATGAATTTCTTCATGGAAATCGCCAAGATGCGGGCTGGCCGCATGCTCTGGGCTAAGCTGGTCAAACAGTTTAACCCCCAGAATCCAAAGTCCATGTCCTTGCGTACCCATTGCCAGACTTCCGGTTGGAGCCTGACGGAACAGGACCCGATGAACAATGTGGCCCGCACCTGTATTGAAGCCCTGGCTGCGGCCTTTGGCCACACCCAGTCACTCCATACCAATTCCTTTGATGAGGCGATTGCCTTGCCTACAGATTTTTCGGCCCGGATCGCCCGCAACACTCAGCTTTATCTACAAGCGGAAACCGGCATTACCCATGCGGTCGATCCATGGGGGGGTTCCTATTATGTAGAAAAACTCACTCATGAGCTGATGACGAAAGCCTGGAGCCTGATTCAGGAGGTGGAAGCCCATGGTGGCATGGCCAAGGCCATTGAAGCCGGGATTCCCAAGATGCGGATTGAGGAAGCTGCTACCCGAAAGCAGGCCCGGATTGACCAGGGAGAAGATGTCATCGTAGGCGTGAACAGATTTAAGACCTCAGCCAAAGCGAATTTTGATATCCTGGAGGTAGATAATACGGCCGTCCGGGAGGCCCAAATTCAGCGACTAAACCAGGTAAGGCAAACCAGAGATCAGGGCGCCTTTACCGCCAGCATCCAAGCCCTTAAAGAAGCGGCAACCAGCGGAGCAGGTAATTTGCTGGCCCTGGCTGTGGAAGCCGCTCGGGCCCGGGCCAGCCTGGGAGAAATCTCCGATGCCTTGGAATCGTCATTTGGTCGCTATCAACCGCCTATTCATGCGATTAGCGGGGTTTATGCGCAGGAATCTATGGAAAACGATCAGTTCAAAGTGGTGCAGGAGCTCTGTGAAGCTTTTGAAAAAATGGACGGGCGCCGTCCCCGGATTCTCGTGGCCAAAATGGGCCAGGACGGACACGATCGTGGCGCCAAGGTCATTGCGACCAGTTTTGCCGACCTGGGTTTTGACGTAGACATAGGCCCGCTGTTCCAGGTGCCTGCAGAGGTTGCCAGGCAAGCGGTAGAAAACGATGTCCATCTGGTAGGGGTTTCCAGCCTGGCTGCCGGACACAAAACCCTGGTACCTCAACTCATAGCAGAACTGACCAAACTTGGGCGGGAGGATATCATGGTGGTAGCAGGCGGGGTCATTCCTCAGCAGGATTATGATTTTTTGTATAAAGCCGGCGTTGCTGGGGTTTTTGGCCCGGGCACGGTGATTCCAGAGGCAGCGAAAGAAGTACTCGAAAAATTGATGGCCGAATAGGGCTATTTGCCCCTCCGGAAGAAAAAGACTAGTTTTAGAACTCTCCAGCTAACATGTCGTGCACCTCCATGGAATTATTTGCGTATGTCCGCAACCAATCCCCATGATAGCCTGTTTAAGAGCACCTTTCAGCAGTTGGAAATCGCCAGGACTTATCTGCAGCATTTTCTCCCCCCGGAATTGGTTGCAGCCCTTGATCTGAGTCAGCTAAGCCTGGATCCTGATAGTTACATTTCACCTGAGCTGGAGGCATACTATTCTGACATTGTCTATCGATGTAAGGCGGCCGATGCGCCTTTGACCCTGGCATTATTATTTGAGCACAAGTCTTATCCGGAACGCTTTCCTCATATTCAGCTCCTCCGCTATATGCTGGGAATATGGGATCGACAGCTCAATAATAAGGAACCCCTCTCCCTGGTGGTGCCTATGATTGTCTATCACGGCAAAAAGAATTGGCAAAAGAAGCCCTTTGAGACTTACTTCCCAGGGCTACCAGAAGTGTTAAGGCCTTTTTTACCAGCCTTTGATTACCAACTGACAGATTTATCTACCTGGAGCGACGAAGCCCTATTTGAGGTAGAGGCAGGCCTACTGGCCAAGACCTTTTTTCTCTTCAAGCATTACCAGGAAGAACGTTTTCTAATGGCTTCCTTAGGCAGGGTATTTAAAGACCTGGATACCTATATGGTTGACGAAAAAAGTAAAAACCTGATTACCTCTTTTGTTGTATATTTATGGAAGACGAGTAGTTTTTCACCTGAACAAATTCGGAAGATTATGGAACAATTACCCCCTAAAACCAAAGAGATAGGCCAAACTACTTATGATTGGATTCGAGAAGGAGGAAAGGAAGAAGGTGCTTTGGAAAAAGAAATCCAAATCATTATGAATTCCCTCAAGATGGGTATGCCCATAAAACAAATTGCAGAGATTACGGGTCTTTCCGTGGAACAGCTTAAGGCCCGTATTGAAAAATATAGCTTGTAATAGTAGCACACCTTGATCATGGGGGAATTCAAGGATCATTTTGATGCGCAAAGAAACCCTTTAGCTGCGTATCCAGGAATATAATCTCCCTTAGCCCGGCCATTTTCCCCACATCGCATACATATCCCCATTCCCATATCTTGACGGCATTCTCCCCAACTCTTTTACCTCCGTCAATCCCACCTGACCAGCCAACAACCTAAATTCCTCCGAAGAAAGGGGATAAGGAACCCAAGGGCTCCTGCGAGCTCTATCATACTCGATCAACATGAATTGTCCTCCTGGATGGAGATAAGTGCTTATTTCGGACAAAAAGCCCTTTTGGTCCGCTACATAGTGAAGGGCATTGGCCATGAGGATACCATCCAAAAGGGGAAGCGACATGGGCTGCATAAAGTCCTGCCGCAAAACCTTCATCTCGGCCTGTCCGGGTTCTGCTACCAGCCGGCCTGGCTTTTTATCAACAGCCCAAACCACCCCTTCAGGACCTAGCAATTCCGCCAGGGCCATCGAAAAACGTCCCGCTCCAGCGCCCAGATCAGCCCAGCTTTGCCCCGGGCTCAAAGGGGCAGCCTGAATAAGAGCCACAGCTTCCTGATGTGTCATAGATATAATTCTGCTGGGCCTATTCTACGGAAACTTCCTGTCTTTTTATAAAAGAAGTCCCCTGAAAAACCATGTTCTCAGGGGACTTCTGCTTGCGGTGAGACTTTGTTAGCGGATCAAGGTCAGGGTTCCGGCTTCTGCAACCGGATTGCCCAGATTGTCTACCGCTTCTACTTTATAGACATATACCCCTTGAGGAGCGGGTTGGGCATCTTTGCCGGTGCCGTCCCATCTGAAATCAGGGTTATCTGAGGTGAAAACCTCTCTCCCAAATCGGTTGTATATCACCACCCGGAAATTCTGAATCAGACGATGGCTAAGGTACCATTCATCATTCCAACCATCCGCATTAGGACTAAAAGCGGAAGGAATATGAAAACCCGTCAGGTTTTTTACTTCTACCTGCTCCTCAAACTCATAAATACATCCATATGGGTCCCGTATACCCAGCCTCACAGTGTAAATGTTAGGATAGGCATACTCATGAGCTGGCGTAGCATCATAGCTGTACGTCTCGTCCCCGAAGTTCCAGGTGTAAGCGAGGCTATCGGTCGCCCCAGCCAGGTTGAATTGCACCACCGGATTGGGAAACTCCACTACCGAGTCAGATACCACGATAAATCCATTAGCGGAGGGATGATAGTTCGCAGAGAGGGGCACTCGCTGGCTCACACATCCCTGCTCGGAAAGCACCTCCACCCAATAAATCTGTTCATACACCACGGGCGGCGTATTATAGTTAGGGCCTTGATAAAAGGGTACCGTATCCGTTTCTAACTGATACCAGCGTGTCATGCCTCCTGGTTCCGGATAGGCCTGCAAATAGGCAATATCTCCCAGACACACCGGATCAGCGATAATGTCCGGTGGCGGAGGCTGATAAATAATCTGATCCATCACGGCGCTATCCAGACAGCCTTTGTTGGTTTCTACATACAGGGTAACCGGCCAGTGGCCCCCGGAATCATATTGATGGCTAACATTCACCTCGGGTCCATAGGTAGTTCCGTCTCCCATATCCCAGCTCCAATCAACGATCTGATCGCCAAACAAGGGTTCAATCGTTGAGGTATTGACCAGGGTGGCGATTTCGCCCGCACATACATTGTCTTCCGGGATAAAGGAAATATCTGCCTGAGGATAGACCTGCACAAAACGTGAGACCGTATCCCGACAGCCGAGGTCGTTAAATGCTTCTAGAAATACCTGAAAGGTTCCGGGGTACTGGAAAGCATGAGAAAACTCAAAATCATTGCTGACGGTCCCGTCACTCATCCGCCAGGTCAGCTGATTGAGGGTAGCGTTGGGCGCAGTGGTAAAATTGAAAATGGGCAAAGAGTCGCTTTGACATACCGCAGGAGGCACGAAAAAGTCTGCCAGCGGCTTATCCTGCACGATGATGGTCGTGGTCGCCGTATCCGGACAATTATTGACATCGATGATGATCTGTTGCACATCGAAGGTGTCCGCGGTTTCATAGGTATGGATAGGGCTCGGTTGGACACTTTGGGTACCGTCTCCAAAATCCCATCGATAAAGCTGTACCGTAGAGGCTCCGGTATAGCCGAAACCAAATAAATTCCCGTCCAGGCATTGAGGACTTAGATCGTTGATAGCAGCAGTCGGAGGCAAGGGCATAAAAATTCCGTTGGTATAAGGATTGGCTCCATTGCCACAAAAGTCGCTGATGAACCCAACCAGGCTCAGGGTATAGGTCCCAGCCTGCTGAATGGGTGGGTCTACCACCAGATCAAAAGTCCGGTCAAAGCCTCCGCCATTATCACAGTTCTGACTTCTTACGGCAGAAATGGTATAGGGACCATCAGGACCGCTGAAGGCAAAATCAGTAGGGTCTACAGAACTGCACAGGATATTCTCAGAGAATTCCACGCTTACCCCATGGCAAAAACTGCTGATCCCCGTTACATCCGGCGGGATGTCATCGAAGAGGACTGCTGAAGACTGGGTGAAATCCAGGGTATAGCCCGCATTAGAAGAGGTGAAGTTGCTCACGTTGAGCACATAGGTATCACCAGCATTGACGGTGATACAGGGTTCAAATTGTCCCGGACAGTCCGTCCGCCCATTGGGACCCGTTTCACCGGCACAGCCGGCATTATAAGACCAGTTACACGCTACCTCCAGCGCTGGATTGGTCGCGATCTGGGCACAACTGGCAAACGTCAGGTTGTATAAGGCCCAGTCATAATCATCTGTTGAGTCCACAGGAGAGATGGTGAAACACAGCTGCCCCCCCGTTTCTATTTTAAAAATATACCAGACACTATTGCGCTCCCCCAAGAGCATACAGGAGAAGGCTCCGTTGATTTCATCGGTTTCCTCCCCCCTCCCTTCATAGGAGTTGGGTTGGAAATAAATATCCTGGCAGACAGGGAGGGCATTGAAGCAATCCTGCTCCGGTTGATTCGGTGGCAATTGTGCCCAAAGCGAAAAAGGAAGAAAAAAAAGTGAGAGAAGGCCAAAACCACGCAAAAAATGCTTCATAAGCTTACATCCAAACAAAGGTCAAATCCTTAACTTTTTACTAGCATCCTTACAAGGATTTGTAGGGACTGATCGGATGGGGTATACCAAAAGTAGTCCTTTGCCAACGCTAGCTGCCCCTTCAAAAGCCTCCACGATTCATTCAAACCTTTTGCTCATTAAAACGTCTGAAATCGCTGTATTTGCAGCTTTTCGTCCTACCAATTTTCGGATATTCCCAAATTCACGCTAATCAGCAGGGGGTGAGCAGTCACGAAAACTACTATTATAAAGATGGGGAATTCAACACCGGCAAACAGGAAGAAATGGGGTGGATTATTACATACCCCCCTGTTTGACCGTAGCCGCAGCTTTTGAGATCGGACGAAAATTTTTGAGTCACTTTGGCCTCATCCATAACATTTCGCCTATTTGTCCCAGCTTGAAAGGGCAGAAAAAGTGCGTATCTTTAGTCCTGTAGGATTAAAAACTGATACCAGTTTGGGGTAACCTACCTATCGATACTTCCTGATATACGTTTTGTAAAGGCTCATTTTTTACAGCTCGCCTTTAGGCTG
>JBCBGC010000159.1:0-16990 GCA_038527215.1 Bacteroidota bacterium
TACCGCTTCCGGAGTGGCAGCAATCCAGGGTAACCACGATATGGGGCTTTTTGTCTCCTTTAGCGGGGACGCCATTTTCCAGGGCATTGAGCATGGCGGCGATTTCCTTATCAGCGATAAAGATGCCTTTCTGGGTGCCGCCCGGGTTATAACACACCAGGTTTTGGTCCTTGCCATTGGGTTCCAGGGAAGCGATGTCATTGCCCTGGCCGTCTTTGGGCTTGTAAAATTCTTCTGCGGTGAACTGTTCCGTGCCATGACCACTGAAGTGAAACCAGAAGGTGTCTTCATTGGTGCCACCACCCTGAATGAGATGCTCGTCAAAGGCATTCATGACATTTTCATAGGTGGCCTCGGCATTGGTCAGGATGCGGAGATGTAGGTTGCCAGCCTCTATGGTCTTGTCTACAGAGGCGTTATTGGCGATGGGTTCATATGCTTTATCAACACTTTTGCCATATACGGGGTGATTGTGCAGGTATTTAGCGACGAGGTTTACATCGTTGATACAACCGCCGAGGGGGGTAACCGTACCCTGGTAATCGTTGATGCCCACTACTAAGGCGTACAATCGGACGGAGTCCATGTTATCTCTTGAACGGGGGAGGTCTACGATGGGACGGTCGCCTGAATTAGGGGGGTTGACTCTCTTAGCCATGATGATTCTGTTAAATGGTTTTTATTGGGGGATGTTACTTTTTCTTAAGGTTCATCGGTAGCGTCAGTATGACTCGGGTTCCAGCAGCTTCGCCATCCCGATCGTACAAATCTTCAATTTGTACCCGGGTGCCTTTGGCTTTATTGGCGATTTTGATGCGCTCTTCAGTGATTTTCATGCCATGCGAACGGCGGGATTTAGGCAAGGCTGACTTAGCCTTGAGGGCGGCAGATTTTTCCCGGCCTATGCCATCATCCTCAATCACCATGCGCAGTTTGTCGCGGGATTGTCGGACGTCGACCAGAAGGCTGCCTACCCCTGCCTTGGGTTTGATGCCATGCAGGATGGCGTTTTCGATATAGGGTTGTAGAATGAGGGCTGGGACGTTGATGGAATCAGCCGGTAGCCCGGGTTCTAATTGTATGCGATAATCGAGTTTGTTGCGGAAGCGTAGTTTTTCCAGTTCCAGGAAGTGCTTGAGGGTATTGAGCTCATCCTTTAGGGTGGTCATGGGACTGCGAGAGCTATTGAGGATCCTTCTGGTGAGGCGGGAAAAATGGATAAGATACTTAGAGGCATCTTCCCTTTTGCCCATATTCACCAGGTTCTCAATGGCATTCAGGCTGTTCGAAATAAAGTGGGGATTGATCTGGGCCCGTAAGGCTTCCATGCGTGCTTCCAGGCGCTTCTTTTGCTGGCGTTGCAGCAGGATTAGGAAGATCAGTCCTAAGAGCAACAGACTTCCCAGGGTGATCAGGCGGGTGATAAAAATGGTTTGTTCACTCTTTTCCTTTTCCTGTGCTTTCTCGAAATCCCTGATTTTTTTATTACTGACCGCCTGTTCCTTGTCACGGATTTTGATGATATCCCGGTAGGAGGTACTGAGCAGATTGGTGGGAGTTTCTCCATCCAACAAACTGGTGCAGTCATCATCTGTCAGGTTCTCTTTATTGGCACACATCCCCGAAAGATTGGAAATGGTAAAAGCCATTAAATCCACGGCTCCTTCCTTCTTGGCTTCTTCCAGGGCCCGGTTATAATAAACAATGGCGGAGTCTGCCTCTGCGGAATACTGACGAGCAGGATTTCCATTGAGGTAGTAGAACTTGTCATCGAAATTATAAGCGATGATTTCGTAGGTGTAGAAAAGATTATCCTTTTGCAGGGGGAGGCAGGCTTCCAGGTATTGCATGCCTTCCGCAAACAACGCCTCATTGCCGGACTCATTATATTGTCGGCCGCGCAGATCGCCCAGGCGCTGATAGGTGTTGACGATGTTGAGGGTGTCCAGCGCTTCCAGGGCATATTGCTTGCTGTTGATCAAGGCGGAATCGGCCAGGTCGAGGTTGCTACGGTTCATGAAATAGGCGCCTAAGCCTCGCCAGATCGCTGCCTGCTGAGAAAGGTTAGCACTTTTTTCCGCCGCAGCAATCCCTTGCTGATAATTCTCCAGGGTTTTAAGGCTGTCCGTACCTGAATATATGGTGGCCAGATCCTGATATAATTGCGCCTGCAGATACTGTCTTTCTTGTTCGCCTATGCGCCCCACGGCTGTTTCTGAAAGGGTGAGGGCAAAACTGGTATAATAAATGGCTGAATCGAGGTAATGCGCCTCCCGGTTGGTTTCACTGGCATAATTCCGGAAATATAGATAACCCATGATATTCTTGAACCTGACCAACCAGGTTTCTGGATCAGAGGGCAGGGCGTTTCGGTTGCAAATCTGCGCATCCGTCAGGGCATCCTTGATGCCTTCCCCCAGGATTTGGCCCCGGGATTTGATCAGGGCCCGATAGTACATGGAAATGGCTTGAGCCAGCCGATCTCCCATCTGTTCCGCCAGGCTGTGGGCCTCATTGGCATAATCGAGGGCAACCGTCCGGTCCACATAGTTCATGCGGTCCGTCCACTCCAGCAGACTGTCCAATTGGTCGCGGTTATTCAGGCCGGCCAGTTCGCCGATCATGCTGTCGGTGCGCATGAGGTAGCTGATATCCTCCGCTGGTTTCCAGCCCAGCTGACGGGGCTTAAGGGAATAAGCCGCCGGATCGGAACAGGCGGAAAGCCACAGCAGGCTTAGACCCAGAATGGACCATACAAAGGAAAAAGGCTTTCTTTGGCGCATAGATTGGCAGTTAGAAACAGTGCAGGATCAGGAAGGAATAGGGGAGGTCGTAACTTATCGGTGAAGGTCTACACGCATGGTAATAGAGGCCCAGGCGTTTTTGACTTCCATGGGTTTCCAGTCGAATACCAGGTCCCTTTCTTTGTCGCCCACACCGTTTTGTAAGAGCTGACTAAAATCGAGTTCCTCGGTGGTGACCAGCAGCTTGAAATAGGCGAAGGTCTCCTGCTCATCTTCTGACAGGCCCCAGCCGATGGGTTTTTTCAACAAGGGAATTTCAGGGTCTCCGTCTCCCATATGCTCCTTGGGTCGGAAGACGACCTCTCCCTCGAAGGCTTCAATGGCGTAGTTGCTACGCAGGGTCAGGAGATAGGCGTAGATATTCTGAGACTTATTCTTGACGATCATTTTAGGCTGGAAACCTGCGGCCAGGCCCCCTTCATGCTCAATAAAGCCGGTTTTGGTCGCATCCAGAACGATGGAGGTGCCTTTATGCCGGTCAATCCTTGGGCTGTGCCCCGGAATCATGACATCTAATTCGAGTTCTACCCAATCCGCAATGGAAGACTTAGGATTATCCAGGCGAATGGTCCGGTGCCATTTGACCATTTTTTCCAAATCCTCTACCACCTGAAGATGGTAAGAGTCTTCTTCTTCCGGCGCGATTTTTTCGGTCAGCGCGGTACGTTTTTGAATATGGTCTTTCAGGACAAAAGCCTCCGGCTGTAAGGCTACTTCGAATTGGGCCTCCTGGGGTTGGCTGCTCCCTTCTATCGCTTCTACATACAGGGAAGGAGCCATCTCAGCAGATACTTTGGTGATCCGTCCTGCCTCACCCTGCACCCAAACCTTTTCTTTGGGAACGGGCAGGTAATGAAGGATGGCCTTGTATTTCTTTTCCGGATCGAGGGTAGCGCCACCCGGGACCTGATCTCCTTCACCGAGGCTGAGCACACTTTTCTGGGCTCCGGTAGATTTGATTTCCGCTACGCCCAGGTTACTGCTCCGGTCATCGTACTCCTGGATTTGGATTTTGATTGGGCTATCAGGATCTACTGGCAGACCATGAATGGCCCCACATTTTACCACCCATTTTTTCCGTTCTTTTTCTACCTCATATTGAGCGGGGCTGCCCATGGGTTGTCCGTCGAGGAATTTGGTATAAGGATAAAAGTTTCCAATCGGTTCAAACTGGGCATTTTGTTCCTTGCGCATACCAAAAACCGCGGAATGGGTCAGTGAAAACAAATCGGCATAGTTGATCTCGCCTTTACTCTGCTCCAAGGCTGACATCAGGCCGTGGGTGAAGATTCCTCCGGAGGACATATCTCCTGCGGTCTGTACGCTTTCGCAGGCTGCGAGCAGCACATGCTGGGAAATGGGTACTTCCAGAGAGCCTTTGCCGCCCTTCCATTGCCGGGCATAGTAGCCATCTGCGTAGGAATCCAGGGTTCTAAGCTTGCCTGAAGCCGCGATTTCTGCACGGGTTCCTTGAGGAATGCCGCTCCCTTCGCGGGTTTTCATGCCTTCCAATAAGTCGAGGTCGCGGGTACCTGAACCAGAATGACAGCAATCCAGGCTGACCACCATATGGGGCGTTCCTTTGGCCTGGCCCTGTTCGTCGAGGCTGGCTACCTCCTGCAGGAGGACGGCCAGTTCTTTGTCGGCCATGTGGAGGCGCTGGTCGGGCTGGTTAGCAAAGCAAACCAGGGTTTGGTCTTTGCCACTGGGTTCCAAGGTCGCTTTGAATTCTTCGGCGGTTTGCTCCTCTGAGCCATGCCCGCTGAAATGGAACCAGACCACATCTTCGGGACCCGCTTTGCGCAGGTGTTCCCGGAATCCAGCCTTGATATTTTCGTAGGTAGCATCGGTATTTTCGATCCGTCGCAGATGCACCCGGTCTCCCACATTGGAGGACAGCCAGGATTGGATACGGTCGAGGTCTTTGATGCAACCTCTTAATTCGGAAATAGGGGAGGGGTAGTCATTGATGCCAACCAGAAAGGCATAGACTTGCCGGGTGGCTGCGCCGCCACCCGACTGGGCGAAGGCTGCAGGTTTGATCGCATCAATAATGTCTTGGTAGGGGGTTGACAGCAGTTTCATAGCGTAGGGGGAGAATATAGAGTATGGGTTCCGATAGTCAGGCGTTGATATTCCAATCCGCCAGGGCTTTGAGGAAATCATCCTTCCTTCGGCGGGAAATACTGATTGCTTTGCCATCATTCATGATGACATAGCCACCATCATTTCGGATATATTCGGTCATTTGATTCAGGTTGATCAGATAAGAATGATGGATACGGCAAAAAGCATGGTTTTCCAGTTTGCCTTCTACCCACGATAGGGATTTGGTCAGGCGAACTTCCGGCTTCTCGGCGGCTAGTTGTAGGATGGAGACATTGTCATCTGCGCTCACGTAGACAATGTCCTGTAGGTCCAGAAACATCTGGCCGGAAGCCACGGGGAAACCCATGCGGGAACTCATGGCGTGCGTTGGCGCAGCGGTAGCCATTTGGGGTTGGGTCATGCGTTTGGCTTTGACCCGGCCGATGGCCTCCATCAGTTCTTCTACTTCAATCGGCTTGAGGAGATAGTCCACAGCACTATTCTTGATGGCTTCTATGGCATACTCATCGTAGCTGGTCGTAAAAATCACATCAAAGGTAGGGTGCTTGATGGCCTTGAGCACATCAAAACCCGTCATATCACCCAACATGATGTCCAGGAACAGCAGGTCCGGCAAATGGCGCTTGATGGCCTGAATGGCATCGGTTCCACTCAGGCACTCGGCTACGATCTCGATTCCGGGGTAATTGGAACGGATTTTCCAACTCAGATTTTCTAATCCTGAGGGCTCATCTTCTACTATTATGGCACGAAGGCGTTGCATAAGTTACGTTGCTTGCAGAGTCAATGGAATTAGATGTCCAAAAACCGCCGTGCGGCGAAGGAAGGATAACTCCAGGTTCTCATCCCGGACAGGATGAAAAAAGGGGGACTTCCCGGGCATTTTCAAGAACCAATTGGAGGTAAGAAACAGCCGAACGCGATGGGGGAATCCACTTGCTCGACGATCTCCTTTGATTCCGTTTTGGACAAAAGACCTTGGCTTGTATCCTACTGCCTCCCTGATTTTGAGGTGAATAATCATAGGGGAGAAAACAGGAAATAACGGTCTTTTTGGCTGTTTTTGGTACATCTCAGGTCTTCACTAGGAAGCTAACTAGAAAAAAATGAAATCCTCGCGATTATCAAAATATCTCAATACTTTATTTTTTCGAAATGCTTAAATCTTCCAAAATCTAGCTTTTTCCTCCTGAAGCCTAAAAGGAGAAAGGGTAATGAACATGAAATAGAGGGTAACGGGACAAAAAGGACTGGAAAGTGGTAAAAAGGAAGGTCAGCGTGCTTTTCCTTCCCCGATCAACGAGTGGATAAGTCTGCCAGATACCCTGAATTTTGGTGCCATTACCCTATGGATGCTTCCCCTTACCCCCGGACTGTTGAAGACCTATATATATAATGCGTGATTGGACTCATATTCTGATTGACGCATCATTATGTCCAACAAGTTTAAAGTCCTCTTCCGTACCTTCGATCGTTTTGTTCGAAAGTTCTACTACAAAGTCAATCCCGTTTTAGTAGTAGCTGCCTTTTTACTGGTGATGGGAGGAGGCATGGTATGGGATTCCTGGCAGCGCAACCATCAGGAAGCGAAAATCTCCACGCTCCAGGAAGAGAATGATCAGCTCAAAAAACAGATCCACTTGTTGATTAGAAAGGGAGCGAGCGAGGAAGTTGAGCGGCTCCGGGATACTATGCCTCAGTAGGATAGACTTCTCTTGCCAAATTACCGTTTCTTTTTCCGCTTCCGGGCCTTGTAGGCCTGGTCTTCCTCTTCTGCTTTCCGCATGAGGGTTTTCCAATCGCTATGCGATTCCTGACTGGAGGTCAAGGTCTCGGTATAAGTCTCTTTGTCGATATGCCAGCGGGCGATAGGCTTATCCAGATAGGATTCAATGGCTTCCAGGTGGGCTTTTTCCCCGGAACTACAAAAGGAAATGGCTTGCCCACGATGCTTGCCCCGACCGGTCCTGCCTACCCGGTGGACGTAGTTTTCCACCACCTCCGGAAGATCGTAGTTGATCACATATTCCACCTGAGGGATGTCTATCCCCCGGGCGCTGACGTCCGTGGCGATCAAGAGTTTGACCTGCCCCTGCTTAAATTCCTGCATGGTAGACATGCGCTTTTTCTGGTCTTTATCCCCATGCAGGGTCAGGCTGGGTATATCCACCCGGGCCATGGCTTTATGGACTCTTTCCGCCCTTACTTTGGTCCGGACAAAAACCAATATCTTTTTTCCGGGTTGAGCCTTGACGATGCGCTCCAGGAAGAAGCGTTTATCGTCCATTTCTACAAAAGCCACTGCGTGGTCAATGTTTTTTGCTACAGGGTCCTTGGGAGAAATCTGGATGCGGATGGGCTTGCTGACCAGGGAGTAGGCCAGTTTTTTTATTTTCTCATCGATGGTCGCGGAGAAAAAGAGGGTTTGCCGTTGGCGAGGCAGATGCCGCCTTAAATCCTGGATGTCCTTCAGGAAGCCTAGGTCCAGCATGTGGTCTGCTTCATCCAGGACCAGAACTTCTACCCGGTCCAGGTGCAGGTGCCCCTGACTGCGCAGGTCAAAGAGTCGTCCCGGTGTGGCGATGAGGACATCGATGCCCTTGTTTAGTTGAGCAATCTGCGGTTCCTGCTCCACGCCCCCAAACAGCCCCAGGCTTTTGACCAGGGTATGTTTGCCAATCTGTTGGAAGACTTCCGCGATCTGAATGGCCAACTCATGGGTAGGGACCATGACCACACATTTAATCCCATCAGACCTTCGGGAGCTTTTGGTTCGCTGTAAAAGGTTGATGATAGGAATGGCAAAAGCGGCGGTTTTGCCGGTGCCGGTCTGGGCGATCGCCAACACATCCTCTCCCTTGAGGATGTGAGGGATGGCTTTGTATTGAATATCAGTCGGCCTCCGAAATTGAAGGGTCGCCAGGCTACGCTTGATGGCTGGCTCAATATGGTAATCTTCAAACTTCATGCAGACCGGAATTTTTTTGCAAGATACACAATCTGGGGAGCAGACAAGTGCCTGCTTTTGATGTATATTGGGAAATGAAATCCCGGCAGCAAGCCTGGAGATCCGGACAATCCTTTTTCTATGACACCAACTGATGACTTCCAGGGCCCTGATCCGAAAATCTTGTTAGAACTGGTGCGGGTAAAAATGCCCTTCGGAAAATATGCTGGACGATTGCTGTGCGATATTCCTGTATACTACCTGGAATGGCTGCAACGGGAGGGATTTCCCAAAGGCCGCCTCGGGATGCAACTGGCCACCTGTTATGAAATAAAAACCAATGGCCTCTCCCACATTCTGGTCAAGTTAAAAGGGATGTATTCCTAAGCCCCATAGACCTTCCCTACTTCAATCTCCTACCCATGAAATATTTACTCAGTTTTCTCCTCGCCTTAAGTATGCTTGGCCTGACCGCCCAGGATCAACCTACCCAGGATCAACCTACTCAGGATAAACCCCCTCGGGCGTTCCTGGAAGATGTCTCCAGCGTGGACAACATTCTCACGGCTTTGTATGCTTCCATTTCCGGGGGCAAAGGGGTCTCCCGGCAGTGGGACCGTTTTCGTTTCCTGTTGCACCCTGAAGCTAAGCTGATTCCGCTCCAAGTGCCCAAAGAAGGCAAGAAAGTGCTGAATTATATCGAGCCCGAGACCTACATCAAAATGGCCAATGATTACTTCCTGGAAAATGGCTTTTTTGAGGAGGAAATCCATCGGGAGGAACAGCACTTCGGTCCGGTGGTCCATGTCTTTAGTACCTACATTTCTCGTCGTACGGAGGACGGAGAGCCCTTTGCCAGAGGCATCAACAGCATTCAGTTGGCACATGATGGCGAAAGATGGTGGATCGTCAACATTTATTGGACTGCTGAAAGTAAGGAGCTTCCTATCCCTAAGCGCTACCTGCCCAAGTAGGTTGAAGAAGCGGAGAAAAGCCTGTATCTTGTAAATAGGTCAAATGATTTTATTATGAGGTATATCATATTCTCCCTTCTCCTGACCTTCTCCACGGGTATCCTCTTCGCTCAGACGGCCAATCAATTTGCGAAAGAGGCCTTTGAAAAGGCCAAACTCGGCCAGTATGCCGAAGCCATCAGACTCTATGATCAGGCTCTGGCCATCAATCGGCACCGGGCCACCTATCATTATTATAAGGGCGTTTGCCTCTATGAATTAGGGGACTGCGAAGCTGCCATTAAGGCCTTTAATTTTGCCATCACCATAGAACCTCGCCTTCCCGACTTTTACAAGAACCGCGGGAAATGCTACCTGGAACTAAAGCAAGCTGAACCAGCGATTGCGGACCTGACGAAAGCCATTGCCTTGAAATCCACCCAGGCCGAGACCTACTACTTACGCGGGGTGGCCTGGTCCCTGTTGGATGATCATGAAGAGGCGATCAAAAATTTTGACCGGGCCATCTCTCTGGAAGACCGGGTCGGGGATTTTTACCGGAGTCGCGCTGAGTGTCTCATCGTTCTGGAAAGACGGCCCGAAGCCTGCATGGATCTCCAAAAGGCGGCCAAGCTAGGGGCATTTAATGCCGAGTTTCTGTGGGAGAAATACTGCAAAGGAAATTAGGCTTTTTAAAAAAAATGCCACAACTTGTAAGCATTGGTAGGATTCATTTAAGCCACATACGCTCGGTTTTTTTATCCTGCTAACCCTCTCCATCATGCTGTGCCTTTTCTGGCAGAAAAAAAAAGATGCTTTGCACATGTAATGGCGTGTACTCATACGTCTTCCTTGAGCAAAGGAACCCCATTTTCTCCAAAGATGGCTTCCCGCAAACCATAAATGCACACATACACCTCCCTGACATGAGATCTTTGATCACATGGCTGCTATACCCCTTACTGTTCAATCTGGGTATAAGCCAGCCTTGTCCGTACTTTGGTACGGACATCCCGCCGCCTATTTGGGTGAGCTGCCCTGAAGTGTGGGTAGATAGTACGAAAACTATGAGTCCTCAGGCTCATTTTGAGGCAGAAAAGCGGCTGCCTTATCAGCCTCTGGCTGGCCTCTCTCTGGCTGGGAAATACCAGCGCGGGAAATATGCGTATTGGTTTCGGTTTAGCTTAAAAAACCGATCAGACAGTCCCCTGGCAATAGGAATCGGTACGGGCTTATTTGAAAAAGTCGAGTTGTACAGGAACCGCCAACCTATGCCTTTTGCGCGCATGGGAACCCGTACCTCCCTGGAGGAGAATCCCGAGCCTGTGTTCCCGGGCCGGGCCGCTACCCGGGTTCATCTTCGGGGCCAGGAGGAACTGGATATTTGGATTCGCATCACGACCCAATTAGAAATTAACCGGGCCTTTGATTTGCAGGTATTCGATCCCGCTTTACGCCTGGAGAAAGGGTGGAGGACCACCCTCGCCTTTTATGTATCGCTGGGCAGTTTTTTTGTCCTCCTCTTGTTCCTGAGCATTTTTTACCTCCTTCAGTATTCCAAAAACCGCGATAAGGCTTTTCTTTTTTACAGCCTCTATCTCCTCAGCGTTTTTCTCTTCTTTAGCAGAGATTTTGACCTAAATAGCCCAGATTTTCATCTGTGGCCGCTGGAATTCCTTAGCTCCCGTTTCCAAACGCCGCTGGTCTTTGGCAGCTTTGCTTTGTACATGGGCTTCCTGAGCCACTTCCTGGAAGCCAGGGAGCACATTCCTAAATTGGCCACCATTGTTCGTAAGGGAAGTTGGCTTTGTCTGGGCTTTGTGGGGCTCGAACAAATCCTGGCTTTTATTGACCCCTTTCTGGCCTGGCAAGCGTATGCATATTTTAAACTGGTGATGCTGCTGATCTGCGTGAGCCTGATTTATAATCTGCTGATCAACCGCTCTCCCTTGGCCTTTTACGTCCTCTGCGGCACTTTGATTTTGGTCCTGAGTTCCCTGGTGACCGCCTGCCTGAGTTTTTTGCCGGTCCACCTGGTCCAGTGGTGGGACATTACCTATTTTCCCCAATACGCTGGAATTTTGTTAGAAATCCTCTTTTTCTCCTTAGGCTTAGGCGTCAAAAGTAGCCAGAAACGTAGGGAAGTTTTTTGGAATTGGGCGCAGGACCAGCGAGAAGAGGGTACAGCTTCTCTTGAAGAAAAACCTCCAGCGGTAAGCCTCTCCCGTACCTCTTCTGACAATGGTCTGTCAGGTCCCTCACCCAAGCCAGAAAAGCCTGCCACCGCGCAACCTGCTCAACATGATTTTCTACAGCGGATAGACGCCATTTTGGAAAAACACCTGGATGATCCTTATCTCACCACGGAATTACTCACCAAATTTATTGGCATTAGCAGGGCCCAGCTGCATCGCAAACTCAAAAGCACCACGGGTCTTTCTACCGCTCGCTATATCCGGCATTATCGCTTGAAAAAGGCCAAAGAAATGCTGCAATCCACGGACTTCAGCGTTAGCGAAATCGCCTGGCAAACTGGCTTTGGAAACCTTTCCTGGTTTTCTCAAGCCTATCGGGAAGAGTTTGGGATGAGCCCGAGAGAAAGCAGGCGACAAAAAGAAGCTCCTTGAGGTAGCGGGTGTATGGTTTTTTAGGCTATGTTTCATCGGTAAGGGGGCGGCTTTTGCGATTTTTCCTGATCTGAGGGATAGACTTTTTTATTAAAAAATGGCTTTTTGGACGGAGAGAGCCATTTTTTGTAGGAGAAAATATGATATGTAAAGACAAATATTTCGGTTATAGAAAAATGAGCAAATAGCTAAAAAGGGAATCTGTAAATCTCCTTAAATTAGATTCACTAATGGCTTCTCCTTCCCGGGAGGTTAGCCATCATTGCCTTTCCCAATACCATTTATTTACCTCTGGATCGTCGGCAGGCGCCTCGTGAAAGCCTGGTCCTTTGTCGCTGGTCGAATATTCCTTCATCGGTCTGATCCCTTGATGGGAATAGGTGCTACCCTTTCTGGTAAAGTTTTACCAGCTAAAGCGGGAGCCAGATTCCCTTTTAACCCAGTTTTATCAGAATAATATATATCCCATGGACAAAACACATCAATCTCCTGCTGAATCTCCTTTTCTACAGATCAGCAGTTTTACCCAGGAAGCAGCAGCCGAAAAAGCCCCTTTGGTAGCGGCTCCTCAGCTCAGGGAAAAATCCAGTCCTTTTCAAACCATCTATGAGTTAGAAGGCGGGGTAGTGGAAGCAGCGGATGGGGAAGAGGAAGTATTTCACCTCCTTATGGACGAACTACATGATGAAGAATTTGACGATGCGGTAGAAGCCCTCGTCCTGGAAAGCCGAGAACTATATGAAAACTATCTCAGCCAGGCGAGTGTGGCGGGCTTGGAAAATGAGGCTTTGGCCTTCCAACTGTTGGAGGAAAACTACCAGCCGATGGAGCATGAACTAGGGCATCTGATGGACCAGATGATTCAATATGGGAATCAGTATGATGAAGGAAGTCTTTCAGAAGAAGCCTACCTCAGTCAGGTAGAGAGCCTGCTTCACGAGCGGGAATTTGAGTCTCCAGCCATGGAGTACTTCTTTAAAAAGCTATGGAAGAAGGCGAAAAGCATCGGCCGAAAGGTGGTATCCGGCGTGAAAAAGGGCATCAAATTCGTCAAGAAAATAGGCCTGGGGTTTGTGTTGAGAAAGCTGAAAGGGGTGGTGATGAAATTCCTGAAGCGAGTTCTGAATAAGGTCATCCATAAACTCCCCAGGCCCCTTCGTCCTTTTGCCCAAAAGCTAGCACAAAAAGTCGGAGGCCGGGCCCGTAGAAGATTCAGAAGACGCCGGGAATTACCTGAAGATGAGCTGGAAGAGGAAGCTCCTTTCGAGGTAGATTTTGAAAGAGAGGAAGAAGGCTTACTACAAGACGAATTGGATTTTGTCGTGTCCGAAATGCTCCTGGCCGAAAACGAGTATGAGTTTGAAGCCGCGGAGCAAATGACCGAGGATTGGCTGGCAGAAGGAGAGGTCGATCGCTCCATGCAGCGATTGGATGAGGCTCGTCAGAAGTTCATTCGCCAGATTTCCGAATTAGAAGAAGGGGAAGATCCTGAACCCATCGTAGAGGAATTTGTAACGGTGGCGCTCACGGTTTTGAGGTGGGGTATCCGGATCATAGGGAAAAAACGGGTAAAACGCTTCCTGGTGAAAATCATCAGTAGCCTGATTCGTCGATTGGTAGGACGAAGATTTGCCAGGCCCCTGGCAGGGAAGATTGTGGACATGGGCTTCAGATTGTTGCGATTAGAACTTGGAGGGGAGGAAGAGTCAGAATTGGTATTTGCGGGTGAGGCGGTAGCTGCCACCATTGAAGACACTTTGCATGAATTGGCCAATCTGGAGGAATTTGAATGGGAGGATGAGGCATTACTGGAATCTCAGGTCGTTCAGGCTTTTGAGCATTCAGCCGCCGCGAACCTGCCAGATGTTCTTCAGGAGGAGCAGTATATGGAATATCCTGATCTCCGGGAGAGCTTCAGTCAGCCTACCATGTGGAAATGGAAAAATATCGGCAGCAAAACCAAGCGCAAATACCGATATAAGAAGCTCAGCAAAGTTTTTACGGTTACCCTTACGCCCCAAAAGGCGAAAAAACTGAAATCATTTGGCGGCAAAAAACTTGCCGATTTTCTCCGCGACAAATGGGGTGTTCATCGGGGCCGAAGCCTGAAAGTAAAAGTCCATTTATTTGAACTCCTGCCAGGGGGAAAATTAGGACATATTTCTAAATACGAGCCGAAACTTCCCGGTCTGGGTATTCCGGGGAAAGCAGGCACGGGGCATTTTCATCCCCTTACCTCTCAGGCCGCCGCCATCCTTCTGGGGGAGCCTGGACTAGGCTGTAAAAAATGTGCGAACTGCTATGCTAAAAAAGGCAAAAAGGGCCGCCATCGTTTTTACTATATCGAGATCCCAGGGGCGCAAGTGAGAAAGCATGCGAAGGCGGGCCGGAAGCCCCGGATCAGACGCACTTCGGAGGATCGGGTAAAGTTGGATTTTGTGCGTAAAGAAGCCCATCTAAAGCTGTACCTCAGTGAAGCAGAGGCCCAGAGATTGCTGGAACTCAACCGGGCCAATCAGATTGGGAAGGCACATCGCATGACGTTGAAGCGTGTGCGTACAGCCCTCGAACAAATCCTGATGGGAAAAGGAGGAGACAGCTTACGCATCCTGCATGGCAAAGGCCGATGGAAACGCAGAGCCAAGTCCTTCCTGAAAAAAGTGGCCCCGGCACCCAAAAAGATGTTGCATACCCTTTGGGTCAAAGCCATCAGCCAGGCCCTAATCTTATTCTTTCGCCAGAAGAAGGACCAGTTTGCGAAGGCCGTAGCGGACGATGAGGATGGAGTAAGCCTGATAATCAAAATCAAACATCCCGGAGCGCTCACCCATCTGCGCCACCTCGCGGAAGGAAAAAAGGCCGCATCAACTGCCCTAAAACCGATTCAGGCGGGGGATATCCGCATAGACATCAAGCCCGGGCACTTCAATGACTAGCACGCTGGCATCGGCATATCTGCACTTGGAGCGACAGGTCAGGCACTGGATTCTGGCCGGCGAGCGGCTCAGTGCCCTGGAGGATTTGGCAGCGCCAGAGGCCTGGCAAAGCCTGGAATCCTATCTGGGGCTGGCCATCAGGGAGAGCCTCAATGCTTCGCTTGCTGCTTTGCGGCAGGAGGGCAAGATGCTCGAACGAAGCCTCTCTGGCCAGCCTGGCCAGGAGGTCTTGCCCCTCCTCGTAAAAGCTACCGATCGGTACCGCAAGCAATATCTGCGGACCGAAACGGTCCTGGATTTTTATGCTGATGCCATCAATACCCGGACCAACCCTCGGATGGCCAGCCTCATGCGGGCTTGCGATTATATATGCCGGCAGGCGATGACCACCATCCTGGATCCCCTGGGACAGGAAACGCCTCCGGTGCTTACCTACATCGATAAAGGCTTAGGCGCTTCTATCCTCAAGGCAGGCTTGAGATTGTGGGATCGGAAGACCGAGAATCCCGCTGCGGTGATCAAAGTGGTGCGCCACAATGTATTCCGCCCTACTTCTTTGGTCCACGAGTCCGGTCATCAAGTCGCTTATATGCTGGGATGGAACGAGGAACTGCGAGCCGAACTGCGGGGAGCCCTGCAAGCTGAAAGCGAGGAATTAGCCGAAGCCTGGGCGAGTTGGGCCTCTGAAATAGCAGCTGATGTATTTGGGTTTGTCCACACCGGATATGCCTCTGTAGCCAGCTTGCACGATGTGGTGTCCGGAAATCACCGGTGGGTATTTCGCTATACGCCGGGAGATCCTCATCCCATCAGCTATTTGCGCGTTTTGTTGGGGGTAGCTTTTTGTAAGCGGAGCTTTGGGGCTGGTCCCTGGGATCAACTGGCAAAACTCTGGATGCAAAAACATCCGATCTCCCAGGCAGATGCTGATCTCAGACCCCTGCTTAGGGAATCCCTGAAGGTTTTACCCAAAATCGCCCGACTCTGCCTGGAAAAACCTCTACAGAGTTTTGGCGGCAAGTCCCTGATAAGCTGGATTCCCCCTGAGCAAGTCAGCCCGGGCAGCTTGCAAGCCCTGCAACAGAAAATAGGGCATGATGCTGGAAGACATGCCCGCTATGCTCCTCAGTACCCCTTACAACTCCTGGGGCTGAGTGGATTGAATATCGCCATTACGCCTCGAAAAAGTAGGAACCTGGTCCTTCTGCAAGAATCCTGGATGAAGGCCCTGGGCAATATGCCCCTGCAACTTGTATAAACGATTTTTTTATCAGCATAAATTACTGACCCATCATGGCCTCTAAAAAACCCATTACTGCCCCTCCTGCCAGCTCCCTTGCTAAATCAAAATCTGTTTCTAAAACCCTGCAAGGGCCCGTGGGCATTGTGGAGGAATACGAAACCATCCAGAAGATGCTGGATGGAGAAGCACCTCAATGGATCCTTCCGCCCAATCCCAAAATCCAAATCTCCTAATTATTTAACATCCTAAAACACAAATCATATGTTTAGAACCATCGTTGGTAATGGCTCCAATAGAATCCAAAGGGCCAATCACCTTTTTTGCTCGCATCCTGCGCAACTAAGTGCGATGATGGAGCAATACTGGAATGGCCGGATGCTCAATGCCGCTAACCCCCGAACTAATCAAAGTAACAGCCTGGGTAGTCCTCAAAGGCGTAGTGAAGTCGGGGCCTATCCCTTGAATTATTTGTTGAATACCTGGGGGGCAGATAGCTTTATTTCCAGGAACGCTCCAAACGACAATCTGTATTGGCTGCATCTCATTTATGCGTACATGATTGAGAATACCCGCCTCTACGAAATCTTTAAAAAAGTCGTAACAGCTTATCTCGTGGGAGAGAAGTTAGGCGTGCCCGTGGGAGAAGCGCAAAGCTGGTTACGCAATACGGAAGAATTGTTTTTTTCCGACCCTTCCCCTTTTGCGGTTTACAACGTACGGAGTCGCCTTCGTCCTGATGTTGAAGCTACCAGGCGCAATGCGTATTTCCGAATGTTTGGCATGGATCTGAATCATGGTCAAGCGGATAACCAGGCTTATCCCTTCCACAAAGCCGGAGCTGCCAACCGGGATTTCGTTTCGACCCTGGAAGACTTTATGCAAGAGGTTTGGGTGGGCATCTCAAATACCAGTAATACCAGCGGTGCAAACCGGACTGACAATGCCGCCATCGCCAATTTTGCCCGCCAGCTACACGATATGCTCAACGACCGACGGCTCAATGGCAACCTCGCCAGAGAAGAATTCTACTTCGTGTCTATGATGTCCTGGTTCCATCTTACCCTGGAATTTAACTCCCCTATCCTTACCTCCCTGCGGGCGGAAGGTTCCCGGGAGGATCAGCGGCTGTTGCGCATGGCCGAGCGGGTAGGTTTACCTTCTCATGCCAAAGCCTATGACTTCTTTCAATTGGCAGATCCTTTAGCCAGAATCCTCATTCAGATTGAGTTGGGGAATTTTAATGATGAGAACAATGTACCGCTGCTGTTCGCTGATGGACCCTTGGAAAGAGATATGCGAACCATTATTACAATTCCCCAACTCAATCTGAATGAGGATTCTGGCTAAAGGATCTGCCAATTGAAAGAAGTC
>JBCBGC010000160.1:0-16801 GCA_038527215.1 Bacteroidota bacterium
ACCTAAGCCAATCGAGAAAAAAGAGCCTTTGAAGCCAGTGCTTCCTCAGGCGAAGGAAAAAGTGGTACCTCCGGTCGTCAAGCAGGAGGAACCTAAGCCGATCGAGAAAAAAGAACCTTTGAAGCCGGTGCTTCCTGAGGCCAAAGATAAAGTGGTGCCTCCCGTCATTAAGAAGGAAGAACCCAAGCCGATCGAGAAAAAAGAACCTTTGAAGCCGGTGCTTCCTCAGGCGAAGGAAAAAATGGTACCTCCGGTCGTCAAGCAGGAGGAGCCTAAACCGATTGAGAAAAAAGAGCCTTTGAAGCCAGTGCTTCCTCAGGCGAAGGATAAATTGGTACCTCCGGTCGTCAAGCAGGAGGAGCCTAAACCGATTGAGAAAAAAGAGCCGGTCAAACCAGTGCTTCCTCAGGCTAAAGATAAAGTGGCGCCTCCGGTCGTCAAGCAGGAGGAGCCTAAGCCAATTGAGAAAAAGGAACCTTTGAAGCCGGTGCTTCCTCAGGCCAAAGATAAAGTGGTACCTCCGGTCTTTAAGCAGGAAGAACCCAAGCCGATCGAGAAAAAAGAACCTTTGAAGCCGGTGCTTCCTCAGGCCAAAGATAAAGTGGTACCTCCGGTCGTTAAGAAGGAAGAACCCAAGCCGATCGAGAAAAAAGAACCTTTGAAGCCAGTGCTTCCTCAGGCCAAAGATAAAGTGGTACCTCCGGTCATCAAGCAGGAGGAGCCTAAACCGATCGAGAAAAAAGAGCCTTTGAAGCCAGTGCTTCCTCAGGCGAAGGATAAAATGGTGCCTCCGGTCGTTAAGCAGGAGGAGCCCAAGCCGATTGAGAAAAAAGAGCCTTTGAAACCAGTGCTTCCTCAGGCGAAGGATAAAATGGTACCTCCGGTCGTCAAGAAAGAGGAACCTAAGCCGCTCGAGAAAAAAGAGCCTTTGAAGCCGGTGCTTCCTCAGGCTAAAGATAAAGTGGTGCCTCCGGTCATCAAGCAGGAGGAGCCCAAGCCGCTTGAGAAAAAAGAGCCGGTCAAACCAGTGCTTCCTCAGGCCAAAGATAAAGTGGTACCTCCAGTCATCAAGCAGGAGGAGTCCAAGCCGATTGAGAATAAAGAGCCTTTGAAGCCGGTGCTTCCTCAGGCCAAGGATAAAACCACACCTCCGGTCATCAAGCAGGAGGAGCCTAAACCGCTTGAGAAAAAAGAGCCTTTGAAGCCGGTGCTTCCTGAGGCCAAGGATAAAACCGTACCTCCTGTCATCAAGCAGGAGGAGCCTAAGCCGATTGAGAAAAAAGAGCCGGTCAAACCAGTGCTTTCTCAGGCTAAAGATAAAGTGGTACCTCCGGTCATTAAGAAAGAGGAACCCAAGCCAGCGGAAGAAAAGAAAAAGTTTCCCAAGCCTGCCGTGCGTCCCACCTCAAAGGACCGTAATGGAAAACCGCAGGCCAAGTCGATAACAAAATCACCTTCTTCTAAGCCAGAGACAAAAGAATCTGCTGGCCCGGAAAAGCAACTATCGGCGATTGAGAAACTGAATCGGAAGGTTTCCCAGAAGCCCTCTTTCCGCACGAAGAATTCTCCTCAGAAGGAAAGCCCCTCTCCAACCCAGGAGAAAAATCCCGTTGCGCCTAAGCAGGAGATTGAAAAGAAAAAACCTGCCACGGAGAAGAAGGATGTCCCAGCTGTTTCAGTCAAGGAAAAGAAACCTCTGGTCAGGGAGGAAAAAACCCTGGCGAAAACAAAGGAACTCCCTACAGATAAGTCGATAACCAAGCCGGAGGTAAAAGTTGGTAAAGAAGAGAAGGGCCCTGCCACTCAGGAAAAAGGGCAGGATGCTACGCCTGCTCGGAAACCAAATCCGCAGAAACGAGCAAATCCGGCTTCCCGTCCTCCAGGTATGCGGCGTCCAGCCCGCCAGCGTCCCAATAAAGAAGGCAAAGCGGTCAGTACTGCTGCTCCGGTCAAGACGCCTCCTGGTAAGATAGAAAAAGAACGTAGCAGTCGGCCCTGGGTAAAAGTTCTGGCTGGGGCAGGTGGAGTAGGGGCCATTGTCCTGGCCCTCTGGCTGTTTTTTCCTCAACTACCGCAGGCTTTGTTTGGTGGAGGAGAGCCCGTAAACACGGAATGCCCTTTTCCCAAAGACACCGAAACCTACAATGTACTGATCCTGCCTTTCCAGGAAGTACCTACTTGTGAAGAAGCAGGAGGAGCGTATAAAAAAGCCCTGATCAGACAGCTGCTTGCTTACCAAAAGGAGCGGAATATGCCCATCGATGTCATAGACTTTCCGGTATCCTTCTGTGATGATATGGATGGAACGGCGCGTTCCCTGGCTAAATCCTGCTACGCCAATCTGGTGGTGTGGGGAGAAGCTGTAAGAGATGAAGCAAGTGGAGAGGAACAGGTCAATGTGCATTTTATCAGTACCAATGTCTATAAGGAAAGCCTCCTGTTTCTGGGAGGAGAATACCAATATCCCGTTTCCCTGGAAATGGGGGTAAGCGATAATCCTCGCTATGGGGATCCGATCTTTGGCACCATGTTCTGGGCCCTGGCCATGCGGGAGATGGAAAAAGAAAATTATCCCCTGGCGAGTGAGTATTTGACAAAAATCCGCACCCAGGATGAAAAAGTTGGGGAAGCCGTGAATATGATGCTGACCCAGGTATATTCGTTGGCTGGGGATTATGAAAAGGCCAAAGCCAATTTTGATGAACTCATCCTCAGCAATCCTAAAAATGGCAACGCTTACTATGAGCGTGGAAAAATACATGCCCTCATTGGAGATTATCAGCAAGCCATCACTGACTTTGGGCTGGCCTTGCAATATTTGCCAGATGACATCAACGTATTGGTAAGCCGTGGGGTCGTACTGACTGAGCAGAGCTTTTTTCAATCAGCATTAGAGGATTATCAAGCCGCAATAGAGTTGGATGAAAATTTCCCTCCTATTTATATGAACCGGGCCCGCTTGCACGAAGCCATGAACCGCAGGGATTTGGCCCTTAGAGACTACTCCAAGGCCATTAATCTTAATCCGGAATATGCCGAGGCTTTTTACCAACGTGCCCTCCTCAGACAAAAAATAGGACAGAAAACGGCTGCGGCTCAAGATATTGCTGAAGCGATCCGCATCAGACCACGTTATACAGAAGCCCACCTCTTTAAAGGGGATGCGTTGGTCCTGGATGGGAAATATGCCGAAGCGGTCATGGCTTATTCTGACTTGATAGAAAGCGAACCATCTGCCAAGGCTTATTTGCAAAGAGCAGAAGTATACCGCATCCAGAAAGCCTATCCTGATGCTATTCGGGACTACGGACAAGCCTTAGCGCTCAATCCGAAATTGGTCAATGCATGGTATCACCGCGCCCAGAGCTTTACGGCTTCCCGTCAATATCCTGCGGCTCTAACCGACCTGGATCAGGTCTTGAAAATCCGACCCTCTATGGTAGAGGCATTGGTGGCCCGGGGAAAAGTGCATACCGCCCTGCAAAAGAAAGAGAATGCCCTGAATGATTTCGGCCAGGCGCTGGCCCTGGACTCCGAAAACCTGGATGCCTATTGCGAACGAGCCTTATTATACCTCTCCTCTCAGGATTATCAACAAGCCCTGGAAGATGTGGAGGAAGCTATCAGCATTGATTCCAGAAACGGCTTGCCTCACCTTTATAAGGGAAGAATCCAACGCACGCAAGGGAACACCAATGCGGCTATGCAGAGCCTGAACCGAGCCATTTCCCTCGACTCCAGACTAGCAGATGCTTACTACGAAAGAGGTAAGGTTTATTTGGACAAAAATCAGGACGCAGCAGCCCGACAGGATTTCAATCGCGCTGCCAGATATGGGAGCAGTGCCGTAGAGCCATATCTCTACCTGGCTGACCTGGCCTTGCAGCGTGGCAACCATGACCAAGTGATGGCCTACTATACCCAGGCCCTGAATCTTGATCAAAGTCAGGCAGATATTTTCTACAAGCGAGGGGATTATTACCTGAATACCTATGAGTTTCAGAAAGCGCGGGAGGATTATGACAAAGCCTTTGAACTGGCAGATCCTTCTGATGCAATGTATTATTACCGCAGGGCTCAGGCTAGCACCAGGCTGAAATCCTATGGGGATGCCTTGGTTGATTTGAATAAAGCCCTCAATGCCTATCCGAATCGTCCAGAGATTCTGTGTAGCCGGGGACGAGTCTTCCAGGCCATGTCTCAGTTTACGAAGGCGGAAGCCGATTTTGAGGATGCCAAGACCAAGGCGCCCGATTCCCCAGAGCCCTACTACTTTATGGGAATGCTGTGGAGAACCCGGGAGAAATATTCGGATGCGCTCAAAGAATTGAATGAAGCGATCAGCATGGACCCTGAATATGCCCTGGCTTATAATGCTCGCGGGGAGGTTTATTATGACAAAAAAGAATATGGGAAGGCCCTGCAAGATTTCGATAAGGCGATTCTCCTGGACGGAAAGCTGCCGGTAGCTTACAAAAACCGTGGGCAGGTTGCCCGGAAGTCCGGGGATTATAATCGGGCGATTCGGGATTTTACCCGGGCCATTGAGTTTGATTCTTTCAACGAGGAGGCTTATTACTATCGCGGCTTTATCTATGCCATGCAAAATAAGTCAGACCTGGCGGTCTCTGATATCCGTAAGTCCTTAGAGCTTGATCCGGATGATGGCCTTCGCTATGGATTCCTGGCTAAAATTTACGCTCGGGAAGAACAAGAGGAGTTGTTCTATGAGACCATCGAATTGGCTTTACGCAATAACTTCCCCGCATCTGAACTGACCCGGGACCCTGCTTTCCGAACCTTCCAGGGGCAGCCTCAGTTCCAACAATTGTTGTCTCAGTTCGAAGAGTAGATCAGGAAAAAATATATAGCAAAAGAAAAGGCCTCACATCTGTGAGGCCTTTTTGTGTATCCTATGAATAATTCGTGTTACTCACACTTAGTGTGGCCACAGTTCTTGCAAGAGAGACAACCTTCCTGATAAACCAGCGCAGGGGTATGGCACTCTGGGCATACGGTGTCTACCGCCTCAGTACCATCGGGAATAAAGCGTTTGAGCGCTCTGACTACTCCGTTTTTCCAGGTATTGAGGTACTGCGCGTCCAGGTGGAGGTTGCTGACCATGTGTACCACAAATGGAAGCGGCATCCCGTGGCGCAATACGCCAGAGATGAGCTTGGCGTAGTTCCAATAGACCTTATCAAAGGTTCTGGACAGACCGTTGATGGTTACTTTGTAGCCATCTTTGTCCACATACTGGAAGTCATAACGGGTTTTACCCTCACTGTCTTTATTTTTCAAGACCCAACCTTGATCTACCTGAGAAAGAATGGAGAAGGAATCCTCAGCGCGACCGGTAAAGATCTCATATGGACGGTCTTTGTACAGGCCAACTACGGCTACCCATTTTTCCAGGTTGTTCTGGAAGCGGACCACCTGAGCGTCCAGTTTTTCGGGCCGCTTAGGTGCCTGGGTTTCTACAAATTCACCTTCTTTCTTCTGGCCAGAGGTGTCGGTATCTGCAATCAGAACGCCGGAACGTGAACCGTCGCGGTAGATGGTAATACCCTTACAGCCTTCTTCCCAGCCAGTCTGGTAGATTTTGGCGACCATTTCTTCAGAAATGTCATTAGGCACGTTGACGGTTACACTGATAGAGTGGTCAACCCATTTCTGGATGGCCCCCTGCATTTTGACTTTGTTGACCCAATCGACATCATTAGACGTAGCGCCATTGTAAGGAGAGCGTTGGATGAGATCCGTCAGCTCTTCTTCGTCCAGTTTTTCTACTTCCTCGCGGGTGAAGCCATTCACCTCTAACCAGTCCACAAATTTGTGGTGGAAGACGTGGTATTCTTCCCAGTGATCGCCTACCTCATCGATGAAATCAACTTTAACGCTTTTATCGTTAGGATTGACTTTACGACGTCTTTTGTAGGATACCAGGAATACCGGCTCGATACCAGAAGAAGTCTGGGTCATGAGGCTGGTGGTGCCGGTAGGGGCAATGGTCAGGAGGGCAATGTTCCTGCGACCATATTTTACCATGTCCTCATAGAGTTTTTTGTTGGCTTTTTTGAGACGGAGGATAAAAGGATTGTTCTTTTCTCTCTCTGCTTCAAAAATAGGGAAGGCACCACGGTCTTTGGCCATGTCCACAGAAGAGCGATAAGCAGCCAGGGCCAGGGTGCGGTGTACTTTTTCAGAGAAGACCAGGGCTTCGTCGGTGCCATAGGTAAGTCCTAAAGCCGCCAGCATATCGCCTTCAGCGGTGATGCCTACGCCCGTTCTGCGGCCTTGCTCACATTTTTCTTTGATCTTCTGCCAAAGCACCATTTCAGTCCGCTTGATTTCCGGATCTTCGGGATCAGCTTCAATCTTGGCCAGGATTTTTTCAATCTTCTCCATTTCAAGGTCCACAATGTCATCCATGATGCGTTGCGCCAGGGCGACATATTTTTTGAACTTCTCGAAGTTGAATTTGGCTTCCTTGGTGAAAGGCTCTTCTACAAAGCTGTAAAGGTTGATGGCCAGCAGACGGCAGCTGTCATAAGGACAAAGCGGAATCTCTCCACATGGGTTGGTAGATACCGTTTCAAAACCGAGATCCGAGTAGCAATCCGGAATGGATTCTCTTTGTACCGTATCCCAGAAAAGAATGCCTGGTTCGGCAGAAGCCCAGGCATTGTGGATGATTTTGTCCCACAGTTTCTTCGCATCAATATCCTGCTTAACCATGGGATTCTTATCCTTGAGCGGATACTGCTGGGTGTAGTTTTTTCCTCCTACCACGGCTTTCATGAACTCGTCGTCGATGCGCACCGAAACATTGGCACCGGTAACTTTGGTTCCGTCCATTTTGGCGTCGATGAAGCGCTCAGCATCCGGATGCTTGATAGAAATAGAAAGCATCAGGGCACCACGGCGTCCATCCTGGGCCACTTCACGGGTAGAATTAGAGTAGCGCTCCATGAAAGGCACTACGCCAGTAGAAGTAAGGGCGCTGTTCATAACCGGGCTACCGGTAGGGCGGATATGAGAAAGGTCGTGTCCGACACCGCCACGTCTTTTCATAAGCTGCACCTGCTCTTCATCGGTCTTCATGACGCCTCCATAAGAATCTGCCAATCCTTTCTGGCCGATCACAAAGCAGTTGGAAAGAGAAACGATCTGATAGTTGTTCCCAATGCCCGTCATAGGGCCACCCTGAGGAACGATGTATTTGAAATTTTTAAGGGCTTGGTAAATATCCTCTTCGCTTACAGGATTGGGATATTTATTTTCAATACGGTTGATTTCTTTCGCCATTCGCTGATGCATATCATCAGGCGTACGGTCATAAATATTGCCGAAGGAATCCTTCAGGGCATATTTATTCAGCCATACATTAGCGGCGAGTTCGTCTCCGTGGAAATAATCTTTGGCAAGGGCAAGTACTTCTTCGAATGAATAGGACTGCTTGGGGTCCTTTGATTCTTGGGTTTGGGTATTAATCATAGTGAGTACACAGTGTAATTCATAGGTAACACTTCGCGTAAACCTGGTGGTTAAAAAATGATACTTTGCTAAGGAAGGAAAAGTAACTACGATACTAACCCGAAACCCGTAGATTTCACATTTGAGTTATTCACAAATTTGTGGATAAGTGGGGAAAAGAAAACACCTCTTTCGGAATGTAGAAAGAGGTGTTTTTTGCCTAACCCAAAATAACGTCTAGGTGGCCTGATTGTTTGATTCCTCAAGCGAATTTTCCTGATTTCTTCTTCTCCATTCCAGGAAGGCTACCCCGGCCATCAGCAGCAATAAAATAATGCTGGAAATAAGGGAGATCGTCTCCCCGGTAAAGTAGGCAGCTGGTTCGAAACGGAACTCAATTTCATGTTCTCCTGCGGGGACATTCAGAGCTCTTAAGACATAGTTGGCCCGTAGGTGTGGTACCTCCTGTCCATCAAGGTAGGCCTTCCAGCCTTTCTTGTCGTTATAGTAGATTTCGGAAAAAACCGCCAGTTGGGGCTGACTGCTGTTGCTTTTATAAGTGATTCGCTTATTGTCAAAGCTCGTCAGGGTGATCCGTGCATTGGGGTCGGACTGATTCCCCAAGCCTTTAATTTGCTCCCCAAAACGTCCCCCATCAATCGCTACATCTACCACCGCCGTATTACCGGTATTGATGCTGCGGAGGGCCAGGATTTCTTCCTGCGGAGTTTGCACCTGTTGGATGCGGTTTACAAACCAGGCTGACCCATGTGCGCCTGTATATTGAAAGGCTTGAGGCCCGGCTTGTTGGGTGGGATAGATCACATAGCGAAGATTGAGCATATTGAGCACATCCAGGTTGCTCATCCTAAGCTGTCTAATGGAATCATTTTGTTCTCCCAGGACCTGATAAAGCTGATAAATGTCTTGAATCAGCACCGTATCAATCAGGTCATTATATCTGCCCAGTTTGGCCGCATGATAGCCTCCAATATTCCGGTGGTAGTAGGAGGTCCGTGCCTCATTGACTACCTGGATGATTTGGTTTGGAGAACCGGGGAGATTGACTACCCGGAAATCAGGATCTGGGTCCTGCATAATAAATTGGTCGGCCTGCGAAGGCGTGTACTCATTTTTCAGGGTCCGCTCATTGACATAGTTATCTTCATTCAGGAAGCGTGCATTCACGGGCAGCATATCAATGACCACCAGCGCGGTCAGACCAGCGTAGAGTAAACTTGGTTTGATGGCGTCTCTCAGGTAAAACCAAATCAAGCCAAAGGCAACTGCGATCAGCGCAAAACTCCGAAGCGAGTCGCTTAACAGCATATCCGAACGGAGGTTCACCAAAATATCTACCACTGAAGCGTTCATTTGGCTATCCACCGCTCCGCTAAAATCGAAGAGCACCCCGCCTAGCAGGGCAAAAATCAAACTGAGCCCACCTGTAATCCCACCGGCAATCAATAAAGGGCGTGTCAGGTTTTTACGATCTTTTTTCTCGGTCTGTATGACCTTGTTCAGGGCGAGGATGCCCAGGAGCGGCATGGCAAATTCTACCATGACCAGCGTCATCGAGACGGCTCGGAATTTATTATAGCCAGGGAAAATGTTGAAAAATAGCTCCGTCAGCGGCAGAAAATTTTTCCCCCACGAAAGCATGAGGAAAATCAGAAAAGTCGCAAGCATTGCCCATTTAATCGGTCCTCGCGTAATGAGCAGTCCCAGCACAAAGAGGAAGCAGATAATCGCTCCTACATAAACCGGTCCTGAAGTGCTCGGCTGGTCTCCCCAATAGGTGCGCAGGCGGAGATTCTTTTGCCCGAATTGCCTTTCCAGTTCCCGGTCTTTTACCAAAAAAGAGGTACTACCTCCGTAAAAATTGGGCACCAGCAAAGTAAAGGATTCTTCCACCCCATAGCTCCATCTAAGCGCATAGTCCAGGTTTAAGCCACTGCTTACTTCGCCATCTTTTGCCGGCAACTCGGATTGCCCTCGCATGGTTTCTGCGGCATACTGGCTGGTCGTCCATAGCAAGCTGGTACTAGGGGCGACGCCCAGCAAAGCTGCGATGATCAGCACCCCTGAGGCCTTGAAGAAATCAGGCAGGGTCTTTTTCATGATGGCATCCACAAAGTAGGCAATACCGAGAAAGCCAATCATGATGGCCAGATAGTAGGTAATCTGCAGGTGGTTGGCGGTGATTTCCAGGGCCAGGAAAAAGGCTGTAATCGCTCCGCCTAGGAGCCACTTCCCTCGATAGGTCAGAATAATGCCCCCCACAATGGGCGCCATATAGGCAATGGCATGGGCTTTCGAGGTGTGGCCTGCCTCCAGGATGATGAAAAAGTATGAGGATAGCGCAAAGGCCACAGCCCCCAGACCGCTGAGATAGGGGTTGATTTTGAGAATATTTAAAAAAAGATAAAATCCCAGGAAGGTCATGAAGACAAAAAAGGCGGGATTGGGCAAGCCAAAGCGGAGGAGCTTGGTAATCGGCTTAAAGAGGTTACCAGGGTATTCTACACTGATCTGGTAGCCGGGCATTCCACTGAAAATTCGGGTGGACCAGAGGGCCTCTTCTCCTTTTTCCTGCCGATAATCCCTGAGCTCTTTGGCCATACCCGTAAACTGCTGGATATCGCCTTGTCGCATGACTTTATTCTGAAATACGACCGGACTGAAAAACATCACCACCAGCAACAGGAATGCGAGGATGATGCCGGTATGGGTGAGGGCTTCCTTTTGCCAGGGTTTGAGACTGGATCCTGCTTTTTTAGCAGGGGTGGAAGGAGTTTTTTTCGCCGCTTTTGACTTACGGGGAGTGCCTTTTTTTGCCATGGTAAAATGGTTGAAAGGCCCTAAACTAATATTCCCCCGGCCAACCTCAAAGTATGAGGGGGAAATATAGCAGGGAAAAGGAACGCCCTGAGGCTTCTTATCGCCCTTCTTCCGCCACCTGCATCAGGTAAGCCCCGTATCCGCTTTTCAGCAAGGGCTTGGCAATGGCTTTGAGTTGATCGTCATCAATGAAGCCCATGCGATAGGCCTGCTCTTCAATACAACCAATTTTTAAGCCCTGTCTTTTCTCGATGATTTGGACAAAATTCCCGGCTTGCATGAGCGAGTCGTGGGTGCCAGTGTCCAGCCAGGCCGTACCCCGGCTGAGGATGGAAACGTTGAGGTTTCCCTGTTCCAGATAAGTCCGGTTTACGTCGGTGATTTCTAATTCTCCCCGGGCAGAAGGTTTGAGGTTTTTGGCGATGTCCACCACCTTCGCATCATAAAAGTAGACGCCGGGCACCGCAAAAGAGGACTTTGGGACCTCTGGTTTTTCTTCGATGCTGATCGCCTTACCCTGCTCGTTAAATTCGACTACCCCGTAGGCTCGGGGATTGGCTACATGATAGGCGAAGACCAGTCCACCGCCAGAAGTCTCCACCTGCTGGCTGGCGTCCGCCAGCGTATGGGCCAGATTTTCTCCGTAAAAAATATTGTCCCCCAGTATGAGGGCCGCTGATTCGCCTGCCAGAAACCTATCCCCAATGATAAAGGCCTGGGCCAGGCCTTCCGGACGCTCCTGTACCGCATAGTTAAATTGGACCCCCAGCCTGCTACCGTCTCCCAGCAAATCCCGAAAGGAAGGTAAATCCCGAGGCGTCGAAATAATCAGGATTTCTTTGATGCCTGCACTCAATAAGGTAGACAGCGGATAATAAATCATCGGCTTGTCGTAGACCGGCATGAGTTGCTTGCTGATGGGAATGGTGAGGGGATGGAGCCGGGTGCCGGACCCGCCGGCGAGAATGATTCCTTTCATAGGCTGACATAATCAAAAGGCGAAGAAAACTCGGCCAGGGTAGGGTGGTAGAGGTCTTTTTCCGACATGATGGGCTCGATTTCCCGCCAGGGAATCGCTAATTCCGGATCATCCCAGGCGAGGCCTCCTTCCGAGGCTTTATGATACACATTGGTACATTTATAAAAGAAGAGGCATTCATCAGACAGCACCTGAAACCCATGGGCAAATCCCGGAGGGATATAAATCATGGTTCGGGTGGAAGCATCCAGTTCTTCTACCATTACCTGCCCGTAAGTTGGGGAGTCTTTACGAATATCCACCGCCACGTCCAGCACTTTTCCAACCAGGGGGCAGATCAATTTGCCCTGGTCATAGGGAGGTGCCTGAAAGTGGAGGCCCCTGAGGGTGCCTTTGGTGGAGGAGGAGAGATTGTCCTGGACAAAATGTAATTGACCGAGGCCAATTTCCTGAAACGCATTAGCATTGTGCAGTTCAAGAAAAAAACCTCGGTCGTCGCCGAAAACGTCCGGTTGAAGTTTGATTACATCAGGAAGGGACGTTTGTAGCTTGTGGAACGCCATGCACTTGTTCTTTGAAATATTCGAGCGTGCGGGCCAGCCCTTCGCTACGATCTACCTTTGGCTCCCATCCCAGGATTTCCCGGGCCCGGGTGATATCCGGACGGCGCACTTTAGGATCGTCTTTTGGAAGGTCTTTGAACACGATGTTGCTTTTTGAGCCCGTAAGTTCGATGATTTCTTTGGCAAAATCCAGAATAGTAATCTCCGCTGGATTGCCAATGTTCACTGGCATGGTCTCATCGCTCATCAGGAGACGATAAATACCTTCTACCAAATCCGCTACAAAGCAAAAGCTTCTGGTCTGGCCTCCATCACCGAAGACGGTGATGTCTTCACCGCGCAGGGCCTGCCCCATGAAGGCGGGGAGTACCCGTCCATCGTCCAGGCGCATACGAGGACCGTAGGTGTTGAAAATCCGGATAATCCGGGTTTCTACACCATGGTAGCGGTGATAAGCCATGGTCATGGCTTCCATGAAGCGCTTGGCTTCATCATATACACCACGATACCCGATGGGGTTCACATTACCCCAATAATCTTCAGTCTGTGGGTGAATCAAGGGATCGCCATATACTTCGGAAGTACTGGCAATGAGGACCCGTGCACCTTTGTCTTTGGCCAGACCGAGGATTTTATGGGTTCCCAACGCGCCTACCTTCAGGGTCTGAATCGGTAACTTCAGATAGTCAATAGGGCTGGCCGGAGAGGCGAAGTGCAGGATATAATCCAGTTCTCCTTCTACATAGGTATAATTCGTTACGTCATGCTTGACATAGCGAAAGCCCTCCTGACCGAAAAGGTGAGCAATGTTGGCAAGGTTTCCGGTGATGAGATTGTCCATTACGACAACCTCAAAACCTTCACTTAGAAAGCGGTCACTCAGGTGGGAACCGAGAAAGCCGGCTCCTCCAGTGATCAGTACCTTTGGTTTTCTACTCATTAGCAGATAAGGTTTCGGGTGATTTAATGTGTTTTCTACCGATGGAATAATACTCGAATCCGTGAGACTCAACTGTCTCCAGATCATATACATTACGTCCGTCAAACATGACAGATTCTTTTAGTCCTAATTTGATGCGCTCGAAGTTCGGGGTACGGAATTCATTCCACTCCGTGATAATGAGCAGGGCATCGGCCTGCATACAAGCATCGTAAGGATTGCTCTGATACTCAATGTCCAGGTCGGTGTACTTCTGTACCGCCTCCATTGCTTCCGGATCGTAAGCTTTAATGTTGGCTCCCATAGCCAGGAGTTGCTCAATGATCACCAAAGCAGGTGCTTCCCGAATGTCATCCGTATTCGGTTTGAAAGCGAGTCCCCAAACGGCAAATGTTTTGCCATTCAAGTCTTCGGTTCCGTAGTGCTTCACGACTTTCTCCACCATGACGGACTTTTGCTTTTTGTTCACCTCCATCACAGAATCCAGAATGTGGAAAGGATACCCATATTCCTGGGCAGTTTTGTAAAGGGCAGAAACGTCTTTAGGGAAGCAGGAACCACCATAGCCTACCCCAGGGAAGAGGAAACGCTTGCCGATCCGGCTATCCGTACCAATACCGCGACGGACATTGTCTACATTGGCGCCTACCAGTTCACACAGGTTGGCTACTTCATTCATGAAGGAAATTTTGGTAGCCAGAAAGGAGTTGGCTGCATACTTGGTAACCTCAGCGCTACGCTCATCCATGAAGAGGATAGGGTTACCAGACATCACAAAGGGCTTATACAAGCGACGCATCATTTCCGTGGCCCGCTCGGAGCGAGAGCCTACGACGATTCGCTCAGGCTTCATGAAGTCCTGGACAGCAAAGCCTTCCCGTAGGAATTCAGGGTTGGAAACCACATCGAACTCAACGTCCGTTTGAGAAGCGATGGCTTCGCGGACTTTATCAGCGGTGCCTACCGGTACGGTACTTTTGTTGACCACCACGCGATAGTCTTCCAGCAAGGTGCCGATTTCATTGGCGACACCCAGTACGTACTGAAGGTCTGCAGAACCATCTTCCATCGGAGGAGTAGGCAGGGCAAGGAAAATGATGTCGGCAAACTTGACGGCATCAGCCAGGGAGTCTGTAAACTGGAGGCGGCCTTCTTTGGTGTTCCGCTCAAACATAGATTCCAGACCAGGCTCATAAATGGGTACTTTCCCATCGTGAAGCATGGCAAGTTTTTCTGGGTTGTTGTCTACGCAGAGCACTTCATTTCCAGCTTCTGAAAAGCAAGTACCAGTTACTAATCCTACGTAACCAGTCCCAACGACAGCTACTTTCATGTTGACTTTTTTATTGGATGATTAAATTCTAGGTCATCTCGGGGCTATGTAATTCTATGGCACGTCGAAGATGATCGGTGATATATTGTTGTTGTTTCCCGTCTAGTTCCGAGTGCATGGGCAGACTAAAAACATGCGCAGTCAGACGTTCTGACAAGGCGAGTTCTGTCGCTCCAGGTGCGTAGGTTTGATAGGCTTTTTGCTGGTGGATGGCTAAAGGATAATAAATCATCGTAGGAATCCCCTGCTTGCCCATAAACTCCTTCAGTTGATCGCGGGTAGTTCTCCCCGCTTCCACAAGCAGGGTATATTGGTGAAAGACATGCTGGCTGTAGGGCGCTCTGAAGGGCACCGTTAGACCTGGCACATCTTGTAGCATCTCATCATAGCGATCCGCCGCTGCCCGGCGAGCCTCATTATAAGCAGGCAGGTGCTTAAGTTTGACGCTCAGGATCGCAGCCTGAATCGCATCCAATCGGCTGTTGACGCCGATGGATTCATGTATATAACGTTTACGGGAGCCGTGATTACACATCATGTGAATCTTTTCCCCCAGTTCTTCATTGCGGGTAAAAATGGCTCCTCCATCTCCATAAGCGCCCAGATTTTTGCTGGGATAAAAAGAAGTAGTACCTATATCACCAATGGTTCCTGCATATTGCGTGGTACCATCTGGGAAGGTATAAGTGGCCCCAATCGCCTGAGCAGTATCCTCAATGACCTTAAGCCCATGCTGACGGGCGACCTCCATAATCGGAGCCATGTTGGCGGCTTGTCCAAACAAATGAACCGGAATGATCACCCGGGTCCGATCGGAGATTTTTGCTTCCAGATCGTCTGGGTCCATATTAAAGGTATCGGGTTCCACTTCGACAAAAACGGGAACCAGCCCCAGCAATACGATCACTTCCACCGTGGCTACATAAGTAAAGCTGGGGGTAAGAACCTCATCTCCTGGTTCTAAATCGAGGGCCATCAGGGCAACTTGTAAGGCATCGGTGCCATTGGCGCAGGATATAACCCGGGGCACCTGGAGAAAGTCAGCTAATTGTTGATTAAAAGCCTGTACGACCGGCCCGTTGATGTAGATGCCGGATCTGATTACTTCCTGTACTTTTTGGTCAACTTCCTGTTGGATGCGTTGGTATTGACCGATGGTGTCAACCATACGGATATTCATATCCTCAATAACTTTTTGCAAGGTCAAATAATCTAAGAGAACGAACGGTGGGGAGAGGACAGGCGAAACTAGTAAGATTCCCTCGTTATCCGCTCCGCTTCCTGCTTAACAGACTATCTTTCAGACTCATCGGCAAAATAGACGTTTGTTTGGTCTAAACCGATGAATTAGCAGGAATACACGAAAAGTAGAAAGGCAAAATAAGGGCCAAAAGCGCAAGTCTCAAGCTATTTATCTTCGGTTTCCAATTCCAGGCCCATGACCTTTTCATGGCAAGCCTCAGGCTATCGACTTACTGTCAAAATGACCACTATCATACCCACGTCCTGTGAGTTTGGGTGTCGATCGGTTCAAAAAGGTATCTTAGGCACCATCACGAGGTGTTTTGCTCCCATATACATATTTGTAGGAGCCTGTTTTTCCCTTTTAAAACTCATTCGCGATAAGCGAAGATAGATAAAAATTCATATTCTCCTACCAAAAAAAAGAAAGGGGAATCAAGAAAAATATTACCTGTAAATAGCCCTTCCTTCCCCGGTCGGAGCTACCTTTGTACATTAGGCTTTTCAGGATATGAAGCTGCTACGCTTACTGTATCATTTAGGCATTCATGGATTAGGAGCAGGCATGCAAATAGCCAGCTGGTTCCATCCCAAAGCAAAACTGTGGGTGGAGGGACGCCGCCAGGGACTGAGCTACCTGGAAAGTCGCCGCAAGGCTGGGGATAGCTGGTGGTGGTTTCATTGTGCCTCCTTGGGAGAGTTTGAACAAGGGCGGAATTTAATCGAGAAAATCAAGGCTGAACATCCACAGCTGAAAATCCTGCTTACCTTCTATTCTCCCTCAGGCTACGAAATTCGAAAAAACTACCCCCAGGCAGATGCTGTCATGTATTTGCCTTTGGATACGTCCCGGCAAGTGAAAGCCTTTTTAGAGATGCTCCAGCCTGCTGGAGTAGTTTTCGTTAAATACGAACTGTGGCTGAACATGCTGCAGGCATTACGGGAACGAGGCTGTCCCCATTGGCTGATCAGCGCCCGGGTGGGAGCAGACAGCGCTTTTCTGAAATCACCCCTCGCGGCCCTTTACCGAGAAGCCTTTGAAGGCTTCCAGCAGATCTTCGTGCAAGATCTTGAAAGCCAGCGGCTTTTATCCGCTTTTGCCCCGCAAGCCGAGGTTCAGCTCAGTGCAGATACGCGATTTGATCGGGTGGCGGCCAACCGGAAGCAGTTCCAGGCCCTTCCGGAAATTGTCGCTTTTGTGGAGCAAAAAACCTGCCTGGTAGGCGGGAGTACCTGGCCCAAAGGAGAGCGCTTGATCTTCGAGGCATGGAATAGGCTGGCCCTGGCTGAACGGGACGATGTGTGTCTCATCCTGGCTCCGCACGAAATCCATCAGGATCGCATCCAGCAGTGGATCGACCGCTTCCCTGAGCTCAGTATTCGCTATTCTGACATTCATCGGCTATCCCCTGCGCACCGGATTTTGT
>JBCBGC010000161.1:0-16793 GCA_038527215.1 Bacteroidota bacterium
GTCGTCTCTACATGGAATGCACCCCAGGGCGCGAAATTGGCATTACTATCTCGGAGACCCCGGATAAGCCGCTTCGGTTCCCTCATCGTCTTTCCGGGGTGACATAACATATGTGTGGGTTCAGTTGTCTTCGACAAGCCCTTTCGCGCCCTGGGGCGCATTCCATGTAGAGACGACACGCATGGCGTCTCTACGGTCCACCATGATGAAATCATCTGCTGCATGATCCCATCAATCCCCCCACAACATAGTTGTCATCCCGGAATGGCCTCCGACCATAGGGAGGGGGACATATCCGGGATCTCCATGTTCATGATGTAGTTCTCGAAATTGACATTAATATCTCGGAGACCCCGGATAAGCCGCTTCGGTTCCCTCATCGTCTTTCCGGGGTGACACAAGTCATACGTGGGTTCGGTTGTCTTTGGCCTCAACCAAAAGGAGGGCATTTCTGCCTTGGGGAAAATCTAAAAGTAGGCTAACTTTTAAAGCTCATGCGATTCCGCTCATGTTGAAAGCCACATTCCGTAGCATTTTCCTTCTCCTGTTGACCAGTTGGATGACGTCCCTGTTTCCCGTCGTCCTCCAGGCGCAGGAAAAAGGCCTCATCCGCATTACCGATACGGTGGTAGAAAAACCCTTACAGGCGGTGTTAGAGGATTGGGGTAGCCGCTTTCAGCTTTATTTCACCTATGACCCGACTTTGTTACAGGGCTATCGATGTACCGTTAGCCTGGAAAATCGCCCCCTGGATCAGGCCTTAGCGGCTCTCCTGAAAGGAACTGACCTTACCGCCACCATTCGGCGCAGAAAATTTGTCAGCATAAAAGCCAAAGCTCGCTATACCTATTGCGGAATGCTCAAAGATGCCAGCAATGGCGAGCCTGTTGCCTACGCGAGCTTTCGCGGGAGCAAGGAAGGTATGACGCAACAAGATGGAGGCTTTCGTTTTGAGACGACCAGCCGATATGGTCAGCTCCTCATTCGCCATTTGGCCTATGAAGAAAAAGTAATCAGCCTTACCGCCCTGGCCCAAACGCCCTGTGCCACCATTTTTCTCCAACCCAAAACCCGGCAAATCGAAACCGTCCTGATCGCGGATTACCTAACAGACGGCATCAGCTATGAGCAGGGGGCCATACAACTGGACCCGGACCGCATTGCCGCCATGCCGGGGTTGACCGAACCTGACCTCTTTCGCATGGTGCAGGCCCTGCCCGGTGTCAATGCCCCTGAAGAGTCCGCTATGAACCTGAACATCCGCGGAGGCAGCCCTGACCAAACCCTGGTTTTGTACAATGATATCCCCGTCTATCAATCCGGGCATTTGTTCGATATGATTTCCGCCATCAATCCCTACGCCATTGACCGGGCCAGTATCTATCGCGGTACTTACGGGGTAGATCAGGCCGGCGGGGTTTCTGGACTGATCCGCATTTCCCAGGCCGACCGTCTCCCCACCCAGAACACCTACGGAGCCAATTTCAACCTGACCCATGCCGGACTCAATGCGGGGCTAGTGCTTAAGCCCTACAAAGCCGGCTTGCACCTTTCACTCCGTCGCTCGCTGACGGACCTTTTACCCACCTTCACCTTTCAGCGTTTGGCTCAGCGGGTATTTCAGGAAACCTCTTTGGAAGAGCGGCGGGATGACGATGGCATCTTGAAAGAGAATGATGTCTACACCTTCCAGGACGCCAGTTTTCGCCTGCAACTGGCCCCTACCAAGGCTGACCGGGTGGAGCTCAGCGGGTTTGTGGGAGATAACATCTTGGATTTTGCCGGGGAAGATCCCGCGGATGACACCCAGTTCTCCGATTTTCTGTCCACCCGAAACTACGGTGCCAGCCTCAAGTGGCACCACGACTTCAGCGAACGGGTAGAACAGGAAATTTCCAGTTCCTTCTCTGACTACCGCTCCTTTTATGAAATTGAATTTTCGGATGAGGCAGGGAATCGTTTGGTGGAAAAGCTGGAAAAAAGTAACGGTATTCAGGACCTAAGGTGGAAGTATCTTTTGCAGTTCAAACTCAACCCTCAGATTGGAATCAATGCCGGATACGAGGGCTTTTGGCAACAAACCACCTTTTCGATTTTTAATGAATCTATCTGGGACGCCTTCAATGTCAATGAAAGCAGCATTGGCTTTACGCACGCTTTTTGGGGCGCCTTGTCGTATGTCTGGAAGAAAAAATGGTACCTCAACCTGGGCCTGAGACATAGTTACCAGACCGCTTTGATAGATTGGTTCGCGGCCCCTAATGTGAACCTTCATTACAAAGCCAGACCGGCTGTTACCCTGAAAGCCTTTGCCAGCCGCAATCATCAATTTGTTTCTCAGTTTTTGGAGTTTGAGAGCGAGGGAAATCTCTCCGGCCTGGACAATAAAATCTGGTTTGTAGCCGGAGAGGAATCGCTGCCTGCCCTGAGTGCCAATCAAGTCGGTTTCGGCCTGGTGTGGCAAAAAAGTGGCTGGTTATTCGATCTGGAGCTGTATCGGAAGGAAGTATCGGGGTTGAATTCCTATTCCCGGGCCCTGAGCGGGGTCAATACCCCCGGCAATCTCCTGGACTTCACCACGGGCACCATGCAGGCCCAAGGCGTAGATGTGCTGATCAAAAAGCGCTGGCAACAACATAGCAGCTGGCTGGCCTACTCCCTGAGTCAGAATCAATACAGCTTCCCGGACCTGCAAGTCAGGCCTTTTTTTACGCCTCAGGATCAACGCCACGTTCTCAGCGTGAATCACATGTGGGCCTTGAAAAAATGGACCTGGGCTGCCGCCTGGACCTTCCGCTCAGGCAGGCCTTTTACTCCCCGGAGCAGCGACATTGTGGAATCTCAAACCGAAAATAACGAAACCTGGTATCGGGTCAGTCCTGTGCTGGGCGAACTCAGCAGTGAACGTTTACCCCACTATCATCGGCTGGATATCACGGCCCTTTATCCTTTACAGCACCGCAAATACCCCCGGCTGCAAGGGCAGATCGGCGGCTCCATCCAGAACCTCTATAATCGCCGCAACATCCTGTCCATTGACTATTTCCCGGAATATTTCTGGCAAGAGGATTTCACGCCTGATGCCACCTCCTTAGAAGTGGAAAAAGACTTGCTCTTTTTCCTGCCTAATTTCGTCCTCCGCCTCAATTGGTAATTATTTTTTGAAGCCCGGGTAGGGTAGCCCTCGCTCATCCGATTGTTAAAGCAGTTTCGCAATGGTGCGGACTAAAAACTTGGCAATCGGTATGAAACAATGGGTCTATTTTCTTTTGCTATGTGGGTTAAGTCCTGGCCTACTGGCACAAACGTATACGGACTACCTGGGAAACGGCCATCAGTTGGGGATCACGGTTACATCAAGTCCTGCCGTCTCCTCTGAGCAGAATGGCCAACAAACCATCAATGGCTTTCCCACCTCTTCGGAAGTATTGTTGGGAGATGCATCCCGCTTCCTGGCGCAGGCTAGTTTTGGTGGCAACTGGGCAGAAATACAGGAGCTTTCCCAAAAAGGCTATGAAGCCTGGCTCACCGATCAGCTGGCCCTGCCCCCTACCTTGCTGACCTCGACCGCCCAAGGCATGGAGGAGCTAATCCGCTCCCTGGATGACGGGGAGTTTTTTTTCAGCTATCGGGAATTTCGCTCAATTTGGTTTCATTCCGTGATGACGGCCCCTGATCAACTACGCCATCGGGTCGCCTTCGCCTTAAGCGAAATCATGGTCATTTCGGACTCGCCAGATGAGTTGGAAGATTCTGGCATTGGACTCACCAATTACTATGACATCCTGGTCAGGCATGGATTGGGCAACTATCGCGATCTGCTTAGGGAAGTCAGCCTGCATCCTACCATGGGTTTTTACCTATCTCACCTCAACAATCCAAAATCTGATAGCAGCCGTAACATCCATCCGGATGAGAACTATGCCCGGGAAGTGATGCAGCTCTTTTCTATAGGCTTATATGAGCTCAACATGGATGGAACCCGTAAGGTCGACAGCAACGGTAATTTTATCCCCACCTACTCCAATGCTGATATCAAGCAGTTTGCCAAAATATTCACCGGGCTTAGTACCGCAGGATTCATAGACAGTGATCCAGATGAAGACCCTCCATACTTCGGAGCAGACTTTGACGAATCGGCCCACGACCGCCCGATGGTCATGTTCGAGGAGCAGCATGAACCCGGTCCTAAATACCTCCTCAACGGGGCAGTGGTCCCCGCCGGGCAGACGGGCATGCAGGATATCGATGCCGCCATCAACAACCTGTTCGAACATCCGAATGTAGGGCCCTTTATGGCGCGCCACCTGATCCAACGCCTGGTTAGCTCCAACCCTGAGCCAGCCTATATCGAACGGGTAGCCCTGGTTTTTGAGAACAATGGCCAAGGGGTAAGGGGAGATTTGGGGGCTGTGGTGAAAGCCATCCTCACCGACCCTGCTGCCCGGGACTGCGAGGACCGGGAAGCCAATATTCACCGGGCCGCGCTACGGGAACCGTTGATTCGCTTTCTCCATGCTTGCCGGGCCCTGGAATTAGGCATGGGACGAGGCAAGGAATTTTACTTAAATGATGGAGAGCGCTTCGATGAGTCCCTTGGCCAGATGCCCCTCAGTGCCAATAGCGTCTTTAATTTTTTCCTACCCGACTATCAACCCAACGGCCCTATTGCAGACCTGGACCTCTTCGGTCCGGAATTTCAAATCCACAACTCCACCACCGCCATTCGCTACATCAACGAGGTGAATGAATGGACCTTTATGGAAACACCCGTGCTCCCTCTCCTGGAGGACGATGAGGAAGAGGAAGAAGAGGACGAGGATAACCAATGGGCGCAATCGCCAAAGTTCGACTTGCGCACCCTGGTAGAACTTTCCGAAGACCCTCAAGCCCTGCTCGACCGCCTGGACGTCCTATTTACCCATGGACAGTTATCAGCGACCAGCGCCCAAATCATTCTTAATGCCATTACTGAAACCCCTGAAGAGGACGCCTTAGATCGGGTCAACATGGGCCTATACCTCATTCTCATTTCACCAGACTACAACATCATCAACTAACATGGCTGACAAAAAAGATATATCCAGACGCCACTTTTTGGGCACGGCCAGTTGTGCAGCCCTGGGTTCGGTGTCCCTGCTCACCGGGTTACTCAACCTAAAAGCTACGGGCTTGCTCGCTTCCAATGCTCACCGCATGAATCTGCGCCCACAAAATGACTACAAAGCCCTGGTTTGTATTCTGCTGGCCGGCGGGAACGACTCTTTCAATATGTTGGTCCCCACCGACGACCAGCCCTTTCAGGATTACGAGACTACCCGTTCCAATCAATCCCTGAAAAAAGCCGACCTCCTTAGCATCACCGACACCCAGGGTAATTTTGGGATCCATCCCAGCATGCCCGAGGTACATCAACTCTATCAGCAGCAAAACCTGGCTTTCATCACCAATGTAGGCACCCTCGTAGAGCCGGTCAGTGACCGCGCGGCCTATGAAGCCGGCCTCAGCAACTTACCCGTTGGCCTTTTCTCTCATGCCGATCAAATTCAGCAGTGGCAAACTTCCGTCCCTCAAACCCGCTCTGCCGTGGGTTGGGGCGGTAAGTTGGCCGACCTCTTGCAAGCCAGCAATACCTCTCAGGATATCTCCATGAACATTTCCCTTTCCGGCAATAACATCTTTCAAGCAGGCAATCAAGTGGTGGAGTATGCGATCAGTCCTTTTGGAAACGGCAGCACCGGCATTGATGGATATGGGGAAGAAGATTTGTTGGACGAAATTAAAACTGCTGCCACCAAAAACCTGCTGGAACAGCAATATCAGGACATTTTTAAGCAGACCTACGCTGATATTACCCGACAGGCGCAAGCGAATCACGAGCAATTCAGTGCGGCCATAGGCGGAGTAGCCCTCAATACTGTCTTCTCCCCCAGCTACTTCTCTCAAGCCCTGAACATGGTGGCCAAGACCATCGCAGCCCGCAATATCCTGGGGGTCAACCGACAGACTTTTTTCATCACCTTTGGGGGTTGGGATCATCACGACGAATTATTGAATAACCAGGCAGGTATGCTGTCCGTGGTTAGCAAAGGATTAGGGGAGTTTAACCAGGCTTTAGGGGAACTAGGCCTGGCAAATGAGGTTACCACTTTCACCATTTCAGATTTTGCCCGGACCCTGACCTCAAACGGGAACGGAACCGATCACGGTTGGGGCGGTAATGCCCTGGTGATGGGTGGAGCGGTAAAAGGCGGCCAGTTTTATGGTACCTATCCCTCCCTTGCGCTTAGACAAAGTCTGGACGTAGGGGATGGGGTCCTCATTCCCACTACCGCCACAGATACCTACTTCGCCGAGCTGGCCATGTGGCTGGGGGTAGCGCCTTCAGACCTGCCGCTAGTCCTCCCCAACATTGGGAATTTTTACGCGCCTGGGTCCAATACCCCGCCCATGGGCTTTTTGCTTTAACCTCACCATCCTTCTTAGCATTGTTTCTCATGAAAAATATATTGCTATCCCTACGCTTTTTTTCTCTCACCCTAAGCATGGTTCTCAGCCTGGTATGCCTCATCCCTTCACAGGGATGGGCGCAATGCCGGGATACCCAGGATTGGACGGCTAAGTGGACCTCCTGTGAGGTGTCGGCTAGTCCTAATGCTGCACGCGGTCAGCACCATTGGCTGATGTACGATTTGGGAAAAACATATGGCCTGGCAACCCTCCACCTCTGGAATGCCAATGAGGCCAATCTCCTCAATCGAGGTATTAAACGAGCCTGGCTGGACTATTCCGCTGATGGCCAAACCTGGCAGGAGTGGGGTGAAATCCAGGTCCCGCAAGCCAACGGAAAGTCCTACTATTCGGGGGCTCCTATAGCCGAATTTGATCAATTGGAAGCGCGTTACGTCTTACTCACCATCACGGAAAACTGGGGAGACCCTCTCTGTACCAGTTTCCACGAACTCAGCTTTGAAATCAGTAAATATCCCCTTCCCGAAGACCAGGAACTCTGGATTTATCCTAACCCCACAGAGGCCGTAGTCAACATTGCCTTCGAAAGCAGCGAACCCCAGGCGTACTTCATTCGGGTGCTGAACCTCATGGGACAAACGGTGATAGAACAGAGCTGGTCCGGGGTGGAAGGGCGGAACGACCGGGCGGTACAGGTGGGCTTTTTGCCTAGGGGAATCTATTTGGTTTACGTCCTGGATGGAGATCGCCAGCCGGTCGGCACCCAAAAGCTGGTGATACGGTAAAGCACCCAGGAATCTGTAAATTCGTACCAACATGGTTTCACCCGATCCATCTTCCTCAGCGAACGTATGTGAAGAAGCCACTTTTGACCGGCTTTTTCTTCAACACGCAGCCCTATTGAGAAATTTTTGCCTGTATCGATGTAAAGATCTGGTCCAGGCAGAAGATTACGTACAGGAGGCTTTTCTTCGCTTATGGAAAAACTGCGCCAAGGTTCCCTATCCCAAAGCCAGGAGCTTCCTCTTCAAAGTCGCTCAGAACTTATTTCTACATCAGGTGGAGCATCAAAAAGTTGTGCATAAATATCTCCGGTGGAAACCCAAAACCGTGCAGGTCCAGGGACCGGAATTTGCCCTGGAAGAAAAAGAGCTACATGCGCGGGTGGAAGCGGCTATTGAGGCCCTTTCCGAAAAGCAACGGGTGGTTTTTCTGCTCCACAAAGTCGACGGAAAATCCTATAAGGAAATCGCCACTATGCTGGAGATCAGTGTCAAGTCGGTTGAAAAACGTATGCATCGCGCTTTGCTCGCTTTGCGTCAACACTTACCCCAGTTATGAAGTATCCTGATGAAACATTTTTGGCCAGATGGATGGCGGGCGAACTGAGCCCGGAGGAGTTGGCGGCCTTTGAACAAACGGAGGATTATCAGCAACTGAGTAAGTTCATGAAGCTGATGGAGCAAGGGGAAGCCCAGCCTTTTGATCAGGAAAAAGTGTTACAGAAGGTAAAAGCGGCCATTCGGGAAGAGGTGGAAGTGCCAAAAACCAACCCCCTCTGGCAAAAACCAGCCTTCTACCTGAGCATGGCTGCGGCGGTAATGGTGCTGCTCCTGGTTTTCTGGCCCGAATCCGAACCTCAGACCTTTATCGTGGCCCAGGAAACGCAAAAAGGGGAACAGAAAGTGGTACAGCTCAAGGATGGGAGCACGGTTACCCTGAATGCCGAGAGTATTTTGGCCGGAGCATTACTCGCGGATTTCAGCGCGCGGAAGCTTCGCCTGGCAGGGGAAGCCTTTTTCGAGGTTCCTCAAAAGGGCGCCTTCCAGGTAGAGACCGCTTTGGGCAAGGTATCCGTACTGGGCACTTCCTTCTCCGTCAGCGCTCGCCAGCAGCATTTTTTGGTGCAATGCTATAGCGGCAAGGTAGAAGTCCTACAGGCAGGGAGTCCGGCCCCTGTCATCCTAGAACCCGGAGATCAATTTGAAGCCCGCGGTCCGCAAGCCACCCTAAGCACTTCTTTTGAGTTGACGCAGCCCAGGCCCACCTGGACCACAGGAGCCAGCCAGTTGAATCAGGTTCCGCTGGCAGAAATCGCCGCAGAACTTGGCCGACAGTTTGACGTCAGGGTCCTTCTGGCCCCGGAACTGGATCCACAAAAAATCCTCACCGTCAGTTTCCCCCACGATCAATTGGAAGCAGCCCTGCAAATCGGTTTTCAGGAACTAGGCATAGCCTGGGAACAACAGGGAGATAGCCTCGTGATCCTGAAAGCTCCTTAAGCCTATCACGGAAATTTTTCCCTAAAATCGGTAGCCCAATAATACGTATGCTCGGTGAACTGTAGATTGGAGCGCGGAGTTCAGGGTCGGGCCGGAACTGTACTCATAGCGAGCTTCCAGGTCCCACTGCTTTATGCGTAACCCCAGCCCCCCAACAAAGCCCAGTTCCAGTTTTTGTGGCTCAGCAATCATCGGGCCCTCCTCTACCAATTGAGGCTCATTGATCAGGCGGATAAAATTGGTGTAGGTAGAGTCTGCCACCAAAAACCCCAGTGAAAGTCCCGTATGTACATAGAAGCCCGCCTTCCGCTTGCCTTCGAAAATGTATTTGGCCGTATGGGCGGTCTTTAGGTAGGTAACAGACACATAGTTTTCATACAGCCACTGAATGTCGTTGGTAAAATCTCGACGCGCCTCCCCACTCACCCGATAGTTACCGAGGCCCACTTCATTATGGAAGGCGATGCGTTGTCGGCCTAACGGGAAGGCCAGGTCAACAAAGGCCCCTCCAAAGGGTCGAATGGAAGTGCTCAGCTCAGCATTGGCAGGCCCATAGTAATCACGATTATCGCTGGCCAGGTCCAGGATGGCCATCATGCCTCCCGCCAACAACCCCACTTCGACGCGCATCACAGAAGTAGCCCGACCAGTTTGATCCTCATCGGCTTCCTTCTCCAGGCATTTTTGGAAATCTTCAAACAGGTAAATCAGAGAATTTTGTTCATACAAAACCTCCGGGATCAGGAATTGGATGTTGGGGCATTCCCTCAGGTAGAGGTATAGTTGCTTATGGAATTGCTTGTTTTCCTTGGTCTCTCCTCCATCGGCCGGATCCCGGTATTCCTTATAGATCAGCAATTCCCAGCCCCCTGCATTTTTTATGTAAAAATGTGCTTTCTTTTCCTCATCCTTGTACAGGTAAAGCGCCTTTTCTTCCCCGATGAGTTTGAGGACAAAAGCGCTGGTTTCACGCAGCTTGGGGGCTTTGCTATCGTCGAATTCTCCTTTCTCCCAGGGGCTGATTTCCAGTTGAATGCGGGCGCTTTCATACAGCTTGCTTCCCACCTGGAAAGCCTGGAGTTCTCCGGCCTCATAGTTGACTACGCCATTTTTTCGGAAGCTGATTTTTGTGGGGGTCTGACCGGAAAAAGCGATTTCTCCAGCCAGGATTTCTCCTTCGAGGGTAGTGATGGTTCCGGACCGGAAATTCTGGGCCGAAGCTATCGAACAACAAAACATGAGAAGGCTGGCCAGGATCAGGCCCAAGGGGAGCTTGTGTATCTTCATGGTACATGGATTATGTGCAGCTACAAGTTATCTTCCTCGCCCTTAAGCTCAAAATTTTATTTCCTTCTTGGCCATAAAAAATCGGGAGGAAGAAAATTGTTCCTTTTCCCCCTCCCGAATTTTGAGTTCTATTGTCTATCAGGGTTTGGCCCACACACCTTCCAGCTGATACAGCTCAGCCTGGGTCATCTCAGCTTTTCCTCCTTCGGTGAAGAAAGCTAGTTTGGTAAAACGTTCATTAGGAAAGAAATTATCGGTCATGACCGTCAGCCCCTCTTCTGCCAGGAGTTCCACGGAAGCATGGTCCCAAAAAACCTCCAGGGTCATTTCGTTGGAGAGCTGCTTAGCCGGAGCGAGGTGCAATCCCGGAAAGGCTTCCGAAAAATCCATTTTTCCCGCCTGCCTCCGATCCACAAAATATTGCCCTCCCGCTAGATCTAGCCCTAGCTTGACCTGCTCGCCCAGGGCATTGCTCAGCATGATGCCTAGGGTCTGGGGAGCAGTCTCTGCCTCCCAGCGGAAATGCACCTTCATTTCGGAGAGGTCCGGATCAAATTCAATTTCTCCGGTTTGGTCCAGCTCACCTGCAACTTCTCTGGCCCCCAAATCACTCTTCAAGCCCCGCAGTCCCTCCATTTCGGCAACCACTGCCTGTTTGAGCCTCAATCCTCCCTCGGTCTGGACAAAACTCAGTACCCGTGGCAGGGTCATGGCACTGCGCCAGGGACGGGTCGGCACCTTGGTGGCGTATTGCCAGTTGCTCATCCAGCCCAGGAAAATGCGACGCCCGTCTGCTTCCGGCACATCTGACCAGGTAACCCCTGCGTAGTTGTCTTTGCCATAGTCTAACCATAGCACTTCATCGGCGGTATTGGCATTGGTGAAAAGGCTGCCATCAAAGTCACCTACGAAGTACATGGTGCCCGAACCGCCATTAGGGCCTCCACTGCCCAGGCTGACGATCATCAGCCATCTTGTTTCATCCGTCCCTTCAATCGGCAATTCAAATAAATCCGGACACTCCCAGACGCCTCCGTGGCTGCCCTGGTCCGCCCCGAACTCACTGGCGAAGGTCCATTCCTTGAGGTTCGCAGATTGATAGAGATGTACCCGGTCTTTGACAGCCAGGATCATCACCCATTGACTGCTTTCCTCATGCCAAAACACCTTGGGATCGCGGAAGTCCTTGATCCCGGGACTAGGGATAACCGGATTGCCTTCGTACTTGGTCCAGGTCCGGCCTTTGTCGTTGCTGTAAGCGATGCCCTGGGTTTGGAAGTCGTTGGTACCGGCTTTTTCTCCTGCCGTATCATGGTAGGTATAAATGGCCACCAGGGCCTTTTCCTCCCCGGTTTGAAAACCAGCGGTATTGTTTTCATCCACCACGGCACTACCAGAGAAAATGTAGCCCAGGCTATCCGGATATAAAGCAATGGGCAAATGCTCCCAATGCAGCATATCGGTGCTGATGGCATGGCCCCAGTGCATAGGCCCCCAGACGTCTCCATCCGGATAGTGCTGATAAAAAAGGTGGTATTCGCCCTCATAGTAAACCATGCCATTGGGGTCATTCATCCACATTTTTTCCGGAGAAAAGTGGGCTTGAGGGCGGTGGTGCTCGGTGTAGTAATCCGACAAGAGGGTCGTCGGTTGTTCCTTAGAGGTTTCGCCTTGCTGGCAAGAAAAAAACATGATCCCCAAAAGCGCAAGCGAAGTAGCCAATTTGTACATAAAAGTAAGAGATAGTAGTGAATCCTAAACTTCTTCCAGAGAAGTTCCTTTGGTTTCCGGCATCATGAAGATGACAAAAAGTAGTTGCAGCACCATCATACCTGCAAAAGCGAGAAAAATATAGCCCACATAACCGCCGGCTTGTGCCGCCTCCAATACCTGCGGCATAAAGAGCGTAATCAGCGCGGCTGCTACCCAGTGTGTAGAGCTTCCCAGCGATTGTCCGGTGGCCCTGAGATGGTTAGGGAAAATTTCTGAAATAAAGACCCAGATCACGGCTCCCTGACCAATGGCGTGGGAGGCAATAAAAAGAAAGAGAAAAGCCGGCACAGCTATGCCCTGCCAGTCATAAAAGAAAGCCATGGCAACCATGGTGAGGGAAAAGATATAGCCAACGGAACCTATATACATCAACAGCTTTCTGCCGACCCGGTCGATGAGGTAAAGCCCCAGCATGGTAAAAATGAGGTTGACGATCCCAATGCCGATGCCGCCCAGGAAAGCTGCTTCAGATCCCAGGCCCGCCACTTCGAAGATGCGTTTGGAGAAATACAAAAAGGCGTTGATCCCTGATACCTGGTTGAAAAAGGCAAAAAGAAAAGCTAGTAAAAAGGCATAGCGATATTTGGGATCGAACAGTCCCTGGTTCTTGGTTACGGTATTTCCCTTTTCCTGGATAGAGGTGAGGATGCTTTCGGCTTCTGCTTCCGTATTGAGTTGCAACAGGATCTCACGGGCCCTTTCCACATCGTTTTTTCTCACCACCAACCAGCGGGGACTATTTGGAACGCCCAAGACCATCACGGTGTAAATGATCGCTGGAATCGCTTCTACCCCCATCATCCAGCGCCAGGCATTTTCTCCCAGACCACTCAAGGCAAAGTTGGAAGCATAAGCGATCAATATCCCGAATACAATGTTGAACTGGTACATAGCGACCAGGCTTCCCCGACGATGGGCGGGAGCAATCTCAGACACATAGGCCGGAGCAGCAATGGTAGAGGCACCTACCCCCAGTCCACCCATGAATCTAAAAAAGGAAAAGGAGTAAGGATCTGACACCAGGGCTGAGCCGAGGGCAGAAATAGTATACAGAATCCCGATCCAAATAAGGGTGTTCTTTCTGCCAAACCGGTCGGTAGGAATGCTGCCAAACAAGGCCCCGATGACCGTGCCCCACAGCGCCATAGACACAACCAGGCCATGCGACATCCCGAAGCCTTTCCAGAGTTCCTGGATTTGTTGCTCTGCCCCATTGATCACGATGGTGTCAAACCCAAATAAAAAGCCCGCCAGGGCTACGGTGATGGACCAATATAGAATTTTGTTGTTCGTAGGAGAAGTAGTGTTCATACGTAGAAGTTAGCTGGTAATGCCTTTCGATGATCATGGCATTTGCAGAAAGGGTCCTGGCCCTTCGCCTTAGGCTCAAGGTAGCTTTCCTCCAGCAAAACTCCATTTTACCGAACCAGATATTTCTGAAAAACAAAAAAGCCCACCAACCGGTGGGCTCGCTATCTAAGGCACAAAACGAATGAAATCTCCTAGGTTGGCATCCTAAAAGCAAAGGGCAGGGTGATCCAGGCCGCAACAGGCTGGGTGCCTTTTTGTCCCGGCTTGAACTTCAAGTGGGCAACCTCTTGCTCCACAGCACAAACCAGGAGCGGATGGACTTCTGTCATCACCAGATGGCGCACATACTGCCCATGCTGATCTACAAGGATTCTCAGGTATACTACCCCTTGCACCCCCGCAGCAGCGGCTGCTTCTGGGTAAGTGATATGGGACCGTACCTTCGCATAATTCAAGGGCAGGGGTTCGGATATCTTATGGACAAAGGTGAAAGGGCCAGGGATGACCTTTACTGAAGCGGTAGTGGTCGTCGGATAGAGACTTTCAGTAGAAGCCCAGGCCATCTGGGCCTGCACTGCTACCGAAAAGCAGCAGGCAATCAGGCACAGGCAGGCGGTTTTGATGGCTGACAGTTTCATGGAAAATTACGGTTAAAGCGTTGTTGGTGGTTGTAAAAGGGCACAGAGATACCGGGTCCGGGCTTTGGTGAAAAGCGGACCAGAAGATGGCTGGGAGAGACAGCCTGAATAAGTCTTTGGAAAAATGAAATTTAGAGAGGCGTACCCGGCACCTGATTCCGGGTCCTTTCAGCTATCGCAAGGTCCACCTGGCATACGGGCGGGGAAAGGCCCTGCTCAGGGTGGGTTGCGCTTAAGAGTTACCCGACCGGATCAAAATGTAACCCGGCCAGGGAATTTTTTCATACCAGCAACATTCACAGAGCACTTTCGGTTGAGATTTGCTCGGAAGTCCTGCGGAGATATTGCCAACAAAAAGCCCCCTCAGGACTTTGTAAATCCAATTTTTTTGCCCCAACTTATAGATAAGAAAATCCTTCGATCAAAAGCTACTACTCATGCTAAATCTCTCCGTCATTCTGGACGACAGTGCCAGACGCTATGCCAACAAAACTGCTTTTACTTTTGGGGAAACCAGCCTCACCTTTGCCCAGGTCCAGGGCGCTGCCAATCAGGTAGCCAATGGCTTGAAAGCTAAAGGCATTGGGGCAGGGGATAAAGTGGCCCTAAGCTGCTTTAACCTGCCGTATTTTCCCATCATTTATTTCGGCATCCTCAAAGCAGGCGCTAGTGTAGTTCCCTTAAGTGTCCTGCTGAAAAAAGATGAGATCGCTTATCATCTGGATGATAGCGACGCCGACGCCTATTTCTGTTTTGTAGGAACCCCAGATCTACCTATGGGGGAAATGGGCTATGCTGGCTACCAGGAAGTGGACGAATGCAAGCATTTTTTCATGATCACCCCTCAGCTTACCGACCCCTCCCCGATCGAAGGAACGGAAACCCTGGGAAGTCTGATGGCGGGGCAATCTCCCCATTGTGAAACGGCAGCCACGGCAGCAGAGGATACGGCCGTCATCATTTATACCTCCGGCACGACCGGTCGGCCCAAAGGCGCCGAACTGAGCCACTCTAATCTCATGCTTAACGCCATTCTTTCGGCAGATTTGGGGAAGCTGGTAGCGGAGGATCGTCTCCTGATCGTGTTGCCCCTCTTCCATATTTTTGCCATGACGGTACTGATGAACGCGGGCATTTACCGGGGAGCCAGCAGCGTGCTCCTGCCGCGCTTTGATGCCAAGGATGTCTTCGGCCTCTTGCAAAAACATGAGATCACCATTTTTGCAGGGGTGCCTACCATGTACTGGGGCCTGCTGAATTTTACGGAGGATATTTTTGATTATGATAAAATCGCCGGCAACCTCAAAACCTGCTTCTCCGGTGGGGCTTCTCTCCCGGTCAAGGTATTAGAGGATTTCGAAGCACGGCTGAATGTGCCCATCATCGAGGGATACGGCATGTCAGAGGGTTCTCCGGTGGTAACCTTTAATCACCTGGATATCGGTCGTAAACCCGGTTCTATTGGGACACCGGTTTGGGGCGTAGAAGTAAAAATCGTGGACGAAAATGATGAAGAGGTTCCGGTAGGCGAAAAAGGCGAGCTGCTGTATCGGGGCCACAATGTCATGAAGGGTTATTACAAAAGGCCAAAGGCTAACGCCAAAACCCTGGCGGGTGGCTGGATGCATTCCGGGGATGTGGCCATCAAGGATGAAGACGGCTTTTTCTACATTGTGGATCGGACTAAAGATATGATCATCCGGGGTGGACTCAATGTCTATCCAAGGGAAGTCGAAGAAGTTATGATGAAGCATGATGCAGTTTCCCTGGTGGCAGTCATTGGCGTTCCGCATGAAGAAATGGGCGAAGAGATTAAAGCCTATGTAGTGCTCAAAGAAGGCGCTAGCGCCAGCGAGGAAGAACTCATGGCCTACACCAAAGCCAATATTGCCGCCTATAAATACCCGCGGATGGTCTCTTTCCTGGACGCGCTGCCCATGAGTGCAACCGGGAAGATTCTGAAAAAAGAATTGAGAAAACTTGACCATGCCTGAGCAGTACGAAAAAGAAGACTTACGACATCGACAAGGCTTCCACCTTCGTACGTATGAAATGGACCAGTTCGGCTACCTTAGCCCAACTGGTCTGATTCGTTTGTTACAGGAGGCGGCTATGCAACACGTCCTGCGGCTAAAGATTTCTGCGGTGGAGCTAGGAAAAAGAGGCCTGGGCTGGGCCTTGATCCAACAGCAAACGGACATCTTCCGCTGGCCTGACCTGCGGGAAGAGGTGGAGATTCTCACCTATCCTTGTGGCTACAACCGGGCCTTTACCTACCGGGACTTTTTATGCTATGACGCATCCGGAGAGTTGATCGCCCAATCCCGCACTACCTGGCTGCTCATGGATATCGTAGCCAGAAAAATGGCGGCTTATCCAGAGGACATTCTGGCCTTGCTGGAAGCCTCCAAAGCCAACGAACATCTTCCCCGGGCTGACCGACGCTTTCCCATGGCCGAAGGGGAAGTCATGTTTCCGGATTTTGTGCCGGGATGGTATGACCTCGATTTCAACGGACACGTCAGCAATGCGGTGCTCGTCAAGGCTATGCTGGAAGGGCTACCCAAGGATTTGCTGGCTACCCACCAACTCCGGCAGCTCAATATCAAATTTCAAGAAGAAGCCCATCTGGGAGAAGCCCTGAGTCGCAGCGTAGCAGCCCTGGAAGCAGGAAAATGGGCGCTTCACCTCAAACGTGGAGATACCAGCCTGGTTCGGGCTTATTCGGAATGGGATCCCAAAGCCTGAGTCATGGGGAAGCCTTTTCGCTTTAAGCAATTTGAAATCCGACAGGAAGCTGCGGCCATGAAGGTCAGCACGGATGGCATCTTGCTGGGAGCCTGGGCCGCCCTGGAAACGGGAACCTCTATCCTCGATATCGGGACCGGAACGGGGCTCCTGGCCTTGATGTCCGCGCAGCGCAATCCCAACGCGCAGATCATTGCCCTGGACCTGGATGAAGCAGCAGCAGCTGAGGCAAGCGAAAATGTAGCTCAATCCCCCTGGGCAGCCCGCATGGCCGTCCATCAAG
>JBCBGC010000162.1:0-16575 GCA_038527215.1 Bacteroidota bacterium
GAGGGTTCGCCAAATAAGAGGTATAGAGCTTGGTAAAAATGAGAGGGCCTATCATGTCAATTCTCCTAATACTATCCATGAGACTTTAGACAGACTGGTACATGAAATGGACAGGTTAAGACAGGAAGTTCACGATTTACGTTCAGAGCAAAGAGAAGGCTTTGAAAGGATCGATTCCAGACTAGAAAAAATTGAGGTAATTCTTAGGGATTCTGTAACACGTATAAAGGACTTCAGACAAAGCTTTTTAGTCAATCTCATGAATGCAGGGGATGACGAAGGTGAGAATGGTCTGATTGATTTACATGCTACTTTTGACCAGACACTGCGAAACGAAAATCAAGTTCTTGTTGAACGCATTTCTGAAGCATTTGAGTCCGCTTTCCCAAGTGAGTTAAATAATTTGGAAACCTATTTTGAGCCAGAAAGTATTGCCATTCTGCGTTCCTCAGAAATATTATGGAATTATTTACAAACACATACGCCACCCTATGATGTAGATTATGCTGTTTGTGGTATTGGACTCTGGACAGCGATGGAAGTTGAACTTAACAGAGCTTTCGTTGATGCATTAAGGGTATGGAACAGAATCTGTAGCAACGGCTCCCCCTCGACAAAACAATCTGTTCAGCAAATGGCACGAACGACCGAAGCAAGTTCATTTCGAAATCCAGTAAAAATAAATCCTTATGAAACCCAAGGGAATCCTACCAAACTTAAAGGGCTAACATTAGGGTCAATATACGGACTACTAAGGGTATCAGATAGAAATAGTTTTCAGAACATATTTCCTAATCTGAATTTTCCAATTGGGAGTAATGACCCTGATAACTTCGCTTTTGCCGAAAAACTTTCTCATGAAGTTCAAATGGTTACCAATACATATCGTAATGCCTATGCCCATATTCAAAAGATGGAAAAATCTATTTATGAGGATTTTAGATCATATATGCTAGATGATTCGAAGCCTCATAATCCGCTTTTTTCTACAGTGCGCTGCAAAATTGAATTAGAGAATAATCGGTTCATATAGGAAACCTTCAAAAACTACATACTATTTTACAACTCTATTCGCAAAACACCGTCTACTTTAGTAGATGCTATAAGCATTCACTACTCCCTGGGTTATTTCCCAGGCCTCGATGACGCTGAGTAGAACGTTCTTTATCTATCGCATTAGTGCGAAGTCATCATTTTTTCTACCCCGCGTTGGGTGTCCATTCGGGACAACTTAACAAAGGATAGGAATGAGAGGATCATCGAAAAAAAACGGCAGAAAAAAAATCCTTCGTGGATAGAAATAATTGCCGTAACCATTGCAGTTATTGATCTATTGATCAATATCTTTGGTTAAATCAAAGAATCTGCGACCAAAATTATAAGAGGCTATCTCAACTGAGTTAGCCTCTTTCGTTTTTTCAATGGCTAAATCAAGACCATTCCTAGCGAGGTCTATTAATGCTTGAGATTGATCTTTGATTCCATCAACTACTAATATGCCGTAAATCCCATTTACCTCTCCCCTACTCTCTGATATAGTGAGAACTGCTTATTCGTTCGCCTAAGTCGGCACGTTCACCTACTCATGGTCAATAATCTTGAGAAGCTCTAGATCGAACAGAATAGGGAGTAATATCCACTTAATCCCAAAATTCAATGGAATATCAGAGTCTCTGGCAGATTACCAAAACCAGGGTTTGGAGCTGTATTCTATTCTTTTTCGTCGGTTCATTCTTGTCCAGTTACAAAACTGGCTGGAGCTTTTCGCTAAAAGAGGGCCTCGTGATAGCTATCATCTTTTTTATAGCCGTCCCTTTAATGGATTACATCACTCATTTAAGGAAGCTCATGAATCACCATCAGGAAAAGAAGATTACTTTGGAAGAGGACATACAAACTCTAGAAGAAGTAGAATAGAAAAGGGGCTTAAGGCCCCTTCTATTATTTTTGGGCGCTCAACTCTATTTCTATCCATATGGAATCGATACGTTTCATAGCAACTTCTTGGATCTGAAATGATTCTCTTCTCACAGTTTCAAAGATATCACGACTTCCTCGATCACTGCCTTTACTATCCGTACTATCTTTTGCTGTCGCACTATCTATTACCACCGATTTTCTTTCTGCAAACCTTTCCCTTGTCTGATGTTCAAGGCTATAAGGAGCATAGCCTAATTCATAGAGATCCGCAATGCTTTGACCATTCGGAGCTAAATATCCCATTCTCCTTATTTCTTTACGTATATCCAGAACAATATCGACAACTTATCCAGCAAGAATATCCCACTCTTTATCGATATCTTCCTTTTTGATTATCCCTTCCCTAACATTCGCTGAAAAAACCAGAACCTCAGAGGCGGCCATATAATTTAGCCTCTGTAAGTTCAATTGTTGCAGGAGGCTGTCAACCGGTGCAGCACCGACCGTCCTCAACCATACACAAGACAAAAACCAAATCAGGCAGCGTTTCATGATAGACGCATCAATTGAGGGTCAGGACCTTATGTTACGGATTTGTGAGGGAAAAAGAAACTGAGCGCCGGGCTTGCGCCTTTAGCATACTTCTGGCTTATCTCCGCTCAACTCCCAAAAGGTGTCAGATTTATCCTCATCAACTCGGTCCTGGCAAGGAAAATCCTTTTCGATCAGCAGATGGAGTCGTTCCTCTCCTTCGAGGGGCAGGTACTCCTCTATGCCTACCTGTTGGCTGGCGATCCAGCTTTGGGCAGTAGACTCCGGTAAGCGGATGGATAAATGCCCTTCTTTCATATCAGCCACCAGGGTATGAACGCCTTGATCGATCAAGAGGGTAAAGCTTAGCTGCTTCACAGGTCCAATCCGAACGGATTCTTCCACCTTGCCCGTTTCAGCCAGGGTGGTCAAATCAGATTTACGCAGACGCAGTCGGATACTATTATGGGTACATCGGAGCTTCATATCCCAAAATTAACCACGACCTTCAGGAATGCCAAAGAAAAACGCCCGGCCAGGGCCGGGCGTCAGATAAAGGCAATTTTTAATCTTTGGTACGAAAGAACGATTATGGCTATATATGGTTAGTCCATTTCTTCACCGCCGTGTTTCTGAATCGGGCGGTCGATATTATTACTTTCCTCCAGTCCCAACAAGTCGGTAATCACCTCGTAGTTGCTGAAATCTAAGGTAGTTTTTCCTACAGGGAAGGCATCCGCTACTATCACGCGAAAATCACCGGCAAAAGGCGTAGCGTTCAGATCGGTGGCTTTGCTTTGAAGCCCTACAAATCCCAGATCATAGGTCATATCCAGCTTTTCGATATACTCGGGATTGTGGTTGATCACCGTATAAGGCAGGGCAAACCATGGCGACTGGGTGTCGGGGCGATAGTAAACCAGCACCAGGCCATTATTGACGACCAGCTGATCAATTTCCGGTACATCCAGGTCCAGGGCCAGGAAATATCCTTCGGTGCCTGGGGTTCCTACATCATACCAGTCACTTTCCAGGGCAGAATAGGTAATGCTCCAAATATTGGCATTGCCATCTTGTCCGGCCGGTCCTTGGGGGCCGCGTGGTCCTTCAACAGGCACACAGGATGTCATCACAGAGGCCAAAAGGGCCAGGGCCATGAAGCGAAGAGATATGGAGTAAGCGTTTGGCATTTTCATAACGAAAGGATTTAGTTGATTCGTTGTATGCTTGAACATACGCCCTCCTTTTGGTCTGGTTTACACCAATGACCAAGCGTGTCGCTATGATGAACATGCGCTTACATTCGCTGAAAAATGAGTCTTATTCCAGAAGCAGGACAAAGAGCCCCTGGCGGTTGACGAAGCCTTCCTTTTCGCCCATGCGGGCGAAAAGCGGGGAGGCTGCTTCGGAGGCTTCCAACTGGTCAAACACAGGGGTAATTTGGGGGAAATGATCCGGCCCCATCAGACCGAAATGGTTTTTTCCTTGCTTACGGACAAAGATCAGGTAGGCCCCGTCCGAAAGGAGTTTCACCGCTCTGTAAGGGCTTTCTTTTGTGTACCCGCCTTCCACCCAGCTATAAGCAGGCAAGGCTTTCATTTCCCCTTCCAAGGATTCCAGGGCAGTACCATCCCTGATGATTCGCTGGCCGGCTGTAAAGGCCGCCTGCCCTCGCTCCTGGGTGGTCAGGATGACCTCGCCTGTCCGGTCGATGAACTGAAACTGGGCCTTTCCTTCAACTACTTTCTCTACCAAAGCCAGGCCTTGAGCAAAGTCTTCTGGTTCAGCCTGCCACTGGGGGGAGATGGCCCATTTGCCTTTTTCATTTATGAAACCCCATAAGGGCCCCGCTTTTTTCCGCTCCACCATTACCGCGGCCAATCCCTCTGAAAAGGGATGGGCTTGCAAAAAGGGACCTTTGATCGCAATCTGCCCTTTCATATCCAGATAAAGGAAACGCGTGCCTTCTGGACTTTGCTGCCGGGCTACGCAGAATGGTTCCGCCTTAAAACCTGACTGCACCATGAGCCGCTCTTTGCGCAGCAGCCGCGCCTCATCAAAGAGTTCGGCCAGGACCCGGCCTTTTTTGTCAATCTGCAAACTTTGGTAGGGCTTTAAGGCTTCCGGATCATCGCTGGGTACCACCGCCCAGGCTTTTCCGCCATAGAAATGGCTTGCTTTATAATACCGATAGGGGATCACCAATGCTCCTTGTCGGTTGATGTATCCCACTTGCTTATCGCCAAAACTGGGAGAATAGACCGGACAAAGGCCTTCCTGAAAGTAGGGATAGGTTTTTTCTGCTCCTTCCTCAAAGCCGGAAAGGGTCTCCCTAAAAGCGGGGCGTTGGAAACGATACCGTCCAAAGGGAATCACCATCCGCCCCTGCGCATCGACGAAGGCCCAGTCTTCCCCTTTGCGCACGGCACACAGGCCTTCTGAAAAACGGCCTAATTCATCGACGGCCAGTCTCACCACCTGTGCATGTAGATCGCCTGCCTTTTTCATTCCCTGGGCCTGAAGGGAGACCTGGGCCAGCATCAGCCCGCACCACAGCCCTATGATCAAGATTCTTTTCATCGTTTTTTATCAGCTATCCATTCAACGCTACAGCTTCCCTGCTTCTTTCTTCTTGCGCAAATAATACATTCTTGAAAAAAAAGCTTTCTTAAGCGCAAGGAAAAATCTGCAAGCGCATCCTATAGCTAAGACCTGATGAATGTTCACGACGTAGTATCCTGCGTCCATATCTCAACTTTTTAGCTGTAAACCGAAGAGACAACTTCCCTGCCGAGGCAGGAAGTTGTCTCAATGTGTGGTTAGTGCTGTAAGGAGTACATCAGAGTGGGCCAGCCGGCCCGAAGGGGATCAGGGAGAAATAGCCAGGGCGTCTTGCATCGGATCATTCATCTGGCGATCGGTAAAAATCATGATACTTCCGCTATAACAAGCTACCCATACCTGTCCGGTCTGTGGATCGTAGGTAATGCCAATGGGTTTATCTCTGGTAGGATGCGTTTCTAACAGCTGCATGGTGCGGGCATCCACTTTTGAAAAGGTATCGTCGTGATAGTTGACCACATACAGGAATCTCCCGTCCTGACTCATCACCATGCTGCGGGCTGCCGCGCCGGAGTATACCTTCCCGACCATTCGCTCACGCTGCAAGTCATATTTGACGATGTTCCCTTCGCGACTTAAGGTGATATAGAGGTAGCGGCCATGCGGTCCGAGCACCAGGTGTCGGGGCGTCTTGCCCACTTGCGTGATATAGGAGACAGAGAAATCCTGCAAATTCACCCGGGCTACCTTCTTGCCGCCCATGATGGCTACGTAGGCATAGTAAGACTCGCTGTCCACCACAATGCCTCTGGGATAGCGTCCCATCGCTACGCGCTGCACTTCTTTCCCCTGGGCTATGTCTACTACGCTTAGGTCTGCGCTGCACCAGTTGGATACCAGGAGAAATTTTCCGTTGGGACTGACCGCGACATACTTGGGGACACAGCCTACTTTGATGACCCGCTCGATCCGGAGGCTTTTGGTATTGATCTGGTAGACAAAACTAGGGTCGCCTTCTTTGACGGTACCACAATTATCGCTCACCGGATGGTCAAAACCCTGGCCGTACATTTTGTAGTTGGAGACAAAAGCGTAAGCACCATCAGGGGAAAAAGCCACTTCTACGGGCGCGCCCCGGTGTTTGCCAGCATACCCGGGTTGACGATAGGCTTTCAGGCTTACCTGGTCGGATAAGGTCTTTACTGTCTGGAAAGATCGGTCGTAAACCGTAACGGTATGCTGGTACATCATGTTTTGGGCGAAGAAGAGTCCTTTTCCGGAGAAGCCGATGGACTTGGGAGAAATGCTGCCTTCGATCACGTGGACCGCATCCATGGTAGAAGCAGGAGGGGTAGCTTGACCGAAAAGGGTAGACAAACCGAAGCTGAGCAGCATTATGCCGCAGATCATAGATCGCATAATCATGTGATTAAGTGGTAGGGCTTCAGGCCAGAAGAACGGCTTGCTGTTCTGAGCGCCCTTTGATCAATATTACGCCTGGGTTTAGGGCAGGTTAGCCCACAAAAAAGAAGTGCTACGGATCAAAGAGAATCCGTAGGCAAGAGGTGAGAATACGTAATGGGTAAGGTGCTTACTCCTTGATCAGGGGAGCTAAGGTCGCGGTATCCTGTTCGAGGTACCACTGGTTATACTGCTCCAGCAGCTTAGGGGTCTCTTCTGGTTTGATGAGCTCTCTTTCAATCGCCCGCTTGAGTTCCGGATAATCCTCGAAGGCTTCTGCGATGCGCTCCCACTTAAAGGAATAGCTCACTTCATACATGGAGCCATCGGGCTTGACGATTAGGTCGAAAAAAGCTGGCCCCTTTTTCAGGGTAAATAAAGACCGACGGGTATAGAAGCGATAGAGTTTGGCTGGGCCAGAAATCAGCCGCTGAAAAAACATGGCGGAATCACTGCCCAGTCCGGCAAATAGGTAAGGCGTGGGATGGGAATCGTAAGTCAAGCTGTCATACCCAAATCCTTTGATCCGGTCAGCGGTATACTTGACCTTGACCCCATAGTTGTCAATGAAGCGAATAAACCGCTGGTCCTGAAAAGAATTTCCCAACTTGGCCATGCCGCGTACAGTATCTCCGGCAAAGGTGAGAATATAGGCTTCGGCCAGGGTTCGTTTGGGCTTCTTTGGAGAAGACTTTTTGGCTTTGGGGGGAGAGGTGGCCTTTTTCTTGCGCTTTTTTTCGGCTTTTGGCTTGGGAGCACCTTCCTCCACCGTCTCTACTTCCTGGGCCCGTACCCAGGAGGGATGCAGGCTCAAGCCAAGACTCAATAGGAAAAAGAGGACGATACGGGCCATACTAGTTGAACTACATACTCGAAAGACGGTTCTCTTTTCAAACGAAAAAAAAACGTCTGGGGTATAAATTCCCTCCATCTTCTGATGGAGGTAGCAAAAAGCTCAGAATGTATCGCAGTCCAAAATGAGATTGGATTCATTCCTTACCCTGATTCCACTCATTCTGCCTATATATAAAAGACCGGGCCATGATGGCCCGGTCACTATTTTTTTTTGAAGCTGGTAGCCTATTTATTGATCAGCAAACGCTGGAAGGTCCGCTTTTCCGCGCCTTCCGCCTCCAACAGATAGGTACCCGCGGACAAAGGCAGATTGATATCTGCTTCCAGGCTTCCGCTGATCAGCCTGTAATCCTTTTGCCAGATCAACTGCCCTAGCATATTCCGTACTCTGAGGCGCACTTCCTGTTCAGTAGGATCTTCCAGAACCACCCGGAAGCTACCCTGTGAAGGATTGGGATATACTTTCCAGGCATCAAAACCAGGCAGCTGATCAATGGAGGTGGTGTATACGCCGATTTCCTGGCTTACAGAATCCACGCCACAAGCATTTTCGACAATCAACTTTACGATATACTGCCCGGTGTTGGCATAGGTGTGGCTTGGATTAGCTCCACTCCCGGTATTGCCATCACCAAAGTCCCAGATGTAAGTACTGGAAGAATCGACTGAAGCAGTATTGGTGAAGGAAACACTGTTACCCTGAGAACCAGGCTGATGGGTCCAACTAGCATCTGGACTGCCCAGGACGGTTACGACTTCGGCAGAAACGACTTCTGTAAAGGCCAGACACTGACCGAAGGCAATTAAATAGGCGTCATAGGTGCCTACGGAGTCATATTGCACGGTAGGATTGGGATCGGTAGAGGTAGAAGGATTACCTCCTGGGAATACCCACTGGAAGTTCAAGGTTTGAGAAGAAGTCTGGTTGAAGGTCACCGTAGTCCCTTCACAGATTTCAGTCCGGGCGTTGGTAATGGAAGCCGAAGGAATAGTATCCGTGGTAAAAGCCACGATGTCGTGGGCTACCGCCAGTCCCCAGCCATTGGAAGCATCATAGGTTACCCAAGTGCCATTGCTCCACCTTTCCCAGGCGGTAGCCGGATTGGTATCCGGGTCTCGGTTGGTAACCAGAGAAAGGGTATCGCCTACTCCGTACACCAGCTCCAGGCCGACATAGAAACTGCCATTTACCGGAACTGCTCCATCAAAATCCACGAAAGTATAGTTGCTGTTTGAAATATCGGAAATGATCTCCGCCACCGGTATATCTACGCTTTTTAGCACAGTACCAGGCGCATTGCTGGTGCCGTCATCATCCCACACCACAAATTTAACGGTGGAAGTTCCGGTGCCATCCGTGGCAACGGCAAAGTTGAACAGCGCCCCACTCAGGTAACCATTCCCAGAAGGATTGGCAACATATTCTGCCTTAGCGTTATCAGAAAAGTTGTTGTGCCCGGCTACATATCCCCAGCCGTTGGAGGTATATACCGTGGGGGTTCCCCCATTGAAATTGGACAAGGTATCACAGGCCGAAGGCGTACAATTCCCAGCCGTAATATAGTTGGCGCGAATCAGGGTATCACTCCCGTCCGCATTGCTGACGATCAGGGTTACATCATAGGAACCCGGCGTACTGTAGGTTACCGCAGGGGGCACCTGCCCTACGAAACTGGAGGGCGTTCCGCCAGGGAAAGACCAGTTCCAGCTGGTAGGCGACAACAAAGAAGAATCCGTGAATTGCACGGTAATTGGCGCACAGCCGGAGGTTAGATCCGCGCCAAAGTTGGCCGAAGGCTCCCCCTTGATACAGCCCATCGCTGCGAAGGCGTCTATTCGCCCCGCCCCCAACTGTCCTACATAACTGGGATTACCAGCATCCAGGTCAATGGCTGTAGAAGTCAGACATCCTTCAATATCGGATACGGTAGCGGTGGGATTATAGGATTTCATCAAGGCCGCAAGCCCGGCAACCACCGGGGATGCCATGGAGGTTCCGGAAGCAAATACGTAAGCGCTGTTGGTTGAGGAAAAAGGTCCTGCGATGGCATCACCCGGAGCAGAAATATCTACCCAGGCGCCATAATTGGAGAAGGAAGCCTTTTTATCCTGATCATCGGTCGCAGCAACGGATATCACATTGCTATATCCAGCGGGATAAAAAACCGTGGTAACATCATCATTACCCGCAGCCGCCACGATGACCGTGCCATTGCCATTGATGGCATTAATCAGGTTTTGCATCACATTGGAAAATCCAGGTCCGCCATAGGAAAGGTTCAGCACATCCGGTTTTGCCGCAGCCGCATAGGACATAGCCGCCGCAGGTGCCGTAATCAGGTCAGAGGAATCGGTATCCTGGGTAGCTTTGATACACATGATCTCGGTGTTGAAACCAATGGAGGCTACCCCTACCGAGTTATCCGTCGCCGCAGCTGCAATTCCGGCTACGATGGTACCATGACTAAAACCCGTCTGATTAGCTGGCGGAGGATTGGGGTTGTTATCATCATCAGCGACATCCCAGCCGTTGATATCATCTATGTAGCCATTGTTGTCATTATCTACGCCATCGTTAGCAATCTCCCCTGGGTTTACCCAAAGGTTGGGCGAGATGTCCTGGTGGGTCCGCCGAAAAGCGTTATCCACTACCGCTACTACGGTATTGCCCCCTTTGTGGAGATCCCAGGCCAGATTCGCCTTGATCAATTGCAGGTAGCTTTGGTTAGTCGCACCATAAAACTGGTCATTGGGGGTATAAATGATCCGGTAGAGAGGAACCCTTTCTGCAAATTCTACCTCTGAAATATGTTCCAAATCCGCCATGAATTCCTTGACCCGACTCTGATCGGCAAAATCTATCCGGTAAACCCGATCAAAGTAATCATCATGGATAGTGGGTGCGGCTAATTTCACATCCTGCACCTTATATTCTTGAATCAACTCCGCTACAGGGGCGGGGCTTTTTTGTCTTCGAATTTCCGATACAGAGCCGAGTTTCCAGGTAGAAGTGGATTTCAGTTTGACAAAGATGGCACCGTCGATATAATGGGGATGCACATTCTGAGCCATCAATACCGTTCCAGTGATCAAACCAAGGGCGAGAAAAATCACCCGGGTGAAGAGTCGCATGAGATTACTTTTGATGGTGAAGGGAATTTCGAATATGTTGGTATAAGCGAATATTACAAGACTTAGGGTTTAAGAAAAACCGAAACAGTCGGGGATATTTCCCGGAACTTATACCTGCGCAATGAACGTGTGTGTACCTAATTGTTGACAGGACGGAAGAATCTCTGAAAAAGTATCCTAAGCTTTTCTTCCATCTCTACCTAAAAAGCAGCCTCTAACTTACATAAAGTCTAGAGCTATTTTGACTTTTGCCGGACAAAATCGCTTAAAGCCAGCGGATTATTTGAAAAAAGAAAGCGGAAGCCTAATAATAGACTTCCGCTGTGTATATATCATGTTAAAAGTTCGGCTCAAAATTCCCCCTTTCGGAAGAAAAATTTTCCGAATTATTGGTACTGAGGCTTCAATTTATCCTTAAAGGCTTTTTTCACCTTCTCCACTTTCGGCCGGGATACACTATATACGTATCGCTGGTTAGGATGGAGTTCGTAAAAATCCTGATGGTAATCCTCCGCCATCCAAAAACTGGTGAACTCGGTTACCTCTGTAACAATCGGCCGGGCAAACTTCCCTGATTGATTGAGCTTTTCGATATAGGCCTCCGCTACGGCTTTTTCACCTTCAGTTTTGTAATAAATCGCTGAGCGGTATTGGGGTCCTACATCCGGTCCCTGGCGATTCAGGGTAGTAGGATCATGCCCGACAAAAAAGATTTCCAGCAGCTCCTGGTAAGAAATTACCGTGGTGTCATACAGCACTCTTACGGCCTCTGCATGAGAAGTCATTTTGTTGCTGACTTGTTCGTAGGTGGGATTTTGTTCGGTACCGCCAGAGTAACCGGATACGACATCGACTACCCCCTGAATACGCTCGAACTGGGCCTCGGTACACCAAAAACACCCTCCGGCCAGGATCGCGGTCCGAAGATTCGCGCTGTCCCCCTCAAAGGTCGGGGCCATGGCCGCGGCAAGGGCTGGCTCAGCCTGCGTAGAGGTGGAAGAGGCAGCGGTCCCACAGGCAAAAAGGGCTGCAAAAAACATCAGGCTTGCAGCCAGAGAAAACGAGACATTTTTCATGAATCTGTCAATTGAAATGTTGTGAATGCGATGAGGCCTTTTTGTCCTGAGCCTCCCCGCACTATACTGATTTTCAGCCGGTATGTTTGAAAAAATGGGCAAAAAAAGCCCTTTTGTCAGCTAGCTGACCAGAATCGCGTCCCCTCCCGGCAAAAAATTTCATTTATGGAATTCTTGCCTTCCCCCCATCTATCAGGCAAACCACTCATTAATCATCCTTTCCAGCATGAAACACTTTTTGCCTCCCCTTTTATCTCTGGCCTTCCTATTTACGTCGTTAAACCTGACTGCTCAACCCTACCGCGTCGCTGGAAAAGTGATGTCGCAGGAAGATAGATCACCCCTTCCGGGCGTGGCCGTGCAACTTGTCGGTACCGATCGAGGCGTCTTCTCAGATGCGGAGGGCCAGTTTAGCCTGGAAGTCCCACATGATTCCGCCCAACTCCGCTTTGCTTACGTAGGGCACGAAGTACTCCTTCTCCCCGCAGTCCTCAAAAAGGAAATGAAGGTGTACCTGATTCCGCTCACTGCCGAATTGGATGAGGTGGTCATTGTAGGGGTCGCTGAAGAGCGGTCAACTCGTGCTTATGGCGCACCCGTTTCGGTGGCGAGAACTGAGTCTATTACAAAATCTCCCAAAAAGCGCAAAATAAGAATCAGAGGCGCTGCTACCCCCAAATATCGACCCTCAGCTGCCCCTCCGCCCCCGCCAGAGGCCAAGCCCAGTCCTATCATGATGGACAGCCCCACCGATGCCAAGGCCGCAGGCTATATCATGATAGAAGACGACAAAGCGGAAGACGATTTCAGTTCCGAATCCGATGACATCGCCTCCGGACAACTCACAGCCGGAGAACTCAATGACTTTAGCAAATGGAATCTCTGGGAAGATATCAACGAAGGGGTCCTGGAATCCTATCGGTCTATCTGGAAAATGTACCCAGACCACCGATATACTGTGCAGCTCAAGAACCTGGACGGAAAACCCCTGGTCAATGCGCGCCTGGCCCTGATGGACAAAGCCAACACCGTGCTTTGGTCGGCCCGCACCGATAATACCGGCAAAGCAGAACTGTGGGCAGGGCTTTTTTCCGAAGAAAAAATCAAAGCCGGGAAGTATCGTCTGGAAGCCTCCTTCAACGGCGAAATCGCGACCCTGCCCTCGGCCCGTCCTTTCAAAAATGGCATCAATGTCTACGAGCTGCCTTTAGGCTGTGAAGCTCCAAGCGGGGTAGACATCGCTTTTGTGGTGGATGCTACCGGCTCGATGGGAGACGAAATTCAATACCTGAAAGCAGAACTCCGCAATGTGATTGAGCGGGCCCGTGATTCGCTGCCTGGCCTGGACTTCCAATTAGGCAGCGTTTTTTACCGGGACCACGGAGATGACTACCTGACCCGCCTCAGTGCCCTAAGTTCAGACATAGACCAAACAGCTCAATTTATCCGTCGGCAAAGTGCCGGAGGAGGAGGTGATGGTCCAGAGGCAGTTGAAGAAGCCTTAGACGTAGCGGTCAACCAACTGCAATGGCGTGAGTCAGCCCGGACCCGCCTCCTCTTCCTGGTCCTCGATGCGCCTCCGCACCAAGACGAAGCCACCCGCAAGAAGTTGACTGCAGCGATTCGGCAAGCGGCCAACCTGGGTATCCGCATCATTCCGGTTACGGGGAGCGGCATTGACAAAAGCACCGAATACCTGATGCGCTCCATTGCCCTGGCTACCAATGGAACCTACACCTTCCTCACCAATCACAGTGGGATTGGCGGAGATCATATCGAACCGACCACCGACTCTTACGAAGTAGAACTCTTAAATGACCTGCTGATCCGGTTGATTTATCAGTATACCCACGTGCCTTCCTGCGAGCCACAACCTGACCCCCTGGCCAGCCTGCCCCAGGACATGGAACCTAAAATCACCAATGCCCAGCATCAGAACCTGGGCGGGCAGCTCGATTCTTTAAGCTGGAAGTTTTATCCCAACCCTACTTCCGGGCCCCTGACCATTGAGTTGGATAAGCGCATTGAGACCGTATATGTAGTGGATATTTCGGGTAAAATTCTTGAAAAGCACGAGACCAAAGACCAGCTTCAACTTCAACTAGACCTCAGTCCCTACGCGGAAGGCATTTATTTTCTCAAAGGCCAAGGCAAAAAAGGCGGCGTAACGGGCAAAGTCGTGCGATTGCACAATGGCAGCATGGCGCGACATTAAGGAGGAGTTCGAAAGCTGCTTCCTGACGAAACAAACGACTTGAGGCCTGGAGCAGGAAAACCTGAACCAGTACCATGTCAAAAAAAACGGGGGCATTCGCCCCCGTCCTTATTTAACCAAATAAAGTGAAAATCAGAGCACTAACCCGTCTCCTGTGATCTGGATTTGGGTGTCAGCCCCTTCTTCTACGGTAACGGGAATGGTCAGCAATTCTGCCCCTACTGGCTTGAGCATGCCGACCGCCCACTGGCTGAATTCTTCTACTTGCCAGGCTTCAATCACCAGATCATATTCACCGGGTTCCAGGTAGTAAAGACCAAAGGCCTGGCTTTGGCCGGGAAATACCTGAATCCGGGTACTGCTGATGGCCTGTTCAAAGGTCCGTCCATCGAAGTTGCCATCGAATTGCTCCTGGTTTTTGTCAAAAGTGCCGCGCGCATAGCTGTAGATGTTAAAAATCCCCACTTGCGGATTATTAGTGAGCTGGTTGGTCAGCGTACCCAGCACATTGCCGGCAGTTTCTTCCCGAATCACCCGAATGGAGCGGCGCAGTTCATCATCGTCTACCAGGCTCACATCATTTTCCTCCCCCGGAAGACCGTTTCGCATGGCCTTGCGCAGGTCAATATCCAGCACCAGGTTAGCTTCTTCATCTTCTTCGAATTGCAGATCCTTGAGTAATTCAAGTTTGTAATCACCGGAGCGTCCATTTGACAGGTCGATTTTACGGCCATAAGAAGTCTCCGCATAGCAGCCGGGCGCTTCCCCATTCTCATCTTTGTCAAAGTCCAGGATCAAGGTCACCGCATCAAGATCACCTTCTGCTACCGGTACTTCAGCCAGCTCTTTGGTAACCCCATTCTGCAATTCTGCAATGTTGAGGGTGATTTTCTCGTCAAACTCCTTCATTTTTTCTCCGTTGATTTCAATCCCCTTCACCGTCAGGTAGACTTTTTCATACAGGGGATCATCAATGGGAGAATCCGTAACACTGAGGCCCATCATGACCGCAAAGAGTACGCTGCACCCATTCATTAAGGTACTACACAGGGCCAGGAAAATGGCCCCAAATAGAAATTTTTTGTTCATATGGATTGTACGTTTTTGTTAATGCTAATATAGTCGGCCATCCAGCCGGACTATCACCCATTTTCCGGCTTTTTTTTCTAAAAAATTCCCCTGCTCCATATCTCAGAAAAACCTATCTTGGTAAGTACCAATTACTACTCAAATGAAACAGATCTTCAGCTTTTCCCTCATTTGGTCTTTGTGCCTTTCTCTGACCCTGGCCCAACAAGCGCCGAAAGCTACGCCCGAAGCTGCTGGCTTCTCTTCAGAACGACTGGCCCGCTGGACCCACTTCGTTGATCAAGAAATGACCGAGGAACGATTAGGGGGAGCCATTACCATGATTTACCGCAAAGGCCAGCTTGCGCATTTTTCCACCCAGGGATTTCAGGACAAAAAGCAGCAAGTGCCCATGTCCAAGGATGGCATTTTCTATATCCAATCCATGACCAAAGCCGTGGTGACCACCGGGCTGATGTTGCTGTATGAAGAGGGGCATTTTAACCTCTATGATCCCGTCAGCAAATACCTCCCCATGTTCAAGGACATGAAAGTCCTCACCTACCCGGAAGGGAAAGACGGTCCCTCGAAGCTGGTGCCCGCCAAACGCGACTTCACCATTGCCGAGGCCATGACCCATACTACCGGGCTGCTCCACGGCCTGGGAGGAGATTCCCTCAACCGGTCTTACTTCATGAACCTCTACATGAAACGGCATCAGACCATCATGGACCGGGTTACGGCCTTGAGTAACATGGCCCTGGTCGATCAGCCTGGAGAAAGCTGGCATTACAGCGCCTCTCCGGATATTTTGGCGGCCCTGATTGAGGTTTTTAGTGGAAAAAATCCGGCGGAGTTCCTGGAAGAAAGGCTTTTTGCCCCGCTGGGCATGAAGGACACAGGCTATAATCTGGAGGAAAACCAGCATGATCGCCTGGTTGAGGTCTTTTTTCCCAATCCCAAAGATGAGTCTGGCGGCTTTTATCAGAAAACTCCCCTCACTGGCAACACCGTATATGGCGGGACCCATGGACTGTTTTCTACGGCATCGGATTATATGAATTTCCTGCGCATGATCGAAAATCAGGGAAGTTTTGAGGGCAAAAGGCTTCTTAGCCGCAAAACCATCGAACTGATGTCGGCCAACCATACCCGGGATATTTACCTGCCTGGAACCGGGTATGGCCTGGGCTTCGCGGTCCGCACCAACGTAGGCGCCTCCAAGACCCTCACCTCTAAAGGAGAGTTGTATTGGAGCGGATTATACTGCACCTATTTTATGGTCGATCCTGAAGAAGATATGATCGGTATTCTGATGACCCAAACCTTCCCCTTCAATGGCAACCTTGGGTCTCAGTTTAAGCGCATGGTGTATCAGGCGATTGCTGATTGAGTTTTTGTCCGAAATGATCCAGCCGTAGCAGGCAACCCGGAAAGGCTCGCATGAAATGCAAAACCACTCCGGGGTGCCCACGCTGGCCAGAAGCCTTAGCCATAAGGAAACCTGAGGGTTAGCCTCTTTCTACCAGCCATCTCTCAAGGCGATATATAAGTAGGTCATAACCCCCACCACCGTGGCCAGGGGAGCAAGAATGGCAAACCAAGCCTTCCGCTTTCCTTTTTTCCCCTGCTTCTTAAGCTTACGCAGACCAGCAATGCCTAGCCCTACGGAAGTGGCGCCCAGCAATCCTGTGAAAGCTTAAGAAGCAGGGGAAAAAAGGAAAGCGGAAGGCTTGGTTTGCCATTCTTGCTCCC
>JBCBGC010000163.1:0-16132 GCA_038527215.1 Bacteroidota bacterium
ATCGCCGGTAGCAGAGGTGGTCCCGCTAGGGTAACAGGGAGAGAACTCGTTGAAGTCAAAGAGATTACCATTGTCAAAGGAGGTGTTGGCGCGGGAGATGTCTTCAACGACGAAGTCGAACATATCAGTCGCCGTAGGATCGGCATACAAATCCTGGACATACTGAAATATGGTCATAGGCACGCTGTCCAGGCTTACGACTTCCTCAAAGAACGCATTGGTGGTATCTGCTCCCAGCACATCTTTGACCAACTGAGACAATACCGGAGGCTTGGATACAGAGTCATTGGAAGCGAAATAGTTCAACACGTCCTGAGTCCAGTGGATGTTATTATTTGAAATAGTCAGTTGGGTAGCAGTATAAAGGGTATCCAGGGTGATGACCTTATGCTGGTCTCCATCAGGCTGAGTCTGCTCGTCGGTGTAGACGGGGGAGGTTCCCAACATAATGGGATTCACAAAGAGGTTGTTGGTGATCTTCGCGGTATTGACCCGCCCCAACTGGATAAAGCCGTGTCTTCCGGCAATATTGAAGCCCGTACAATGGTCAATTTCGATATAGTTATGCGGAGTCTTGCCCGCCTGGCTGCGGAAGAAACGGTCGATGAGGTTGTGGACAACCGTGTTTTTCATGATCAGGGTATCGAGGGAGAATTCCCGGGCATCAATACCCCGTCCATTTCCCTGAATGAGCATGCGGTTCCCTCCATTCCGAAGAATACAGTTCGTGACATAACACTTGATCCCATCGGCCCGGAACTGCAGGAATCCGCCGCGATCTTTTTCAATGATACAATCAGAAACGATCACGCGGGTGTTCGCTCCAGAAAGGCGGATTTTCCCCCAATCATGTTGCTCCAACGGCCCTTTTTCTCCGGCAATAATCCAAATATTTTTCAACACTACATCCCCTTCTGGACGCATGATATCCGGATAGCTACCACTGGCGTTGGGAATTCGGCTCAGCACCGGTTTGAGGTCAGTATTGTCAAGGTCCTTGGCCTCAATGTGCAGCTTCCAACCTTTGGAATTCACGATCCGACCGGTGGTGATGTACACCTGCCCATTTTCCAGGGTGTAAATGGTGTTAGAATCTTCTCTTGCCCCCGTACTGGTGGTATCGCCCATGATGAGGGGGAAAATATCCGTGGGATTGGCAGGATCGGTACTGGCCGCAATATCTACCACGCGCTGAGCGCTAAGTGGCAAAGCAAGCCCCAGTAAAAGGAGTAAACTTAGCAAAGAAGGTACATACTTTCTCATGATCAGATTTGTTTTGTTTATGAGTAGTGGTAAGTGCTGGCTATATCCTGAATTGCAGGCCGAGGTTGCCAGTTAAACCATAGGTCTGGACGGAATTGGTGAACTCAGGAGAGCGGGTAAACGAAATGTCTCGCTGGTTTCCGAAGTTGTTGAGGTTCAAAAAAAAGCTCCAGCGCTGGCCAAGTTGCTGCTTGATGGAGGCATCATAGCGCCAGAAGCCCTGCACGAAGGTGTCAAAGTCTTTATTGACGGAGTAATTGTTCGGTTTGGTCCCCTGATAGGCGGCAGAAATCCGCATGGAAAAGCCCCGGTAATCATAGCCCAGGGAAGCTCGCAGAATATGAGGCGCCTGGCTACGCAGGTTCACATTGCGGGTTGAGCTGGTATAAATGGTCTCGAATATGGGGGGAAAAGGAACAATCAGCTTGGTTTCAGAAGTGAGGAAAAATACCTCAGTTTCTGAGTATAGACGCGCATAGTTGATGTTAAAAACCAGTCCGGAAAAGGGATCTGGCAGAAAGCTCAGGGTAGTCTGGAAGTCGATTTCGTAGCCAAAGGAATAACCCTGGGCAGAATTGGTATAAGAAGTAAAATCGTAGCCTTTATTATCTGGGAAGCCAAAAACTGCCGCCGTAGAATCATCTACCAGGAAGGTCTGCCAGGGATAAAAGAGGTTGTCGATTTGCTTGAGAAATACCCCAGCGGAAATCAGGCCAAAGCCTCCTTTATAAGCTGATACAGACAAGTCATAATTGGTAGAGACCGCATAGTTCAGGTCTGGATTTCCCGCCAGGATGGTCAGTTCGCTATCATTGATCCGAAAGCGAGGCGTGATATAGGTGAAATCCGGGCGAGCCATGGTCTTGGCGTAGGAAGCCCGGATATCTAACCAGGACAAAGGCTCATATTTTATATGGAAATGGGGCAGAAACTGCCCGTATTGCTGGCGGGTGGTGGTGTCGTTAAACACGCCATTGACGCCATAAATGCCATTGACAGTAGAAAAACCAGCGTTGTAGGAATTATTAGAATACTCATAGCGAAAACCGGGAATGATGGTCAGGACGTCTCCCAGTTTGAATTTCGCCATAAAGTATCCTGCCGATACCTGTTCCAGGACCTCGTAGTTCTGCACCAGGGCAAAGCGGTTCTCATTCAGGAAATCCCGCTGCGCATCGTACCAGTTGCGCATGAGCGTAGGATCGAGACTAATGCCCAGTCCGATATTTTGTCCGTCAAAATCCCGAAAGTCAATCTCGTTAGTAGGTAAGGCAAAGCTATTGATGCTCACCAGACCAGGATTCTGAGGAAGGAACTGTAGCGGACCATCATAGCGAGCTACAGCTTCCTCAATCTGCCGGGTGCCGAGGTAGTAGAAATCCTCGTCAAACTCCTGGAAATCTCGCTCCCTGGCAATGCGCTTATATTTCCCTCCTGCCTTGAGCGTAAGGTTCCATTTATTCCCCAGGGCCAGCGGTAATTCAAAGTTTAGCGTGGCGCTGCGGTTCCGCTCCAGCGTCTCACTCATATCAACGCCATTGGAACGGAGAATGGTTTTGCTAAAATCTGGCTGGGCTGCGGCCAGATAGGTTTGGGGATTATTGTCAGGATTAAAGCCGTCTACGAAGGGGTCATCATTGTAAAAAAACCGCATGGTAAAATCGTAAGGCGTACGCCCTCGGCTCAAGGCTTCAGAAGCGGCCCAGTCTACATTAACCCGGCCTAGCTTATGGCTTCCAGTCAGGGCTCCAAAGGACAAGTTGAGGGAGTTTTCTCTGTCTCGGGCAAAATATTCGATTTCCTGATCACCGGGTTTCAGGTCTTCCCGCATGGAGAAGAAGTTGCGCGTGGTCCGGCTAAAGAGGCCAAAAAAGGAGAATTCACTGGCGCCTAGGCTATAATCCAATCCTACGCTGGCGTTGTATCGACGGCGAATTTCTGAGCGGTCTTCCAAGCGCAGGCGATTACCGAGGATTTCGGTATTGTCGAGGGAATCGGTACGCCCTTGTCGCCAACTGTTGGTGATGATGTCCACCCCTCGGTTGAAGCGTTCAACCCCGGACTGGAATACTACGCCCAGCTTATCATTAAAGATCCGGTTGCTGACTTGCAGCACCCCTTTATAATCCCGAAAGTCGTCATTGAGAGCGTTGTATCCAGAGAGGCCCTTGGTCAGCAAGCGAAAATTCTTGGGGGCCTTTCTGAGACGGAGGTTAACGGTTCCGCCAATGGCTTCAGCATCCATATCCGGCAGAGGTGATTTGAATACCTCAATCCCATCCAACAATTCCGGCGCAATCAGCGACAGGTCAACCGAGCGATCACTGCCCGAGCTGGAAGGCAGGTTGATCCCATTAATGGTAATGGCGGCGAACTTAGGTTCCAGGCCGCGAATGACCACCTTCTGACCTTCTCCTCCACTACGGTTGATGGCGATACCGGGGAGGCGGGCAATCGCTTCTGCCGCGTTCACATCCGGTAACTCCTGAATCCGGTCTGCCGACACGAAATTGGCAATGGCATCGCTGCTTAATTGCTGGTTGATGGCTTTGGTTTGTCCCAACGCCTGCGCGGTGAGGACCACAGCGTCCATGGTCAGGCCATCGGGCACCATTTGTACCCGGATGTCCTGACTTATGTTCGTACTAAGATCTACTTTGATTTCCTGGGTCGTATAACCCAGGTATTTCACCAGCAAGGTGTAAGTCCCTGCTTTCGGAATGCCGAAACTAAAGCGGCCATCCACATCGGTGGAGGCATAGGATCTTAGCTCAATCACCGCCACTTCGGCTCCTGGCAGGGCGGAGGCAGTGCTTTGATCTTCCACCACGCCTTTTAGGACCAGGGTTTGAGCCTGCACTTGGGGCATGATGAAGAGGAATACCAGGACAAGGTGGCCGTAGGTGAAAGCCGTCCCGCAGATTTTACGGAGGAGTTGAATGCTTCGTAGGTTCATCCTTTTACAATGGTAATAGTAGTGGCACTGCCTGGAAAGGAAGCTAGGAAAGGCAGTAGAAAAAAAAGTCTAAAAGAAGGTGAATAAAAGTCTAAGCAATTGACTTGCAAATACTTAAGCAGTCCCAAGAAAGGATTAACACATTGAGAAAGCCCTCATTCCAAGCCCATAAGCAGCCTGCTCTGATGAGAAATCCTTAATATGCTATGGTTCACCCCAGGGGAAAACTAATATAATGTTTGCTCGGACGGAGGGGAAAAAAGGGAAAAATTTCCTTTGGGATAGGGAAAGCAGCCAAAGTGAAGTTGGCCTATCAAAAAAGAGACCAGAGATCAGGCTTACTGGAGGCCCTTGGAACATAAAGGTTGATGGCCCGGAGGTTCAGCTTCGCCCGCGATTCTAGCTATTAAACTGCTCTTCTTCCGGGAATGTGGTATCTGAAGGAACTTCACGTGTGGCATCGCTATCCGGATCGGATTGCAGCAGCCATTTATCTCCATAGATGGATTCATAGAGGATTTCAAGGGAAAAATGCTCGAGGTTTTCGAAAAAATACTGCGCCAGGGGCAGGTTATGCTCCAGGGATAAAACCATGGCATTTTCCCCACCCCGGATGATGCTGTTACTAAAGGTGCGATTGGTGATGCCTCGTGAAAGGGTATCTGGCAAATCATACAATTCAAACAAAGCCCACCAGTGAGGCACAGCTTCACCTTTGTGGCGTACCCTGACATCGGTGATAATAGCCGGACCTACCCCATCATTTTGGAGATTGAGCTCCAATTTAGTGAGGGAGCCATCCACTCGGGAATGCGATTTCGAAAGACCGACCGACAAGTGGGGCCAGACCGAAGCCTTGGCATGCTCCCGAATGAGCTGCCGTTCTTCCTGCATGATTTTGGTCTGAAAAATGGAGACAACAAGGGCACACAGGCTAATCAGGGTTACGCCCAAGGCGATGATATGCTGTGGATCCTGAAAAAAGGATTTTTTAGCGGTTGGTTCCATGGTCTTCAAGCGAAAGGGGTTGAGAATGCTGTATAGCTAAAGATAAGCGTTTAAGGAGACAATCTGGGAAGGCAAGCCCTACTTTTTAGCGTCTAGCGATTAAATTTTCCTCCCCTATGAATTGCTTATCAGCCCAGCAAATTTGTCCGGAAAGGATATGCTGCCAAACTCATAAATTTTGATTTATTGAAAGATGATATAATTTTCTTAGCTTTAATTGCCAGCAAGGCACCCCTAAATTACCGCTACTGCATTCATGAAGTACGAACTTATTCATGACTCCATCGCGCGCCTGGTCTTTGACAAGGCCTCCACCGAGGCGCGTACCAGACGTAAAGTAGAGCGGTATATCCGAGAACTATTCCAGGCTTATCATGAACGGGGTTCTGCCATTACGCAGGATGACCTGGATTACGTCACCCCTTATTTAAGCCAAGTAAATATTTCTGCGGAGGAAGCCGACTTTGTGGAGGCGGGCAGGAAAGCCCTGATCCAACAAAGGCGCAACCGGCGAATCCTGGTTACCGCCGTGGTGCTGGTCCTGGCCTTGATTTCCAGTGTGGCGCTGTGGCAATGGCGCAATGCCGAATTGGAAAAGGAAAGGGCTGAGGAAGCGCAAAGCCTGGCGGAACAAAAGGAGCAGGAAGCGAAGGAATCTGAACAAGTAGCGATCATGCAAAGGGAGATTGCGGACTCAGCCAAAGTAGAGGCCGATAACCAGCGAATCATCGCCCTGGAAGCCAAGGAAGAAGTGCAGCAAAAACTAGATGAGGTTTTACGGCAAAAACGACGCAGGGTGGAAGCCCTTTTATCCCAATTTCCCAGAAACATTAGGGATTTGGCTTTTGAGGATGCCCACCAGCTGGTCAAGGAAATCATCGCCATTGATTCCAAACCAAGGGAAACCCGCTTAGCCGTAGCAGAATTACTGTTTTTTTATCAAAAAAGCGGCAGGCTGTCTGAGGCCTTCGAGTTGGCGCAACGCGGCCGGGCTTTGTTTGCCACGCGCATAGCATCGGAGGCGGATACTGCTCAAACCATTTCCCGTTTGCTAGCTGAAATGGCCAATGATCGGAGCTTTAGCATCGCCAGACAAAAATATATTCCTGTTTTGAAAACCGTCAGGGGCACCCGCTTTTGGATGGGCAGTGAGCCCGGAGAACGATCCAGTCGCAAAGACGAAACCTTGCATGAAGTCAGGCTTTCTGATTACCAGATTGGCGTGAGCGAAGTTACCGTTTTGCAATATTATGTCTTCAGCCAGGCCACCGACCGCCCTATGCCCACGGAGTTTAAATGGAAAATCAAGGCCGATCAGCCCATGGTCAATATTTCCTGGCACGATGCAGTAGCCTATTGCAATTGGTTGAGTAAGGAAAATGGCGTTGCACCGGCTTATGGATCAGGACAAAATCCCAGTTGGGACGCGACCTCTACGGCCTATCGCCTGCCCACTGAAGCTGAATGGATGCTGGCCGCCCACGGCGGTTTTTCTCAGCCCCAGGAAAAAAAGCGTAATCGCTATGCGGGTGGGGAGGATATGAAAGCCCTGGGTTGGTACAAAAGCAATAGCTCCAGTCAAGCCCAGGCCGTCAAACAAAAGCAACCCAATGAACTGGGCTTGTACGATATGAGCGGGAATGTCTGGGAGTGGTGTTGGGATGGATATGACGAAACCTATTTCCAGCAGTGCAAGGAGCAAGGATTGGTGATCAATCCCAAAGGTCCCTCCGAAATCAACGAAGCAGCAGGCCGGGTAAACCTCGGTGGCGGCTATGGCTCTTCCAGTGCAAACTGCCGCATTAATAACCGCAGTAACAATGAAGCTGGCCTTAAAAGTGATGACCTGGGTTTTCGCATTTGCCGTTCTATCTAAACTTCTCCCAAGAATAGCTCATTTATCTCCATAGCTATGCAACAAAAATCTACCCCCCAAAACCACAGCTTGCTCCTGGGTATCTCAGCGGGCGTGTTAGGCCTCTTTTTAGGTGGACTGATTGGCGGCAATGTCCCAGAACTCCTGCAAGCCGTAGCCCTGGCCGGGGTATGTTTCCTGGTAGCAGCCGGGATGTACCTTTATGTAAAATCAGAGCGAACTCCTGCCTATCTGAGTTCTATTCTGGCCCACACCCTGGGCGTGTTGCTGGGCTTTTTCGTGATACAGGGCATGCAAGATGCCCCGCTTTCCAGCCTAAGCCTCACGGATCATATGGCGGCCCTGCAAAAAGAAGGATTTACCTCGGAAGAAGCTCGGCAGATTGCCATGCTGGAACGAACCGGACAAATTCTACCAGTCGAAAGACCGGCACCAGCCCAAACCGCAGAAGCCAAACCCCCGATATTTGAAGCCCCCGTTTACAATCCACCCGTTTATCGGCCTCCGGTCTATAAAAGTCCAGAACCTGCTCAAATGGTCCAGCCTACTCCGGTCGCCCAGGCTGCGCCCAAAAAGGACTCAACGGTTCTTTTCAATGATATGTCTGAAATGATGTATTCCAAGGAGCTTTCACCTGATGATGCATCCAATGATTTGCAGCAAATTTACTATCGCTATGTAGACACGGAGGAAGACGTTTTTGTCCAACTAGGAGAAAAAATCAATAGCCTGGTACCGGAAGAAAAGCGGCTCGCCACCTATCAACTGGTGTACCATATCGTGGCCAGTTCGGAAGAAATGCTACGAGCCAATGGCGTTAAAGAATACTGTGGAGAAAACAGTCGGGGTAGTTCAGGAATGGGGAACCTCTACAACATTGTTCAGGAACAGGTAGGGGGAGGCAACGCTGCCGAAATCGCCGCTGCTATCAAAAACATGCTTTGCCATATGCTGGGCAATGAATAAGCCCTGGCGCCTTAGTTAAGATTCAATATCACAGCCTTGGTATGAAATACCTCACTTCTACGCTTTTGCTTGCTTTCTGCCTGGTAGCCTCTCCGTTACAGGGGCAGTTCATTCAGGATTCCTACATCACCGGGATAGGAGATAAATATGCCAATGAGGCGCTGGTAAAAATTGTCGCTACGGTGGACAATCGGCAGAAAAATGCCACCGGCTTTTGCTGGCAGGATTCGACTCATATCGTCACCGCGCTGCACGCAGTGGCGGGCAGTCGCACCATCGTCATCAAATCTCCCAACGGCCAATCCAAAGCCACCATCGAAAAGGTGTTTCGCAAGGGCGACCTGGCCTTGCTTAAACTGGACCCGAATCGTCCCCTGCGAGGGCTCAAACCCCTCAAAACCGAATTCGAAGACCCGAATTATAACCGCCCTTCTATCTGGGGGTTTCCGCTTAGGCAGGAGTTTTCCGGTGGAGAAAAGCTGGAATTTAAGGTAACCAGTCGTCCGATCAAGCTGAAAGAGCTGATCATCGGCAATGATGGCATCCTGCGCAGCCTGGATGTACAGGGCTATCCGCATACGGATGTGGTCATTTTCAATGTCATTTCTACCATTCATCCAGGGCATTCCGGTGCGCCAATTTTGAATGAAAGAGGGCAGTTGATCGCCATCGCTGATGGCGGATTGCGTCGAGGCACCGCTGGCATCAACTGGGCCATCCCGGCCAACTACCTGAGCGAGCTGAAAGACTCCGATGAGGCGGTGGACGCTGAGGCCACCAACCTTGACGTGCTCCACTGTGTGGCAGGAGAAGGCAAAAACCTGGGCCATCTGGATACCACCCGCAATGATAGTTTCATTTTTGGTACCCATCTCAATCACCTCACCATCGGAGACGCGATCGAGACCTTACCCGAAGCCCAGGCCCAAAGCCTGCTCAACGCAGCGGCTCAGTTCTATGACCGGGAAACGGCCGAGGGACGAGTTGGCTACAATGAACTCATGCGAGCCGATATCAATGTATACCTGGACGAGCGTTCAGGGATTTACTTTGCTACGCCGAGTCCTTATTGGCGGGATTCCAGCATGGCTTATGCCATCCACTACCGGCAGGACCCGCATCCGGATATCCCAGAAGAACAGAAAACCCAACTCTACTGCCAGACGGCAGGGGGGGCCCTGGGCTTTACCATGCACATGGAAAAGGCGGATTCCTATGAGGCCTCTTCAGACCTGGCCAAGCAGTTCATTGATTCCCGCAAGTACACTTACGACCGCACCCGGGATGAAGGAGACAAAGCCTATCATGATTATTTCCAACTGAGCGCCGAGCAAAGCAAGGAAGAATATTCTCTGGAGATTTATTCCGGGGCAAATACCACCCTGGAGACCAGTCATATGATTATGTCCATCGTTTCAGGCCCCCGGGTCCTGGTAGCCGACCTCCAGCTCACCAATAATGTGGAGCGGTTTGAGCGCATGGGCCTGGAGGAGAAGGATTTCATCATGCTGCTCTTTTGTATGCAAATCACGGGCTTGTCGATGGGGGATATGTGACCAAAAGCGGCGGTCAGTTCGTAATCTCGGAGACCCCGGATAAACTGCACAAACGATCTTGTCACCCCGGAAGCATCCGACCGAAGGGAGGAGGCTATCCGGGGTCTCCATGATTGCTAATTCCCTGATCGTTTGGCATATCATTGCCTCCTATATCTCGGAGACCCCGGATAATCCGCTTCGTCCCTCAGCGGCTTTCCGGGGTGACACCTGGGTGTGAAGAGCCGTGCTTCCAGCACACACGACAAACACAAACGCTTTTGTGCCATCCGGGGTGACACCTGGGTGTAGGGAGCCGTGCTTCCAGCACACAGAACGATCACAAACGCTTTTGTCACCCCGGAAGCATCCGACCGAAGGGAGGAAGCTATCCGGGGTCTCCATGATTGCTAATTCCCTGATCGTTTGGCATATCATTGCCTCCTATATCTCGGAGACCCCGGATAATCCGCTTCGTCCCTCAGCGGCTTTCCGGGGTGACACCTGGGTATGAAAAGCCGTGCTTCCAGCACACACAACTATCACAAACGCTTTTGTCACCCCGGAAGCACACCGACCATCGGGAGGGGAGCTATCCGGGGTCTCCATGATTGCTAATTCCCTGATCTTTTGGCGTATCATTGCCTTTTATATCGCGGAGACCCCGGATAATCCGCTTTCGTTCCTCAGCGGCTTTCCGGGGTGACACCTGGGTGTGAAGAGCCGTGCTTCTAGCACACACGACTATCACAAACATTTTTGTCACCCCGGAAGCATCCGACCGAAGGGAGGAGGCTATCCGGGGTCTCCATGATTGCAAAAAAGCGTAGCGAAAAATGAGTCTACCTCAATACCCCATAATATCCTCATACAAATCTCTCCAATCAGGATTCATTTTTTTAATCAGCTCCTCTTTCCAACTGCGCTGCCAGCGCTTTAATTGTTTTTCACGTTTGATCGCCACGTTTATATCATGATGCCCTTCGTACCACACCAAAAGGGCGAGGCCATACTTTCTGGTAAAAGCGCTTCCTACACCATTTTTGTGATCGATGATTCTTTGCTTGAGGTTGGTGGTCACGCCCACGTAGAGGGTCGAGCCGACTGGATTGGAGAGGATGTAAACGTAGGCAAAGGATTGTGGGTCCACGGTGAGTTGTTTTTTCAAAAAGAAGTTACACGATTTTTTTGACTCATGGAGACCCCGGATAATCCGCTTTCGTTCCTCAGCGGCTTTCCGGGGTGACACCTTGGTGTAGGGAGGCGTGCTTCCAGCACACAGAACGATCACAAACGCTTTTGTGCTTTCCGGGGTGACACCTGGGTGTAGGGAGGCGTGCTTCCAGCACACACGACTATCACAAACATTTTTGTCACCCCGGAAGCATCCGACCGAAGGGAGGAGGCTATCCGGGTCGCGGATCCCGACATCCTGATCGTCGGGGGTCTCCATGATTCAAATAGCACCAGCCACAAAAAAACCCCGGGAAGCTCCTCCCCGGGGTTACTTTATGCAAATATGTTCTTTACTCCTGCGCGAGCAGCTGGTCAGGGAAGAAGATATAAATGGTCGCATTTCTATCTTCCCGGTTCTGAACCTTTTTGACCACGCCTTCCAACAGGATGGGGTCAAATTTCCGGGAGTAGGCAGAAATGATCTCCTTCAGGTACTGGGCCCGTAGATCCGGCAGATGCTCATTGCGGAAGTTGGTGGCGGGAATTTCTTTTACGACAGCTTCCCCGAGGAAACTTTCCGGGCTATCCTTCTGAGGGAGGACCGTGATTTTATCGTAGAAAAAACGATCGTCCAACTTGCCGGAGAAGGTACGGCTGCCGCTGATATCGGCACTTCCCTGAATGAAAATCTTCACTTGCCCCTCCTGTCCATCTTCCAGGTAATGCAAGGTCTCCTTGACGAAAGAGCCCAGGGTAGCCCCATAGATTTCCCGAAATTTATTTTTGTCCATATAATACTCCCCCGGTCCGAAGAGCATCTTGAGGGACTTTTCCGCATCCTTAAGCTGGACGGCAAAGTAACGGCCTACAAAGCCTTCCACGACCTCACGGTCTGGGTAGAACTCCGCTTTCCAGTAGGAACGCTCGATCTCGAAATCTTCGGCCCACTGTTCCATGGCCACAGGCTTGAGGCTGAAATCCTCTCCATACCGCTCCTTCATCACTTCTTCTTCGGCCTTGAGCGCCTCCATTTTCCGGCGGTCCTTATCTATTTCCAGTTCTACCTTGGTAGTGGCAGACCGAATATCCTTTTCCTGCTGGCTCAGGTCTACAAACTCTTCCTCCAACTCGGTGAGCTCGGCATCCGTGGATTCCTGTTCGCTGCGCAAGGCCTCGATCCGGGATTCCAGATCAGCCTGGCTGAGACAGTCGGACTCTTCATCGAAGGTTTTGTAACGACCCACGAAATCGCCCACCTTGCCTTCCATCTGTTCGATGTTTTCGACATTCTGATCCAGTTCTCCTCTCAGTTGGTTTTTCTCGGCGATCAACTCGGCCAACTCCGCTTCGAGGCGTTCGATATTGCCCACGCGGGAGTCGTAGTCAGACTTAAGAGATTCCAATTCTTCGGCTTGCTTTTGGACCTTGGCGCTAACCTTGTCTTTCTTTTCCCCCAAAGTCAGGACGGCAAAGGTTACATCCGCCCCTTTGTTGAGGAGGTTATCCAGCCTACCCAGGGATTTCTTGGTGACCGGAATATTGTTCTGAGGGAGCTTAAGGTCATTTTGTCGCTCTTTTAATTCCGCGAGCTTACCGGTTATTTCAGAAATTCGGGCCAGAGGTCCGACCAGTTTTTCCTTGAATTTTTTCTGTTTTTGCTCCAGGCGACCAATGGTATTGAGGATTTTTTTCAGGTCCTTTTCACAGGAGCGAATTTCCTTTCTGACGGTTACTTCCGGCTTAAGGTTATCCAGGTCATTTTTGAGCTTATCGACCCTTTCTTTACGCTCCCGGGCTTTTTTCACCTTATCAGAAGTTTCCTTCATGCCCTCCTTCAACTTCTCCCGCTTTTGGGTGAGCTTACCGTATTCGTCCTCCTGCTGTTGGAGTTTTTGAGCGATTTTTTCTTTCTCCGCATCCAGGGCAGAAATTTGCTCCCGTAGGGCTTTTTTCTTCTGGTTTTCGGCCTCCATTTCTTTGACCAGGTTACTGCTGGCGCTTTCCAAATCGCCAATCTCCTGGGTCAATTCTTCCAGAATCTTTTTGGGTTTATCCTCCAGCTTGGCGTTCAGCGCGTCTTGTTGGTTTTTCAATTCGCCATACTCTGTCTCCAGGCTATCGGTCCTTGTATTGGAGGCAGCCAGCGCCTCTTGCAACTGGACTTGCTGCTGGGTAAGCTGGTCATATTCTTCCTGAAGCTGATTGGCGGACCGGAGGACCATGCCCATTTCATTTTTGAGTACGCCCCGATCAGCTTCCAGACCGTCCAGAGAAGCCATGATCTCTTCACCCTGCAGGTCTTGCATTTCCTGATACATGGTAGCCAGGGCGGTGCTATCAGTCTCGATCGCGGCCAGGGAACTGGTAGGTTTAGGAGAAAGTTCTTTCACGCGATCTCCCAATTGCTGCAAGTCTGATTCCAGGGTTTTAAGCTGAGGCTCTGTAGCCTGATCGGCCTGCTTGAGGCTGTCCATTTTGCTATCAATCGCCGTCCCCAGCGGGAGTTGGGCCATTTGTTCCTTCAACTGGTTGACCTGGTCCTTCTTGGTGACCTTTTTGGCCTTTTTCAGGATTTCCGGTTCTTCCAGGATATTATCTTCGATGGGCTTGAGCACATTGCCCTCTTCATCAAAATAACCCAGGTTTTGGCCCAGGCTTTGGTACGCATCCGATAAATCATCCAGCGTAGGCCCTTTCCCACTGTCTGCGGCCTTGACTTCCCGAGGGCAGTTGTTCTTCATCCGGTTGTACAGGTTCAGGCCCTGCCGGCTATTCTGAAATCCGCTTTGGACAATGGTGGCTGCGTTGGGATCGCTGGTATCCACCCACTGCTTAAAGTCCGAATTTTGGGTGTACTCGTGAGAAAAGGTAGCCTCCAACTGATAGTGTCTCAGGCTGCTCCGGCCGCCCAATTGGAAGGCCCGGTGCTTTTGAATCCAGGAGGGGTTCAGCGCATAGGTCTGTTTGGCATCTCGGAATGCAGTATAGGCTTCTTTGAAATTCTCCGTGCGCTTTTTGGAATAGCCCTCAGCGGAATCCGGAAGCAAGGGTTCGGTCAATTTGATGTCAAAAAGGCTAGGGGGACAGTCTTCATCCTGGCAAATGGGGATGTTGGGGTTTTGGGCCCACATCATACCCGGCAGGCAAAGAGCAAGCATCCAGACTAAGCCTAGTCCCTTTCGGCATGCTACATTTAGGGGGGTCATGATAATTTTGTTCGTACAGTAATAGCGTTTCTTAGGTAAATCCTGTCCGATTCGGACATTCAGAAAATCTAAATTTATTCGAATCCAGGATATTTTCCCTTTCTAATATACCGACTATCTCGGTTAATGCCATAAGGGCCAGGTCCTTCCTGTCTGATCTGCTGGGCATTTCTTCAGGAAACTAAGAAAATCGATTTATCTACCTTATGATATCTATTCCTACGGGCTTTGTCCAGGGAGGGCTTATTTTGGCGGACAAAAGGGGTAATTTTACCGGGGTATTTGGGTGAAAATGAGGGGCCTTCCTGATCCATGGACAGGCTTTCCTGGCAGCTGTGTATTTTTACCCTATCATCAAGCCAAGATCGTGAACCAAGCCATCAACATCATCCCCCTGAATGCCGATAATATGGCGCAGTTTCTGGTGTATCTCCAGGACCATATTTCTGATAATGGGCAGGGCAGCACCCCGCTTTTTCTGCCAATTTCCCGATGGAATTTAAGGTTGCCGGAACACCTCGCAGACAGCTTTCAAAAAGGGCTGGACCTCGATACGCATACCACGGGTTGGCGGCGCGGCTTCATGGCGATAGACCAAAAGGGAGAAATCGCGGGGCATATCGACCTGAGATCCCATCCACAAGCTCACACGCTTCACCGGGCGCTGTTGGGCATGGGGGTGCATCGGGATTTTCGAAAAAAAGGGCTGGGCAGCCAAATGTTGACCTTCCTGGTGGAATGGGCCCAACAGGAAACTGAGCTTGCCTATATTGATTTATGGGTCATGGCGGAAAATAAGCCAGCCATCCGCCTTTATCAGAAGATGGGTTTTGAGGAGATCGCACGGGTGAAAGATAAGTTTCGGATAGATGGGGAAGCGCAGACTTCGGTGATGATGGCAAAACCTATCCAATAAGGAAAGCCCCTGAGAGGGTTTCGGAAAAATTATATATCGAAGTGCATATCATTATACCATGAAACACATCCTCACCACCCAAGGAAAGCAGGGTGTCCTGGAAATCCTGGGCAATCCGCAGGAAAGCATCCTGTATTTAAATGATCGGCCTATCCAATACAGCTGGTATGCAGAAGTAGGCTCTACATGGCGATATCATATTGCCCAGGGCCTGACCAAACAGGCTGTGGACCTCAACCAAGGCATAGAAGCCCTGCTCAAGCGTGGCATTCAACATAAAGGCGATTTTCTGGCTGTGGCGGAATATTTCCAAGGCTTTCTCGCAGCTGGCACCTACGAATATGGCTATTATGAATTGCCTCGTGATGCCCAGTGGGTGGAAATTCCCGAGGGAGAGCAGTACCAAAGCTTTGACTACTATGGAGGCGGCCTTGATATTGCTCCCACCCAGAATGCCATTGATGACGAATTGGTAACTCAATACCAACAGGCTATCCTCAATGGCGCTCGGCCGGCGATGGTACTGCTACATGTAGCAGATTCTTTCATGTTCTTCATCCTGGATGGTCATCATAAGTTTTGTGCCTACGGCCTGGCCAAAATTCCTCCACATGCCGTCATCATCACCAAACAAGAACAAGCCTATAAATCTCTGGAAGAAACGCTTACCCTGGCTAAGGAAATGGATTGTACCAAGGGGGAATATCTAGGGTGGATGCGGAAGGAGAAGCAGAATTTGCGCTATTATAAGGGGCAGCGGCTGGATTTGGGGGAGGCTTTTCGGTTGTTAGCATGACTATAAGGGGGAATAATCATCTAACAATTAGATAATGCCTAACAGACATTTTGAAAACTCGTCTGTTTATTCTTTCCTGCTGGCCAGGGCAATCTTAAATAAAAAAGACAATCTATAGGATTTGTTTTTCTAAAAGGCTAGCCATCAGCTATTCCGAATAGTAATCATTTTTTTTAAATACTATGAATAGGGAGTTAGTATATCAGCGGCTTCACGAAAAAATGCTTCAGGTAGGGTTTGTGTTTGAAAGGAAACAAATGCCTACTATGCAAAATAGAAAAGAGGCAGAATTCAAATATATCCATCCTGTCCTTCTGCAACAGTTTAAGGACAGTGGAAAAATCACGAGGGCTACTAAATTTTATATAAAGCCTCTTTCAGATGATTCAAACTGCGAAATTGGATTGACTACTGGAAAATCCTCTCCACTCTAT
>JBCBGC010000164.1:0-15798 GCA_038527215.1 Bacteroidota bacterium
TCATAGATGCCCCCTAGTTTGGAATAGGAAATCGCCAGTCCGTTTTTCAAGGACTCACTATGAGGATTCGAGGCGTAGAGCTCTTCACCTAACTGGCTACGTTGCTCATAGTATTTCAAGGCCTCGCTCAACTGGCCCTGCGCCTCATAGATGCCCCCTAGTTTGGAATAGGAAATCGCCAGTCCGTTTTTCAAGGACTCACTATGAGGATTCGAGGCGTAGAGCTCTTCTGAGCGCCTTACATCTTCTACAAGAGAAAGTAAGGCTTCCGGAAAAGCTCCTTTCTCTTTATAGCTTTCCCCCATTTTTCGATAAAATAAGGCTTCTTTGGCTTGATCAATAGGCCGTATTTTTCCCAATAGTTTTAGGCCTCTTTGGAAAAACTCTATCGCTCTTTCGTAATCTGGCAGTAGATAATATTCATCGGCCAGCCGTTCTCCCAAAGCCAGAGCCTGTTGGCGCGCCTGCGGAGAGGTTTTGTCTTCCACCTGTAAGTAAGCCTCACGCAACCTGGCGATCCGGTGGGCTCTGGCAGGATCCCGGGTTTTTGAGAGCCATGATCCCTTCAATTGCGCTTCCTGATCCGCCTGGCTAAGGGCCTCAGACTGACTATAAAACGAAAATTCATAGGGTAGCCAATCCCAAAAATCCATGGCAAAACGTTGCACCTTACGCCTGGAGAAAGGGTCGGTCCAAAAGAATAAGAAAAAAGGGAAGGTGCGGAAAAGTAACTCTCTCTCAAAGTTAATCGCCTGTATCAGGGAGCTAGCCTCTGCCTCAGTTTGCCTCACGGTCCAGGTTTCCAGGTCAAATAGGTGAACCATGTAGGATCCGGGTTCACTTTCTAAGACTTCCTCCGGCAAGGTCTCCTTGAGAAAAGTAATCAAGGAGTGCCCCTTCATGTTTGCCAGACTAATGCGAAGCGGTTTGTATTTCTTACTAAAACGGCTTTTATGCTCTTCAAAGGTTTGTTGTTTGAGGGAAAAAGAATCACAACAAACCCAGATGACAGTAGGTTTTGTACGAGTGGAAAAGAGAAACTCCATTCGCGCCCACTGCTCCTCATTGTGGGATTTTATATCCCCATCAGATGAGAGAAAAGCCTGAGCCATACTTATTTTGCTAGCTAAAGAAAGAGGCCAGAAGCGGATTAATTTTCCGTTCGGGATTCTCCCCATTATATTCCAAAAGGTTTAGCGAAAACAATAAATCCAACACCATGCTATCCGCATCGTCGAATTCTCCATGTTCTATCAGGGCCTTGTGCTCACTGGTCAAGGTCCGCCACCGTTCTAAGCCCTGTTCCTGAAAAGTTTTATCTGCGATGACATGGTCAATTTTTTTCCCCAGGCCCACGATGAAAGAACGGTGTACCAATCTCAACAGTTGACGTGGGCAACCTCCCGACATGTCAATAATTCGGTCCAGAATCTCACCTTCAAATAGCTCCAGAGAAACCCGGCGAGCAATCAGATCGCTCAATAGAGGTTTACTTTTCGGGCTAAGGCGAATCATGGGTAAATACACAGACTCAAAGGTGCCCGTAAGGTCTTTCCGTTGAATTTCGTAGAAGGTCCGTATAGGAACGCAGGCCACTACATGAGCATTGAGATTCATCATCAACTGCGGGTCCAACAAGAACAGCTGATCATAAACCGCCTGATGCGCTTTCTCCAATCCATCAATCACGAAAATAAGGCCCTGACCCTGATTCTCATAAGCTAGTACCTGCTCAATGTTATACAGGGCGACGTTTAGCTTGGTAATCAAATTTTTCTGGTCAATCCGGATTTTATTCCGAATCACTTCCGTGGTGATATTTTTCTGAGAAAAAATCCCTTTGAACTTTCCTTCAATCCCCAAAAACTGCCAGAACTTCCAGCCCAGGCTCACGCCAGCTTCGGCTTCCATTCCGTAGGCTTTTTCCAACTCCTTGGTCACTTCAGATTCCTGGACCCATTCTTCAGAAATTTGCTCAAAGTCATCCCTTTCAAAAGGAATTCCTCGCTGGTCCAATTCTCGCAAAAGGATCGAAATCAAGAGTACAAATAAATCTTCCGAGGAGAATTGCAGGATATCTGTTTCCTCTTCCAGGTTCACATAGATAGCCATATAGGCCTCAGGTGTATTGATTTGTCGGGTATAGCGCTGCAATTCTATGGTTTTCCCGCAGCCTCTGTGACCAGAAAAGATAATTTTGTGAAAAGCATTGGGTCTCCTAGCGAACTGGCCGTCTTTCATCCCTAGCATGAAATCCATCTGCTTAAACTGATCCGCACTTCTTACCGCACTAAAATCCACGTAGAGGTCCTCGTACTTTGGGTCGGATAGGATGTCGAAATCTTGCTCGGTCACCTCCATCGCCCGAAAGGAATCTTGCTCTGGAAATTGGTATTCGTATTCCCTTGTCATAGATCAAAAGTACAGAAAAACAGCTGAACTCGAAACTATCGCCAATTTCTCAGACTTGAGGGGATCAGCATTCAATTTAAGAAGCAAAACGCGCCAGCGCTTTCTTGGTAAACTCACTCAGGACCAGGGTGCCACTTTTTTCCGCTCTTTCAGCCAGCAGCTCCCCCCAATGCTCCGTGCCTTCCCAAAAGACTTTTTTCAATTCGGCGCGGGCCCCTGGATTGGTAGCCGCCAGGTACTCCGCTAAGGCCAGGACCGCCGCGTCCATGCTTTCCGCATCCTCATAGACTTCGGCATATAAGCCTTTTTCTTTGGCCCAATCTGCTTTAAAAAAGTGATCGGCATGGATGGTCATTTGGGAAAAAGCGGAGAGTCCCACTTTGCGTTGCACGGCCGGTCCTACCACAAAGGGTCCGATCCCTACATTCAACTCACTGAGCTTCACGCTCGCATATTTAGTGGCGAAGCAGTAATCTACTGAGGCTGCAACGCCTACGCCCCCGCCTACAGCTTTGCCCTGCACTCGACCTATGATCAGCTTTGGACAGGTTCGACAGGCATTTATCACGTTGGCGAAGCCACTAAAGAATTTTTTGCCGGTCTCTGCGTCCTCAATGGCGATCAGCTCATTGAAGCTGGCTCCTGCACAAAAGGTCCGATCTCCTCCACTTTTCAAGATGATTACTTCTACCGCATCATCCTGTCCAGCCTGGGTAATGGTCTCGGCCAATTGCGCGAGAATATCTCCCGGCAAGGAATTGTGGGAAGGGTGGAAAAAGGTGATTTCGGCTATGCCGGGTTTGAGGAAGGTTTGTTTTACGTATGGGTCCATAGAGATCTATCGGAGATTTTTCTTTTTTTCTGCTGTTCTGCTGTTCTGCTGTTCTGCTGTTCTGCTGTTCTGCTCTTCTGCTCTTATTGTCTTCTTGTCTTCTTGTCAATACGCTTGTACCTTTTTTCTTGATAAAGATCTTAACCACTTTTTCTTGATAAAAAGTGGAGCAAAAATCAAGCACGAACCAACCAAGGCCTTCTCCGCAAGCCATCCTCCCCGCGTTCGTGCACCCCAACGCGCCTATTAACTCTCTGGGGCGACGGGGCTTCGACGCTGCCAGGGTGCGGGGGCTGGAATGCGGGCTGGCGCGGTTAGCAGCGTCTTGATTTTTTGGATACTTTTTTATCAAGAAAAAAGTATCAAGAGAGTTTTGGTACAAAAAAGAACAGTGAGAACTAATCATATAAATAAAAGCGACCGCTAAGGCTTTGCCTTATCTATACCAATCCAAATTGATGAAAATGATGATGCGTATGCTTACGATTAATCAAATCCCACAACTCCTTGTCCAGGTCACCAAACATGGTGTTGGGATGCATGGCCTCAGGATGCGCTTTATAGTAGGCCTCATAGGCATCATAACTGGCCAGGTAGGCTTCCTTGGCCTCCTCCAGGCTGCCGTAGCGTAGGTCTTCCAACTGGCCTTTGCGAAGCAGGGGTTGCTGGAAATCTCTCGGCATCGGACGATGGTTATACAGAGACTCCTGATAACGCTCAATACGATTTTCAGGGATTTCTATGTGGGTCTCTACTTCTCCGACCGCCATCTTCATGAAGAATTCCAGGTGCTCTACCATGTGCTGAGGCGTCATCATGCCCCAACGGGCTGAGGTGTCCTCGGTCAAGGCGTTCAGCTTGTCCACGATGTTTTCCCGGGTGATCTCCATAAAGGGGTTTTTCTTTTGCACCAGGGTCAAAATGGTGGCTACGGCGACCAATTCTCCGTCCTGATCCAGGATTTCTTCATACCACTTCACCACACCGGCTGGATGTTCCCGGCCTTTGGTATCCCGATCTACTTTTTCCTTACAGGTCAGGCGTACTTGGAGGGTATCATTGTGGTAGATGGGACGGATAAAACGACAATCTTCCAGGCCATAGTTTGCGCCTACAGGACCTTTGGCGGGGTGGACAAAAAGGCCAGCCCCGGCCGCCAGGATGAAATACCCATGAGCAGCTCTTTTTTCAAAAATGCTCCCTTTGAGGGAAGTGATATCTGTATGGGCGTAAAAGTGGTCCCAGGTCAGGTTAGCAAAATTCATGATGTCCGTATCCGTCACCGTCCGTTTATGGGTGAGGATGGACATGCCGGGTTGAATATCTTCAAAGTGATAGCGGAAAGGATGCTGAGGGGTTTCCACCACTTTGGCTCCGGGCTGATAAATGCCGGTAATGGCCGTTAGGGTGGTAGGTGTGCCCTGCACCGCACAGCGCTGCAAATAATGCTTTACGCCGCGCATGCCGCCCATTTCTTCGCCGCCGCCCGCTCTACCGGGTCCACCATGTACCAGGGTTGGCAAAGGGGAACCGTGTCCGGTGCTTTGTTTAGCATTTTCGCGATTCAGGACCAGGATACGACCGTGATGGCTGGCTGCGCCTACCACGAATTCCCGGGCGTGGGTATCGTTGAAGGTAGCGATGGAGCAGCACAGAGAACCCATGCCCATTTGGGCGAGGGTAATGGCTTCGTCCAGGTCTTTATAAGGCATGATGGTACTAACTGGGCCGAAGGCTTCTACTTCATGCACCGCAGTATTGATCATGGGGGCTTTTTCCAGTAACAAAATCGGGCTGAGGAAAGCGCCTTTAGAGGCATCTGCGCCAACCAGTTCTACCTGTTCAGGGTTTCCGTAAACCAATTCAGCCGTGTTTCTCAGTTCAGCTACACGCTCTCTCACCTCCTGAACCTGAGCCCGGGAAGCCAGGGCACCCATGCGCACTTCTTTCAGGTTAGGGTCCCCAATGGTGGTGCGGGCCAGTTCTTTGCCGAGGGCTATCTGCACATCTTCTACCCACTGCTCGGGCACGATGACCCGGCGGATAGCCGTACATTTTTGTCCACACTTGACCGTCATCTCTTTGCGCACCTCTTTGACAAAGAGCTTGAATTCAGGGGTACCTGGAGCGGCATCTGGTCCGAGTACCGCACAGTTCAAAGAGTCCGCCTCCATGTTGAAAGGCACGGCTTCCTGAATCACCCGCGGATGGGCTTTGAGCATACGTCCCGTATCCGCCGATCCGGTGAACGTAATGACGTCCTGAGACTCTACGGTATCCAGAATGCTCCGCGCAGAACCACAGATTAACTGAAGGGCGCCTTCAGGTAAAATGCCGGACGCAATGATTTCTCTCACTACCGCTTCGGTCAGAAAGGAAGTAGCGGTGGCAGGCTTGACAACCGCAGGAACACCGGCCATCCAGTTGACGGCACATTTTTCCAACATGCCCCAAACCGGGAAATTATAGGCATTGATATGGATGGCTACGCCTCGCTTAGGGACCATGATGTGATGGCCCATGAAACTGCCGCCCCGACTCAAGTCAATGGGGTCTCCATCCACATGGAAACTTTGGTTGGGAAACTGCCGACGCAGCGAAGCGTTGGCAAAGAGGTTACCAAAGCCCCCTTCAATGTCAATCCAGCTATCCGCCCGGGTAGCTCCTGTTTGGTAGCTCACCTCATAAAACTGCTCTTTGCGTTTATTGAGATACAGGGCGAGTTTTTTCAGCATGAGGCCACGCTGCTGGAAGGTCATCTTGCGGAGAGGCGGTCCTCCCACGGTACGACCATATCCCAGGATTTCACCAAAATCAAGGCCTTTGGTGGTGGCATGTCCAATAACCTCACCGGTTACTGCATTATACAAGGGAGCGCCTTCACCGGCTCCTTCAGTCCATGATCCGAGTACGTAGTTGCCTAATTTTGCCATAGTGAAAAAAGCGTTAAGCGCGTTCTAAGATTGTTGCATATCCTTGCCCGACTCCCACACACATGGTAACCAGGGCATATTTTTTTCCAGTCAATTGTAATTCTAAAGCTGCGGAGTGCATGATGCGCATACCCGTCATACCCAAGGGATGACCGATGGCTATGGCTCCGCCATTGGGGTTGAGGCGGGGATCATCGTCGGCCAATCCCCATGCTCGGGTACAGGCCAGGGCCTGGGCCGCAAAAGCTTCATTGAGTTCGATGACATCCATGTCTTCCATCTTCAAGCCTGCTTTGGCCAGGGCTTTATTGGAAGCGCCTACCGGGCCGATGCCCATGATGCGGGGCTCTACCCCGACCACAGCGGAAGAAACGATGCGAGCCATCGGTTTCAGGCCATATTGTTGGATGGCTGCGTCAGAGGCCACGATGGTGGCTCCCGCCCCATCATTCAAGCCGGAGGCATTGCCAGCGGTAACCGAACCACCTTCTCTTTTGAAAGCCGCCCGGAGCTTGCCCAACACTTCTAAGGTGGTGCCTGGTTTGATGAACTCATCCTGGTCAAAGACCAAAGGCTCTTGCTTGCGACGAGGAATTTCTACCGAAACAATTTCCTTAGCCAGTCTGCCATTTCGCTGGGCTTCGGCCGCTTTCATCTGCGACCAGTAGGCAAATTTATCCTGATCTTCCCGACTGATGCCGTACATTTCTACCAGGTTCTCGGCCGTTTGGCCCATACCATCGGTCCCGTACAAGTCCTTCATTTTGCCGTTGACAAAGCGCCAGCCAAAGCTGCTGTCGTGCATCTGAGCATCCCGGCCAAAGGGTTTCGAAACTTTGGAAATGACCCAGGGACCGCGGGTCATGTGCTCCACGCCTCCACTGATGAAGACGTCCCCATCCCCGGTTTTAATCGCCCGGTGGGCGTGAATGATGGCTGACATGCCAGAAGAGCATAAGCGGTTGAGGGTTTCTCCGGGAACGGACCAGGGCAAGCCTGCCAACAAAAGACACATGCGGGCCACGTTCCGGTTATCCTCCCCTGCCTGATTGGCGCAGCCCATGATGACGTCCTCATAAGCCTCCGCGGGAATTTCCGGGTTTCTGGCTACCAGTTCCCGAATGACCAACGCACCGAGATCATCGGTGCGGATGGGAGAGAGGGTCCCGGTGAATTTTCCGATTGGGGTGCGAACCCCGTCTATGATGTATGCTTCTTTCATGTTTCCTTTTTATTGAGCAGTCCTTAGCTGCATGGGGAGGGTGCAAGATTTATCAGCCGCCCTTCCCAAAGAAATTCAAGTTATTTCGAGCCATGGTGCGCAGCAACGGGCAGCAGCGGTAGCGATCTTCATGGTATTCGTGGTACAGTGCATCGAGGCGGTTCACACACATTTCCAGACCTAGCTCATCCGCCCAGGCCAACAAGCCTTTGGGGTAATTCACGCCCTTGGTCATGGCAGTGTCTATGTCCGCCGCAGAGGCAATGCCAAAATGCAGGGCATCAGCCGCTTCGTTGATCAACATGGCCACGATTCGGTCCACGATCAATTGGCCCAGGATGGCATCTTCATTAGGCAGAGGTTTTTCTGCTCCTTCGGCATAATCGTAATAGCCCCGGCCGCTTTTTCTGCCCCAATATCCTGCTTCAGATAGCCTTTTTTGGGTAAAAGAAGGGCGATAGCGAGGATCATAGTAAAAGGCCTTAAAGACCGTTTCCGTTACAATATAATTGACATCATTGCCGATAAAATCCATCAACTCAAAGGGTCCCATGCGGAAGCCTCCAATGGTTTTCATGGCCCAGTCGATGGTCGCCACATCCGCTAGCCCTTCTTCATAGATGCGCAGGGCTTCTCCATAAAAGGGGCGTGCCACTTTATTGACGATAAAGCCTGGGGTATCCTTGGCCAGCACGGTGAGCTTGCCCCATCCATCGATGATGTTTCGGGTCTGGGCTAAGACTTCCGGTGCGGTCTGAATAGCAGGCACGATTTCTACCAGTTTCATCAAAGGAGCCGGATTGAAAAAATGGATGCCAATGAACCGTGCTGGCTTCTGCAGAGAAGCTGCCAAAGAGGCGATGGACAAGGAAGAGGTGTTGGAAGCAATGACGCAGCTATCTGAAACGAGGCTTTCCAATTCCTGGAACACGCTTTTCTTGATCTCTGGATTTTCGACAATGGCTTCTATCACCAAATCGCAGCCCTTAAAGGCCTGGAGTTGGTCAGCGTATTGGATGCGGGCCTGAATGGCTTGAGCTTCTTCTGTTTGGACCCGGCCTTTTTCTACCAGTCGAGCCATGATTTTGGCCAGCTTGGCCTGGCTTTTTTCCAGAGCTGCCGCCTGAGTATCATACAACACCACCTGGCAGCCAGCGGTGGAAGCGACCTGCGCAATGCCGCTGCCCATGGTACCTGATCCGATAATTCCGACTTGCATGAGATAAGGGCTTAGGGACTTATTTTCCTTTAAAGACCGCTTTTCTTTTTTCTAAAAATGCGGCTACGCCTTCTTGATAATCTTCCGTCTCACTGGCAGTTACCTGTAGCTCATTTTCCAGGACCAATTGTTCCGTCAAACTCCGCTCCATGGAACCGTGGAAGGCCTGCTTGGTCAGGGCCAGTCCCCGAGTAGGCATGTGAGCCAGTTTTGCGGCTAATTTTTCCGCTTCCGCCATAAAGGTATCCACCGGGAAAAATTTATAGATCATGCCCATGCTTTCCGCTTCCTGAGCCGAGACCTTATCTCCCATCATGGCCAGGGCTTTGGCTTTTTGAAACCCAATCAAGCGAGGTAAGAAATACGTACCAGCACTGTCTGGAATCAACCCAATGGCACTGAAAGCCTGAATAAAACTGGCTTTCTCGGTAGCAATGACAATGTCGCAGGCCAGGGCAATATTGGCTCCCGCTCCAGCTGCTACCCCATTTACCGCAGCGACCACGGGTTTGGGGAGTTGCGTGATTTTTTCAATGATGGGGGTATAGTGTTCCCGGAGGATGGTAGGAAAGCCGGGCATCAGTTCCGGGTTAGTTACTTCGACCAAATCCTGTCCGGCACAAAAGGCCTTCCCGGCTCCGGTAATCATGACCGCCCGAATGTTTTCGTCAGCGGCACAGGCGTCCAGGGCAGCTTGGAAAGCCAAGGCCGTTTCGCGATTGATGCTGTTATAGGATTCGGGTCGGTTGAGGGTGATGCGGCCGACACCGCCGTTTTTTTCGAAGAGGAGCGAGCTCATGTAGGTAGTGTTATTCCTTTCTAATTTTCCGGCAAGAGGACTTTCCCAACCAGAAAAAGGGTCTATTTTTTAGCGTGATAGGGGTTTTTCCTGAGGGTAGCTTCTACTTATTTTAGAAAAAAGGGTAGCGGCCACCACGCCCTTTATTTGCCTGCCTTCACCGGCTTACCGCAAACACTTGAAGTAATCAAAGGGTTCCAGACAATCGTTGCACTGAAACAAAGCCTTGCAGGCCGTAGAGCCAAACTGGCTCAACATTCGGGTGTTTTTGGAGCCACATCGGGTGCAGGGCACGATTTTTTCGCCATGCAAAAGAGCCAGCTTGTCTCCGGTTTCGGCCAGAGGTGGCGCAATGCCATAATCGGCCAATTGCTGACGCCCTTTTTCGGTCAACCAGTCCGTGGTCCAGGCTGGTGAGAGCACCAATTCAACCTCCGTTTCATAGCCAGCCCGATTCAGGGTTTGCTTGATCTCATCAGAAATGGTGTCCATGGCCGGACAACCGGAGTAAGTAGGGGTGATTTTCACCTTTACTTTTTGTCCGACCTGCTCTACTGATCTTACCACGCCCATATCCATGATGGACAAGACCGGAATCTCAGGATCACTGACCGAGGTCAGCAAACGGAGTAGTTGCTCATCTTGTATGTAAGGCGCCGAATTTACCATTGCATTTGAGGATAGGCACGCTGCATATACTGCAAGTCCGCCAGGATATATCCAAAGTGTTCTGAGTGAATGCCTTGCTTCCCGCCGCCACGTTGCCAGCCATCTTCCGGAACCTGAAGCTCCGCAGCTTGCATCAAGCCTTTTATCTCCAGGTAATAGGCGGCCTCTAGTTCTGCCAGGTCTGCCCCTACCCCAAATTCCTTCATTTCTTTCTCGACCGGACTCTCAGCGAACAGTTCTTTGGTGTATGGATAAAGGTGGTCAACTGCCTCTTGCATCTTTGCCTTGCTTTCCGCTGTACCTGCGCCCAGGCGTTTCATCCACTCGGAAGAAAACCGATGATGATAGTTGACCTCTTTGATAGATTTCTCGGCTATGGCAGCCAATTGTTCATCCGGACTTTGGCGGAGATGCTCCAGCAACAGACGATGGTAAGCATCGAAGAAGTACTGTCGGGCGATCACAAAGCCAAAGTGGGTGTTGGGCTGCTCAACCAGGAGGACATTTTTGTACTCATGACTGTAACGCAGGAAAGCGATATCGTCTTCTGTCTTATCGCCTTCGCCAACCTTGGCGGCATACTGGAAGTAATTCCGTACCTGACCGAAGAGGTCCAGGGAGATATTGGTCAGGGCAATGTCCGTTTCCAGGGTAGGGCCATGTCCACACAATTCAGACAGGCGGTGTCCCAGCACCAAGGCATTGTCCCCGAGATGATATAAATATTGCTCCAGCATGCTTACATGTGTTTGAGTTCGTCGGGGAGTTCGTAAAAGGTGGGGTGCCGGTAAACCTTGTCCGCAGCAGGTTCAAATAGCTCTCCCTTATTCTCGGGCTGGGAAGCAGTAATGTCCTTGGACTCCACTACCCAAATGCTCACCCCTTCCTGCCGGCGCGTATATACGTCGCGCGCGTTCTCAATCGCCATGGTGGCATCAGCAGCGTGCAAACTGCCTACATGGCGGTGTTCCAGACCGTTTTTGCTCCGGATAAACACTTCCCAAATGGGCCATTCCTTTTTCATGAGGTTACGGTTTGTTTGTCTGCGTATGCTAAAGCGGCTTCTCTGACCCAGGCGCCTTCATCCCAGGCGGCATTACGGGCGGCGAGACGTTCTTTGTTACAAGGGCCGTGGCCTTTGACGACCTGCCAGAATTCTTCCCAATCTATTTCGCCAAAATCATAGTGTCCACGCTCCTCGTTCCACTTCAGATCAGGATCGGGAATGGAGATGCCCAGGATATCAGCCTGTGGAACCGTAATGTCTACAAATTGCTGGCGCAACTCGTCATTGGTTTTGCGCTTGATCTTCCACTTCATAGACTGCTCAGTATGCGTAGAGACCGCATCTGGCGGACCAAACATCATGAGAGAAGGCCACCACCAGCGGTTCAAGGCATCTTGCGCCATTTGTTTTTGGGCTTCGGTTCCTTCACAGAGGGCCAGCATGATTTCGTATCCCTGGCGTTGGTGAAAGCTCTCTTCCTTGCAAATCCGCACCATGGCGCGGGCATAAGGTCCGTAAGAGGTTCGGGTCAGCATCACCTGATTGATGATAGCGGCACCGTCCACCAACCAGCCAATGGCTCCAATATCCGCCCAGCTAAGAGTGGGATAGTTGAAGATGGAAGAATATTTGGCTTTCCCGCTGTTCAACTGCTCAAAAAGCTCATCCCGGGTGATGCCCAGGGTTTCCGCAGCACTGTATAGATACAATCCATGCCCCGCTTCATCCTGAACCTTGGCCAGGAGAGCAACCTTGCGGCGCAAAGAAGGGGCACGCGTAATCCAGTTCCCTTCCGGAAGCATGCCCACGATTTCGGAATGCGCATGCTGAGAAATCTGCCGGATATGCGTCTTGCGATATTTCTCCGGCATCCAGTCCTTGGGCTCAATGTTTTCTCCCGCATCTATGCGGGCCTGAAAAGCCTGTTCGAGTTGATCGATATTAGACATCTCTTTATGATTTAGCTATCAAAATCTACCACTACTTTTTCTGAGAGCGGCACCGCCTGACAAGTCAGAATGTAACCCGCTTCTACTTCTTCTTTTTCCAGAGCATAGTTTACCGCCATGTCTACCTCCCCTTCGAGCAGTTTGGCCCGACACGTACAACAAACCCCTCCTTTGCAAGCAAAAGGCAAATCTGCCGCTTGTTGCAGGGCTGCATCCAGGATATTGTTGGAGCCTTGCGGCAAACTGAAGGTGAAAGTTTTTCCGCCTTCCAGGATACTGAGTTCCGTCATTTTACCTGAAGAAACCCTATCCTTGTATCGATCCGCTGTTCCCTGCTTGATTCCGCTGGTATTAAATAGTTCGAAATGGACCTTTTCTTCGTCCACGCCTTTTTCCAGCAAGAAATCCCTGATCATGAAAATCATCTCGTTGGGTCCGCAGATGAAAAAATGATCGGCCTCTTCCAGGTTTACCAGGGCTTTACAGATGATGTCCAGTTTTTCGAGGTTAATCCGTCCGTTGAACAGGGGCGTACTGCGGGCTTCCTTGGTGAGAAAATGGAATATTTCAAAGCGCTCCAGGTATTCGTTCTTAAGGGCTTCGATTTCCTCTTTCAGAATGATGGAAGCGACACTTTGGTTGGTATAAAAGAGTTTGAACCGTGCCTCGGGCTCTTCTTCCAGATGGGTGCGGATGATAGACAAAATGGGCGTAATCCCACTCCCTGCAGCAAAGGCGACATAGGTGCGGGCTGCTTCGGGAGCTACGGGTACAAAAAAGCGACCGTTGGGCGGCATAACTTCTAAGCGGTCCCCTACTTGAAGGATGTCATTGGCAAAAGTGGAGAATTTACCGCCTTCGATTTTTTTCACCGCTACCTTCCAGCTATCATCCAGTGGGGAGGAGCACAAAGAATAAGAACGCCTTACCTCTTCTCCATCAATGACCGCTTTCAAGGTCAAATACTGCCCTTGTTGATATTGAAAGGTCTCTTTGAGCGCCTCTGCGATCTCAAATTCCACTACCGCGCAATCCTCGGTGGTCTTATAAATATCCTTGACCGGTAACGAATAAAAGCTGGAACTCATACCACTAATACTTATTAGCACAAAACTAATGAACATTAGTTAGTTTTGCAAGTTCATTTTTCCTGTTATTATTCGTTCATCTTACCCGCTTCTGCGATGAATATGGGAAAAACCTATCTTAGCCACCTCTTTGCCCTATGGAGCCTAATTGGACTCGGTCTCTGGGGAAGTTGTAGCCCTGATGCGAAGCCTCCTATGATTGAACATGCGCTTTCTGCGACCTTGCTGAATCCTATTCCTTTTGCTCCGATGGAATTGGGAGAGGGAGCTTTGTGGCATCCTTTGAGGCAAGAACTCTGGTGGGTAGATATTGAAGGCAAAAAACTTTATGGCTTCCAGCCCGCCTCCCAAACAACCTGGCAGAAGACTCTCCCCTCCCGCATAGGTACCGTGGTCCCGCAGGGGGAAGACCAGGCCATTGTAGCGCTTGAAGATGGGGTCTACCGCTTGGGGTTAAGCACGGATAAGCTGGAAAAAATAGCGGAGGTAGAAGCGGAGGCTCCCAGGCTTCGCTTAAATGACGGCAAGTGCGATCCTTTGGGGAACCTTTGGGTGGGCAGCCTGCAAATGGAAGATATCCAGCCTGTAGCGGCTTTGTATCGCGTGAATGAAGCAGGGGAAGTCAAAAAAATGCTAGGCGAAGTCCAGATTTCCAATGGCATCTGCTGGTCTCTGGATGGCCAAACCCTCTATTACATAGACACCCCCTTACGCAACGTTCGCGCCTTTGATTTTGCAGCGGGGGAGATTTCCGGAGAAAAAGTGGTGATCGAATTTCCCGAAGGGACAGGCTACCCGGATGGTATGACCATGGACGAAGCAGGCAATTTATGGATCGCGATGTGGGCGGGAAAAAGCGTCCAATGCTGGGACCCCAGAACCGGGAAAAAGCTGGCTCATCTCGCGGTAGATGCCCTGAACGTAACTTCGGTTGCCTTTGGTGGTTCGCAATTAGATACCCTGTATATCACCACGGCCAGCATTGGGATGACGGAAGCCGAAAAAGCTCAGTATCCCAAAGCAGGAAAGCTATTTTATGCGCTGCCCGGAGTAAAGGGGATGGAGGCCGCTTTTTTCGGCGCGAAATAGGAAATGGAGCGCTTTCGCCCACCCGAATACGAGCAGGCTTTTGCTTTAAGCGTAGGGAAAAATTGCCACCAGAAAGAAGTATAAGCCCCCTGCCCAAACCATGGTTACCAGGCTGCTCAAGACCAGCGGAGAAGACAGCCAGCGGCTTTTGCCAAAAAATAAATAGGGCAATGAAAAGACGATCACGATTAAGACATTGAGGACGGGCGCCTGTCCCTTAAAGGCCTGAGAGAGCCCTTCGCCAAAATCCTTGGCTTCATGAGATAACACTCTATTGACCGCCTTTTCAGTATACCTTCCGGAGACCCCAAACACGATCAGCAAAAACCAGATCGGAGAAATGGCCACCAATTCGTCTTCCGATAATTCATTGAAAAAAAGGAGATAAATGCCCACAAACATCACCAATCCCAGGCCCAGGCTGACGGTATACAGGGAGCTGAGGGAACGGAAGATTTTGTGCCCAAGGTTGCCCTCTTTGTCGGGGGCATCTTCAATTTTACGCTTTTCGAAGGAGGTGAGGTGCAACAAAAAGTTGCCACAATAATCACATTGGGTGGATGCTGCAGCAGTAGGACCTCCGCAGCTTGGGCAAGTAATAGCGCGTACTTGATTTGCCATGGCTTTCTTAAAATGGGAAAAGCGAGAGGGAAATCAAAATCAAAGCCTGGTGTGCAGCCCAATTCTTTTTTCCCTGCTAACTTAGTATCGCCAATCCTGTAAAAGGTAACTCATCCAGAACATGGCGGAAATATTCCCAACCGTATCAGCGCAACGCATGGCCAATATTCAGGCAGGCCTGGCGGAATTACGGCAGTGGCTGGAAGACGTTTCCCTGGTTGGTTTGGCCGAGCTGACCCAGCAACCGAGCGCTTACTGGGAGCAAAGAGCCGCCCGACTGGTCGATGCCCAGGCAGGAGGCTTAGCGGAAAGCATGCGGCAAATTCCTACGATGTTGCTGGCAGAGGACTGGCAGGAACAATTGCTGCGGACACTGGCGCGCTTTTATCTGTTTATTCAGGGCTTCGAGCAGTTTGAACAACTGTCCCCTGCTCTTCAGGCGGATCTGCTTCAACGGGTAGGTGTCAATGTCAAAAAAGCGGTCTTGATGGAACAGGAAGGGGAAGCAGACCATTGGTTGGTATTAGGCCAGCGGACCATCATCGGGGAAAGGCTGGACCTCCGAAGATCCTGGATCAAAGGTTTGCATTCTCACCAGGAGGGCATGATCCTCGAATATGCTTTTGCCAGTCAAGGATTTGACTCGGCGATTTCCAGTGGGCATTTGCTTAGCGGAAAGTGGGTGTATTATCCCAGCAGCCGCCCCTTACGTGGCATGTTCAAAGCAAAAGAAAAGCTGGCCCAGGAATCTCCCGCTCCCCAGGCGCTCCCGGATTTCGCGGCATTTTTTGATCACTACAGCGAAAGTCTGCAAGCCCTGCCCTTTCAGCGGCTGGTTTTATGCCATGTGAATGACGTACGGTTAGTGCGGTCCGAGGAGCAATGGTGGATCAGGGATAAAAATCAGATTTCGCTTCCCCTGGATGAGAAATTCGTGGAGAAAAAGGGCTGGGAGCTC
>JBCBGC010000165.1:0-15563 GCA_038527215.1 Bacteroidota bacterium
ATTGGCGGCTCCCTTCTCGGTTTTGGCTTTATTGGCCATTGGCATGCAAATGGATTTTTCTTTTGATCGGGAGCTGTGGAAATACCTATTCCTCAGTCAACTATACAAACTCATCCTTGCGCCGCTGTTTACCTGGTTCCTGCTGTTCCAGTTGTTGGAAGTAGATCAGCTCATCGCTAGCATTTGCGTGCTGGGGGCCGGGATCGGGTGCATGAATGCCGTTTCTATCCTGGCCGCAGAAATGGGCCTGCACCCCAAACTTTCCACCACCTTGCCCGCCATCAGTATCCCCTTGTCTATCCCTTTTCTCTTCCTGATCCACCTTCTCATTTCCTGAAATCCGCATAAAAAAAGGAGGAGCAATTAGCTTGCCCCTCCCCTTTTGGTGGTTTGTTTCTCGCTTTCCAGTGGAAAGCCTTTTATATGTTGGCTGCTGAACCTACGGGAGATCCTGGCTGATCTCTTTAATCATTCCGTAATTCCTGCCGTCTTTTCATGCGTTCCTGTTGACGGCGGCGTACTTCCTCCAGCAGCTTTTGGCGGAAGTCTTGCTCAGCTTTGAACAATACGACCACCTTCCGCACAGGCAGGATTTTTTTGAACTCCCCGTAATACTTTCGGTTGAGGGCCGCTTCTTCTTCTTGAATCTTGAGCATGTCTTCCATCAACTGCTCCAGTTCTTTGTCGCTGGAGGTAGCCATGCCCCTCCGCAATTGTTGCTGCTTCTGCTGTCGGTTGCGCTTCAGGATCTTTTGTCCCTCTGAATACTCATTATACACGGGCCAAAACTTGGCCGCTTCTTTGGACGTCAGGTTTAGCCTCTGGGTGTAAAAGGCAATCCGCATACTCTCGATCCGCTCATCAGACATTCTTGCCTGAGCTTGAAGCTGAGCAGGCCAGGCCAGGCTCAGCAGCATATACCCTATGATTACATATTTCATCATCGTTGGTTCTTAATTCATCGTTCCAATTCCCCAATCATCCACCAGGTCCATCAGATCTTCGGTATCCACTTCTTCTAAGAATTTTCCCAGCTCTTCGTCGGTAAGCTCCATTTCTTCTACGAAATTCAGCTCATCCAGCTGTTCTTCGGGCACCAGCGCCACGATTTCTTCTACCGCTACCTCATTCCACTCGATGGCGGCAAATAAGCTTTGCTCATCTAGCTCGGCTAATGCTGCCAATTCTGTGGTTTCATAAGCTGGCGTAGCAGGTCCGGGCCAGGCAATCAGCAGGCAGATCAGCGCCACCGCAGCAGCCAGGGTCCAGGCCAAAGGCTTTTGCCATTTGGGCGCGGCCAGTTGGACGACCCTAGCGGATTCCCTTTGAGGAATGGCTCCTAGTCGCTCCGCACTGGCTTCAAAATAGCCTTCTGGAACTTGAAAAACTTCTTTTTGGGGTGGGGAAGATAAGACGGGAGAAGCATCTGAAGCAGAGGCTTCGGCAAGGCGGGTATTCAGGCTGCCTGGAAGTTGGTCAAAATAGCCTTCGGGGACAGAAAACACCTCCTCCCGGGGGAGCTCGCTCAGTGGATCAGGTTCATCTCTCCCCTCCTCGGCTTTAAGCCGTGCCTGTAGGTTATCTGGAAACTGCTCGAAATAGCCTTCCGGCACCTCAAATCCAGGCTTGGCCTTAGACTTAGGTAGGAGCGCATCCAGGTTCAACGCTTCTTCATGTGAATTTTCCTGCTTCATGTCAGTACAGCACTGGTCTAGTAGGTAACGAATTACCGCCTCAACCAGTATATCGCGTTTGTGGCCTTAGGCATCCATGCTGTTCCTCAGATAGGCTTCTATCTTTTTGGCTGCATGATGGTAGCTCGCTTTGAGTGAGCCAACCGACACCTCTAATACGGCCGATATTTCATCGTATTTCATTTCATCAAAGTAGCGCATATTGAAGACCAGTTTTTGCCGATCTGGCAGGGTCAACAAAGCGCGCTGCAATTTCATCTGAATCTCATCTCCACTAATATATGGTCCGTTTTCCAGGCTATGTCTAAGGTCATTTTCCACATCCTTTACCTCACGCTGTTCCATCTTTTTGCGGCGGTTGATAAAGGTCAGAGATTCGTTGGTCGCAATCCGGTAAAGCCAGGTTTTGATGGCCGAATCCGCCCGAAAGTTGTGCAGGTTCCGCCAGGCTTTCAAAAACGTATTTTGCAGGACATCGTCTGCATCATCATGAGAAATCACTATCCGGCGGATGTGATAATACAGACTTTTCTGGTGTAGCCGCACCAGCTCTCCGAAAGCTTGCTCCCGGTGGGCGGGTTGGCGTAACCTCTCCAACAAGTTTTTCTCCTGTTCAACGACCATTTCGGAAGTTAGACGCTTCATATACCTTAAGGTTTAACGAAGAATAAGAAAATCCAAAACTTTTTTTCATCGGGGACGATATCTGCGGGATTGTTACATGCTTTCTCACTTACCTCCTCCCTTCGCCCTGATGATAGATATGCCGGTACTTTTCTTATAGGCTAAACGGAATAAGGATTATTTTTCCGATGGAATATTTATTTAAATAAACACAATATCCCCTACACAACAGCCCAAGTACAATGAACAAAATAGGCAACATGCTCCGTTGGCTGCGGCCCATCTTTAAAGGATGGCCCGTGATTGTCCTGTTTTTGCTCGTTGGAGCAGTCCTGGGATTTACCCACATCTACTACGCCATCCCAGAATACAAAACCTCCGCCACCCTTCGGATCAATGACAAAGAAAGTGGTGCGTCCTCCTTCCTGAAAAATTTTGAGAGCTTTTCGGTAGTCGGTCAGTTGCTGGCAGAAGTGGAAGTATTACGCTCTAAATACCTGGTAGTCAAAACCATCAACAAGCTCGACCTACGGACCTTCACCTATGTCTACCACCGGGGAAACCCCCGCAATCTCTACGGAAAGTCGCCCTTTACCGTGAACTACCAACTTTCAGATAGTAGCCTGAGGGATGTCATGTTTGAGGTGGACCTGGGAGAAAATGACCAACTCATGCTTTCCTACATGTGGCAAGGTCAGGAAAAAATTGCCTTGGGCAAGCTCGGTCAACCCATCCGCCTGGAAGGCTTGCAGGTCCAGCTCAATCGGGTGGATACCACAGCAGGAAAATCCCCGGCTCCCTTCGATCCCGGCAAGTACGGTTTTTCGATTAACAGCATGCAGATGCTGCTCAAAAAGATCGGGGGGCACAACCTCCTGGTAGCCTTACCGGATGAGCAGGTTCCTATCGTGAAGTTATTTTTCACCCATGAAGTCCCTCAATTAGCGGCAGATGTAGTTAATACCCTGGCCGAAACCTACATTGAGGATTTTATTGAAAACAAAACGGGTTCGGCCGCCAAAGCCTTAAAATTTATCAATGAGCAAATTGAGGAGATAGAAAAAAACCTGCGCAAGTCTGAGGGAGAGTTAGCGGCGTTCAAAGCGCGTTCCAAGGTGGTAGACCTGGCCATGGAGGCGGATACCAAGCTCAAGCGCATCAGTGAACTGGAGTTGCGAAAACTCACCCTGGAACTGGACCAGACAGAACTGAGAAACCTCCTGGCCTTTATTCGCGACGACTCTTCCGGTCAGTCCATCACCCCCAACTATGAATCCGTAGAGGACCCGGCTTTTACCAATGCCCTGATTTCCCTTTCCGAACTGAGGATCAAAAAAGAGGAACTCCTGCAAAAGTTCACCCCTTTATACCCGGAGGTACGGGAGGTCTCCGCAGAACTCGCGGCTCAGTCTGACCGACTGGCTCGTAGCGTTGAAAATACGCTGGCTACCAATGAAGCCAAGATCCGGGAAATGCAGGCCAACATTCGCCAGGTAAACCTACAGTTTGCCAAGCTACCTGCGGTGGAGAAGGAGCTCATGATGCTAAAAAGGCGATTCATGACCAACGAACAGCTCTACTCTTTTCTGCTGGAAAGGCGGGCTGAAGCATCTATTGGGGCCAATTCTACCATTTCCTTCCACAAAATTCTCGAGGAAGCTTTTGTCCCCCACACCCCCATCAAACCGCAGAAGTCCCTCATCATGGTGGTCGCAGCCCTGGTGGGAGCCATGCTCGGCACCTTACTGGTCTTGCTCTATCATTATTTGCGGGCCACCATCTATAATGTCGCCGACATTGAGTTCTTCCTCGACATTCCCGTCATCGGAGAAATCAAACGGGTACCAGATGATTTTCAGATTGTTTCGCAGGATTTCATCAACCTGGCTACCCATTTACATCTGATCCGACCGGCCAAAACCATTTCTGTGGTCAGTTATACCCGGAAGGAAGGTAAAAACCTTTCTGCGCTCAACCTGGCCAAAGCCATGGCGGCTATCGGGTATAAAACCCTGCTCATCGACCTGGACATGTATGAGGGTTCTTTGCACCAGGATTTCAACGCGGGCAGCCTGGAGGGATGGGGACAAGTCATCCTGGGAGAAATGGAAGCTCATCAGGTAACCCATGAATCCAATTTTGAAAATCTCTATTTCATCCCTGGCGGTCTGGCAGAGGCCCATATTCCTACCAGTCTGGTCCTGCATCCCAACGTGGAGGCAGAGATGAGCAAATTACAGCGGAAATACGACCGGATCATCCTTAACCTACCCTATTTGCAGGAAGTGAAAGACGCCATCCCGATGATGCGTCAGGCAAAACTGAACCTGATTTCAGCCTGGTCGGATCGTACGCGATTTAAGCACCTGCAGGATATTGAAACCCTGGTTCGTCGCTTCGAAATCCCGGATGTTTTTGCCTTGCTGATCAAAGGGGAAAAGCAGGGGAACCAAATGATCTACTCCATGACGGAGGACAGATTACCCAGGATCGGACAAGGAGCCAGAAGAAAGATGCTTCGCAACCTGGTCAGGCTGCTCCTTTTCAATCGATCGGCCGATGGAACCACGCAAGTTCTGCCTCGCATAGGAGAAGGTCAGCGGCGAAAACTCCTGTGGCGTTCCATCAAGCAATTATTCAAACGCAAGTAAATAGTAGATGAAGATACCTGTGGCGCGGATAAACATTTCCTTGTACCTAAGCGGTCTGTTGCTGGTCCTGTTTCCAGCCTGTACCCCTCAACTGCTTTTCCAAAAGCAAGAGGGCCAGCAACTCACGGATCAGGTAACCCTGGCCGATTTAGAAGAGCATATTCTCCAGCAGGAGGACAAAATCACCATCAGTATCTGGGGCCATGAAGAATTGGGTGTAGGCTCTCAGTTCAGCGTGTATAGTTCTACCCTGGAGCAAGGCAAATACATTTCCATCAATGCCCGGGGAGAGGTAACCCTGCCCCTGGTAGGGACCGTGGAAATTGCCGGGCTTACGGTTCGGGAGGCGGATTTATACCTGCGGAAACTCTATTCAAAATACGTACACAATCCGATCATCTATTTGCGGATTCTGGACCACCGGGTGACCATTTTAGGGGAGGTTCGCAATCCGGGAAACTACAGCCTGGACCGTCAGCAAAAAAGCCTGATCGAAGTGATAGGGGATGCAGGAGGCCTGACCGACTTTGCTGATGCAGATGCTATCATCATTGTTCGCCACACCGAAACAGGAGGCAAGAAGGAAATCAAGGTAGACCTGACCTTGATGGAAACGCTCTACACCCAGGACCTGAGTCTTCATAGCCGGGACATCATTTACGTGCCGGAAAGAAGAGCCAAGCAATTTGAAAGAACCGTGAGCGGCAAAGTGGTTCCGGTGGTTGGGGCTCTGGCCAGCATTGCGCTGATTTTGTCTATCCTGAATAATCAATGATCCTTGAATGATAGCGCCGACATAAAACGAGCTCTCCGCCCCCTGCTCAAACGCTGGTGGGTATTGGTGCTGGGGATCTTGTGGGGTCTCTGGCGCGGGGGCGAACAATATCGGGCGGCGAAACCTGTATATCAGGCCAGGGCTACTATTCAGTTAAATGATAAAGAGACTTCTTTATCGAAATTTCTGGAAGACTGGGAGAGTTTCTCCATCGTCAATGACTTCCTGGACGAACTGGCCCTGCTGCGCTCGCCCTACCTCATCCGAAAAGCCATTCAGGAACTCCCCGTCAAACTGGCCCTCTATCGAGAAGGGCCTCACCGCAAGGAACGATTTTATCGAGAGGCGCCTATCCACCTGGATTATCAGTTTCGAGACTCCGCCTACCTGGATACCTGGTTTCGCTTGTCCTGGCGGGAGAACGGAGAAGTCTGGTTGGAAAAAGAGGGTCTTTTCCGGCAGGAATGGAAGCTATCAGATGACCTGGTCCTGGAACTATCCGATCTCAGCCTTAAGCTGAGCATTACTCCGGGTTATGCTCCGCCTGCGCCCGGTACTGACTTTTCCTTCATCGTGTATCGGGAAGAAAGCCTGATCAATTATTTTTTGCACGGGGACCACTTGATGGTGCGGCTTCAGGATGAAAAAGTAGCCATCATCAATATCTATACCTGGCATGAAGTGCCCGCACTGGCGGCAGAGTTTGCCAATACATTGGCCCGGGTTTACATCACCACTTTCGTAGAGGAAAAACTGGAAGAAGCGGAAGCGGCGTTGGCCGAGGTACAATTACAAACGGAACTGGCGGAGGGAGGATATATTCAAACCGAGCGGGATTGGCTGGAATTTGTGCATCGCATCGGCCGCTGGGATCTGCGCATGGAAAAAGATATCCTGGTGGATGAAATCATTGAACTGGAAACCCAAAGGCTCAACTTAAACCAAAAAACCTCCCGGGTGGAAGCCTTAACCCGCTATCTCGCGCAACAAACATCCAGCGAAGGAGCAGAGCTAAATTATGGGGCCGTGAGTGGGGACGCCTTCAAAGAAAGCCTGGAAGCCTGGGAAGACCTGAGAAAAAAGCGCCTGCAACTGACAAGAAAATATACCGACGCCCATCCCGAAATGATCCGCATGCAGGAGGAAATAGACCGGGCCTGGGAATCCGTACGAGCCAGTGTCAACCGGACCTATGAAACCCTCACCCAGCAGCTCTGGCTGATGGATAAACGCCTCCGTATCCTGAGGGAAGGCTTAGCCGACATCCCGCAATTCGAGCACCAGTTTGCGATGTACGAGCGGAAGGTAGAGCGGGAAAAAAGCCTGTACGAGTCCTTGTTGAAAAAGCAAATCTTCACGGCTATTAGCGTAGCGGCAGATATGTCATTCCACCGCATTTTGGAACATGACATCGCGCCCCTGCGCCCCATCATGCCTCGTCGACATATTTATTTGGGATTATTTGCCTTGCGAGGACTGTTTGGTGCCATCACCCTCATCTACCTATTTCTAGCCCTCCGCAACCGCGTTCGACATCCCAGTACCCTGGAGGAGTTTATTCGCTTGCCCCTCTGGGGTTCCGTAGAAACGCCCGCCGATCAGGGACCGGAAGACAGGTCCTATGTCAACCTGGCTACCGAAATGCTCCTCTTGAAGGAGCATAAAATCTGGGCGATCAATGCGCCCAGTCAGCATGAACTCAAACGTGCCGTAAGTTTCCGGCTGGCCGAAGCCATCGGCCAATTAGGCTATCAATGCCTCTGGGTTGAAGCCGATCCTTCACCTTGGGAAGCAGAGCAGATAGTGCCTCCCCTGCAGATTGCAGACCCACAGGCCTTTTGGGATGAACCCACCTACCTGGACGAATGGATTCAGCCAGATTTGAGAGCGGGGGTAGATATGTTACACCTCCCTAATCAACCGAAAAACTTCCTTTCACAACTTCTGCAAAGCCCCTTATTTTTTGGTAAGCTGGACCAATACTGTAGCCGGTATGATATCATCCTGGTGCACATGCCCTCCCTTACCCACGTAAAGGATGCCGTCCCCCTCATGGGAGAAGCTCACCAAAGCCTGCTCATCCTCGAGCAAGGGGTCAGCAAAAAACAACGGATTCGACGGGTAGAAAAAACCCTGGCCCATTATCGTCTGGACCACATCTCCTGGCTGTGGGTGGGTCAGGCCACTCCCTGGTGGAAAACCTGGTTTCTCGGTCTATTAAAGCCCTTCAGCCGATGAAAAAACTCCTCCAAGCCCTGCTTGCCATGCATCCCCAAACCCGGATGACGCTCCTGGATCAGATGCTGGTCAGCGGCTCAAACTTCCTGGTAGGGATACTGCTGACCCGTTGGACGGGGCTGGAAGGCTATGGGTATTTTGCGCTGGCCTGGCTCGGCATGTTGTTCGTCATTGGTATGCAACAAGGCCTGGTGCTCCAGCCTTTTATGAGCCTCTGGCCTCAGACCGCCCCCGAGGAACGGACCCTTTACCTCAGAAAGCTCCACGGCCTCCAATGGAGCCTTTCCCTGGTGGTGCTGGGCCTGAGTGCTTTGCTGGTAAGTCAGGCAGACGCCTGGCTACAGGGATGGCAGGTCAGCAGCCTTTTCCCCGTGTTGGCCATCGCGATGTTCCTCTTTCTCATGCAGGACTTTTTCCGCCGGCTGTTGCTCATCCAACAACGAGCGGCTCAAGCCTTCATCCTCGATATCGTAGCCTATGGGGGCTGGTTGAGCAGTTTGTTGTTCCTTCACCTGAACGAGGCCCTAAACATATACCAGGTGTATGTGTGGATGTATATATGCTTTGGCCTATCGGCCCTGTGGGGCATGATTCAGGCCTACCAATCCTTTCTTCCTTCTTTTTTCCTGACAAGCATCTGGAAAAAACACTGGTCCATTGCTTCCTGGTTAATGGGGACCGCCCTCCTGCAATTTTTTTCCAGTAACTACTTCCTCCTTGCCGCAGCAGCTTTATTGGGATCGGCAGGCTTGGGAGCCCTCCGCATGGCCCAAAATCTCGTGGGGCTTACCCATATCCTTTTTCAAGCCATGGAAAACACTATTCCGGTCAAGGTCGCACAGGCCTATGCAGAGGACGGTTGGGCTGGCATGCTCAGGTATTTGAAGGTGGTCAGTTTCCGGACGGGATTGGCCATTTCAGGAATTCTGGCGCTGGTAGCGCTCGGCGCTCCCTGGATCCTCGGCTGGGTCTATGGAGAGCAGTACGCCGCTTATCACTGGCTGCTGGTGGCCTACTGCGGGTTTTATTTGCTGATGTTCCCTTCCTATCCGCTTCGTTATTTACTGCGTACCCTCCAACACACCCAGCCCATCTTTGTGGCTTATGTGCTTTCTACCCTTTTTAGTCTCAGTCTTGCCTACCCCATAACCGAGAAATGGGGACTGGCCGGCGTGGTAGCAGGCTTAACCATCAATCAACTGATCATGGAAATGTACTATGCCTGGTGCATTCGCAAGCGTAAAGGCTTAGGGCAACTGGAAGCCTTGTAAGCTATGTTGGTCCACCAAAAGTCTCGCTTAGTCGACAAATAGGCCTGCTTTTTCTGATTTTGGGACATTATGGTTAATTTCGGTAGTCCTCAGCCCTCACATGTCTTTAAACGATTAAGCCAAATCACTATGCATCCATCTGGATCTTCTTCCAATCGTAGAGAATTCCTAAAGAAATCAGCGCTCATAGGAGCTGGTTTCGCTTTCCTCCCAAGTTTGCGGGCTCATGAGGCACCCGTAGCGCCCCAGCCCAGCATGATTCAGGCGCCTGAAATGCTGATCCCCCCGGATTTTGCCAATCTCAAAGCCAGACTCATGGCCAATGAGAACCCTTATGGTCCTTCCCCGATGGCCAGAGACGCCATCGTTAAAGGCGTCATCCACGGGAATCGCTACCCCTTTATGCACATTGGGAAACTCACCAATATGCTGATCGAGAAAGAAGGTGTCAAACAAGATCAAATCCTCCTGGGCCCAGGTTCTTCCGATCTACTAGATAAAACCGCCCTGGTAACCTTTAAAGAAAAAGGTGGCAACGTAGTTTCCGCTGATCCTGCCTATCTGGCCCTGACGGATATGGCTAAGTCTTGTGGTGCCAGTTGGAAAAATATAAAATTGGCCAAGGATTGGTCCCACGATTTGACGGCCATGGAAGAAGCGGTCGATGACGAAACCCGCCTGGTCTATATTTGTAATCCGAACAACCCTACCGGCAGCATTACCTCCTCCAGTGATCTGCGCGAATTCTGTAAGCGAGTATCCCAAAAGACCCTGGTATTCGTAGATGAAGCCTATCTGGATTTTCTGGATGACCCAGTTGGAGAAAGCATGGTTGATTTGGTGAAAGAAGGCTATAATGTCATCGTAGCCCGCACTTTCTCTAAAATCCACGGCATGGCGGGTCTGCGCGTAGGCTATATCCTTGGCCAGCCCGCTATTCTGGAAAAGGTTCAAACGCAGGGGTGGTCCATGATGAGCATGTCTGCAGTTTCTGTCCTGGGAGCCATTGCCAGCCTTCAGGATACTGACTTTCAGAATAAGTGTAGAGCCCAAATCCGGGAGGATCGGGATTGGACCATTGCTGAGCTAGCCAAGCTAGAGTACGAGTGTATTCCTTCTTACACCAACTTTTTCATGGCCCCGCTGCGCATGCGCACCAAGATCTACCAACAAAAGATGTTCAGCGAAGGCGTAGGGATACGGGTATTTGACATTGATCGTCAGCCCTGGACTCGGGTCAGCGTGGGTACCCGCGAGGAAATGGAAATGTTCCTGGACGCATTTAAGAAAACGGTCGGTTAAGCCCCTACATGAATAGAAGAGAATTTATCCGCAGGGCGGCGCTGGCATCCGGCTCTGCCTTCACAGTTATGCATGGGCTGGGCCTGCTCCCCGCAGCGCCCCTCAGTGCCATTCCGGATACGGCTAGCCTCAAAAAAGGCAAAGTCCTCATCCTGGGTGGCGGACTGGCTGGTCTGACCACCGCCTATGAATTACAAAAACTAGGCATTGACTGCGAGGTCCTGGAAGCGCGTAATCGTCCGGGAGGACGGCTATGGACGGTACGGGGAGGAGACCAGGAACAAGAGCTCGGCTACGAAAACCAGCAGTGCGCCTTCGATGCAGGCCAATACATGAATGTGGGGCCAGCCCGGATTCCGCATCACCACGAGGTAAGCCTGCATTATGTGCGGGAAATGGGGCTGAGCGTAGAGATTTTTGCCAACTTTAATGAGGCAGCCTTCTTCTACAGTCAGGCCAAAGGCCCCCTGGCCAACCGCCGCCACCGCATGCGGGAAATAAAAACTGACCTGCGCGGCTATACCACCGAACTCCTGGCTAAGGCCATTCACCAGGATAGCCTGGACCTGCCGATGAGTCCGCGGGATGTAGAAAAATTGCTCACCTATCTCAAAGAAGAAGGCGGCCTCAATGAGGATTTTATCTATCAGGGAGGCGAAAGAAGAGGCTATACCCAGCAGCCTGGAGCCGCCGGACAAAAGGGAGAAATAGCCGATCCTAACCAACTAAGAGCCATTTTATATTCTGGCCTTACCCATCCCGCCTTTAGTGGCGTAGGGGAATATACCTACCACCAGCAGCCGACCATGCTACAAATCGTAGGAGGCATGGATCAACTGGCTACCAGTATCTATGAAAAAGTAAAACCGCTGGTACAACTACAGGCGGAGATTCAGGAGGTCAAACGTAAGGGAAAAGGGGTAGAAGTGGTATACAAAAATGCCGAGGGCAAGCTCAAGAAAGCCAAGGGGGATTATTGTGTGGTCAGTCTGCCGGTACCAATTCTCCGCAAACTCAAGCATGATTTTGACCCCAGGATGCAAGCCGCTTTTGAGGATATTTCCTATATCGACACCACCAAAGTGGCCTTTCAGTTTAATCGTCGATTCTGGGAAGAAGATGACCATATCTACGGAGGTATTTCCAAAACCAATATGGACATTACCCAGATTTTTTACCCGTCCTATGGCTATCTTTCCCCCAAAGGCGTGCTGATCGGTTGTTACAACTTCCATCAGCGGGCCCGTAAAATGGGCGATATGACGCCAGCAGATAGGATTCAGCATGCATTCAAACAGGGCCAGAAAATTCACCCGGCCTATGCGGATCATCTGGATAATGCTTTTACCGTGGCCTGGCAAAAAATCCCTTACAGTGAGGGAGGCTGGGCGACCTATACGGAAGCACAGCGTGCCGGCCTTTATCAGGAGTTTGGTAAGCGGGACGGACCTTACTTATTCATCGGAGAACATACCACCTATCTCAATGCCTGGATGGCGGGGGCCTTCACCTCTGCCCGGCGGGCGGTAAATCTGATCCATGAGGATTTGAACCAACCTTAATGCTACCTTTGTAATGTACCGAAGCAAATACCTAAGAAATATGAATCAGCTTTTTTCTTTCTGCCTCTCTTTATTCCTCCTTCTGGGGCTCCACCTTGATGGCAAGGCTCAGGACAAACGGAATATGACCAAGGAGGATTATGCCGCGGCCAAAAAGATGGTCATCAAAAACCTGGAAAAGGACACCTACGTGAAAGTAGATGATGAGTATGTCCTGGATCGCTACGAATATAAACCCGCCTTCGTTTTCAACTTTAGTGATAGCGTAGAGCGTCGCTTGTATTTGTATCTGTTGTTAGCGGGCGAAAACATGGACACCCTGGGCATGGTCCTTTTTTACCAGACTCCGGCCGATGGCAAGGTGATTAATCTGCCTATTCCCGGCCCCAAAGCTGATCGGGCTTGCTGGGACCTTTACATTGATGACCTGAAATATACCGGAGAAGATGTTGAAGGATTTCTGCCAACAGTAGCTTTCGTGGTTTCCCGGGAAATGTCTCTGCTGCTGGATAGCTCCGGCGCCGGAGAAGAAGAGGAAGAAGGGGAATTTGAATACTGTTTCCCGGCGGGTATGACCGTCGTACTGGAAGGAGGCCAAGAGCTTTCTTTAGGAGAACTGGAACCCGGTCAGAAAATCCTCGGCTGGTCCGCTGAAGAGAAGACCACGATATTCACGGAAGTAGAAGCCATTCATGTTCATAAGAGAAAAGAAATTCCCCTCATCGAGGCCCAGTTGGTTTCCCTCGAGACCATTCACCTTACCTCTGATGCAGCTTCTGTCCACTCCCTTTTGAAGGGAACGGCTTCTCACCCAGTGCTGACGCATAGAGGAAAGGTCCGGATGGATGAGTTGCAGGCGGGAGAGATCGTATTTCAGTGGGATGCCCAACAGCAACGCCTGCTTTCCTATGAAGTCGCTCAATTGGGTCGGGCAAAAGAAACGGTTCGGGAAGTTTATGAAGTTCGGACAACCGCTCCCCTGTTCTTCGTCAATGGGGTGCTGGTTTTTGTGAAATAATTACCCACATTTTTTTAGAACGTAAGGTCAGGGCATGCCCTGACCTTACTGTTTTGGGCTAGTCCCTGCTTACATTTTTACCTTCCATAAAGCCTCGTAAGCCGGTAGGGTGTTCTCTTTTTGCTTGAGTTCCTTCAGGGCCTGCAAAAAGCCCTGGTTAAAGGCGTCTATTTTCATCATTTGGTACATCACATTCTCCACGCCTCCCCGATATTGGCGGCTATCATCTAATGATTTGGCATCGGTGGTAGCGGTCATGGAAAAGTATTTTGCCGGAGTTTTATAGCTCACACTGGGCGCAAAGCCGACGATGCTGATGCGGGGGTCCAGGCCTTCTGAATCAAAATTAAAGTTCATGTCTACGGTGACCGCCAGGACCATATCCACGCCTAACTCCCGTATCAATCGTTCACTGACATGATCGCTGGCAAAGGTGATGCTCATGTCTTTGACCAAATCTTCAATAGAGGAAGACAGCATGCGTTTGGTTCCTCCTGCGCCCTTTTCGACAAAGGTACGCTCTACCTGATCCTTGATGCCCTTGGCGTAGCGGTATGAACGGGCGCCTACTACTTGCGGCAGCGGCATAATGTCCCACCCCATTTCCTGCTCCAACTTCCCTGCAAAGTTTTGGTACATCTGGTCAGCCAGTCGCTGCCAGGTCTGATCGGATAGCTCGGGGAACCATTTTCTGGTGGTGGTGGTCACCGTGGTGTAGGTACTGGAAGTAATGGTCACTTCCTCATCTTGCAGGTTGCCCCGCACCACAAAAGAGGCGATTGCCACCTTTTTAGCCAGGTCCAATGGAGGCGAAGCATAAGGTCCGGCTTTATTGACGGCAAAGTTATATTCGCCCCTGGTCGTCAGGTTGATATCGACCCGGGTATTTTTGGTGCTGTCAAAGCCCATGGTGATCATATTTCCCTTAGACAAATCTCCCCCCACGCTGACAGGCGTCCAGTCCATATAAGCACTGAGGGTCCGCAAGGCGCCGGCATCGGTCCCCTCTATCACTGTTTCTTTGACCCGGTTGACGATGAGAATATTGTTTTTGATAAAAGGGCTGGGAGAACCCTCGAAGTTCTTAAAAGCTTCTTTGGGAATGACCAACTGGTTCCGGGCTGGGGTTACAATGATATCGTACATCAACGGGGTACCTACCAGCTTACAGACCATTTGCACGTGCAGCTTTGAAGCAGGGTCCGCAGCCCCATTTTCCAGTTCAATGACTACATCCTCGGTGCCATCAATAAGTAAGTCGCTGCCTTTGGGTTTGCCATTGATGGATTTGATGGACAAAGGGGCCGCTGGACCTATTTCCAGGTCAATTTTGTCTCCGTTGCTGCTGGTGATCTGAATCTGCTTATGGCCTCTTTTATCCGGAGAAAAGCCCTTAAAATAAGTTCCTACCCCTCCATAAACGATCTCCTGTCCATCCAGGGTCATTTTGCCATCGGTATTGCTCAGTCCCATGCCGTTGCGATTGGTAAAAGCCGCGTAGACTGCATCGCCACAGGTTTCCCAGCCGGGGGTTTTGGTGGGAAACCGCATGACGCCTTGTGGATGAATATGGGCCTGATAGAAAATCGAAATAGAAGATGCGCCCAAATCTTTATTATTTCCGGCGGCGGCCGCGCCCCCGCCCAGGCCTTTTTGCACGGCCTTCATGGGGTTGAGCTTTTCTGCGGTCGACGGTTTGTGCACGTGCCCGCATTCGTACATCTCCAGGTTCACTTTCTTTTTAGGGACTTTGGCTTTGAGCTTATCCTTGAAGGATTGGGCTGACAGGGCAGAAAAAATGAAACCTGACAGGAGCAGGGTGAGAAGGCTTAGTTGCGGTATCCGTTTCATTGCTTTAAGGATTTTGTAAGTGGAGCAGGCTTTCCTGAGGGTTAGCCTCAACCTTAAAGCATCAGGGGAAAGACCCACTCCAACCATATCTTTTCTTTAAGGTGGGTTGACTAACCCTTCAAAAGTCTGGCTTTGGCGGATCATTTTTGATCCGTAGAGCTACGGAAAGTGATGCGTATGAATACGGAAAAAGGGGTAACACGCCAGGCGTGTACCCCCATAGGTCTGGAAAGACCTTGTACTAAGATACGTTTTTCGCTTTTATCTAGCTTTTCTTTGGTCGGTTGAGAAAGATGTAGCGGGATAATTTCGCCCCTACAAAACGGGTAGGTTTGTCCCAACTGCTTCCAAGGCGATCTGAACTTCCTGGTCGGATTCCCATTCCATGACCAGATCTATCTGAATGGACATGCGTTCATTTTCCTCATCGTAGGCCTGAATGGTTATTTCACCCGAAGAAGTGATATAGCTCTGTTGATTGGCCCCCAGGAAGGTGATGGAAATGCTGGATGAAGGCGGCTGATTCGGATCGAATTCAAACAACCTGCCTGCGGCCCATGGTTCCACAGCGGCATCA
>JBCBGC010000166.1:0-15543 GCA_038527215.1 Bacteroidota bacterium
CATTATGCAATCATGGAGACCCCGGATAAGGCATTTTCCCTACCGGTCAAATGCCTTTCCGGGGTGATATATTGGTGAGTTGTAGGGGTTTCCAGAAGCTTTTTGATGAAATCATCCTCCATCCGTATTCTATTCACTCCGGAACCTCCTCCGACTGACAGGAGGTGAGCTATCCGGGGTCCCTCGCTCTAGTACCGTTCTCTTCTGAGGGAGTCTACAGGCAGGGAGAGGTAGATACCGGTCTGCCCCAGATATTTCCTCATGCTAATCGCACACTTTTTTGCAAGGCTTGTCAGCATGAAATCCTGGCTTACTCAACATTCGGGATGACTCAGGTTTTTTGCCCCTCCTCTATCTCCTATCTCCTTTTCTTGCGCTAAAAATCATACGAACTTTGGAAATATTGCATACCTTGTAAGTCCTTAACTTCTAGCTTTCTGTACGTAAGTATGCCTTCTCCGGAAGGCATCTTTTTTACCCATGGCCCGTACCTGTAAAGAGAAAAATGATCAAAAAATTAGCTTGAAGGACAGATTTACTAAAAAAATAAGCATTTCTTTTCGATTTGCTTGGTCAATCCTAATAAATTTAGTATTATTGCCACTGAAGTTAGCACTTAAACGTCTTTTACCCTTCAGACTATTCGGCATGAGTACTTATCATCCTGCATATCGTATGCAAGGAGCCAGTGGCGTATCGCTGATCCCTTACGGTTCCTACCGACCTCGTCTCCCTATCCACCGTGTATTCTGGGTAGCCTGTCTCTTATTACTGTCCAATTTGGTTACCTATCAGATGTTTGGCCTGGAAACCAAGGAAGCCGCGCCTATAGTCGAAGAGCAAAAAGGCTTATACCTGCTGGATCAAACCGATGAACGCATCATTAACCGCCCTCAATTCGAAACCAAGGTAGCGGCGGTGAGCGAGGCGCTACAGATTGCCCCTGAATGGCTGATGGCGGTCATGTATACCGAATCCCGCTTCAATCCTGCGATCCGCAACCGCAAAGGCAGCGGAGCAGTAGGCCTGATCCAGTTTATGGTTCCGGCGGTCAAGGACATCAACCGCCGTTTGGGTACCAAATATTATATGCATGACATCGAGCAGATGGATGCCATGCAACAATTGGATTTGGTGCAGGTCTATCTACAGACGGTAAAAGAGCGTTACGGAGAATTAAGCGGCCTGACAGACCTATATCTGGCCGTCCTTTTTCCCAAAGCCATCGGACAAGCCAAGAGTTATACCTTGTTTTCCCGACCTGGCAGAGCCTATCGTCAGAATGCCGGATTGGATGAAAATGCGGACGGCTCGGTAACGGTGCTCGACATTGATACCAGAATGAAGCGTTTGTATCCCACGGCTTATCACGCGACTCGCTAAGGGCTGGATGCAGATGAATACTTATCCCCTTTCCTGGCAGACTACCTTGCTCCGGATTTGTTTGATCGTTGGGTTGAGCATCAGCCTGATTTATTGGATTGATTACAGCTTTCCAGTTACCCCTCCTGTGGAAAATGTGAGTATGGAAAGCCCTTTGGGGCGGCCTTAGTTCAGCATTGATCCCCCTCTTTCCTGCCTTTTCTGTGCATTTTTTCTCCGAATATTTGAAGTTTCCCTTTACAAAGCCGATTTTAATGATAACTACTCGCTGCTAACCATCGGCTTCATGAAAAAACCTACGCTTCTCCTTTGGCTATGCCTCTGTATCGGCCTGGCCTGCCAACCTACCCCCCCTACCCAACCTACCCAACCTACCTTGAACGAAGAAGATCTTGAGATGGTCACCGCTATTTTTGAAGAGGCGTTGGTCAATGGCCAAGCTTACGAGTGGCTGGAACATCTCTGTCTCAACATTGGCCCTCGATTAAGTGGATCTGAAAACGCCGCAAAAGCCATTGAATGGACCAAATCGATCATGGAGGATGAAGGATTTGATCAAGTCTTCCTACAAGATGTGATGGTTCCACACTGGGAACGCGGGGCTGCAGAAGAAGCCCGCCTCATGCCCTCTGGAACAACGCTCTCGGTCTTGGCGCTGGGAGGCTCTCCAGCTACGCCCGAAGGTGGCATACAAGCCCCAGTCGTGATGGTTACCTCTTTGGAGGAAGTTGATGAATTGGGAGAACAGGTTAAGGGCAAAATTGTCTTCTACAACCGTCCCTTTAATCAGCGGCATATCCAAACAGGCCCTGGATATGGCAGCACGGTAGACCAGCGTTCCCAGGGAGCCATGAGAGCTTCCCAATACGGAGCCGTAGGCATTGTCATCCGTTCGGTATCGTCTGCCTTTGATGATGTTCCCCACACTGGTGCTCAATTTTTGGTAGATAGCATCCCCCACATTCCCGCGGCCGCCCTTGGCGTACAATCAGCGGATAAACTGGCCAACGCCCTGGCAAATAATCCTGATACAGAGCTATTCCTTAAGATGAGTTGCCAGTGGTTTGATGATGCCCCTTCCCACAACGTAGTAGGAGAACTCAAAGGCAGTGAATTCCCAGAAAAATATATCGTGGTAGGGGGACACCTGGATAGCTGGGACGTTGGACATGGCGCGCATGACGATGGCTCCGGATGTATGCAGTCTATTGACGTCCTCTATCTTATGAAAAAACTGGGCATTCAGCCCCGGCATACCATCCGGGCCGTCATGTTCATCAATGAAGAAAACGGGACCCGGGGAGGAGAAAAGTATGCCGATTTGGCCATCGAAAACAAGGAAGATCACCTGATCGCCATTGAAAGTGACGCAGGAGCTTTTTCACCCCGAGGATTTGGGGTGAGCGGCGTGGAAGATGCCACCCTGGAAAAAATGCGCGCCTGGTTACCACTTTTTCCACAATCCACGGTCTCCTTCATAAACAAAGGCGGCGGTGGCGTAGATATAGGCCCCTTGCATAGACGGACCGCTACCCCTATGTCGGGCCTTTCGGTAGATTCTCAGCGCAATTTTGACTATCACCATTCGCCTAACGACACCTTTGATAAGGTCAATCGGCGGGAATTGCATCTGGGTTCTGCTGCCCTGGCCAGTTTCATTTATCTGATTGATAAATATGGCCTTTAGGCCAGGCTTGCTGCTTTTCTTTTGCTTTGCCACGGGCTGGGGTATGGGGCTCAGGCCTCAGCATGATTTTTATCTCAGCCTTACAGAGCTGACCTATGATGCGGAATGGGGATGTTTTGAGGGCAAAGTGAAAATTTTTTCCGACAACCTCCACGATGCCCTTCAACAAGAAGGCTTAATTGATGGTGGGCTGATTTTTTCGGAAGAAAAGGTCCAGTCCTTATCGGTCCTGGCTCGCTATCTGGGTCGGCATCTTGATTTCCGGGCTGCTGGCCGTCCCTTGCCGATCTGGCTAACCGGGGTCGAGGTGCTGGGAGATGCGCATTGGATTGAGGTGGAAATCGGGCAAACTTGCCTGGATGAACCCCTCTTTGTGGAAAATCGCATTCTTCTGGATCATATTGACGAACAAGTTAATATTCTCCGCATTCGACGACTGGGTGAGGAGTATATGAAAAGTTTCAACCGGCGCCTCGCCAGGGGAACCATTCGCTGGTAAGCCAATCCTAAGCCCATAATAATCGCAACCATGAACCTCCCATCCAGATTTAGCCTGTTCCTCTACTTTGGCTTCCTTTTTCTCACCTTCCTGGCCTGTCGCGAGACCTGTGAGGAATGCAGGGCCCAGGTCAATTCCCGCAACTATGTCAACGGGACTTTGGTATTGGAAACTGATACCCTCTACGATCCACAAACCATTTGTGGGGATCAATTGGACTTATTTAAGGATGGTCCGCGCTATGATACCTCTTCGGTGAACCTTAACGGCACCACCACCGAACGCGCCGATCTGACCACTTATTTCTGCGAGTAGTCCACCTTTTCAGCTTTCTTCTCTACTTGCTCTCCAAACTCCCAAAATGCCTCTGGGTAGGTAGGATGGTTGGTGCCCATGATTTTGTCCCAAAAATTCAAGTAGATACCATAGTTGTAGTGGAAAAATTCATGGTGCTGGTGATGGTGGATGGCGGTGTTAAACCAGCGGGCGATCCCTTTTTTGTTGGCTCTTAGCTCAAAGCCCAGATGACCGTAGATGCTCATGAGCAGGAGGAAACTGACGAAGAACAAGAATAAGCTGCTGTGTATGGGTAAAACCAGGGCGACCAAAGGGATAAACCCGATTTGCAACACGGCTTCGATGGGATGGAACGCAAAGGCGGTAAAGGGAGTCGGATGATGAAATTTATGATGCCAGATGTGCACCCGTTGGAAAATGGGTTTCCAGTGTAAGAAGCGGTGGACCCAGTAAAAGTAAGCATCATTTAGTCCGAAAATCAACAGCAGGGACACAGGATGATACCACCAGGGAAAGGCTTGCCAATCCGTAAAGACCTGGGTCCAGGCTTGAGCGGTGAACCAATCCAACCCCAGGCCAGCCAGGGCAAATACCCCCAGAGAATACCAGGTGTAACGCCGCTCTTTCTTCATGATATGGTCCTTGGGAGGATGAGGATGAATTTTCAATTTCGCCAGTTGCTCTTTTTTCCAGAAATAAAAGAGCCCATACAGACTGAGGATGCCAGCTAGCGAAAAGAGGGGCAAATACAACGTCCAGAAAGGAATCAAGGATTTCATACTCACTACCATTCTTCATCCATTTGCCAACTATTCCAGCCTCTTTCCCGCAGCAAGCGCCAATGGGACAAAATCGCCTGAGAAACCAGGGGTTCACAATGATAGGGCAAGCCAAATTCAGCGGCTGTCTCGGCCACCATGGGGGTTAAGGCCGGATAGTGAATATGGCAGATCCGAGGAAAAAGGTGGTGGACCACATGATGATTAAAGCCGCCAAAGAGGAAATTGACGACGGGATTCTGGGTAGCAAAATCCGCCGTAGTAATCAGTTGATGTTCCGCCCAGGTATAGGGCAGTTTCCCCTCCCTATCCACCTGCGGAAATACCGCATCCTCTCCTACATGAGCCGAAACCAGGGCAACCGCAATCACCATACTTGCAGTCATATTCATGGCGATAAAAGCCAGGACGATGACCCAGGCAGGTTGAGGAACCCAAATTAACGGCAGGATCAGTACATAGGTCAGGTAAAGGAGTTTGAATCCGATCAATTTGAGGTACTCCCGGGAGGGAATCTTACCCGCTTTGAATGCGCCAATGTTATTAGCCCAGAAATCAGTAAAATCCCTCCGCCAAAGCCAGTGCAGGGTATACAGCAAGTAGACAAAGGGCATATAGATATGCTGCCACTTATGCACCTTGAGTTTTTCGGCGTGGGGAAAAATCCTAACAAAATCGACCTGCTGAATATCTGAGTCCTGATCCAGGACATTGGGAAAGGCATGATGGGCAAACACATGGCGGTTGCGCCACATGAAGGAGTTTGCCCCTAGTAAATCGAACACCATACAGAAAGCCTGGTTGACCTTCCGATGAGGGGAGATGGTCCCATGGGCAGCGTCATGGGCCAGATTCAGCCCTACCAGGATCGCCAGGGCCCCCATGCCCATATAGCCCAGAAACAGCCACCCTACCTGGCTCCCCAGCAGCCAGATCATCAGATAGCAACCTACATATAGACTGACCAGCACCCCGGCTTTGATAAAAAAAGCCGGATTGGCATAGGTGGAATAGGCATGTTCCCGGAAATATCCGTGTACCCGTTCTTTTAATCGCTGAAAGAAAAGGTCTTCCCTTTGTTGATAACGAACCTGCATAGGTGTATGAGACATTACGTTGGACGCTGATAAAGGGAAGTGTTGACCCAATGGGTAAGGAAAGATACGCTTTCCCCGCTACATTTGTTAGCCCATGCGAAATATCCGGGCTTATAGCATGGACATATAAGCAAAACGAGCCCTCCGGATGCCGGGTGGCTCGTTTTGCTCCAGGTCTATTTCTCAACCCTACTCGTCAGGAGCGGCCTCATGTAGAATGGTCCAGGACTGGGCCTGGGATCCATCCGAGACTTTGACGGTATACATCCCGGCGGGTAAGCGCTTGAAAGGCAGCATCATTTCCCCTTGCTGGGCCTCAGTTTTTCTCTTCATCCAAAGCTGGTTCTTCCGGTCCCAGACCTCTACGACCATTTGCCCTTGCTGGGTATACAAGAGTTGCAGGCGGTCAGGCACCTTGATCCGGCTTGGACTGGTAGTGGGGTGAGTAGAAAAATGAATGCGGGGATATTGAGGAGGAGATTTTTCGGGTTGGGAAGCCAGGGTGAGGGATGAGGCCATCAAGAAGCAGGCCAAAAACAAGTTCCAGCGCATGTTGAGCAAGTATTAAAAATGTGCCAGAAAACTAGGGGAAATCCAGGTTTTATCCCGGAACATTTCTCTCGGTATCCAAGTCCCTTCCACAAAAAAAAAGCGCTGTAAGCCCATTACCTACAGCGCTAGAGAAATCTAACTAAGAGAAATTTAATGCTAAGCCATTTGCATTATTTGTGAGACTCTGCCAACACGCAGCATGTCTGTAAATGGTTGCCCCTGCTCTTCAAATAAGGACAAAAAATCACCGGAAGCCTACGGATACTCAAATCTCAGGATGTAGACAAAGAAATAGTCTGTTCTTGCCAGGGTAATTAATGCTAGAAAAATGAAGCAAGGAATCGTCCTTTTTATGCTGATTCTCTTAGGTGGGAGTCCTCTTTTGGGTCAAAAGTCTTCTCCATTCCCTGCACGGCAGGACAGCCTTCAATACTTTTTAGGGGTAGAGGACCGAGTCGCCTGGGACCTGCATAGCATGGAAATCCTGCAGGTAAATGCAGAGACGGGTGGCATGCATGAATACGTGGACCTGGAGATCATCGAGTTTGAGGGCCGAACAGAGGAGTGGTACGTAAGCCACGACTGGTCCATTGTAGCTGCAGACAGTGGCTATATCCCCAGCCTGGAGGAAGCCATAGATAGTGCGCATTTCATCAATGGGCATCGCTACGCAGGCAGTGGGGACCATTTAGCGGAATCAGGCATGGGCGGCTATGGCAGTTTATGCTGGGAGGACTACGTCAAAGGTCCCGTCTGGACCGAAGTATTTCAGTATTGCAAACACGATCCCGAGCTACCGGTGAAGCGCATATACTATCGCCCCGATGGCTTGGTGGATTATATCTTGTGCTGCCGCCTGGAAGAAACAAATGAGGTAGCATGGCTTGAGGAGAGCGAGAGCCAAACCTATGTCCAAAGCGAGGAACATCCAGACAGTCCCTTGCCAGAGCGGGTAGCGGTTTTTCAGGATACCAGTTATTACCATTATGATGCCGATGGAAGCTTTGCCGGCATTACCCATGCTGCCCGTTTCCAAGCTCTCCTGGAAGAGGACTTCCAGTTCTTTGCCCTGGAAGGAGCGCTCCACTATCAGGTGCATCTGGCAGGGCAACCGATGGAAGAGGTTCTCCAGGCCAGGCTAGGCTTCCTTCCGCAAAGCTTTTGGGTGGAGATCTACCGGCAGGGCGCTTTTGTCTTTCATCTCCATCCTGAGCAACAACGCTATGAGCTAGGGCAAACCCTCTGCCTGGAAGCACCGGAACAATAGGCAGAATTGTTTAAATTCGCAGCCTATGCTGCAATTTGACCTTTTGCAAACCGATCCTGGGAGTCATGCCCGGGCAGGAAAAATGACCACGGCCCACGGTGTCATCGAGACGCCCATTTTCATGCCAGTGGGTACGGTAGGCTCTGTCAAGGCAGTTCCCCAGAAGGAATTGACCGAACAGATTCAGGCCCAGATTATCCTGGGCAATACCTACCATTTGTTTCTGCGTCCAGGCACCGAGATCCTACAAGAAGCAGGCGGCTTGCATCGCTTTATTCATTGGGATAAACCCATGCTGACAGATAGCGGAGGCTATCAGGTCTACAGCCTGGCGGAAAACCGAAAGCTGACCGAGGAAGGAGTTACCTTCAAAAACCATATTGACGGCAGCAAGCATTTATTCACCCCGGAAAAGGTAGTCGACATCCAGCGGACCATCGGGGCGGATATTATGATGGTGTTGGATGAGTGCCCCCCCTACCCTAGTGATCGGGCCTACGCGGAGCGCTCTATGCACCTCACCCATCGCTGGGCAGAACGCTGCAAAAAGCATTGGCAGGAACAAGCCCCGCTCTATGGGTATGATCAGAACCTCTTCCCCATCATTCAGGGCAGTACCTTTTCAGACCTGCGGACCCAATCGACGGAATACATTGCAGGTCTGGACCTGCCCGGCAATGCGATTGGCGGTCTCTCGGTGGGAGAGCCCCATGACATCATGTATGAACTGACCGACCTTTCCTGCCGCATCTTACCTCAGGACAAGCCGCGCTACCTGATGGGAGTGGGTACTCCGGTGAACCTGCTGGAGTGCATAGCGCTGGGCGTAGACATGTTTGACTGCGTATTACCGACCCGCAATGCCCGCCATGGCTTGATCTACACCCGGGAAGGCATTCGCAACCTTAAGAATCAGAAATACGAGCGAGATTTCAGTCCGCTCGATCCCGGAGGGGCCTGTGAGGTAGATGAATACTACAGCAAAGCTTATCTAAGGCACTTATTCAAAGCCCAGGAGTACCTGGCCTTTTATATCGCCAGTGTCCACAACCTGGCTTTTTTCCTCTGGCTCGTCAAAGAAGCGCGTAAGCACATTCTGGAAGGGACCTTTGCCAGTTGGAAAGCGCAGATGATTCCGAAACTCGGAACCCGCCTGTAGGCAGGACCTAATCGGTACTTTTCTTGAGATACAAGACATGTCGCTCCAGGGCATGTCCTTTAGTCAGCTTTGGATGGTCAAACTCTCCCACCCGATACATGCCGATTTTCTTCATCACGCCCTGAGAAGGGAGATTCTGAAGGGCGGTGAAAGAATAGACCTCTGACATCCCTAAGGATTCAAAGGCAAAATCCAGGCAGGCCCTGGCCCCTTCAGTAGCATAGCCTTTTCGCCAGAAATTCTTGGCAAGTCTCCATCCGATTTCTACGCAGGGGGTGAAATCGACATCCATATCGTTATAAGCCAAGCCAATGAACCCCATAAAGCTGCCACTGCTTAGTTCATCCACGGCATACCATCCATAGCCATGCGCCTGGTGATGGGCCATGATTTTATCGATAAACTTCTGGGTAGTCTCCCGGTCAAGGGACTTGGGAAAATACCGCATGACTTCTGGGTCTGCATTCAAGGCCGCAAAGGGATCAAGATCAGCGGGCTGCCAGGTTCTGAGGCCCAGTCGAGCAGTGGTAATATGGTAATCCATGTAGGTATAGGTAAAAAGAGAGGGTGACAAAAAACTGTTTTTACGCTTACCAGAAAAGAAGCGTTCTAAAAGTCGCAGCTTTCTCCCTTTTTTTCTCTGTAAAGTAGTATATTTTTGACCGCAGCAACTATTTCACCTACTATGGAAACTTATTCTGATCTACGAGAAAATCAATGGTCCATTGGTTATAAGTGGCTATTCACCTGGTTAGCCTTATACGTCCTCCTCTATACCTTCCCTTTCCCAATATCCTCCATCCCAGGCTTAAACGTCATCTTCCAACCCTATACGAACCTTTGGAATTGGTTGATTCCTATCGTCGGGAAAAATATTCTGGGCATAGAATATGAAATTGCCACCGGCCCCAATGGCAGTGGGGATACTACCGCTGACTATGTCCGGCTTTTCATGGTTTTTTCATTTTCTCTGGTAGGCAGTATCATTTGGACCGCCCTGGATCGCAAAAGACCCCATTACCAGAAATTACTTTTCTGGCTGACGGTGCTGATTCGATACTATCTCGGCTTCATGATGCTCAGCTATGGGTTTGCCAAAGTCTTCAAACTTCAGTTTCAGCATCCATCCTTATTCCGATTGCTAGAGCCCTTTGGCGAGGCTTCCCCGATGGGACTGGTCTGGACCTTTATGGGGGCCTCCACCCCTTACACGGTGTTTACGGGATGGGGAGAGGTGATTGGCGGCTTACTGTTGCTCTTCAGGCGCACCACCAGTTTGGGGGCCGTTGTGCTCATTGCTGTGATGACCAATGTGGTCATGATCAATTTTAGCTATGACGTTCCGGTGAAACTCTTTTCCAGCAACTTGCTGCTAATGGCCGTATTCCTCCTAGCCCTCGACTACCGAAGGATGCTGAACCTATTTTTGCTAAACAAGCCGACCGGACCTCAACTCCAGGCAGCACCCTTTGAAGAGGATCATGGAAAAAAACTGGCTTTCCGCATTTTTAAGGGCTTGTTTGTAGCCCTGTACCTGGGCCTGCAAATTACCCAGGGAGTCAGCGCGCAGAAAAATTATGGCGAGAAAAAGCCCAAGCCGCCCTTATTCGGCATCTATGAGGTCGATCAATTCGTCCTTAATCAAGACACCCTTCCTCCCTTGACTACCGATACCACCCGCTGGCAGCGCCTGCTCTTTGAACGCTGGGGTGGGGTCCGGCTCCAAAAGATGGATGATAGCTATGAGCGCCTAAGTGTGGAAGTAGATTCCAGCCTGGCCGAGCTTAACCTTTGGCCTCGTCAAGACACCGTCAACCAATATACCTTCTCTTATCAATGGATGGATTCCACGCAACTGGAGATGCAGGGAATATGGGCCGGAGATACGCTCTGGATGCAGATGCGCAGAAAAGGTCCTGAGGATTTCCAACTCATGAATAGAGGATTTCGCTGGATCAATGAATATCCTCACAATCGCTAGTTGGCAGATACCCCAGGGAATAGTGTAAGGATTACGCCTAAAGTCACCCCTAAGCCGTGAGCTTAGGAGGGTGATTAAATACTTATTTAAGTTTTTCTTACTTCGACTAAATCGCATTTTCCTGCATCCAGAGGCCATTTCTTACTTTTTTTCCTCAACGAAAAAACTCAGCAAGCGGCCGAAATAGCCCTAGAGCCTGAAGAAAGCCATCTATCGGGAGGGTTTTCAAGTATGTAAATATTACGAAAAATGTGGTTTTCTCTTCTTAGGAATTACAGGCTACTTGGTTAAGTGGGTTATGAGGACACCATGCTTGATTAAGTAACCCCCCTAAGAATATGTTACATCCTAGTGCTTTCTATTGGCTTGCCCCCCATTCTTTTTCCTGTTTCAATCCAACATACCTCTTTTTCTCCCTGGTGCCTTACCGTTTTCACGAGTAATCGTTATCTACATGAAGATTTCCTACTTATGGTATCGGTATAGCCAGGCTGGCCTGCATAGATTTTCTGATGATGCGGAGCGCTTCAGAGTAAAAGTCATGCAACAGTTTCTGATCATTTGCTTGGTCGGCAGTGCTATATTCGGACTTTTTTCCCTCTTTATTGGGAAGTTTGACGGGACTTTATTCATCCTGCTGGGGATGGGGATGATGCTGGCTACCTACTACATCAGTAGCCGTAAATCTCCTCGCTTGAGCTGGCATATCATTTTAGGATTTTTGGCCTTCCAAGGCTTGATCAGTCCCTTTTTATTCAAACCTGCCTATAGCATTGCGAGTATTTATATCCTGTATCTGCTATTGGTATTTTTTCTGTTTCAGGAACGGCAGATCAGACGTGCCTACATCCTGGGTTTAGGCCTTTGTCTGGTAGGATGCGTCGTAGGTACGTATTTCCCCCCTAAACCCAACTTTGACCTGACCGTGTTTCTTTGCAGCCTGATGGTTCAAACCATGGTTTTTGGGGCTTCAGCCTTCCTTTGGAACCTGTTTTTTACCCAAAACGAGTCTCTCCAGGAGTCTATCAAAATGCGCGAGGCCTCTTTAAAACAGGCCCAAACGCTTTCCCAGATCGGCAGTTGGGAATGGGACTTTCAAACCCATACCTTCAAAACCTCTGAGCAGTTTGACAAGCTTTTTAACCTACCGCCAAATCACACCGTCAATGTGCGCGCCTGGTCCAAAGAAAATATCCTGGAGGAGCAACAAGCGCAGTTTACCACTTTCGTCAAAAACCCTGAGGCCAAAGAACTTGATATGTTGGTTCCGATGGACCGGCAGGAGGGGAAAAAATGGTATCGCTTCAAATTTCTTGCCCTCCGGGATAAACGAGGTCTGGTCAAATCCATGATAGGGACGGTCCAGGATCTTACCCAGCAGGTGGAGAAAGACCAGGCCCAGGCTTACGCCCATTCTCTGGCTATGGCCACCCTTGAATCCACCGCAGACGGGATTCTGGTAACCCGGGGAATCGACCGAAGCGCTCAATTTAACAAGCAGTTCCTGCGGATCTGGAACATGCCTGTAGAGTTACCCCAGGGAGGAGACAACCTCTCCGCTATTGAGTACGCATGTACCCAGGTTGTCAATCCTGAGGATTTCCTCGCTACCGTCAAGAAAATGTATAGCGAACCGGAGAAAACCCGCTTTGATGAGGTGAAACTCAAAGATGGTCGGGTGATCGAACGCTACAGCAAACCCCTTTGGGTGCAGGGAAAACTATCCGGAAGAGTATTGAGCTTCCGGGACGTAACCCAAGAACGCAAGGCTAAAGAAAAAATCGCGGCCAGTGAGCGAAAATACCGGACGATATTCGATAACCTGAAGCTAGGCATCCTGGTCTATAACCTTGAGGAACAAGCCTTCTCAGATTGTAACCCTTCTTTAATTGAGCTTTTCGGAGGCACCTCCAAAGATCAGGTACTGGCCCTCCCTAAAGAACAGCTGGTCCAAATGTCCTTTCTCCGAAAACTGGAGGACTTAATGGGTCGGCCTGAGGCGATCAATCAGACCATTCTTGCCCGAGGCATCACCGGGCAGAGCCAGATTCAGCGGGTGGATCAGGAAAAACGCACGGTAGACCTTTCTCTGTTACCCAGCATGGGATTGAAGGGAGCAGAAATTCTCTGTTTATATAAAGATATTACGGACGACAAAAAGACCGAACAGGCCCTGAAAACCATTTCCCAACAGGTAGCGAGCATCCAAAGGGATGGCTTCGAATTTTTTGCCACCTTGGTCCAAAGTATGGCCGAGGTGCTGGAAGTGCCTTATGTGCTTCTGGGAGAATTAGTGGAAGGTCAGCCGGCCATTATGGCTAAGGCTGTCTGGGACAATGGTACCTTGTTACGGGATTACTATTATCCTTTGGTGGGTACCCCCTGCTTGAACATCATTGATCAGAAACGGACCCAGTATTATCCCCAGGACATTCAAAAACACTTTCCGACGGATGAAGACCTGAAAACCTGGAACGTAGAAAGTTATCTCGGCTTACCCTTATTCAATGAGGATCATGAAGTAATTGGGCATATTGCAGTCTTAGATACCAAGCCCCTGGACAATCCGGTGTTCGCCGAGAACATCCTCCAACTCTACTCTTCCCGGGCCTCAGCCGAGCTGGCCCGGTATATCAGTAGTCGTGCTTTGCAGGAAAGTGAGGAACGCTACAAAGCGCTCTTCGAACATGCCTTTCAAGGCGTGCTTATTTATGACCAGAACAAAAGGAAAGTCATTTCCTGTAACCAAAAACTTGCCGACTTATTCGGGATGAGTCGCACGGCCTTTCAGCAAAAATTTGGGGACCGGATTATCCCTTCCTTTCAGGCCATCAATCCTACGGATCCCCAATCAGAAGTAGATATCATGTTGCAGATTGCAGAGCATGGTACGGTCCAATTCGAAGGCATACATCACTCCCAGGTCAATCACGCATTCATCACAGAAATCAGCTATGTGAAAATGGAGGCCCCTAACGATCATCTGATTGCAGGCATTTTCCACGATATTACGGAGAAAAGGAAAGCCGAAGAAAGAGTCAATGAATTGCTTAGCTCCCTCAAACACCAAAACCTGGCCTTAGAGGATAAAGTCCGGAACCGAACCAAACGTCTTTCCACCTCTAATGCCCAATTGCGTCAATCCAACAAAGAGTTAGAGCAGTTTGCCTACGTAGCCTCACATGACCTGCAAGAGCCGCTCCGCATGGTGGGAAATTTCGTTCAATTGCTGGAATTAGAGTATAGTGGGCAACTGGATCAGGAAGGAAAGGCCTACATTAAATACGCAGTAGATGGCGTAAAACGCATGGAGGTGCTCATTCACGATCTGCTGGATTACTCTCGGATGCGCAGGAAAAATCCGGAAATATCAGAAACGTCCATTTTCTCCCTTATCCAGCGAAAACTGTGGGATCTGCAACCCCTGATGGAAGAAAAGGGCGTTATTTGTGAAGTAGAAGAACTGCCTCAGCGGATAAAATGTGCCTCCCAGCAAATCGGCATCGTCTTCCAGAACCTGTTACAAAATGCCATCAAATTCAATCAGTCTCAGCCTCCGGTCATCAAAGTAGGGAGTTACGAGGAAGAGGATCATTTTATATTCTGGGTCAAGGATAATGGGATCGGCATTGATCAGGCAGATCTCATCCAAATATTTGAAATATTTAAACGCCTGCATCGTAAAGAAGAGTATCCGGGTACAGGCATCGGCTTGGCTATCTGTGAAAGAATCGTCCGCAATCACGGAGGGAAAATTTGGGCTGAATCAGCCCCGGGAGAAGGCAGCACTTTCTACTTCAGTATTCTCAAACAACTGGAGTATAGCAGTCAGCTGCCAGAGGTAAGTTTGTCGGACACATAATAAAACAATGAAATCATCCACCAGTTCTAGCATTTTGGTGGGTAAATCACGGCCAAAAGCTGTATGTTTTGGCACTTTATGCTACTTTAGGCCATTATTAGGGATCATTAGGTATGAAAGAATACGGAGTTCCCGTTGAAATCCTCCTGATTGAGGATAACGAAGGGGACATTGTTTTAACCAAGAAAGCTTTTGAGCGGGAGGGATATCCCTGCCGCATATCAGTATGTAGAAATGGCTATGAAGCCCTCGATCACTTATACCGCAGAGGGAAATATGGGGAAGCGTTGCGCCCTGATCTGATCATCATGGACTTAAATATGCCCGGGATCAGTGGGCAGGAGACCCTTACCGAGATCAAATCAGATCGAAGTTTAGCCTCCATTCCCGTCATTATTCTCACTACCTCCGAATCCCAGGAAGACGTACAGACCTGTTATCAGCTACAAGCCAGTAGTTACATCCGGAAACCCGTGGATTTCCATGAGTTTCGGGAAGTGATTCATAGACTACAGGACTATTGGTTTAGGGTGGTAAAATTCCCCCAACAAGCTTAATAGCGCCAGGAAGTAAGGTCTGCTCCCCGGGGTGCATTTTTCTGCACCCACTTAGTCCATTTGGGGATAAACATTTGATGGTATCGAAGACGAGAAAGCCCATTTCCCCGAGTGTGATCTCCATTCCAACAGTGCTCTGCACGGTCCCCATAGTCTACTTCCCCTTCGTAATAAGGATCGGTCGTAGCTTCCAATATTTCTTCCGCGAGGTAGACGGCATTATTCAGATAATAATTGTCCATATCCCCACAATAAATATGGATTTTCCCTTTCAACTTGGGACCTAGGGTCGCCCAATCCCGCTTCATGATATAGGCCAGGTCATAGTTGTCCCGCCAGTAGGTGGTCACCTCGGGATTGATCTCCCCCGTTTGCTTATCCCATATCCGCTGGGGATACCCATCTTCTCCCTGAGGGGAATAG
>JBCBGC010000167.1:0-15132 GCA_038527215.1 Bacteroidota bacterium
GACTTCCCGTTCAAGTCGGTAAATTTCACAAAGGGCAGAATCAGTACAGTGAGTACGCCCAGGATCAGCAAGGTGGACAATCCCCACCGCAGGTTAGAGGCATCGCCGATCAATCCAATCAAGGGAGGGCCCAACAAAAAGGCGGCATAGCCCACCGTGGCCACCGCAGCAATGCCTTGAGCCGCGGGCACCCCTGGTACCCGGCCGGCTTCGCTAAACAGCACGGGCACCATGCAGGAATACCCAACCCCTAGCAGCGAAAAGCCAGCGATCGCCAGGTAGGAATTTCCGAAAACGACGAGCGCACCGCCTGCTGTTGCAGTCAAAGCCCCCCATCGGATGACTTTTCCTCCCCCATATCGGGCAATCCATTCATCTCCCATAAAGCGGCCCAGGGTCATAAACAGTGAAAAGCCGGCATAGCCCAGCCCAATGAGATAGGCTGGATCAGCCTGCAGGGTTTTTTCCAGATACACCGCACTCCAATCAGCAATCGCTCCTTCTCCTAAAAAAGTACAAAAGGCGATCATGGCGAGCGCCAGGACAGCTTTGCCCGGCAAAGCAAAATGACTGCCTTCCTCCGTGGCGTCAGACTTGACCGACCAGATCGGTCCGGTAATGGCCACCAGCAGCAAAACCGAACACAGCCCCATCATGCCCCAGGCATGGAAAGTGGGAATGACCTCCAGCCAGATCATCAAGCTGCCCAGCAGAGCCCCTATCATACCTCCCAGGCTGAAGAAGCCGTGGCAGGTCGACATGATAACGCGCTTGTATTGATTCTCGAGGGTGGTAGCGGCCGCGTTCATCGCGATGTCCATAAACCCAAAAGTGGCGCCTAGAAAAAATAGACTAGCCGATAGCCAGTACCAGTTGGGGGCCATAAAGGGAAGCACCAAGATGAGAATATAGAGCCAGGCCGAAACGACCGTACTTCGGCCTTCGCCCCATTTCTGAATAAAATACCCGCCAAAAACCATGGCCAGAATCGCCCCAAAAGGAGGGAAGAAAAGGGCCAGGCCCAAATCCCCATCGCTCAATTCCAAGGTGGTTTTAACCTCAGGCAAGCGCGTAAACCAAACAGTGAGTAACAGGGCATTGAGGCTGAAAGCTAATCCCGTCGCCCGAAATCCAGGATGCGCCCAATAGGCTTGAAGTGACTTCCACATGCCGCAAATATGGCAAAATCCCTATGGACTTGCTTTTTTTTCTTTAGGCACACGATTGGGCACCCTCTCCGCACATTTTAATCATTTATAACAAAATATTTAGTCTTGCCTAAATATTTTTATTACATTTGCCTAAAACCAATGTTACCTACCTGTTTATGAGGATTATATTACCCGTACTCTTTTGGCTTTTTCCTGGCGTGATGATGGCCCAATCGGCCCTTTTATCCGGAAAAATCACCCACGAGGGAGCTGCAGTCGAGTTTGCCAAAATCAAACTTCCTGGCGCAGCTATCGGTACCCTTTCTGATGCTTCGGGCGAGTTTCAGCTGCAGATTCCGGCGGCTGGCACCTATTCGGTGCGCATTTCATTACTGGGGTTTGAAACCCAAACCCGGGAGTTGGTCATCGAAGCTGGTCAAGAGATCAACTGGGAGATCGCGCTTACGGAAGCGGAAATTTTCACCGAGGAAGTGGTCATTTCTGGCACGCAAAAATCCGTCACCCGGATGGAAAGTCCTGTGCTGGTTGAGGTTTTTCGCCCTGAATTTTTCCGAAAAAATCCTACCCCTAATATCTTCGACGCCTTACAGCATATCAATGGCGTCCGTCCTCAGTTAAACTGTAACGTCTGCAATACCGGAGACATCCATATCAATGGCCTCGAGGGACCTTATACCATGGTACTCCTGGACGGCATGCCCATCGTCAGTGGCTTGTCTACGGTTTATGGCTTATCAGGAATTCCCAACAGTCTGGTAGAGCGGATCGAAGTCGTGAAGGGGCCTGCGTCTTCTCTATATGGTTCCGAAGCGGTAGGGGGCCTGATCAATATCATTACCCAGTCCCCTCAAAAAGCCGATAAGCTCAGTATAGATGCCTTTGCCACCGACTGGCAGGAATTCAATACTGATATAGGCGGAAGTTTTCAGGTTGGCAAAAAATGGCACAGCCTGATAGGGACTAATTATTTTCGGTACATGAATCCCATCGATCGCAATGGCGATGGCTTCACCGATATTACCCAGCAGCATCGTATTTCTTTGTTCAATAAATGGACGATGAAGCGGCCCCAACAGCGGATTGCCTCCTTCGCAGCCCGCTATTTTTATGAAGACCGATGGGGCGGGCAGATGAATTGGACGCCAGCCTTCCGGGGTGGGGACAGCATTTATGCAGAAAGTATTTTTACCGAGCGGCTGGAAGCGGTAGGCGCCTATCAGCTACCCATACGCGAAAAAGTCCTGTTACAGTTTTCGGCGAATCGCCATCGCCAAAATTCCGTCTACGGAGATATGCCTTTTATAGCGGATCAGCGGATTGGTTTTGCGCAATTAAAGTGGGACAAAAGCCTGGGACGGCATGAGTTGCTAGGGGGGGCGGCCTACCGCTACACCTACTATGATGATAATACGCCCGCTACCGCTGAGGCCAATAACCTGGAGGAAAACAAAGCGGATCAGGTCCACCTGCCTGGCCTGTTTTTGCAAGACGAGATCAGCCTGACAAATGAGCAGAACCTCCTCTTAGGCCTGCGTTGGGACCATGATTCCCGGCACGGAAATATATGGACGCCCCGCATGGCCTGGAAATGGGCTCCGACTCAACATAGAGTTTTCCGGTTTAATACAGGTACTGGTTTTCGGGTGGTAAACCTCTTTACCGAAGACCACGCAGCACTTACTGGAGCTAGAAGCGTAGAAATTCGCGAAGCGCTGAATCCCGAACAATCCTATCACGGAAGCCTGAACTGGGAAGAAAGATTCTTTACGCGTGAAGTCTACCTGCGCATGGATGCTTCCCTTTGGTATACCCATTTCACCAACAAAATTCAGCCGGATTACGATACAGATCCCAACCTGATCATCTATGAAAACCTGGATGGCTATGCCATTTCTCAAGGCGTCAGTGTAAACCTGGAAGCCAGTTTTAGTTTTCCCCTGCGGTTCAGCCTGGGCGCTACGCTGATGGATGTAGCTCAGTTTACGGAAGAAAATGGAGAAACCCTGAAAGAGCGGCAAATCCTGACCGAACGCTTTACGGGGGTTTGGAACCTAAGTTATACGTTCCCCTGGAGGATGACGCTAGACTACACCGGCAATATATATGGCCCCATGCGCTTACCCTTGCTAGGGGAGTTGGATCCCCGGCCGGAAATGTCCCCGTTCTGGAGCTTACAGAATCTTCAGCTGACGCAGCCCCTGGGAGAAGATTGGGAAATCTATGGCGGGGTAAAAAACCTACTCAATTTCACCCCTTCCGCGGATGCCATTGCCCGGGCCTTTGATCCTTTTGACAGAGGCGTAAGTTTTGACAATGAAGGCCAGGCGATTCCTACCGCCAATAATCCCTTTGCCCTGACCTTTGATCCTTCCTATGTATACGCTCCAAACCAGGGAAGAAGGGGATTTATAGGGGTTCGCTATCGACTTAAATAGGGTATGATGAAGTATCTATCTCTCCTCATTTGGCTTTGGCTCCCCCTCAGTGGGCAAGCTCAGACAGACCTGTCCTGGCTAGGTCCAGCTGATTTGATGGACAGCCTTAGACAGGCTCCCAAACCAGTCCTGGTATATCTGGGAGCGGACTGGTGCCAATACTGCGGCATGATGGAAGCAAGCACCTTCCAGGATACGACCGTGGTCCGAAAATTAACGGAAGACTTTTATCCGGTTTATTGGGATGTGGAGAGCCAGGATGCGGTTTCTTTTCTGGGACGGACCTACCGCTACCTGCCTACAGGCCCCCGCAACGGCTACCATGAACTTACCGCCTTTCTTGGTGGCAAACATCCCGATCAAAGCTATCCCCTGTTTCTGTTGTTTGATGAGGAGATGGAATGGGTAGACCGGCATAGCGGGTTTTTGTCCTCCGAAGCCTTTATTCCCTTTATTCAACAAACCGCCAAACCATGATTATTTTTTTATTACTCCCTGCTCCCCCACACGCCTCCAAGCCAGACCTCACAGTTCATCCAGGCCCCGCCGAGGGGGGTGCTTCAGTCGGCGAAAAGCGGTGGGAGAAAAACCTGTATGCTGTTTGAATTGGTGGGATAAATGGGGGACACTTCTGTACCCCAGGAGCTCTGCCATTTCTCGCAGACTATACTCTCCATAGGCCAACCATTCCTTTACTTTCTCGATCTTCAGTTCCAGAAAAAAATGCTCCAGGGTTTTGCCTTCCAGGGCGGAAAACATCCGGGAAATACGCTCATAAGGTACCCCTAATTCCTCTGATACCCAGACGGAGGTTTTTACTGCGGGCAAAGGGAGCTTTTCATGCAGGCGCGTGATCAGCAAGCTCTTAACCTGATTGACCAGCCTGGATTCGCGTTGATCCAACAAGCTAAACCCTCGATCTTCCAGAGCGGTGGCAAGTTGTTTATCCGAGATTTCCCCCGGTAGATCTGCCTTTACCTCCCCTAATTTCACATAGCTTATTTCCGCACCAAAGTTCTTGAAGATTTCCTCTACTGCTTCTATACAGCGAGGACAGACCATGTGTTGAATGTAGAAAACCTTCATGCCCAAACTTACACATTCGAACTTTGCCTTCCAGAAGCTTACGTCATTCGAAAGAAGGCGGGAATAGATTATACAACCATTCAAGTCGTGAAATCAACCATTCAAGAATAAAAAAGCCAAAAATGCCGGTTCCAGCCTTATTTTAGTTATACGAAATATTGAAATACCGGGCTGGTCATAACATGGAAATTTTGTTGAAAGTTCCCCCAGCTTCAACTTTACTTACCTATCCTGAAGCCCAAAAGACACCATCAAACCCACCCTCCTTCCTGAAAGAGAGGGTTTTACCACTTCGTACATTTTGCATTCCTGAAAGAAAATCAGGAACTTTTATAGGGGTGTCCCCCAATTTTCTCTGTCCCTATACGCAACCATTAACCTCCTAACTCGTGAAACCTATTTCCCCCAATATGAATTTGGCTAGTAAAATCTATGCCTGGAGTAAGCGAAACGTCTTCCTCCTGATTGTCCTATTGCTAGGAACTGCTTTTGTCCCGCTCATGGTTCCGCCTCCGGGTATCAATACCCCATCGCCAGTGGGGAAGTTTTTGGACGGGAACTTGCCCAACATTACCCCTTCTAATGGAGGACCGGTCACCTACGGGGTGTCCCCGGCCTATCCTAACCTTTCCTTCAACAGTCCCCTGGTTATCGAGATGCATCCGCAGGCAGATACGCTTTTTGTGGCCTCCCGGGACGGACTGATTGAATATTTTCATGCAGATGCTGGGGTTACGACCAAAACGACCTTATTAGACCTTCGCCCTGCCACAGCGGTAGTCTGGGACGGGGGGTTTTTAGGGCTGGCGTTTCACCCTGAGTTTGGGGTTCCTACCTCTGCCAACAAGAATTATTTCTACGTTTTCTATTGTGCCAAAGGGCCTCAGGGGCAAGCTGGACCTGCCGGGCCCATTGCCTTTACCTGTGAAAACAACCCCACCTACGAAGGTTCTTACATGATCCTATCGCGCTTCGAAGTCCAGACGGGTACCCTCAATGTAGTGCCCAATTCAGAGCAGGTGATGATCAAGCTCAGATTATATAACTCTACGCACCGGGGCGGGGGCTTGCTGTTTGGCAATGATGACATGCTGTACCTGACGCTGGGAGAGCAGGCGCGTTATACTACTTCGCAGAATATTTACTCCAACTTTGAAGGCGGCACCATCCGTATTGATGTTGACCAAAACACCACTACCGGCCATGCCCCGATTCGTAAAATGGGTACCCAGACTGGACCCAATGCCGTAGGCTATTCCGATGAGTTTACCGGCGTGGGCTATACCATTCCCAATGACAACCCCTGGCAGGATAATACGGGTGGAACCTTCGAAGAATTTTGGTCTACCGGACATCGGAATCCTCACCGCATGACCCTGGATAAGCCTACTGGAGATATCTGGATTGGCGAAATCGGTGGCGGTCAGCGGGAAGAAATCAACCTGCTGGAAAAAGCCAAAAACTATGGTTGGCCCAAATATGAAGGTAACCTTCAGGGAACTACCGGTGCCTGTGGTTCCAACACCATGGCCCTGGGGCCTGGAACTTACCAGCCGCCTGTAGTCGATTTTCTCCGCTCCGAAACCAACTGTATCATCGGGGGCTATGTGTACCGGGGAGCTGCGCTCAGTGGCCTGGTCGGGAACTACATCTGCGGGGGCTATTCGCAAAACCGCATCTTCTCGATTGAAAATAATGGGGGCACCTGGACCAAATCCGTCATCGCCAACTTCGGACCAGGGGGACTGATCACTTTTGGACAAGACGATACGGGAGAATTGCTGCTGGGTAAGCAGGGCAACAACGTTACCCTTTATCGCCTCACCGCCGCCAATGCGGGTCCTCCCGCCCCTCAGTGGCTTTCTCAAACCGGGGCTTTCAGCAACCTGACCAACCTCACCCCAGCTTCAGGAGTCATTCCCTACGAAATGGTCGAGCCTTTCTGGTCGGATGGTTCTGATAAATTTCGCTGGCTGGCTGTGCCCAATGATGAAGATGGAAATGGTATTCATGACAAAACCGACGAAAAAATTGTCTGGTCAGAAAATGGCGAATGGGTATTCCCCAAAGGCTCGGTGCTGATCAAGCATTTCGAATTGGGGAACAAACGACTGGAAACCCGCTTTGAAGTATTGGGAGACAATGACGTTTATTACTACCTGACCTACAAATGGAATGCGGCGGGTACAGATGCCCAGTTGCTCTCCGGCAGCCTGGATGAAGTAGTGAATGTCAACGGAACCAATCAGACCTGGCACTATCCCAGTCGGGATGAGTGTTTGAGCTGCCACCAGGCTTCGGTAGGCTCTGTTTTGGGACCCAAGACCCGACATCTGAATAAGGCCATTACCTATCCTATCTCAGGCATTTCCTCCAATCAATTGGTTACGCTGAGTCATTTGGGTATCCTCGACCAGACTATCAATGATCCGGACGTTGGCAACTATCTTACCCTGGAACCCAAGACCAACGGAAGTGCCTCGCTGGAAGATAAAGCCAGGTCTTACCTCGACGTTAACTGTTCCCATTGCCACCGGCCGGAAACTGGTAATCGGGCCGCTTTTGACGCTCGCTATACCACTCCGCTGGCCCTTCAGAACTATATCAATGGTTCCGTCATCAACACCCTGGGGATCACAGATGCCCGGGTGATCGTGCCTCAGGATACCGGCAAGTCTATTCTCTATCAGCGCCTCAATGATGTAGGCAATACTGCCGCTATGCCTCCCCTGGCCAAAAACGTGCTGGACGTTCCGGGCGTAGAGTTGATCCGGGATTGGATCAACAGCCTTGCGCCGGTCGCGCCCCTCTTACCCCTGGTCACCAATGGCAGTGCCGGACAACTTCCGGGCGGATGCTATGAGCTTACTTCAGCGACCAATAATCAGGCGGGTACCATTTGGTATCCCGTGCCGGTCGACCTGAGTCAGGATGTTACGGCTAGCTTTAGCCTGGGATTGGGTAGCAATGATGGCGGAGCAGATGGGGCTTCTTTTGTCTTCCAAAAAGCCGGCACCGCGGCTATTGGTGGGCTAGGTACCGGACACGGCGTAAGCGGCATCAATCCTTCGGTAGGGGTAGCCTTTGATACTTATGGCCAAAGCAATGATGAAATTTTTGTCTGGCAAAACGGCAACATGAACTCCGTGATTGCTTCCCGGGTATGTGCTAGCCCGATCTGTGATGATATTGAAAATGGCGGTAGCCACACGGTCCAAATCCAATGGACAGCCAGTACCCAAACCCTGGACGTATATTTTGGGGGGCTACTACGCAAGTCTTACACCGGCGATATCGTAACCAACAATTTCAGCGGCGATCCCTGGGTATTTGTTGGGATTGGGGCAGGAACCGGTGGCCTGAACAACCAGCATACGGTCTGTAACTTCAACCTGATCGCTACCTTCCCACCCGAGCCCGTAGTTCCTAATGGAGATGGCATGACCGCCACCTATTATAACAACATGAACTTTACCGGTTCGACGGTACAGCGCGTAGATGCGAACATCGACTTCAACTGGGGGAATGGCTCGCCTGATCCCAGCATTGGCAACAATACCTTCTCCGCTCGTTGGGAAGGCGGCATCGTTGCGCCTTACACCGGAACCTTCACCTTCTACACCAATACCGATGATGGGGTTCGCCTCTGGGTAGACAATCAACTGGTCATTGACCAGTGGATCGACCAGGCTCCGACAGAATGGTCAGGCACCATCTCGCTGACTGCCGGCCAGCTAGTACCCTTCAAGATGGAGTACTATGAAAACGGAGGCGGAGCGGTCGCTCAACTCAGTTGGTCCTCTGACTTTCTCGGGAAGCAAATCGTTGCGCAAGCTAACCTCTTCCAGGTGGGCAGTACCTTCCCGGTAGAGTGGATGTTTGTCGAAGCAGAAGCCGTACAGGATGGCGTGGTGCTGCAATGGGGTACCAGCCAGGAGTTTAACAATAAAGTCTTCACGGTAGAAAAATCGGCGGATGGGGTGAATTTTGAGCCCGTAACGGATGTACCTTCTCAAGGGAACAGCCAGGTACCTCAATATTATCAAACCATCGACCACGCTCCATACTTTGGACGCAATATCTATCGCATCCGTCAGACAGATTTTGACGGGGCCTTTAGCTATTCCACTCCGGTTGAAACCTATTTTAGTGCCATGCAGGCACAGGTTCGGGCCTACCCGAATCCCGTTTCTCCCGGCGGTACCCTTAACCTGGAGATCAACAGCCTCGAACAGGGACCGATCGCGATTACCTTATTGGATATGAATGGAAAACGCATTTTCCATGAACGAAGATATATGGATCAGGCCCTTTGGACCAGTCCGATTTCAACCCGGGACCTCGCCATCGGCATGTATATCCTGCATGTCCAGGGCAGCAACTGGCAGAAAGAGGAACGGATTCTGATCCACTAACCGAAAAACGTTTTGTAAAAACCGAAAGGGGCCGGCCCATACAGGGTGCGGCCCCCTTTTCTTGGCAGGAATGCGTGAGAAGACTTGGTAATTTGCCACAGAATCCGCAGCTTCACCGATCCATTCTCCCTACAAATCATCAGCATACGTATGCAGACTATTTCAAACCAGAATGTAGCCCTTACGATCATCGAGAGCTATTGGGGCTTGCGGGGTGAGCTTACATCTCTGGCGGGGGAGAAAAATGCCAATTTCCGGTTTGAGGCGGAAGATGGGTGCCGTTATACCTTCAAAATTTTCACTTCGGAAACGGAGGCGGGCCACCTTGACCTGCAAAGCCAGTTGCTTGAAAGACTGCAAGCAAAAGCCTCAGATCTCTCCTTCCCCAGACTGATCCCCACCAAGGATCAACAGCCCATGGTGGAAGTGGAGTATGAAGGAGAAATAAGGAAAGCTCAACTGTTGTCCTGGGTGGATGGTACCCTTTGGGCCCATTTTACTCCGCATACGCCTTCTCTGCTTTTCAGTCTTGGCGAGGTGCTGGGAAAACTCAGTCAGGCTTTCCTGGGATACGACCATCCGGCTGCGCATTATGCGTTCAAATGGGATCCCTCTTCGCTCTTATGGATTCAGCCACACCTGGCCTTATTTTCTGGCGAAGAACATGAAATAATCACCACCTTCCTGGATAGATTCCAGGCAGCAACCCTTCCCCAACTTTCGGCCTTGAGAAAAAGTGTCACCTATCTCGATGCCAATGATTACAATGTCCTGATCGGAGAAAATCCTTTCCAGCCCTCCGTCAAAGCCGTCATTGACTTTGGAGACGTCCACTATACCCATACGATCAATGAGTTGGCCGTAGCGGCGGCCTACGCCCTCATGCATCAGACAGATCCCATTGAGGCACTGGTTCCCCTGGTCAAAGGCTTTCACGCTCATTTCCCCCTTACGCCCGGGGAAATCGAAGTGCTTTTTTCCCTGATTACGGCCCGCCTGCTGATCAGTGTTACCTGTGCGGCCCAAAACCGGGTCGAGCATCCGGACAATGCCTACCTCAGCATCAGTGAAAAAGGCGCGTGGGAATTGTTAAAAAAGCTCTATGCTGTCTCCCCAGAATTTGTCCACTACCGACTTCGGACCGCTTGCAATCTACCCGCCCATCCCAAGCAGGAGAAATTTGCCCAGTGGGCCAGGCAACAGTCTTTTGCCCCTGTTATGGAGATCGAGCACCTGCCCCAGCACACCCTGGATCTCAGTGTAGGGAGCAAGGCTCTGGGTACGGCTAATCAATATTTAGACACCCACCTTCTTGATGCCTGTGTCCAGGAAAGCCTCCATCAGGCCAGCGCAGAAGTTGGCATAGGCCGGTACCTGGAAACCCGCCCTTTGTACACTACCGATAGCTATTTAGTAGCTGGTAATGAAGGCCCACGCTGGCGCACCGTCCACCTGGGACTGGATATCTTTATGCCCCCACAGCAGCCGGTTTTTGCGCCTTATGATGGGGTCGTCCACAGCCTGCAGGACAATGCCGGGGACCGGGATTATGGTCCGACGATTATTCTGGAACATCAGGCCGATGGCTTTAGCTTCTATACCCTGTACGGTCACCTGAGTCGTCCCTCTCTGCAAGGATTGAAAGTTGGACAAAAAATAAAACAAGGCACTGCGTTTGCAGCTTTGGGAAGCCTGGAAGAAAATGGCGGCTGGCCGCCCCACCTGCATTTCCAGATCATGCTGGATCTGCTGGGCTGGCAGGGAGATTTTCCCGGAGTGGCCTTTCCTGATGAATTGGCAACCTGGCAAGGCATCTGTCCGGACCCTGGCTTGATGGTAAGCTGGCACGAACAGGCGACGCCTCCAAGCCCGCTTTCCAAGGCGGAATTGGTCGAAAAAAGAAAAGAGTTTTTGGGATATAGCCTGAGCCTTTCCTACGAGGAACCTTTGCATATCGTGCGCGGCTTTGGACCCTACCTATATGATCAGGCTGGGCAACGCTACCTGGACACGGTGAATAATGTGCCCCACGTAGGGCACCAACATCCCCGGGTGGTCCAGGCCGCCCAACGCCAAATGGCGGTCCTCAATACCAATACGCGCTACCTACATGAGGAAATATTGGCCTATGCGGAGGAATTGTTGGCCACCTTCCCCAAGCCTTTATCCGTGGTCCACTTTGTAAATTCGGGAAGTGAAGCCAATGAGTTGGCCTTGCGGATGGCTCGGGCCTACTCAGGCCAGCAAGATTTCGTGGTCCTGGAAGCAGGATACCACGGGAATACCAATGCCTGTGTAGATATCAGTCATTATAAATTCTCGGGGAAAGGCGGCATGGGCGCCCCGGATTGGGTGCATGTAGCCCCCGCCCCAGATACCTATCGGGGGCCTTATCAAAGCCACGATCGCCGGGCCGGGCGTAAATATGCCTCTCATATCAGCACCCTGGTCGAGCAGCTCCAAAATCGAAAAAAGGGCGTGGCCGGTTTTATTTGTGAAAGCATTCTTAGTTGCGGGGGCCAAATCGTGCTTCCGCCTGGCTACTTACGGGAGGCTTATCGCATCATCCGGGAGGCTGGAGGGATCTGCATCGCAGACGAAGTACAAGTGGGATTTGGCCGATCCGGAGAAGCCTTTTGGGCCTTTGAGCTGCAAGGCGTGGTCCCGGATATTGTTACCCTGGGCAAGCCAATCGGGAATGGTCATCCCCTGGGCGCGGTAATTTGCTCCCAGGAGGTAGCCCAGGCTTTTGACAACGGCATGGAGTATTTCAACACCTTTGGGGGAAATCCCGTCTCAGCCACCATTGGCAGGGAAGTCCTCAAAGTAGTCCAGGAGGAAAACTTACAGCAGCATGCCCGCGAGGTAGGCGCATACCTGCGCAAAGGCTTGCAGGAACTAAAATTTGAATTTCCGTTGATCGGAGATGTGCGAGGGCCCGGCTTCTTTCAGGGAATAGAATTGGTTCGCAATCGCCTGAGCCTGGAACCAGCTGCCCAGGAAGCCACCTACCTTGCCAATCGGATGCGCCAACACGGCATCCTCATGAGCACGGACGGCCCCTTACACAACGTGCTCAAGATTAAGCCTCCCATGCCCTTCAGCCAGCAGGATGCGGATTTTCTGATCCTAACCCTCCGCAAGATCCTTCAGGAAAAGGCCCTCCAGGTGGTCCTGCCGGCCTAAGGCCAATGAAGGGTAAGACGCTCGCTATCCTTCAGGCTTTGCCATTGTTGATGCAGCCCTTTGAACTGTTCTCGAATGGCCCTAAGCTGTGAATCCGCTATTTGGGGGACTTCCAGGCCAGCCTGCCGGCAAACGGTCTCCACCTGATCCAGGAAATCCTGCCAGGGCTGTTCACTGGTCAGCTCGCTCGCGAAGAGGTTCACCAAATGCTCCGTTACGATGGATTCCCAGGGCAGGCTTCGGGATGCTTCCCGGCTCAGGTTATCGAAGTCTTCGATGTTTTTTCCCTGCTCTACCAGACCATAGAAAGCCTCTTTATACCGCAGATTTTTTTCTACCACATAATGGAGCAAGTCATGCAGAACGAAAAAGTCCGTATGACGCTGCCAGGTTTCGCTCCCATCCTGCCGCCTGATGCGGAAGACGTGGGCACGATTCAACTCTTTTTGAAAGGTGATTTCCATGGTGTAGGTGTACGGAAATTATTTGACCGCGACCCTGGTCCAAAGTGCTAAAGGAGAGGCCATACCGCTGGGCCTCATCCCGCCTCCGGGACCGCCCATTCCTCCACCGGGTCGTCCACCGCCCATACCAGGACTCGCTGAGCCCATCCGTCCCATGCCGCCACCTCCAGGACGACCGCCACCCGCACCCGCGGGCACATTGCCGGAATCAGTGGCCTGAGGGGTGGTAATACCAATACGCCACAGGCCTTTTTTCGCTTCCCCTCCTACCGCTTCTATCGGAAAGGAAAGTTCATAGGTAAATAAAGGCCCTTCTTCCAGATTGATCTCCACTTCTACAGGGATTTCGGTATCGGATTTTTTGTATACAATCCCCTCTCGGCCCGACTCGTAGAAATTCACCAGCATCACATCCTGCGTCATGCGATCCAACACTCTTTTGCGGTTTTCACCGGGGTTCGCGGAAGGCATACCTCCCTGAGGCCCCATGCCCATGCCCCCTTGCCGCATCATAGCCCGCATGCCCAGCGGATATTTTACGCCATAGGATTTGCGACGCTTGCCATCCGGATTGATCCACACCTCCAATCCACTGCGCATAAATTGGCCAATCCGGTCCTGGTCTGTGGTCTTGAGTAAAAAATAGAAGCGATCATCTTTCTTGGCAAAAGAATAGGAAAGGCGCGTACTGCTATTGTATTGCATTTTGTCCTGATCCCACTCCTCTGTTTTTCCATCTACTTCAATAGGCATAGCCGTAGCCAAATAAACTTCTTTGGAACAAGAGAGGCTACTCCCTAACAACAGGCAAATGGATAGCCCGGCAAACAGGGTTTGAAAGGGTTTCATATTCTCAGAATTTAATTGAAGAAATGATTGAGAAACAAAATACAATCCCCGTGGAAAGGAGGAAAGTTTTAGCCGTTAAAGAAGGTTAAAGCGCGCCCATGAAAAAAGGAGAAGTCCCGTTTATGACTTCTCCCAACTCAAAAGCAACTATAATATTGGCGTATGTTTACCACTCATCGAGTGGAATCTCTTCAATCCAGTCCCCATCCTGGTTGCGAGACAGGCGAGGGTTACGGGCAGGTTCTTCGGGAAATTCTTCCTCAAGCTCATCGTCAAAATGTTCCTGATAGAGGGCATAGTTAGGTTCCTCTTCCCGGGCCAGTCGGGCATCTCCGAAGCCGAGAATCGGCCAGAAGATATACGGCAGCAAGCTCATGCCTAGCCCAAAGCCATCGCTTTCTCCGAACCGGCGAGCAATGGCCAGATTGATTACCAGCCAGAAAATCAGGTTCACGCCGGGAATCATCATAGCAAATCCCCAGCCGCCTTCCATACCAGCCACCTTGGCCAGATAGTACAGGTTCACAAAGGGTATGAGGCTCAGCCAGCCTTCATAGCCCGCCTTTTCGAATACACTCCAAAAGGAGCCTATCATCAGGAACCAAACGAGGAAAAAGATTAAGGCTAATGGTATCATACTACTACTCCCGAAAAAACAGATAAGAATCAGCGATTAGCTGTTGTTGTATATACGGGAATAGGGCTTCAAATGTTAAGCCAATTCGAGGTGATTTCGCATAAAATACTTACTTAGGCCACTGCCTCCTCTGCAGCCTTTCCCATGAGGGATTTGAGCTTTTCCACGAGCGATTTTCTCCACGCTATGGCCTCCATCACCTGAGGGTTTTGTTGGCGTTTTTTCCAGAAAAACCTCCAGCGAGCCCACCATTTTTTTGCCGACATCGAAAACTGCATGGCAAAGTATCCGGTAGCGAAGGTAGCAAACACATAGAGGACTGCGATGCTAAAGGAGCCTGTAACCAGGCCTACAATCAAGCCCTGGACCAAATAGAAGATAGGATAGAGGGTCAGTCCCAATACCAGCATCATCGAGGTGTGAAAGTGATCGTCCTTGAAATTGCTTATGGCCAAATGGGCTACCAGCCGGTAAATATGGTAGTTGTTCACAAAACCAAAGAGGAATAAGGGGGCGGTGATTAAAAGCCCCAGCCCTTGCAACAACAGGAGGGCCAGAGAATAATTCCCTTTACGGATCACATGATCCCGCATTTTCAGCAATTTCAACCGCTCGGTATAGGCCGTGGTAACTTCCTGCAAAAGGGGCATCTCGGGGGATTCCTCCCGGGCAGCCTGCTCCAGGTCAGCTATGATTTTCTTTTGCGCCTTAAATTGACCGATCAGGGTTTCCGGATCCAGCCCCATTTCTTGCGCCAGGTCTTTATCGTGGATCTGCCTAATCTCATTGATCGTCTCGTAATAGGGCTCGTTTTTGATGTGAATCATGGTTTCGTGGAGCCGATCCCTCAGTTCATTTCGAATGGCAATCAGGGCCCGGTTGGGGTGC
>JBCBGC010000168.1:0-15069 GCA_038527215.1 Bacteroidota bacterium
ACAAAGCCAACATGAGCGGCATGGATCCCGCAGCCTTCTGGAAAGTAGTGGAAAATGGAGGCCATTACCAATATATGTACAACAGCCTCCAACTCAACCAGGGGCAGGACCACTTCTCCGAGATCGGGCAGATGGCGGGCATTTCTTCTACCGATTGGAGCTGGAGCAACCTGTTGGCAGACTTTGACCTCGATGGATGGAAAGACCTTTATATCACAAACGGCCTGCTACGTGATATTCGAAACAAGGATGCAGAAAAGAATTTTATCCGACATGTCACCCAGAAAATGAATGCCTATATCCTGTCTCATCCAGACGATGGACAGGTAACGGTCTGGGACATTCTGGATGTGGACGAAGCCCTGAAAATCCTTCCTTCGCAGCGCCTGCCTAACTATGCCTACCGCAACCGCAATGGGCTGGAGTTCGAGAAAATGAGTGAAGCATGGGGCCTTGATGAGCCTGGGTTTTCTCATGGAGCGGCCTATGGCGATCTGGATGGCGATGGGGACCTGGATCTGGTGGTCAGCAATGTCAATGACAAAGCCTCCCTGTACCGCAACCAAGCGGTAGAGCAAAAGCGCGGGAATTTTATTTCCCTGGAAGTCCAGCCTTCAGCCCAAACCCTGGGCGCCAAAATTTCTGTGGAAACGAGTGAAGGATGGCAGCATGCCGAAATCATGACCATCAAAGGCATTTATTCCAGTAGCGAAGCCCGCGTAAACTTTGGATTAGGCCAGGCTAAAAACATCAAACAGCTCAAAGTCGTTTGGCCTAATGGTCAGGAGAGCTATTATCCCAATCTCTCTGTCAATCAGGCCATGAAACTGGAACCTCCGGCTCCTGAAGGAGGCCAGGCTTCCAAGGAAAGTTTTGCTCCCGCTTCTCCACCCCTGCCAGATGAAGCGGCTCGTCTGGGGCTGGCTGTTCAGCATCGGGAAAACCGCTTTGATGACTTTAAGCGGGAAGTACTCCTCCCCCATAAAATGTCTACCCTTGGTCCTTTTCTGGCCGTGGCAGATGTGAACCAGGATGGGATGGAGGATGTATTTGTCGGAGGCGCAATCGGTCAGGCTGGCGCCTTGCTCATGCAGCAGGCAAACGGAACTTTCCAGGCCCAGACAAATGGTCCTTTTCGCGTCCACCGTGCCCTGGAGGATATGGGCGCCCGGTTTTTTGACGCCGATGGAGATGGCGACCAGGATTTATATGTGGTCAGTGGGGGCAATGAATATGGGGCCCGAAAAGAAGCCTATCAGGATCGACTCTATCTCAATGACGGAAGCGGTAATTTCTCCTATGCCAGAACTGCCTTGCCGATTATAGCGGGCAGTGGAGGGCGACTGGCTGTAGCCGATTTTGATGAGGATGGGGACCTGGATGTGGCCATAGGAGGACGTCAGCATCCCGGACAGTATCCACGCCCGGGCCAGACCTACCTGCTGCGCAATGAGAGCCAGGATGGACAGGCAAAGTTTGTGGATGTTACAGCTGAGCTTGTAGCGGGACTTGCTGAGGCGGGCATGGTGACAGATCTAAGATGGACGGACCAAAACGGAGATGGACGCTTGGATCTGGTCGTCGTAGGGGAGTGGATGGAGGTGCAGGTCTGGGAAAATCAGGGAGGGGACCTTCCTTTTGTCCTCAAGAAAATCCAGGTGAATGCTGAAGGCCAAAGCCTGCAAACCACCGGTTGGTGGAACAGCCTGCTGGTCTATGACTGGGATGGAGATGGAGATGATGATTTACTGCTGGGGAATTTGGGACAAAATTATAAATACAAAGCCTCCCAGGCGGCCCCCTTCGAAATCTTCTATGAAGACTTCGACCAAAATGGTCAGGGAGACATTGTCCTGGGCTACTACCAGGATGAGACCCTCTATCCCCTAAGAGGCCGGCAGTGCTCCTCCGAGCAGGTTCCCAACATTAAACAAAGTTTTCCTACCTACAATGAGTTTGCGCAGGCTACGCTGGCTGAAGTCTACGGCGACCAGCAGCTCTCCAACTCTTTGCATTATCAGGCCCGGACCTTTGCGCATGCCTACTTAGAAAACCAGGGCAAGGGCACTTATGCCTACCAGGCTTTACCGCTGGCTACCCAGATCAGCGCAGTCAACGACCTGGTCCTGCTGGATGTGGAACAAGATGGAAAACCTGAAGTAATCCTGGCCGGGAATAACTTCCAGTCAGAAGTGGAAACCCCGCGCAATGATGCCAGTTATGGTCATCTGCTCAGGTGGTCCGGGCAGGGATTCGAAGCAGTCGCCCCCGCGCAAAGTGGCTTATACCTGGAAGGAGATATCAAAGACCTCAGCATCATCACGGTAAAAGGGAAGCGTTATCTCCTGGCGGCTGGTAACAATCGTGCCTTACAAGCTATTCGACTCGATCAACCCTAAGCGGTAGAGAGATTGGCAAGGGAAGCCTATTCAGGTATAAAAAAATCTCTATATTGTTAGATAAGGAAACTAACTACTGTACTATGGCAGGACTGAGGCTTAAGGTCTTACTATTGACCCTCCTCCTTGGGTTGGCGGCTATGACGGTTTATTCACAAACCGGCCGCCTTCGGTTCAATCACCTTTCGGTAGATGACGGTCTGTCTTTTAATACCGCTCAGGTAATTTACCAGGATCATCAAGGCTTTATCTGGATTGGAACCAAGGATGGACTCAATCGCTATGACGGGCAGAAGGTAGAAATCTTTCGGCATCGTCTGGGGGATTCATTGAGCCTGCCCAACAACAACATCACTGCCATTTTTGAGGATAGCAAAAAACGGCTCTGGATTGGTACCATGGATGGCCTTTGCCAATTGGACCGCCAGCGCCTGAGTTTCCGTTTTTACCCTTCCCCCCTGAAACCACATGATACCCTGATCCATCACGCTACCCGTGTCATCTACCAAACTCAGGACGATCAATTGTGGGTGGGAACAGACATTGGCCTACTACGTCTGGATGAAGAAAAAGGGACCCTTCAGCCAAATTTTGTGGCTGAAACCAGCACCGTGTTAGGGGTGCTTTCCATGGTTGAAGATCACGACGCTAATTTCTGGATTGGGACCAATCATGGGCTTTTCCGGAGAGCCTCTGCCCAGAAGGTCTTCGAACCGATCCCTCTGAATAACTGGTGCGAGAAGACCGGGAGAAATATCAGCGGGCTGGTCAAAGACCGTAAGGGAAACCTATGGATAGGCACAGCTTGTGGGCTGTACCATTGGCATAAGGAACAACGGCAGGTGCGCCATATTCCCCTGGTGCAAGACGAGGCCTTGGAGCGCGCTTCTATCATGGGCCTCACCAAAGACAAAGTAGGCAATATCTGGGCCGGCACTTTCAAAGGCTTGTACGGCGTCTCAGCCCAAGGCCAACGGGTTCGATTCGAAAAGCCTCGGCCTTATGATCCCACCAGCCTCAACGACGAGGCGATCATTAGCTTATTTTGTGATCAGAAAGGGGACCTTTGGTTAGGGACGTATTATGGGGGGGTCAATGTCTGTCATTTTGATAAAAATGCCTTTCATCAGCTCATCGAAGGGCCTGCTCCTTTCGGCCTTGATGGTCGGGTAGTCGGGCGGATGTCCGAAGACGATAAAGGAAACCTCTGGATTGGGACGGAAGATGGAGGCCTCAATTGCTATGAGCTAGCTACGGGAAAATTCCAGCACCACCGTATCCCCGGTCTACCGGAAAGTTATCTCCGGCAACCGCTGAATATTCAAGCCCTGCTTTACCACAAAGGAACCCTCTGGATCGGAACCTATGGCAGGGGATTGATTGCCTATGACATAAAGCAGGGCCGGACCCGCCTTTTTTCCATGGAAAACCTGCCTGGCTTTACCAACAATAACCTCATCTCCCTATTGATTGACCGGCAAGATCGGATTTGGTTAGGGACCGATGAAGGGGGGCTGATGCGCCTTTTTCCCGATCAAAGAAAGGTCCAGGCTTTCCGTTTTGATCCCAGAGCCTCTGAAGGAATCAGCCACGATGTGGTTTTTGAAATGGCTGAAGATGCAGATGGCTTTATTTGGGTAGGAACTTATGGCAAAGGCCTGGACCGTTTCAATCCCGCTACGGGGCATTTTTCTCACTATGCCCAGGACGAGTTGGCCAAAGGAGCGCTCCGCTCGGGTAAGGTCACCTCTCTCTATCCCGGAGAAGATGGTACCTTATGGATTGGTACGGAAGGCGGCGGCTTACATTCTTTGGAAAAAGGCAGTCGCGAAATTAAGCACATGGGCACCGCCCAGGGCTTGCCTGATAACACCATCTACGGGATTCTAAGTGATGACAATGGGGCCCTTTGGCTGAGCACCAACCGGGGGCTGGTTCGCTATGATATTCAAAAACAGGAAAGCCAGATATATGGAGAAGTAGAGGGTTTAGGTGGGAGCCAGTTTAACTACCGCTCCTACCACAAGATGCGCTCTGGTGTCTTATTTTTTGGGGGGATTCATCATCTTACCTACTTCCACCCAGATAGCATTCGCCACAATGCTTATCAGGCACCGGTAGTCATTACAGGCTTGCAACTCTTCAACAAGGAAGTGGAATTCCAAGATGCTGAAGGTCCGCTCACCCAACCCATAGATCAGCTGGATCACCTAACCTTGACCTATCAGGACCGGGCCATCAGTCTGGAATTTGTGACCCTGGATTATACCATGCCTTCCCTCAACCAATATGCCTTTATGCTGGAGGGATTTCACGAAGGCTGGCAATATGTAGGGACCCAGCGCATGGCTACTTTCACCAACCTTTCTCCCGGTACCTATACCTTCAAAGTCAAAGGAACCAATGCAGATGGGGTATGGAGTGGGCAAGCCGCGACCCTGAACCTGGAAATTCTGCCTCCCTTCTGGCGGACCAACTGGGCCATTTTAACCTATGTATTGATCGGACTGGGTTTGCTGTTTGGTTTGCGGAAATTTACCCACGCCCAGTGGACCCTGAAGCACAATCTTAGGCTGGAGCGTATGAGACGGGAAAAAATAGAAGAACTGAACCAGGCCAAACTCGCTTTTTTTACCAATGTTTCCCACGAGTTAAGGACCCCGCTTACCATGATCATGGGGCCGCTGGAACAGCTCAAACGTATTGGTCAGAAAAACCCGGAGGCCTCCGAGCAGCTCAATCTCATGCATCGCAATGCTGACCGCTTGTTGCGCCTGATCAATCAATTGCTAGACTTTACGAAAGTGGATACCTCGGTCCAGGAACCCAACCTGGCCTATGGAGAAGTACGCTCCACCATCCAACAAATCGTGATACCCTTTAAGGATTTTGCGGTTCGGCAGAAGGTGCATTTTCTGGAAAAAACCGCTTTCTCTGCCTTATGGATGAATCTTGACCAGGAGAAGCTAGATAAAATCCTCTACAATTTGCTGTCCAACGCCTTCAAATTTACCCCACAAGGCGGGCAGGTGAAATTAAGTATGTGGGTGGAGGAAAAGGAGAACGGGCCCTACCTGCATTTGGGGGTGGCAGATACTGGGGTAGGCATTCCTGGTGAAGAAAAGGCGAAAATATTCGATCGGTTTTACCAGGGCGAAAATGGTTCCCGTATCCAGGAAGTAGGGACAGGGATCGGCCTGGCCTTGACCATGGAGCTGGTACGCGTACTGGGAGGCGAAATAGAGGTAGAAAGCGAGGAAGGGCGCGGGACAAATTTCATTGTCTCACTTCCTTTGGGGGAAGGCTATGAATTGAAGGAAATGGATGCAGGGATGGAAGAGCACATATTAGCTAGTCCTGTAGCGCGACCAAGTGTCCCCTTTATGGTGGCCGAAGCCATCTCCGGGAATCCCCAGGAAGTAGGAGAAAGACCCAAAGTGCTCATCATCGAGGACAACCCGGATGTCCGAACCTTTCTCCGCCTTTCTTTAGAACAACAATTTCTGATTGAGGAGGCTGTAAGTGGAGAGGAAGGCTTGCTAGTAATGCAGGACAGTACGCCTGACCTGGTGGTCTGTGATGTGATGATGCCGCAAATGGATGGGATAGAGGTAACCAAAAGGATCAAATCCAATCTCCGTTATAGCCACGTCCCGGTAATTTTGCTCACCGCTCAGACAGCCCTTGAGTATAAGCTGCAAGGTCTGGAAATGGGGGCCGATGATTACATCGCCAAACCCTTCCATCCCGAGATCTTGCGAGCTCGCATTCATAACCTGATTTCCAACCGCCGCCAGCTTCACCATCGCTTTGTGCAAATGAATCCTTTTGCGGAGGTCCAACTGACCGCCAATCCCACTGACGAACGCTTCATGAGATCCGTCCTGGAACTGATGCATGAGCGGATGGGAGATCCGGGCTTCAGTGTGAAGGAACTGGCTTCAGCAATCGGAATGAGCCACTCGGTTTTATACAGAAAAATCAAAGGCTTGACGGGACTGAATGCCAAAGAATTTATGGTCAACCTTCGGCTACACAAGGCTGCCCAATTGCTCAAACAACCGGGAATCAAGGTCAGTGAGGTCGCCTTCGAGGTTGGCTTTAATGACCCCCGTTATTTCAGCACGGCTTTTCGTAAGCAGTTCAAACTGAGCCCTTCCCAGTATATGGCTCAGGGGCAGGAGTAAGCCCCCGTTGATTTATTTAACACCATAAACGAATAATTCAACCTGCTAGCTGAATATTCTGACGACCTTAATTCTAGAGGGTATTCCCTTTATCCACTGGCTCCGTTATTCCTGGAATAAGTAAGAAGCTACTCCTATGCGCTCGTCAGACCTCCCCATATCCGTTCGTTCCGCAGCAAAATACTCGCAGCAGTATGCTGAGAAAGGATTTCTGCATTTGCCAGGTATGATCTCCGAGCAAACCTGCGCACAGTTACTGCACCACTTGCAGCTGGTAGGTAGTAAGCAAAAAGCGGAAAGTCACCACTGGCCCCACCTGGAATTTCTTGATTTACAATTTGAGGATTTCCTGTTCGAACATCCTTTGTCCATGCTGGCCACCCAACTTCTGGGCAAACTTCCTAAGGAAGAGTCGCTGGATGCGGTCTGGTTAGGGAAACAGGAGCTTTCGCTACAACAGGCAGCCTGGAAAATGTGCCTGGCTCCCTGGGATGCGATTTCAGTCTGGATCATGTTAGATGGAAATCCCGGAGACCTTTGTTGCTACACGGTGCCTGGCTCACACCTGAAAGGATTAGAGGAGCATGTTCCCGAACCCAGGAGTTTGGATGGGCATACCATCCCCGGCGCCCAATCTACGGAGCATTTTCCCGTCTCCCGGGGAGATGTGATCCTTACCCACGCCCTCACCATTTACGGGTGGAGGGGGCATCACCCCGGACAGCGCACGACCAGCCTTCGGGCGACTTTCTGCGCTGCCGATGCCAGCCTGTCCGAAGCTTCCCGAGCCTGGTTAAAGGAGCAGGGAATCATCAGTCAGGGAGATTATTAAGGTCTCTTTCGGCTGAATTTTGGCCTCAATTACCTAATCTACATATTCACTTATCAGCCAGACAGGATTTTGGCTAGATTATCCGTAATTTAATGGACGTCCTAGCATGAGGTAGGAGCACCCATTATGGCAGAACTATTCAAAGACCAGGCCTTAAGCCAGGTAGGCAGGAGGATTAAGGAGATTCGCAGAGGAAAGCGTATGAATCTCCAGGAACTGGCTGAAAAAAGCCACGTTACGGCGGGCTTGATTTCAAAAATCGAGAACTTTCGGACCATTCCCTCGCTGCCAGTATTGCTAAATATTGCCCGCGCCTTAGAAGTAGAAATGGCCGATTTGGTCAGTGAAGTATCCAATAGCCAGGAAACGCCCTTTCAACATATCCCCTATGAAAAGGAAGGAGATGCCGGAGCCCTTTTATGGGAGCGGTCCCTCCGGGCTGGATTTGCCCGAGCCAAGCGCATCCATCTGATGTCCCCTGCCATCTATCGCCCCGCCAAAAAGGATTTGGACTGTCTGATTTGCTTTAGTGAGGGGGCCGGTGAAATGGAAATGGAAGATTCTCAGGTTAAAGTAGAGAAAGGTGATTTACTCTACATGCGGGGAGAACATCCTTTTTTGCTAAAACCGCAGCCTGACGGAAGCCTGAAGTTTTTCCTAATCTCCTTCCAGCCCGCCGACCAGTGAACCCACAGGTGATCAGAAATAGGCTTTTTCCTGCCTTGGGAAAAATAAATCTTTGTTAGACAAGCCCGGGCATTTTATTCGTTATTAAAGGGATAGTCCGTAAATTTCTCCTAAATTCTAGTCTGCGATGAAAATCCTTTCCATCTTCGTCTGCCTTTCTCTGGGAACGCTTTCAGGCCTTATTACCCCTACGCCGGTCCCAACTCCCATGCCTCCGGATAAAATCTGTGAGTTGAAAGGCTCCGTGTATGTGGAAGACGTAGCCGCGTTTGCCAATTACAGGATTTTCGTTGAGGATGTAGAATCCTTTGCCGACCTGGTGGTATTTAAAGAAGATACCGAAGCTTTCGCTACCCAGGCCGGGCACTGGTATTTTACCGATGTCAAAGCCTTTGCGGATTTTACCGTTTATATCGAAGATGTAAAGAGCTTCGCAGATTTTTCCGTGGCCTACACCCAATTTCGCACGACTGCCGGTTGTCAGTGATAGGGAAAATTGCCCGCCATTTGTCTAACAACAAGTAATAATCCCAATCTTCCTGCCTATGAGCTAATGCTACGTTAAAGTAAAGCGTTACAGATTGTGAAAGAGGAATATGTAGAGGTGGCATTGAAGACCCAGGAAACCTGGTTAGAGCCTGTCGTTGCCTTGCTGGCAGAGATAGGTTATACGGGTTTTGAAGAACGGGATTCCGGCTTATTGGCCTATGTTCCAGCCACTGATTTTCAGCCAGAATTATTGCACACTCAACTAGCCAGCTTTATGGCTCAGGGTTTGCAGTTTACGCATAAAGCGCTGGCACCGCAAAATTGGAACGCACTTTGGGAGTCACAGTATGATAGTGTAGAAGTAGATCACTTCTGCCAACTGGTTCCCTCATTTCACCAACCCAAACCAGGCTTTGCCTACACCATTCGACTCGATCCCAAAATGTCTTTTGGGACAGGGCACCACGAGACTACACGCTTGATGATCCGGCAGATGCAGTTTATGGATTTTCAGCAAAAAAACGTCTTAGATATGGGAACAGGCACAGGGGTACTGGCTATCCTTGCGTATCAGCAGGGAGCAGCCCACGTACAGGCGATCGATATCGATCCATGGAGCGTAGAAAATGCCCGGGAGAATTTCCTCCTGAATGGCATTTCTCGTGCTTCTGTAGATTTGGGAGATAGCAGCCTGATCGGCCCCGGCCCTTTTGATATGGTCCTGGCCAACATTAACCGCAATGTATTGTTACAGGACATACCGCGTTATGTAGAGAAACTGATCCCTGGTGGAAGCCTGCTCCTGAGCGGTATTTTACTGGAAGATCGGGCATTGATCGAGGAGAAGGCCAGCACCGTGGGCCTACACCTGGAAAAAGCCATAGAAGAAGGGAACTGGGCTTCCCTACACTTGATTAAAAAGGAATAGCATTATTGGTGTCGTCACTTTGAGACGGCCTTCATTTATTAAAGCCATTATATGAAAACCAGCATCTTTCGGAGTTTCGGCTTAGTACTTTGCTTGTTTTGCATGGGGCAAGGACTCTGGGCTCAGGGAGTAGATTTTTTCTCCACCGAACCAGAAACCTTCATCCAACAGTTTACCCAGGCATTGCAAAAAGAAAGGGGAGAATTGGGGGGACAAGCCGCCAACTTGCTCTCCGTGGCCTGGCAGGAAGGTGCTTTTTCTGAAGACGAAAAAGCGCAACTTATTGACCACGTCAACCGCATGGTTTCCAAAAAAGCCCAGACCGTTCCGGACCTGGCTTATTTTGCCATGATTTTTACCCGCATCAAAAAGCAGGACGGTTATGTGTTACTTTCCCTGCCTGAATTCCTCGTGGTAAATGCAGTTTCTCTGGAAAAACTCGCGCCCAAGCGACTCAAAAAATTCTATGAGGGGCTGTATAACTATATCGGGGGAGGATTTCTGGTAAAAAGAAAATCTTCTTTCTGGTATGCCTCACAAAAGGATCCAGAACTGGCCTTTATTTCGGTAGAGGATCAGGAGGGCACCTATGAAGCCCCAGTGGTGCGCTATACCAGCACTGACCTGAAATACTACAGCGAGCGGCACCAGGACAGTACCCTTATTTCCGGGACTCAAGGCGATTTTAACCTCCTCTCGCTTACGTTTGCCGGTAAAGACGGACGGGTAACCTGGGAAAAAATGGGCCTGGAAAAAGACGATGTCTATTGTGATTTTGGTCCATATAAAATCAACCTGAACCAGAGTGTGGTTAAGGTCGATACGGTGACCTTCAATTACAAAAGCCTGATGGATGCCCCCATCATGGGCCGCTTTGAAGATGCCAATATGGGTTACCGCTCCCTCGAGCAAGCCAACTATCCTTTTTTCCAGAGTTCTGAAGGAGGGGTAGTGATTGATAAACTCATCCCCAACATTCGATATGAAGGGGGATTCTCCCTCATGGGAACCCGCAAAGTAGGTACCTCCTATGACATCTGGGAAGATTATGTCCCGGAGCCTTCCAGCACGGAAGATGATCCATGGGCGGTTCATTCTACCGCTTCTCTCTTACAAGACGAGGTGAAAAATGATGAATGGAACGACGACGAGTGGGAGGACGAATCCAACTCTGAAGCCAGCTTCAGTTCTGATGATTCTGACTGGGGTACGGACGATTGGGAGTATGATGGAGCTACTGAAGGGGAAGAACCCGTGGAAGAAACCTATCTGGATGAGTCTTCTATGCTGCCCAGTCAGGTGCAGCGCCATATAAAAGCTACCCTGGCCATTCTTCGGAAAGGCAAGCCCGTGATGGCTTTGCAGGGAGAGGCCTTCGCCCTGGATGATCAGGAAATGATCAGTAAGGCCGTAGAGGCGGTGCTGTATACTTCAGATAAGGACAGCATTTACCACCCCAGTATGGATGTGGTGTATACTTCTTCTGACTCCTCCGTGGTATTGAAAAAGCCTAAGCGCGGAACCTATAAAAGCATTCCTTTTACCAGTTCCTATCACGAATACTTCCTGTACTTCGAGTCGATCAAATGGAACCTGACCACTGACCAGCTGGAGTTTACGGCTTTTATCGACCGGGAAAATAAAGTTTCCGCGATTGAGTCTTACGACTACTTTACCATGCACCGCTTCCGTCAGTTCAAGGGCATGTTAAAGTTCAATCCGATTGGGGCCATTCACCGCTACAAAAGCCTTAACAAAGGCCAGCCGATCTATCCGAGTTCCATCATGGAAGATCCGGTATACAGAAGGGTAGGGGATGCGCGTTCGCTGGAAGTAGCCTTGCCTGCCCTGGAAGGGTCTGGTTTTATCCGCTACGACCGTCAGACCAAAGAAATCACCCCGCTGCCCAAGCTCACCAAATGGAGCCTGGCCGCCCGGAAGAAGAAAGACTTTGACGCCATTCAGATTATCTCTAAGGTTGACTCAGGGGCGCACGCGGTGATGAACCTGGAAACCATGAATATCGAAATGCGTGGGGTGAACTTTTTCTCCCTCAGTGATTCGGTCTATCTACGGGTGGTGCCCATGGAAGCCAAAGTTTCCGTACAGTCTAACCGTAATCTGCAATTTGGTGGGGTAGTGGCTTGTGGAAAAATCAATTTCTACTCCAGTGATGAGGAAAGACCCAGCTTCACCTTTGATTACGATAGCTATAAGATCGTATGTGATTCGATTGACTCTGTCCGGTTTGTCCTGGTCCGTAACCCTCCTCCGGGCTATGAGCCAACCCCTTTTGAGCAGGCCCTCAGCAATACCGTCTTTGAAGGGATTACCGGCGCGATTCACATCGACGACCCGAATAATAAAAGTGGAGAAAAAGATTATAAAGAATATCCTGTCTTTGACAGCTATTCCCGCTCATATTTGTATTGGGATAAGCCACATATTGAAGGAGGTGTCTATGTCAAAGACAAAATGAACTTCTCGCTAGACCCCTTTGTCTTACCCTCATTGGAGGAATTATCGGCGGAGAATTTGAATTTTGAAGGGGAATTTTACTCCTCGGAGATCTTCCCCACCTTCCGGCAGACCCTGCAGGTGATGGAGGATTATACCCTTGGGTTTAAGCAACAGACCCCGGAATTTGGCTATCGCATATATGATAACCGAGGCAAGTTCTTCAACGAGATTACCCTGGATAGTAAAGGCCTTCGGGGCAATGGGCAGGTAGAATACCTGGGGACCATCGCCAAGAGTGATTCCTTTATTTTCCATTTTGACTCCGTGATGGCTGAGTTGAAATATTTCAACCTGAAGCGCGGCTATCGCGGCGGCGTGTACTTCCCTAAAGTGGAAGCCAATTCCGCCCTGTATAAGTGGTACATCAAAGATAGCACCCTCGCGGTAAGCTCTACCTATGAAGCCATTTCCATCTTCGATGGGCAAGGTAAATTCACCGGAACCCTTTCCATTTCTCCCCGGGGCATGATCGGAAACGGAGAAATTATTCTGGGTGAGATCAGGGTAAGAGGGGATAGTATCATCTTTGAAGACATGGACTTCACCGCACCGAATGCGGACTTTATCATCGCCGATGAAGAAGATGAAGAAAAGGTTCACTTTATCGCCGAGGCGGTAGACATTACCTATGACGTATTCCGGCATAAGACCTCCTTTGAGTCCAAAGAGGTAGGTAAGCAGCTTGCGGCCTTCCCGATGCATAATTTCAACACGACCCTTGGTAAAGGTGCCTATCAGCGCGCTACCCGGGATCTGAAGATTGAAGGCGTAAGTTCCTACCTCAAAGACAACTTCTTTGTGTCCACCGATCCTTCCGCTGATAGCTTGAACTTCAAAGCGCTGGAAGCCTACTATCAGGTAGAGACCCAGGACATCAAAGTTAGTGGCGTACCTTATATCTACGTAGCAGACGCCGTCATCACTACGGAAACCAAAGAGCTGATGATAGCAGAAGGAGGCAAAATCCAGCCGCTTATGGATGCCCAAATTGAGGCGGATCGTGAGACCAAGTTGCACCGCATCTACGATGCCACGGTTCAGCTGTATGGCCGCAATGAGTATGAAGGTTCGGGTAAATACGATTACATCGAAGTCAACGGTAAGAAGCAGTTCGTGGAGTTTAACAACATCAAAGTGAACAGCGATAATACGACGGTAGCTTCCGGGGTGATTCAGGATTCTGATGCCTTCTACCTCACGGAACGGATTGCCTTCCGTGGAAATGCCCAGTTGGATGCTTCTCGTAAGTTCCTCTCCTTCGGTGGAGAAGTGAAAATCGAATCTGAAAACCCTGTCTTCAAAGGAGCTTGGTTTACCTTCGACAATACCATCGTGAACCCGGATTCTGTCTTTATCCCGATTGCAGCAGACCTCACCAACGAAGGCGGAGATGAGCTGACTGTGGGACTGAACTTCGTTCCAGAAAACCGGGTGTTCTACTCCAACTTCCTCCAGGCCAAAGAGGATGATGACGACCTTGAGGTACTGAGTGCTTCTGGTGGTCTGACCTTTGACCGGAAGAAAAAGGAATTCAAGATTGGTTCTGAGGACAAAATTAAAGGGCGGGTATTCAAAGGCTCTACCGTGAGCTTTAACGATGCCAAGAATACCATTACTTCTCAAGGCTTCCTCCGCTTCCCCTATGACTTTGCGGATAAAACCATCAACATGAAGATGGCTGGACAGTGGAAGGAAGATTTGCGGAGAAGAGAGTTGTCGTCTGATCTGGTGATGGCCATCGGCTTGCCGGTCTTACCGAAAGAGCAAACCGATAAACTGGCCGAGCAGTTCTCCTTCCTGACGCAGAGTAACCGGACCATTGATTTCCGCGACCGGACCTTCCTGGAGTCCATTTCTGAACTGTTGGATGAAGGTCGCGCTGGTGAGCGTGAAACCGGGAAATTCATTGAGAATGTAAATACTTCCCTGATCTATACCGACATCAAGCTATCTCAGCAGTTGCCGTACACCATCTTGCTTTCCGGCGTGAACTTCAACTTCAGCCGGGATCACAAAGCCCTGTACAGCGACGCCGATGTAGGCCTGATCGGCCTGGGTGGCAACCCGATCAACAAGGTGATCAACTCTAAGATCGTCTACCAGTTCGGTCGGATCAACGCCCTCGGCGAGAAGGAAAATGATGAGTTGACCATTTACCTTGAGGTAGATGAATTCAACTGGGTCTACTTCCATTTCGAAGATCAGGTGCTCAAGACCTTCTCTACCTTCTACGATGATTACAATTATCCGCTGAAGGCCGAGATCGACAAGCAGAAGAGTGCGGAAGGCTTCCGGATCGAACTCGCCACCGAGGACGAAATCGCGAAGTTCCGCCAGGACTATGTCCTGAAGTTTATCAAAGACTAATCAGAGATAAGCAGTAGATATGAGCCGCCCCACATGGGGTGGCTCTTTTTTTTGTGGTTGATGCATATAGGGTTGTAGAGGCGCAGGCCTGTCGGAGATAAGCATCACCACATAAGCTATGTCACCCCGGAAAGGCTTTTGACTGTAAGGAAAAAGGCTTATCCGGGGTCTCCTTGATCTTGATGCTGTCTCGGAGATCCCGGATATGTTCCCCTCCCTATGGTCGGAGACTATTCCGGGATGACATATATGTAGGAGGGTTGAAGAGGCGCAGGCCTTTTGGGGACAAGCATCATCACATAAGCCATGTCACCCCGGAAAGGCTTTTGACTGCAAGGAAAAAGGCTTATCCGGGGTCTCCATGATCTTGATGCTGTCTCGGAGATCCCGGATATGTTCCCTTCCCTATGGTCGGAGGCCATTCTGGGATGACATATATGTAGGAGGGTTGACAAGGCGCAGGCCTGTCGAAGACATGCATCACGACATAAGCCGTGTCACCCCGGAAAGGCATTTGACTGAAAGGAAAAAGCCTTATCCGGGGTCTCTTTGATCTTGATGCTGTCTCGGAGATCCCGGATATGTTCCCCTCCCTATGGTCGGAGACCATTCCGGGATGACATATATGTAGGAGGTTTGAAGAGGTGCAGGCCTGATGGG
>JBCBGC010000169.1:0-14863 GCA_038527215.1 Bacteroidota bacterium
AAAAGTAATATTCCGGAGATACCTTCCCGGAATATTACTTTTGCTACTACTACCCTATGGATTCCCAACCCTCTCACAAGGCCAATATCCAGACCGAACTCAGTCGGGATATGGGATTATCAACCATCCTCGCCATTGGCGTAGGTACCATGATTGCCGCCGGCATCTTCACTTTATCTGGGCTGGCCATCCGGAATGTTGGCTCAGCTGCCATTCTTTCTTTTGGTTTGGCTGCCATCGTGGCCCTTTTTACCGCCCTTACCTACTGCGAATTCGTATCTATCTACCCAAACTCCGGGGAGGGATATTTATATGCGCGCAAGACTTATCCAGCGCCTCTCGCCTATTTTGTAGGCTGGGCCCTGGTGTTAGGCTACACCTCTTCCTGCGCCTTCTACATCGCCAGCCTTTCCAGCTATTTCCATGAATTTATCTGGGAATCCCCCTTCGAGGCCTTGTCGGGTATTCTCTTTTTGATCGCCCTCACCTTGCTCAATGTCAAAGGGACCAAGGAAAGTGGCAATTTCCAGATCGTGGTCACCTTGGGTAAAGTGGCCTTACTGATCTGGTTTGTCTTTGGTGGGTTAGGTTCCGTAGATGTACAGGGCTTGATCGATCAATTCAGCACGGACATCGTCAAAATCGGCAGTACAGCAGCCATGGTGTTCATCACCTTCTTTGGCTTCTCGGCCATCGCCGCAACCGCCGGAGAAGTAAAAAATCCTGTTAAAACCATCCCCAGGGCGATTTTCCTTTCTATGGGAATCGTAACCGTCCTGTATGTGCTGGTGGTAGTGGTGGTAGCTGCCGCCGGACTTACCGAATATACCGAGGCTGCGATGGGCGTAGCTGCCACTAAATTTTTAGGACCTATTGGCGGCATGGTTATCATCGCCGGGGCCATTTTTTCCATGGTCTCCGCTTCCAATGCCTCCATCATGGCCGGTTCCAGGGTTACCCTGGCCATGGCCCAATTGGGGCATTTTCCCAGGGCCTTTGGGGCCATCAGTTCCAGAACCCGCACCCCGATCGTTTCGGTGATGTTGGTGGGAGGCACCATCCTGATTTTCGCCCTCAGCCTGGAGTTGGAAGACCTGGCTCACTTTGCCGATACCGTCTTGTTGCTGGTGTTGATTTTGGTCAATGCCGCCTTGATTATTCACCGCCGAAAATACCCCAATATCGAGCGCCCCTTTAAGGTGCCGCTGGTACCCCTGTTGCCGGGATTGGGAATCCTGGCTAATCTCTATCTGCTCAGTCAGATTTTTCACCACACTGGTCCCCTCCTGCTGGCCATTACCTGCCTGATTTTGGGGGTACTCGGCTACTTCGCCTGGAAAGGCAGTCAGGCAGAGGAACTAGGCATAGAGGGCGTGCCTTCCAGAGTGGCAGTAGGGAGATATGCCATTCAGGAAGGAAAGTTCCGGATACTGGTCCCGCTTTCCAATCCCCATAATGTAGAACCGCTGATCCGCATGGCTGCGGGCATCGGCAAAGACAAAGATACCGAGATCATTGCCCTCAGGGTCGTTACGGTCCCAGTACAGGCCATCCCCTCTGAAGAGGAAGCTTATGTAAAGCGTGAACAAGCCATTTTAGATATGGCCCACCAGATTGGGCATAGCTATGGGGCCTCCGTGACCTCCCTGTTGCGCATTGGGCACCATGCAGGGCGCGCCATTCTGGAGACCTCTCGCGAACGAGGAGCTGACCTGATTCTGATGGGGTGGAAAGGCTATACCTCCACGCGTCAGCGCATCCTGGGGGACATCATGGATTCCGTGGTTCGGAATGCTAAATCAGATATCATGCTGGTCAAACTGGCCGGAGAAAAAGCGCCGAGAAATTTCTTGCTGCCTACGGCAGGAGGAGAGCATGCGCTCAAAGCCGGTAAATACATGGCTGACCTGGTCAAAAGCAATGGCGGCAATCTTACCCTCAGCGCGGTAGCTGATCCTGGTTTAGATACTGCCCAGCGGGAAGAAATGGAAGCCAGGCTCCGACACCAGCAACAGCAGTTGGCTAAGGATAGTGGGATTGAAATCGGGAGTAAGATCATCGAAGACGCCCAGGTGACCAGCGGGATCGTAAGCGCGGCCGAGTCCTACGATGCGGTAGTGGTAGGGGCGGCTGGCTATGGCTACTTCCAGCAAATTTTGTTTGGCAGCATCCCGGAAAGTATCGCCCGGGAAGTGGACAAGACCGTCATCCTGGTCAAACATTACCACCCGGTAAAATCGCTCATTGAGCGAATTATGGGAGATTAATTCAAATCGGCATGCAGGAACAGGGGTTCTTTCAGGGGCTAAAGGTAGTAGAGCTGGCCAGTGTCCTGGCTGGCCCTAGCGTCGGCATGTTTTTGGCGGAGCTGGGAGCCGAGGTCATCAAAGTGGAAAATGCCCAGACGGGAGGAGATGTTACCCGTGCCTGGAAATTGCCGGTAGAAGATCCTGCCCAAGCATTTTCTGCCTATTATCACAGCGTCAATTACGGGAAAAAGCGCGTGCTTCGGGACTTAAAGCAGCCCGACCACCTGGCAGAAGTGAAGCAATGGATTGGGGCAGCGGATATAGTGGTCGCTAATTTCAAGGCCGGGTCAGCTGAAAAACTTGGCCTGGATTATTCATCCCTAAGCAAAGGCCACTCACGACTGATCTACGTCAACCTGACGGCTTACGGCCCCAACGATCCCCGGCCCGGTTTTGATGCCTTGATTCAGGCTGAAACCGGCTGGATGTCCATGAATGGGTACCCTGAAGGGCCACCTGCTAAGCTCCCGGTAGCCTTGATGGACATTCTAGCTGCCCACCAAATGAAAGAAGGCTTGTTGATCGCCCTGTTGGCCCGGGAAAGAACAGGCCAAGGCAGTGAAGTCCAGGTAAATCTGTTCGATAGCAGTCTGAGTGCCCTGGCAAACCAAGCCAGTAATTGGCTGAATCTGGGGTATCTCCCTCAACCCATGGGCAGCCGACACCCCAACATTGCTCCCTATGGCGATATCCTTTTCGATAAAGACGGGAAAGGCCTTCTCCTTTCTACGGGGACAGAACAGCACTTTAAGGCGCTCTGCGAGGCCTTAGGGAGGCCAGCCCTGGCTACCCATCCCCACTTCGAAACCAATGCTTTACGCCTGCAAAACCGGGACGAGTTAGTGGCTTTGTTGCAGGCTGCAGCAGGCGTGATGAGCAGAGAAGTCTTGATCAAAAAATTAGGAGAAGCAGGGGTTCCCGCTTCTCCTATCAAAGATCTAGAGGCCGTTTTTGATCAACCAACCCGCGACCGTATGGTATTGAGTGAGGTGCATGAGGATGGGAGCACCAGCCAATGCGTCAAGACGGTGGCTTTTCAGATCAGGACGCCTGAAAGCTAATTCCCGTCCTGCGCCCGGGGCATCCCTTCAGCCGAAGGCTGCTCCTCCTCTTCTTTGTTTTTTCTAAAGATCCGCTTCCGCATCAAAAAGGACTCCTGAGCGGCTTCCAGGGTACGATCCAGTTCGTCTGAGCTTACCCGCAGGTTGTTCATGCTTTCCTGGAGGTTTCGGGCAAAAGTCGAATCCGACAGCATCACCCCGACTGGGGAGTTGGGATCATCCAGGCCAGCCACGATGGCTTTGAGGCTTTCTGACATTTGCGAAAGCTGGGCAACGGCGGCGGCAGCATCGTCAGCCGTTTTTTCTACCCCTAATAAAGTACGATCCAGACGGCCTTCATAGGATGTATCCCGCAGGACCGCTCCGACCATGCCTTCGCCCTGATTGATGTCTGCAACCAAGCGGGACAGTTCCTCAGTCGCTTTGGCGGTATTGCGGGTAGCTAGTTTGGCGGAATACACACTGGAATTCAGGCTCTGATACAGAGCAGAATCCTGAATTAGGCTACCCAAACTTCCATCGCCACTGCGAATGGCCGCGGTAATGCCTTTGATATCTTCGGTAATTTTAGAGAGGTTTTCGTTGGTTACGGAAAAGGTTGCGATTAAATCATCCGTACTTTGAGCTGCTTTGGAGGTTACCTTATCCCCTTCTGCCAGAGAGGAGGCTTCAGGAGAACCGCCCTCCAGGATGACGATTTTATTCCCGATAAACCCATCACTGCCCACCGAAGCCGTAGCGTCTTTTTTCAAAAAGGGTTGAGATGCGTTGGTTAGGCTCATATCCAATCGGACCACGCCGGGTCCTTGGATTTCCACACTTTGCACGGTTCCCACTTTTACCCCGGAAAACCAGACATTGCTGCCTTTTTGCAAACCTTCTACATTTTCAAACTCACAGTAAACATCAAAGGTCCGCTCAAAGAGGTTTTGTTCCCGTCCGATCAGGACCAGCACCACGATAAAGAGAATAATGCCTGCCAGGACAAAAGCGCCAAGTTTTATTTGCTTGCTTGTTTCTTGGTTCATGAAGATGAGTCTTATGTTCCCAATGTGCCTGGGTCCGGCATAGCTTGAGGAGCCAAATGCCCGGGCCCAGGGCTCGGTTTTTTCTTGGTTAATATTCAAAGAATGGATTGATCCGGGGATCATCCACCTGTTGTAATTCTTCGTAGGTTCCCTTCAGGGGGAACACTCCATCCGCCATCAGGTTGATCCGGTTTCCAGTCATCCGGGCACAGGTAATGTCATGGGTGATAATGATGGCTGAGGTTTTATATTTTTCCTGTACACTCAGGATCAACTCATTGATTTCCGCTGCGGTGATGGGGTCTAGCCCGGAGGTAGGTTCATCATATAACATGATCTCAGGATTGAGAATCAGGGTCCGAGCAATGCCGACCCGCTTTTGCATCCCACCCGATAATTCCACCGGCATAAAGTCAATGGCATACAATAAGCCCACATTGTCAAGGGCTTCTTCTACTTTGTCATTAATTTCCCCCTGATTTAGATGAGGCGCATTTCTTTTCAAGGGAAATTCCAGGTTCTCCCGCACGGTCATTGAATCATAGAGGGCGGAGAGCTGAAAGGAAAAGCCAATTTTCTTACGCAGGGCATTCATCTCGTAATTGTCCAGCTCAGGTACATCTTTTCCTAACACCCATAATTTACCTGCATCGGGTTTGACCAAACCAACGATACACTTGATGAGAACGGATTTCCCCGTCCCGGACTTACCCAGGACTACCAGGTTTTCCTGCCCATACAACTGCATACTGATATCCCGCAACACCACATTATCGCCAAAGGCCTTCTGCAAGTGCTCAATATCAATCACCAACTCCCCTTTTGCAGGCGAGGTAGTTGATGCAGATCCGTATTCTTCCTGAAATGCCATGAGATTAGTTGTAGATAAGGGTCCGGACCAGGGTCATGATCTGCAGGGTAAACAAATCAATCACAAAGATCATAAACATAGAAATGACCACCGCTGAGTTGGCAGCTTTTCCTACGCCCACAGTCCCTTTTTTAGAAGTAAAACCTTTGTAACAGCCTACGATCCCAATGGCAAAACCGAAGAGGAAAGATTTTAGGGTGGAAGCAAAAATATCTTCCATTTTGATGGTACTAAAGGCTTCTGCCCAGAACAGCGGAAAGCTGGTGCTTTCACTCACATATACCGAGGTGAAGCCCCCCAGCAAGGCCAGAATATCGGTAAAAATGACCAGCAAAGGCAGCATCAGGGAACAGGCCAGCACCCGCGTGATCACCAGGAAAGTAAAGGGACTGGTGCCGGAAACTTCCATGGCATCAATCTGCTCCGTTACCTTCATGGAACCCAATTCAGCGCCAATATTTGAGGCGATTTTCCCTGCACCGATCAAGCCTGCGATCAGAGGTCCGAGGGAGCGAATAATGCCTACGCCCACCAGGGAAGGCAACCAGGATACTGCGCCAAAAGATTCCAGGCTCGGTCGCGACTGTCGGGTAAAAACGATGCCGCCCACAAAAGCGGTAAACGCAATCAGCGGCAGCGTTTTGTACCCAATGATATAACACTGGTTGATCACCTCCTTCATTTCGTAGGGAGGTCTGAATAAATCCTTGAAGAAGCGGACGATGAATTTGTAAATACCAGCCAGGTCTGTGAGGAACAATTCCCACCACTTGGGACCTTTGCTAGCAGACTTGGCAGGTTGAGGACGCGACGACACTGGATCCTGATTCACGGTAGTCTCGGGCATACGGTTTCGCTTTGATAGAGCGGAAGTTAATAGCTAGTACGCAAAAAACGAGGGAAAAGGATGAAAAACTATAATTTATGTCTTTCAGATAGAATTTCTACTACTTCTCCCAGGCGGGTGCCTTTGGCTTCCAGGAGCACCAGCACATGAAAAAGGAGGTCTGCACACTCGTTCTTGAGTAGGCTAATGTTATGATCTTTGGCTTCAATGACCAGTTCCACTGCCTCTTCCCCTACCTTCTGGGCGATCTTATTGATGCCTTTGCTGAAGAGCTTGGAGGTGTAGGATTTCCCATCCGGATACAAGCGTCGCTGCTTGATGATGGTTTCCAGCTGATGCAAAAACATAAAATCCCGGGGAGGCAGGCCTGCAAACTCGGTTTCACGCCACATCCCAGGCTTGAGCTTAACGCGAAGCAAAAGGGATTTGCCTTCTTCCTGTATGGCTCCGTCCAAGACCCGAAAGGTAGTGCCTTTTGCGTTTTTCACAGCTTTGGCCTTATCTCCGGCTTCAGCGGCCAGCCAAAGTTCCTCATTCTCGGTGATCAGGTCGAGGGTTTCTTTATCTACCCACCCAAATTTCCAGACCTTGCCGGTTAGTGCATCTTGCACAAAGGTTGGCAGGGGGAATTTCTGAGGGGTTTTGTTGATTTTGATCATGGCTTGATTTTCTATTCAGGGCGTAAATTTACGTTAGGATTTTCATTCACCCACATATTTTTCAGTTAAGCTAATTAGGCCATACGAATCGGCAGCCCCTCCTCCTTCAAATACGCCTTGAGTTCAGGAATCGGAATCTCCCCAAAGTGGAATACGCTGGCGGCCAGAGCTGCATCGGCTTTGCCTTCCCTAAAGGCTGCTTTAAAATGTTGCTTCTCCCCTGCCCCACCTGAAGCGATAACCGGGATGTTGAGTTGTTCGGATATGGTAGCCGTGATATCGAGGGAAAAACCGGCTTTGGTGCCATCGCTGGCCATGGAGGTCAAGAGGATCTCTCCCGCTCCGCGCTCGGCGACTTCCCTGGCCCAGGCTACTGCTTCCAGCTCGGTGGGCTTTCGTCCGCCATGGGTGTGTACCCGCCAGCTTCCATCCTCTATTTGGTTGATGTCGATGGCCACGACCACGCACTGGCTGCCAAATTCCGAAGCTAATTCATCAACCAGCTCAGGGTGACGCACGGCCGCAGAATTGATAGAGATTTTGTCGGCCCCTGCCTTGAGCAGCCGGGAGACGTCCTCCACCGAACGAATGCCCCCGCCTACGGTGAAGGGGATATTGATTTCCCGGGCCACTTCCCGCACCAGTTCAGCCAAGGTATCCCGTTTTTCTACCGTGGCCGTGATATCCAGAAAGCAAAGCTCGTCTGCTCCTTGCTCAGCGTAAGCGGCTCCCAAAGCCACCGGGTCTCCGGCATCGCGTAGCTCCACAAAATTTACCCCTTTGACCGTACGGCCATCTTTTATATCGAGGCAAGGAATGATTCTTTTGGTCAACATAGGTGAAGTGATGAGGGATTAATCCTGTAAGCTGGCTAATTCTTCAAGGGTGATCCGGCCTTCATAATAGGCCTTGCCGATAATGGCGCCAGCCATGGGCATAGCTTTGAGGGCTTGCAAATCCTGCAGGCTGCTGACCCCTCCACTGGCCACGAAAGCCAAGTCCGGAAACTGCTCTTGCAGGCGCTGATATAAGGCTACTGAAGGCCCCGTCAGCATGCCATCTTTGGAAATGTCCGTGCATACGACTTGCTGTAAGCCAAAGGGCAGATGACTTTCGATCAGCGATTCAATGCTTTGGGAAGTCTGAGTTTGCCAGCCGTGAATGGCGACCATGCCATCCCGCACATCGGCACTGAGCAGGACCTTGTCGCCTCCATAGGTCTCCAGCCAAGATTGGAATACCCCTGGTTGTTTGGCCGCGGTACTGCCAACGTTGATCTGGCTCGCCCCATGTTCAAATGCTTTACGGGCATCCTCATCGGTTTTGATCCCGCCCCCAAAATCCACCTTCAGGGAAGTCTCCCGACTGATGCGCTCCAGGATGTCCAGGTTGATCACCCTACCGGCTTTGGCTCCGTCCAGATCCACCAAATGCAGGTATTGAATGCCTGCCCCCTCGAAACGTCTGGCCATTTCGACCGGGTCGGCGTGATATTCAGTTTTGCGGGCGTAATCGCCTTTTTCCAGGCGGACGCACTTGCCATCGATGAGGTCTATGGCGGGAATGATGCGCATAGGATTGATTAAGTGAGCTTGAGAAAATTTTCCAGAATGCGCGCACCAACGGTGCCGCTTTTTTCCGGATGAAACTGGGTCGCGTAATAATTGTCCCGGTGCAGGGCTGCGGAGTACGGTAAAATGTAGTCCGTCTCTGCAATGGTATAGGGCCCCTGATCCACATAATAACTGTGGACAAAATACACATGCGGGTCTGGTTCAAGGCCCTGCCATAGCGCGTGATCGCTGGTTATCAGGGTATTCCACCCCATATGCGGCACTTTTTCGGACTTTTGTGGGAATAACCTAACCTTATGATCGAAAATTCCCAGGCATGGAGTATCTTTCTCCTCGGAATGTGTGCACATCAGCTGCATGCCCAGACAGACACCCAGGACAGGTTGCGTGAGCGAAACCAGAACCTGATCGAGCTTTCGCTCCCGTAAATAGTGCATCGCCGTCCCTGCCTCACCTACGCCTGGAAAGATGACCTTATCCGCAGAATGGATGACTTCTGGCGCATCACTGAGGCTCGCATGTATCCCCAGGCGCTCCAATGCGTATAATACTGACTGGACGTTGCCTGCGTTATACTTGATAATGACCACTTTCATTTTGTGGGATGGGGTATAAAAAAGAAAATAGGGCTAAAAAATTTATCCTGGAGCAATTGCAACTGCATTTGCCCCCTGTGCTGAGCTATCATAGTTTGGCGCATACCCTGGATGTGTACCAATCCGCCCAGACCCTTGCCAAAGCAGAAGGCATTACGGGTCAGGCATTGATGCTGCTGAAAACGGCCGCCCTCTACCATGACAGCGGTTTTATTCACGGCATGGATGAGCATGAGCAGCGGAGCTGCGAAATAGCGAGAAAGCACCTGCCGGAATTTGGCTTTACCTCGGCTGAGGTGAAGCAAATCTGTAGCATGATCATGGCCACCAAACTGCCGCAAAGTCCCAGCCATAAACTGGAAGAAATCCTCTGCGATGCGGACCTTGATTATTTGGGTCGCAAAGATTTTTACACCATTGGCCATACCCTCTTTCAGGAATTTAAAAGCCGGGGCATCGTTCAAGGCGAAGAAGACTGGAATCGCTTGCAGGTTCAGTTTCTCCATGCCCACACCTACTTTACCCCCACGGCCCAAAAACTGCGGGCCCCTCAAAAAGCACGTTACCTGGCTGAGTTGGAAGCCATCGTTTCGAGTTACGCGGCTTAATTTTTTCACAAGACTCCTTTGGTTGAAGGTAAATCAGTAGATCCCGGTTGCTGATATATCGCTTGTTTCATGGCTTTTGCCACCCCTTTGAAGGTAGCCTCTATCATGTGGTGCGCATTTTTTCCCGAAACCCGGATATTCAGATTGGTGCCAGCAGTATCGCAGAAGGATTTGAAAAAATGCTCCACCATTTCGCAAGGCATCTCGCCTACTTTTTCCCGACCAAAATCTCCCTCGAATACCAGCCAGGGCCTACCCGAAAAATCCAGGGCGACCTCAGCTAAGGCCTCATCCATGACCAGGGCAAAGTGCCCGTAGCGGTTGATGCCACGCTTGTCTCCCAGGGCTTCCTTAAAAGCCAGCCCAAGCGCCAACCCGGTATCTTCGATAGTATGGTGAGCGTCAATATGCAAGTCGCCTTTTGCCTTGATGCGCAAGTCGATCCCGCTATGCTTAGCCAACTGATCGAGCATATGATCAAAAAAACCCAGGCCGGTATCATGAGCTGCTTGCCCGGTACCGTCTAAATCCAGTTGGATGGAAATCTGGGTTTCCCGGGTATCCCGCTGAATGCTCGCCTTACGCCCCGCTTTTTCCAGAGACAACAGAAAACCCGTGATCTCTGCCCATGTATCCGTTTCCAGCTCCAGGGTATCCTTCCGCAAGGCCCTCAGATCATGGTCGTCGTCTTGCTGATCGATGCTACGGCCCAGCAAGATCCCCTTTGCCCCCAGGTTCTTGGCCAGTTGAATATCAGAAGGACGATCGCCCACCACCCAGGAGTTTTCCAGATCGTAGTCCCCGTTCATGTAGTGGGTTAAAAGAGCCGTTCCTGGTTTGCGAGTAGGCTTTTTTTCGTGCTTATAGGTCCGGTCGATGATCACCTCATCAAAGGTGATGCCCTCCCCCTCCAGGATCTCCATCATTTTGTGGTGCGCCTCCCAGAAGCCCTCCTCAGGAAATCCTTCCGTACCCAGCCCATCCTGGTTGGTGATCATCACCCAATGATAATCAGAAGCTGCTTTCAGGCGGGCGGCCTGGGTGATGGCCCCAGGCAGAAACGCCAATTTCTGCAAGCTATCCACCTGATAATCTTCAGGCGGTTCGACGATCAGGGTGCCGTCTCTATCTAGAAACAGAATTTTCTTTTTCATGTTAATTGCGCTAAAACTTCCAGTAACATGCGGTTTTCAAAGGGCCTGCCTACCGTGATCCGCAGACATCCTTCACAAAGATGAACCCGGGAGCGATTGCGAACGATGATGCGCTTATCGATCAATTCCTGATACCAGCGATCTGGTTCCGGGACTTTCACCAGGAGAAAATTGGCATCTGAAGGGTAGACCCGTTCTACCAGGGGTAAAGCCGAAAGGCCAGCTTGTAACTTTTCCCGTTCCTCCAGCAAGTCTGAAACCTGCTGCTGCATTTTTTTTCGGTTTTTCAGAGCCTCTAAGGCCATCCGCTGGGTCAGGCCGTTGACATTATAGGGAGGCTTGATTTGATTGAGAATCTGGATGATAGCCGGATCGGCGAAAGCCATGCCCAGGCGTAGGTTGGCTAGTCCCCATGCTTTGGAAAAGGTTTGGAGGACCACCAGATTGGGGTATTCCCTCACCCAATGCAGGACACTTTGATCCGGTGCAAAATCGGCATAGGCCTCATCTACCACCACCAGTCCCGGGGCCATTTCGATTACTTGTCGGATAGCCTCGCGGTCCATCAGGTTCCCGGTGGGATTATTGGGGGAGCAAATGAAGATCAGCTTCGTCATAGGCGATACCCGCGCCCGAATGGCTTCCACATCCAGCTGAAAATCTTCGGCAAGGGATACTTCGCGGATGTCCACCCCATTGATCTGTGCCGAGACTTTATACATGCCGTAGGTCGGCGGCAACAAAATGACATGATCCTCTCCCGGCTCACAAAAGGCCCGATAGAGCAAATCTATGGCTTCATCACTGCCATTACCGAGAAAGATGTACGGCTCCCGGATCAATTTGACCAGGGCCAGGGCAGCTTTTACCTCCTGCTGATAGGGATCAGGATAACGGTTGAAGGCTTCCTCGGTAGCCGAACCCAGGGGATTCTCATTGGCATCGAGGAAGATGCCTTCCCGGCCCGTGTATTCATCCCGGGCTGACTGGTAGGGCTTGAGTCCCTTCAAGTGCTTTCTCAACAATCTGTCCAGGTTCATGATTCCTTTTCCTTTAACGTAGCCAGTCGAATACTAACGGCCCTTTTATGCGCTTCCAACTCCTCCGCCTGGGCCATATTCTCCACCGCGGGTCCCAGGTTTTGCAAGCCTTCACGGGAGAGCTTTTGGTAGGTGATTTTTTTGACAAAAGAGTCCAGAGACACGCCGCTGTAGGCCCGGGCAAAACCATTGGTGGGTAGGGTGTGGTTGGTGCCGGAGGCATAGTCTCCTACGCTTTCTGGGGTATAGTTCCCCAGAAAGACGGAGCCCGCATGGGTAATCTGGAGTGCCATTTCCTCATCCCGGTCTACGGCCAGGATCAAATGCTCAGGCGCATAGGCATTGATGAGGGAAACCATAGAGGTTCGGTCAGCCATCACAAAGGCCCGGCTATGGGCCAGGGCCTGCTCGGCGATACCCTGACGAGGCAGTAAGGCGAGTTGGCGGTCCAAGGCTTCCTGGACGGCTTCTACCATGGCCGTAGAATCCGTAATCAAAAGGACCTGAGAGTCGGGCCCGTGCTCTGCCTGAGAAAGCAGGTCTGCCGCCACAAAGGCTGGGATGGCCGTCTCATCGGCCACTACCGCTAATTCTGACGGACCAGCAGGCATATCGATGGCCATGCCCTCTTTGGCTGCCAATTGCTTGGCGATGGTTACATACTGATTTCCGGGGCCAAAAATCTTGTCCACCTGAGGGATTTGTTCCGTTCCGTAGGCCATGGCTGCAATGGCCTGTGCGCCGCCCACCTGAAAAACCTGCTTAATGCCCAGCAAAGAGGCTGTATACAAAATAGCAGGATGAACTTGTTGATCTTTGCCGGGAGGGGTACAAAGGATTATTTGCTTGCAGCCCGCGATGCTGGCTGGAATGCCCAACATCAAAATGGTGGAGAATAAAGGGGCTGATCCTCCAGGGATGTACAGACCCACTTTTTCTATGGGAAGGCTTCTTCGCCAGCAACTCACGCCAGGCATGGTTTCCACCTTCAGCAGGGGCGAAGCCTGAGCCTGGTGGAATTTGCGGATATTTTGTTCGGCCAACTGAATCGCCTGTTTTAGCTCCTCTGACAAAAGACTTTCAGCCGAGGCTATCTGGTCCTGAGGTACGGCAAATCTTTCCAGATCTACCTGATCAAATCGCTGGGTAAATTCCTTGAGGGCAGCATCGCCACGGTCTCTGACCGCTTGCATGACCGGCGCAACCTTTGCTTCTAGCTCTGCCGGGTCATAGACCGGCCGGCTCAGCAATTCAGGCCACTCAGATTGGGGGGGATTGATAAAGACCTTCATACTATAGCATCATTTTTTCAATCGGAATCACCAGGATACCTTCGGCTCCTTTTTCCCGAACCTTCTCAATCACTTCCCAGAATACGTCTTCTTTCACCACCGTGTGTAACGAACTCCACCCTTCTTGCCCCAGGGGCGTAACGGTTGGACTCCGCATACCGGGCAGGATGCCGCTTACTTCCTCAATGGCGTGATTGGGCACGTTCATGAGGATGTATTTATAGGCTTCGGCTCTTAGGACCGCTTTGATCCGGAAAAGTAGTTTCTGGAGGATTTCTGCTTTTTCTTCGGCAAGCCCGGGGGTAGCGATCATGATGGCTTCCGAGCGGAAGATCACTTCTGCCTCTTTGAGGCCGTTAGCTAACAAGGTACTGCCAGAGCTAACCAGGTCGCAGACTGCATCCGCTAGTCCGATCCCGGGGGCAATTTCCACCGAGCCACTGATTTCGTGGATTTCAGCGGTGATGTTCTGCTCCGCCAGATAGAATCCCAGCAAATTCGGGTATGAAGTAGCGATTTTCAGGCCTTGCAGGTCCTGGCTGCTGTTGTAGGCTACGGCCTGGGGTACAGCGATGGACAACCGACATTTGGAGAAGCCCATGCGCTCTACCAAATCGGTTTTCTGATCCCCTTTTTCCTGCCACACATTTTCTCCGACTATCCCAATGTCAGCCACACCATCGGCCACATATTTGGGAATATCGTCGTCCCGGAGGAAAAGAAGCTCCAGGGGAAAGTTATAGGCTCTGCTGATGAGCTTGGTTTTATTGCGCATGAAGGAAATTCCACATTCCTCCAGAAAGCCGAGGCTCCGTTCGCTCAAACGGCCTGACTTCTGCACGGCTAATCTTAATATGGGTTTCAATGTATTGGGTGAATTGATATTAACATAAAATGCCTAACTGGATGGCAAATCCATGAACACAAGGAATACTCCTGCCGGGGCAATATGTTTCAATTATTCCTCCTTCAGGAGGAATGATGGAAGTGTACATGATGATGGCCTGCTAGTCCCGGGGATTGGACAACAGAAGGAGTGATGCTATATGAAAGCAGGTTCATCATTTGCTGGCGAAGATAGAGGGAAGGGTGGGAAAAATGCAAACAAAAGAATCAGATTTTTTCCATCTGAGGAGCAGGAACATCCACAATGTGGCTGAGCGTCAGGTAGAAAAGTTTCCCTTCAACCTTCGTATATCCCATTTTTTGCAATACCTCCATATACTCCTGGACCTGTTTTAGGTGCTTGGGATGATCCTTTCCGGTTTTATAATCTACTACTACCGCGTGGGTACCATCGATCATCACCCGGTCCGGCCTAAGGCTTTTGCCCGAAGCATCCAAAATATTTGCTTCATTTTTCACTTCCCATCGTGGATCAAACCACGCTTTTGCCTCCTGAAAGCTGACTGCCCAGTTCAGGGTTTCTTCCACTTTTTTTCTCAAGTGTATGGGTAATACTCCCTGAATACTCAATTCTAAGATTGCCGGTCCTATATCTTCCGGCACTTTTACCAAGGACAAGGCGTCGTGGATGAGTTCTCCGGTTTTGATTTTCTCTTCTACATCGAGGCGGTTCGTGGACAGAAAACGATTGGCACTGAATCGAATTTTCATGGCCCTTTTCCAATCCAACGGCTCTGGGTTAGCGGTCAGGCTTTCATGAATGGGACCGCTGTGATCATCTTCCCCTTCGATTCGCCTAATTTCTGCCAGGGTGATTTCCTTGCCAAAAGAAGCATCTCCCCATAGCTGTCCCTGCTCAGGCGAATCGAAGGGGAAGATGATCACAGCGGTCCCATTCATGAAAGCCTGACCGCTAAC